>JBMOFC010000009.1:0-56574 GCA_049314455.1 Chthoniobacterales bacterium
ACGTTCGGAGTGACACCACAAGGCGCGGCTACAGAATTTTTTAAAATGCTCTAATGAAATACGCTTAGGTAAGGTGAAGGGGCATGAACCTCCTGGCTAAGAGCTGCTGCTGCCTTTAATGGCCAGTAGGGAGTTCGTAGAAATTCACGAGCAAGTAAGACAATGTCAGCTTGTCCAGATTGAATGATCTGATTTGCTTGAGCAGGTTCGGTGATTAAACCAACAGCTCCTGTAAGGATAGAGGTCTTTTTTTTGATCTGCTCGGCAAAAGTCACTTGATAACCAGGGGCTATTGGAATCACAGCATGAGGTACCGATCCGCCTGAAGAACAATCAATCAAATCGACTCCTTGTTCTTTCAAAACACCAGCAAGACGTAGGGATGCCTCTATATCCCATCCACCGTCAACCCAGTCTGTGGACGAGATTCGGACGAAGAGAGGGAGGTGCTGTGGCCAGACGACACGGACTGAGTGGACCACTTCAAGGAGAAAACGAATGCGATTTTCGAAAGTGCCTCCGTACTGATCAGTACGTTGATTGGATAAGGGAGAGAGAAACTCATGAATCAAATAGCCATGAGCTGCATGAATTTCTAAGACTTCAAAACCTGCTTCTAAAGCTCTGCGAGCGGCATTTTGAAAAGAGATGGTGAGTTTTATGATCTCCTCAGTTTTTAAAGCAGAAGGGGCGGGATCGTTCGGACGAAATGGGAGTGGGCTTGGCGCTACAGGTTGCCACCCTCCTTGAGTAGCTGTTAAAAAGGCACCTCCTTTCCATGGAAGATCACAACTTGCTTTGCGGCCAGCATGGGCAAGTTGAATGCCTGGCACAGCGTGCTGACTTTTAATAAAACATGTGATTTCCGCTAGTGCTGGAATCTGCTCTTCTTTCCACAATCCTAAGTCGCCAGGGGAGATGCGTCCTTCTGGTTCTATGGCTGTTGCCTCTGCCATTACTAATCCTGCTCCACCTACAGCACGACTTCCCAAATGAACTAGATGCCAATGAGTTGCCATACCATCTTTGCAGGAATATTGGCACATAGGAGAAACCGCAATACGGTTGCGCATGGTGATATTGCGGATCGTCAGTGGTGCGAAAAGATGAGGCGATTGAGGCATTTGGTTTTTATTGTTGAGTAGTTTCAAAAGCTGCAACTTGATCCAAGATGACTTCTGCCATCATGGGTTCTGTGCCTATAGCGCTGGTGTAGTGGAGCACCTTATCATGGATGTGGTAGGGATTGCGACGAAAAACCTCTGCTTGACTTGCGGCTGGGCCAGTCTCTTTTTCAATGCCAAGCAGTACTGGAATGTCTTGATAGCTATGAAGGCCATCACTGATGAAAAAAGGAACGACAATAACATTGGGTTGTCTTGCTAGTTTCCACCAATCATTGATGAGCGGTGGTTCTTCCATGTAGGCAGATAGGACTTCACCGTAGAGATTCATTTTCTGAATGCGAGCGACTTGATCTTGAGCGGCTTTGGCGGAGTTTGCATCAAGATTAGTTCCATGGCCCACAATGAAAAGAGTCGTCTCTTGCAGGGGCACATTGGGAGCTGTTTCATAAGCTCGTTTTAAAATGACTCCTGTCATGGAAGAATGAGTTCCTACAGGCTCACAATAGTAAAAACGCTGATCACCACGCAGTGTCATTTTTCCCGTAAGCTCCAATTCGCGCGGGATGACTGTCTGAGTGAAGTAACCTTCGCTAATAAAGTTAGGAACGATAAAAGTCTCAGGAGTTGTGATGCCATAAAGCACTTCACGCATGGAGGGTTCTTCTTTCCAAAAAGCAACGCGGACTTCTTTAAAAATTTTCTGAGCTCGGATATGATCGGCATGCAGATGTGTCGGCTCCGAAGAATCAGGGTTCGTCGTGGAGCCATGGCCGATAATGATGAGGGTTGTGTTGGGGTGAGGTAACATAAATTTTTGTAACTAATATCATTCTTTCAAAAGAAAATTAACCACAAAGAACACATAGATGACACAAAGAGAACAAAAAGAATTTTTTTAACATGCTCTAGCCCGGATATTTCATACTGATTCGTTGCGAGGCGCCGAGCAGCCTGATTTAGAAAAGGAAGCCGACGGATTATGACGTTCCCGCCTTCGCTGGAATGACGTGGCTGTGTGAGTATATATTGACTCGCTTGGCGAAGCTCGGCTCGCTCCTTTGGCGCTTTCCTTCGAAAAGTCTATCCAGCGCCCTCCCGGGCAGCTGTATTTGCCCGAGGAGCAATTTGAGGCTGACGTAGTATACATTAGGCTCTTGAAAGCCGCAGCAGAATTAGTATGAAATATCCGGGCTAGTATCGTTGCTCCTTCAAGACTTCTTCGATCGCTTCATGTAGCTCTTGAGCGCCAGTGCCTTCAAGCTTCCGATCGATTTCTTCCAGGCGGTGGATCAGGTCAACAACTTCTTTTCGAGCATAAGGACCGCCAGCGGCTTGGCAAAAATGCGTACGACATCCAAAAGGACGTCCTTCATAAATAAGACAACGAGATGTTCTCGGGTGAAGAAGTCTACAAGCTCCATCGGTTCTTTTTGGAAGCTCTTTTCTTCCTGTATTGCGTACAGCTTTCGCGGCTACAAGGGCCTCTCCTTTAGTAAGGAAAGGAGTTTTTCCTGTTTGAAGGAAATGACAACATCCTGTATTGAGCGTGCAATGGCGTTCGATGGGACGTGTCGCAAGCTCTTTGTAAATGGCTTCGACTTCGGCAATGCCACTGCTGTTTTCGTAATACGGGGTAAATTTTTTAGCGCGACGCATAGGCTTATGTACCTTATTTCAAGGAGGCTCGAGGAGAAAGCATAAACGCGTATCAATATTCCGTTTGTAGTAGCAAGAAGATAGAAGTTAGGAAATAGAAGATGAAATTTAAGACCCACTTACGCAGGTGAAAATAATTTATTATTTGCCGAAGACCTAAATCCTATCTTCCATCATCCCCTGCCAACACTTGTAAAGACGATGGTATTTATAGTCAAATTACTTTGAAATCACAAAAAATATACTTGTTCTTTTTAGGAAATAGCTTCGTTCTCATTCCGTCACGTCATCTTTGGATAGCGCTCGGTCTTCGGCCTTGCTCTTTCTAAAAATTCCTGCGTTCTTTCATGTAATTTCAAAGTAATTTGACTACATACAAATCTTGTGATTTGTTCTGGTTTTTAGTAGGCTCACCAAATGCGTTTTTTAAAGTATTCATTTCTTTTTTTGGGGCTTCTTGGTCTTCTTTTTCTAAGCGGATGTGCAGAAATCAATCGTCTCTACGATCAGCCAGCCTACAAGCCACATGATCCTTCCAAAGTTGTTGTGAAAGTTTCACTGCAACAACAGATGATTTATGTGATGGAAGGAAAACGTCCGCTACTTGTGACGGCTTGCTGTGTTGGCATTCCTAGCAAGCCGACTCCCAAAGGAAATTTTGAGGTGACTCGCAAAGAACGCAACAAGCGCTCTGGAAGCTACGGCTTTTCCCTCTTTCATGGTCAAATTACTCCTGTCGAAGCGGGACATGGTTCAGGTCACTATGTGGGATATCCAATGCCTTACTGGGTGGAATTCGCTCCAGGTTATGGATTCCATCAAGGCTGGGTTTGGCCTGTTCCAAGAAGCCACGGATGTATTCGTATTCATGCTAATGATGCAGGAAAATTCTATGAGCTTGTTCACGTCGGAACACCCATTAAGATTACGACAACTCAGCCGGAAGATGCCACTCTTGGCGCTAAATTCAGACGTCCTACCGACTACAATAGTCCTGATCAGCCAGCTCCTATCTTGGTTTCCCCAAATTACTTTGAACAGTTAAAGAAAGTTTTTCTCAAAAGTGATGGGTAATCTTTTGCCCCATCACTCCATGCCTGCCTCTTCTCAACGTATTAATCTTCGCACGCCTGAGGTGATGCGCGAGGTCCAGGCTAAGGTGGAGCAGCATTATCGTAGCTCTCTTGTGGAACAAGTTCGTGCGCAAGGTGGTTTTTTTTCAGTAGGTCAAACACATTTCTATTTGGCAAAACAATTTGGATTTTGCTATGGCGTAGAACGGGCTATCGATCTTGCTTACGCCGCGAGAAAAGTTTTTCCTAAGGAGCGACTGTTTTTGGTAGGAGAGATCATTCATAATCCTGAGGTCAATGCTCATATTGCGGCTCTTGGTATTCAAAATCTTTTAGCAGGGGGAGGGGCCTCTGCAATCGAATCTTTACAACCAGAAGATGTCGTCATTCTACCTGCTTTTGGAACAGAAATTTCCATGCTAGAAAAAATCAAAGCGCGTGGGTGTCGTATTGTTGATACAACATGTGGTGACGTTATGAGCGTTTGGAAACGCGTGAAGCAAAATGCGACGGAGGAAGTCACTTCTATTATTCATGGCAAAGCTTCTCATGAAGAGACAAAGGCAACGGCTTCTCGAGCTTTGGGTGGAGGAAAAGGGCATTATCTCATTGTGCTCAATTTAGAAGAGGTCCAATTTTTAGTCCGCTATTTATTGGGAGAAGAAAACAGAGAGAGTTTTCTTAAAAAATTTGCAGGAGCTTTTTCGGAAGGATTTAATCCAGAGCTTCATTTAAGGCGCATCGGAGTCGCCAATCAAACAACCATGCTGCGCGCAGAAACTGAAGAGATCCAGCGACGTCTTCGAGATGCACTTGAACAACGTGATGGTAGTACGAATAACTTTCGTTTTTTTGATACCATCTGTGGCGCCACTCAAGAACGTCAAGAAGCCCTGCTAGACTTGATGGAGCGGCCACTCGATTTTTTGCTCGTGGTGGGAGGATACAATAGTTCGAATACGACGCATCTTGCAGAAATGGGAGAAAAAAAACTCCCTACCTATTTTATTCGCAACCAACAATGCTTAGAGGGAGTACACCGATTGCGACACTTTGATCTTCATGCTCATGAGGAAGTCATTTTAGATGGCGCTTGGATGGTAAAATCCATTCAAGAACCGTTGACGGTCGGTATTACAGCTGGCGCTTCTTGTCCTAATAATCTCATTGAAGAGGTGATGATGCGACTATTGGAACTGCGTGGGGAAGATGGGAGTTATAGTGATATTCCTAGTTGATAGTCGCGCTGCTTATTACTAGTTTTCACTTTCATGCAAAAACCATTTTTACTTAGTTTTTTCTTTGTTTTATCGCTTTTGTTGCTACTCACCGGTTGCATGGTCGGTCCCAATTATTCTGAACCTTCTTCTAAGGTGGAAAAAAATTGGGTGGAACACAAAGCTGTTTCAAGTAAACCGTATGGCGAAGCTGAAGTTTTTTGGTGGAAAAGTTTTAATGATCCCACCTTGGTGCGTCTGATAGAAATCGCCTACGAGCATAATCGCAATCTTCAGTCCATTGGGGTCAATATTTTAAAAGAACGTGCACTCTTAAATCGTGCTATTGGAAATCTCTTGCCACAGCAGCAGGGAGTTACAGGATCTTACAGCTATAGTTACCTTCCTAATAGCAGTAGTTTTAGTCAGAGCGGAACAGCTAATGGACTGCTCGCTGCACTCACTGGTAACAATAGTTCGACTTCGATTGGGCCTTACGTTGTTTCCAATGACTATTTTTTCTTTTCTTCCTGGGAGATCGATTTTTGGGGTAAATATCGACGTCAAATCGAATCTGATAAAGACAACTATCTTGCCACAGTCGCTTCTTATGATGATGCGTTGGTTTCCTTAATTGGAGATGTTGCTCAAGACTACGTGACGATTCGTACCTACGAGGAGCAAATTCGTATCACCAATGAAAATGTGAAGTTGCAGCAAGAAAGTCTTCGCATTGCCACAGCTCGTTTTCAGGGTGGTCAGACCAGTCAGCTGGATGTGACACAAGCACAGTCAGAGTTATCACAGACGGAATCTCAAATACCTCAACTCGAAAACAGCATGCAACAGACGAAAAACGCGCTGGCTGTTTTATTAGGAATGCCGCCCAATGGCATTGATGCTTTGCTCCAACCAGGAAAAATTCCTAATGTTCCCTCTTCTCTTGTTGTGGGTATTCCTAATGATCTTTTGCGTCGTCGTCCTGATGTTCGCCAAGCTGGTTTTTCAGCTGCTTCTAAATGTGCACTCATTGGCGTTCAAATCACTAATTTGCTTCCTTCTTTTTCACTCACGGGTTATTTCGGTGCTACCTCGAGTAATGTTGGTGGGCAACAGCTGGTCAATATTTTCAACTGGCAAAACACATTGGCAAGCGCTGCCAATAGCTTTACAATGCCTATCTTTAATTATGGGCGTCTGGTAAACCAAGTCAGGGTTGCTGATGCTTCTTTTCAGGAGGCCATTTTAAAATATCAAACCACGGTGCTTAATGCTCAAAAAGAAGTCGAGAATGGTCTTTCTGCCTACTATCATGGGCGTGAGAGCATGTGTTTCTTAGCACAAGCTGTCAAAGCAGCAGGGCAGTCGACGAAGCTAGCAATGGTACGCTATGTCCAAGGACAGGCTGATTACACAACCGTACTGACGGCAGAACAGCAACAACTTGCTGTCGAGAGCTCCTATGTTTCTCAGCAGGGGAGTACCGTTGCTGGTGTTGTTTCGACCTACCGTGCTTTGGGAGGAGGATGGCAACTTCGTAATGGTCATGATGTCATTTCAGAGAAGGTCAAAAAAGAGATGGCTGATCGTACGAATTGGGGTCGCATGCTGACTCCTAAAAATCATCTTCCTCTCGTTGCTCCTGAAGATCGTCCAGCGAATGCTGTTCCCAAAAATCGTCCGCTTTGGAATCTTCTTAATGTTAATAAATGATTATGAAACATTGTTTGCTCTGCTTTCTTCTCCTTGCGCTTTTATCGAGTGGGTGCGCTAAAAAAAATAATTTTGGTAATCAAATTCCAGAAGTGATCGTGGCACCTCCTACTGCGGAAATGGTCACGAAGTATGATGATAATACTGGGACTATTGCTGCTACTCAACAAATCAACCTTGTAGCTCGTGTTGAAGGCTTTCTTGAGTCGATTAATTTTAACGACGGCCAGCGTGTCAAAAAAGGAGATCTGCTTTTTATCATTCAACAAGACAGCTATATTGAAACAGTCAAACGCTATCAGGCAACTCTTGATTATGATAATTCTGAGTATCAACGTCAGCTTGCTATGCTCCAAGAAAATGCAACCTCTCAAGCTAACGTTGAAGAATATCTTTCTAAAGTTCAGGTAGCAAAAGCGGACCTGGAATTAGCAAAAATCAATCTCAGCTATACCGAAGTGAGAGCTCCCTTCGATGGTCTTCTAGGAGCGCATCAAGTGGATGTGGGGGGGCTGGTTGGATCGAGCCCTATGAATCCTACTGTGCTTGTTTCGTTAGAAGCCATTGTTCCCGTCTATGTCAATTTTAACATCAATATGCGTGATGCACTTGTGTTGCGCGAGGAGCTCAGAAAATTAGGAAAAGGAAACAAAGAAGTCATTGGAACCCTTCCTGTGTTTGTGGCTCTTTCCAATGAAGAAGGCTTTCCTCATCAAGGAGTGCTTGATTTTGTGAATAATAGTCTTGATACATTAACAGGAACCGTTCAGGTCCGTGCTATTTTTCCGAATGAAGATTTGGCTTTGATTCCTGGTTTTTTTGTGACCGTACGTGTGGCAATAGGACCTCCCTTTTCGGCATTAACGGTTCCCAATGCCATTATTCAAAGTGATCAGGCGGGAGAGTTTGTTTTTACCGTTAATGAAAAAAACAGTGTGGAACGTCATGATGTGGTCTTAGGTCCTCAAAAAGGAACTTCTCGAGCTATTTTAAAAGGAATCACAGAACATGATCGTGTGATTATTTCTGGTATCACACGAGTTAAAGTAGGGATGTTAGTAAAATCTCAACCTGCTTCTCCAGCAGCTCTTGCTAACCCTACGTTGAAGTAATAGAGGTATAGTCTTTTAAATTCATAAGGGCACGATCTGAACTTGCTCTTTTTCTTGATAACAGCGTTCTCATCACTCACGTTATCTTAAGATAGCGCTCGCTCTTCGGCCTTGTTATCAAGAAAAATTTTATCGTCTTATCGCCCCCTTCTCTCTTTAAAAGACTATAACAGTAGTGATGACAACGCGGCTAGGGCTAGACTTGACTGGAGTCAAGCGAGTCAAATTTTTATTAAAAAATTCTTTTTTGTATTCTTTGCGATTCATTCTTTTTTCGTAACTACTCAGGAATCTTAGAAAAATAAGATAACTTATACCATCTCCCTGAGATAACTGGACTATAGAGCGCTGGAATTTTTGTGTCTGGCAAGGCGTCAGAGCGTTCTGCTACCGAGGTAACAGTAGTGATGACAACGAAGCCAGGCGCAAAAAGAGCAAGCTCTATAGTCCAATTAGTGAGGGGAGATGGTATTAGTCAGTAATCATTACCGAGTTCCTTGTTTAGGGGTTGAGGAGGTTAGGCGTTGAGGGGAAAATTCTTGAAATCATGAACACAATACACAACGCGATCTTGAGAAGCCTTTATTCAAGCAAGCTGCGTAGCAGCTTTTAGGATATCCCCTAAACTTCTCAACCCCTAAACCTCTAAACCTGGAACTAGACGATAATAACACATTGAGATAGTTTGTTTTTTTTAGATACCTGAGCTGTTACCTTTTTTCAAAAAAATGCCGTTGGTAGTCATGTTTTGCGCAAGGTGCTCTTTACCCTCAGAGGCTTTCTTGCTGACAGGTGAAGCTTGTTTTGATAGTTTCTTCCTCCTGACGATTTTCCAAGTATGACAATTTTTAAACGACCCTCTTTAAAGTTTGGAGCTAAGCGCAGAAGGGAAATGCCAGAGGGTCTTTGGACGAAATGTCCTGGCTGTGGAGAAATGATTCACCATTTGGCTTTGGAGGAAAATATCAAGGTCTGTCCTAAATGTGGTTATCATTTTACGCTCTCTGCTCAGGAACGTATCAAGAGTCTCGTCGATGAAGGCTCTTTTTTAGAACTTGATTCAGAAATGAGTTCTTTGGACCCACTCCAATTTCAGGGAGTAGCCACCTACAAAGAACGCCTTGAGGCATATCAAAAAAAGACAGGCTTAATCGATGCGGTACGCACCGGACATGCTCTCTTAGGAGGACATTGCGTCGGAGTGGCTGTGATGGATTTTCAATTTTTAGCAGCCTCGTTGGGTTCTGTTGTGGGGGAAAAAATCACACGTATCATTGAAGAGTCGACCAAAGCAAAACAGCCGGTAATCATCGTTTCTGCTTCGGGAGGTGCACGGATGTATGAAGGAGCGTTGAGCCTTATGCAAATGGCTAAAAGCAGCGGAGCTCTAGCTCGTCATAGTGAAGCACGGTTGCCTTTTATTTCGATTTTGACACATCCTACCATGGGTGGTGTGACGGCAAGTTTTGCAACGCTAGGTGATATCATTTTGGCAGAACCTAAAAGTATGATTGGGTTTGCTGGACCGCGTGTTATTCGTGAAATTGCACACCAAGATTTGCCAGTAGGATTCCAAACCGCAGAATTTCTTTTGGAGCATGGGCTCATTGATGAAATCGTTCCTCGAGCTAAGATGAGGAGTACGCTCATCACGATTTTGAATCATCTCGTCCAGAAAAGTAATGGGTGATGAGTAATGATTATATAGTGTGTTAAATCGATAAAGGCACGCTATAAGCTGGATCTTTTTCCTTATGACTACGTTCTCAGATCGTACGTTATCTTCAGATAGCGCCTCAATCTTCGGCCTTGTCCTAAGAAAAAATTTCAGCGCTTCTAGTGCGCCCTTTTCAATTTAAAACACTATAGTTAAATTACTTTGAAACTACAAAAAATATACTTGTTCTTCTTAGGAAATAGCTTCGTTATCATCTCGTCGCGTTATCTTTGGATAGTGCTCGGTCTTCGGCCTTACTCTTTCTAAAAATTCCTGCGTTCTTTCATATGATTTCAAAGTAATTTGACTATAACGGGTGAACCCAGCTGCTTGGGAAACTGTCGGGTAGATTGCCGCAGGCAACCCGTAAGGGCGAATGAGCGGGTGAGAATAAATCAATCGGCCTGATCTTCATGCCGATTTCCAGTTAAGAAAACGCTATCTTTAAAAATTGAGGGCTTTGAGAAAGGATCCATTTATTTTAATGACTAAGTTTTGTATAAACGAATTCATTCTTTTATGAACTGCCCTTCTTCCTTCTTCCTCCAGCCTCCAGCCTCCAGCCTTCTTCCCTGGCTCTTTCAACAACAGCTTAACGGTATTTCTCCCGGACTTGAGTCGATTACGGCTCTTCTCGGAGCATTAGGCGACCCTCAAAAAAAACAACCGGTTTTTCATATTGCAGGAACCAATGGTAAGGGTTCCGTTGCCGCGTTCTCAGCCTCACTCTTGAAAGCTGCAGGTGTGCGTGTTGGTCTTTATACCTCACCCCACTTAATAGATTTTAGAGAGAGGATTCAGCTCTGCGAAGAGATGATCGCTTCTGAAGATCTCGAAGAAGGTATTAGAAGGCTCCAATCGGCAATACGAGGGTGGAATATTCTCCCTACTTTTTTTGAACTCACCACGGCACTTGCTTTTGATTACTTTGCTCGTTCTAAGTGCGATGTCATTGTTTTAGAGACAGGCATGGGAGGACGGCTCGATGCGACGAATGTAGAAACAGAGAAAATAGCTTGCGCGATTACCCCTATCGGTCTCGATCATCAAGAATGGCTTGGTTCTACGCTGGCTGCTATTGCTCGAGAAAAAGCAGGAATCATGCGTCCTGGAGTCCCGGTAGTGACTGTTTCTCAGCCAGAAGAAGTGATGCAGGTATTGCAACAAGAGTCCGATCGATTAGGAGCTCCTTTAAAAGTGGTCGCTGAGCCGCTTCAAGAAAATATTCCTATTGGTCTTGCTGGTTCTCATCAACGTTGGAATACGGCACTCGCTCTGAAGCTGATGGAACAAGGTTCATGGAAATTTTCGGAACAAAATATAGAGGAGGGGCTCAACAATGTCTCTTGGCCAGGACGTTTTCAACGACTCTCTTTTTTCAATAACGGAGCGCAGGAACTCATTCTGGACGGTGCCCACAATCCAGCTGCCATAAAACAACTCGTTGCAATATGGAGGGAGTTATTTCCCAACGAGCAATGCACGCTCGTTTTTGGGGCTCTTGCTGATAAGGAATGGAAGGTGATGCTTGAGCTATTAGCACCTATTGCATCCGAAATTCTTTTAGTTCCTGTAGCCTCGTCTCGGAGTGTTTTTCCTGCCGAGATCATTCTTCATTTTCCGAAAGCACGCGTTTTTCCGTCGCTCCAGGAGGCATTCGTCCATAAAAAGGAAGCCTTGATGAAAAAAAATGGAAAAAGCTTGCTTCACGACACACGTCCTTGTGCTCCTATTTTACTGACCGGATCACTCTTTCTGGTTGGTGAGGCTCTTTCTCTCTTGCAAGAGAAGGTATATCGTCCCTCAATGCAGTAGTGGTCTTCTGCCTGGCATGAGTAAAGAGGAGTCAACTTTTTTAATTTCGCTTTTTATGTTTCTTCTGCTTGCCGAGGAGGAGGGAGGATGCAAAATTAGAGTCCTCCCCAGAAATCCGAGTTCAAAAGTCTTGAGGCGCTATCCTCCACTAATAGTGGAAACGCTTCCTTGCTTTCCTACATCTTGTGGTTTTTATCCAAATCTTCCATCTTATCTTGTTGGCGTTTCTAGCAGGACACATATGAAATATTCAAAGGGAGGTCTCAACAAAGCTCCTCTTAAAACGCTTATTTTTTTAACGCTTTAACATATTTTTCTTCATGAATAACATACTTCCACTTCACGGTCTCGACCCTCTCGCTGATAAAAAATTTTCTGTTCGTAAACGTGACGGTCGCACAGAAATTTTTAATGAAGAGCGTATTCGCTTGGCTATTGAAGGAGCTTTTAAAGCAGAGCGTGATCTGGCTCCAGATGCCCCACTTTTTTTAGAGGATAAAGATGCGATTGCCGCTATCAATAATGCCATCGTCGAGCGTCTTCTAGCGCGTGCCGTCCGGGGCGAAGAGCTTGAGATTGAATTAATTCAAGATGCTGTTGAGGTGGCTCTCATGAAGCACGGTCATCATGATGTGGCTCGACGCTATATTATTTATCGTGAAGAACGTCGTAGAGCTCGTGCTTTGAGTGCTCCCTCAGGAGAGGCTTCATTGCAAATTCAGGTCAGCTTGCCAGATGGTCGAACCAAAACACTCGAGCCACAACGCATCCGTCGTACGATCATCCGTGCATGTCGTGGTTTTGAGGACCGCTGTCAGATGCGCGAGATGGCAGATGAGGTTCTTAAAAATCTTTATGATGGAGTTCGTTTGGATGAGATCGAAAAAGCGATGATTTTTTCGGCTAAGACGCGCATTGAGATCGATCCAGCTTATGGTTATGTAACAGCACGTCTGCTTCTGGAGTCGATTTACCGCGAGGTGATTCCTGGTTTTAAACATTATCATGATCTTGCAGAGGCTCATAAGGGGCATTTTACGGCCTATTTAAAACATGGCGTTCGTGAAAAGCGTCTTTCTCCGGTACTGCTGGACTTTGACTTACATACTCTCGCTGCTGCGCTTCAGCCAGAACGTGATCTACAATTTAATTATATGGGAATCCAAACGATCTATGATCGTTATTTGATCCATGTAGGAGGTCGTCGTATTGAGACTCCTCAATATTTCTGGATGCGTGTTGCGATGGGCTTAGCCATTCACGAAGGAGAGATGAAAAATGAGCGTGCATTGGAATTTTATCATCTTCTCTCATCCTTCCTCTTTACTTCTTCAACACCTACCTTGTTTAATGCGGGAACGCTGCATCCTCAGCTGAGTTCTTGTTATCTCACAACGGTGATGGATGACTTGGATCATATTTTTAAATGTGTTGCTGATGATGCGAAGCTTTCGAAATGGGCAGGCGGTCTTGGGAATGATTGGACCAATGTTCGTGCTAGTGGTTCTTTGATTAAAGGGACCAATGGTGAAAGCCAGGGAGTCATTCCCTTTTTAAAAGTAGCAAATGATACTGCGGTGGCTGTCAATCAAGGTGGGAAAAGGAAAGGAGCTATGTGTGCCTATTTAGAAACATGGCATCTGGACATAGAAGACTTTCTAGAGTTGCGCAAAAATGTCGGTGATGAGCGCCGTCGGACTCATGATATGAACACCGCTAACTGGATTCCTGATCTTTTTATGAAAAGAGTTCAGCAAAATGCTTCCTGGACACTCTTTAGTCCAAGTGATGTGAGCGATCTTCATGATTTATACGGGGCTGCCTTTGAAGCCCGCTATGAGGCTTATGAAGCGATGGTAGATACAGGGAGGATTACTCAGTTTAAACGAGTGGAGGCGCTGACCCTCTGGCGTAAAATATTGTCGATGGTTTTTGAAACAGGCCATCCTTGGATTACTTTTAAAGATCCTTCTAATGTGAGATCTCCTCAAGATCACGTAGGTGTCGTCCATAGTTCCAATCTTTGCACGGAAATTTTGTTGAATACTTCTGAAGAAGAGACAGCGGTGTGTAACTTAGGCTCGATCAATTTACCTCTCCATACAAAGAGAAATGGTTTAGATCTTCCACTTTTAGATAAAACGATCACTACAGCAATGCGGATGCTCGATAATGTGATTGATATTAATTACTATCCTACGAAAGAGGCTAGAGCCGCTAACTTACGCCACCGACCTGTGGGGCTAGGTCTTATGGGTTTCCAAGACGCTCTCTACAAAATGAAAATGAGCTATGCCAGTCAAGAAGCGGTTGAGTTTGCAGATCGCAGCATGGAAGCTATTTCTTACTATGCTATCTTAGCCTCTTCAAAACTGGCAGAGGAACGTGGTGCCTATGAAACTTTTTCAGGTTCTAAGTGGGATCGAGGACTTTTACCTCTCGATACCATTGATTTTCTTGAAAAAGAACGTGGCTTGCCCATCAAGATGGATCGCTCTTCAACACTTGATTGGGAGGTCGTGAGAAACGCTATCCGTAAGCATGGAGTGCGTAATAGCAATTGTATGGCCATTGCTCCCACCGCAACTATTTCTAATATTACAGGAATTGCTCAATCCATTGAGCCAACGTTTAAAAATCTTTTTGCAAAAGGAAATCTTAGCGGTGATTTCACCGTTATTAACGAGTACCTCGTAGAAGATTTGAAGAAACTGGAACTCTGGGATCGTACCATGATCGAAGAATTAAAGTATATGGATGGTTCCATTCAAGAGATTGAGAGGATTCCTCGTTCGCTTCGTGAGATCTACCGTACTGCTTTTGAGGTAGAGCCATATTGGTATGTCGAATGCGCAAGTCGCCGCCAAAAGTGGATTGATATGGGTCAATCGCTGAATCTTTACATTGCAGCACCCAACGGTCGTAAGCTCAGTGAGATGTACATGCATGCTTGGGAGAGTGGCCTCAAGACGACTTATTACTTGCGATCTGTTGCTGCAAACACTATTGAAAAAACAACCTTGCAATCACGTCCTCGTTGGGTAAGTGAAGGAAAAGCTGAGGAAGGTGCGCTTCGAGAAGAGGTGAAGGCTTGTAGTTTGGAGGCGAGGATGAGGGGCGAGGAATGTGAAGCATGCCAATAGCTCTTGCGGATTGCTCGTTCAGCAGAACGGGCAAGAAGATAGGAGATAGAAGATGGGAGTGAAGAATTCAAGCTCTTCCTGTAAAAAATTCCTGTTTTAGACGGCAATGGTCTGCCATCTTCTATTTTTCTATTCATTCTCCTGAACGAATATGTTCGCAGTTCGCGGAAAATTCAAAATAGACTTCTTTGGAAACTCGCTGATGCGAACAACAGCGTTGCTCCGAACGTCATCTCCGCGGAGGTAGGGATCGCGTCCTCGAGTACCTCTTTGTACACTGCGGGTTTGCGCGCCGGAGCGCCTTGTTCTTCATCATCAGCGAGTTTCCAAAGAAGTCTAATGATTCACATGATGGGGAAAAGAGGATAAATATTTTCCAAGCTTTTTCTGATGGAACAACGAGTTAATAACAACTGCAATTCCCGTCTGTGCGGGAATGACCTGCGAATTGAGAACTCCCAACTCTTATCGCAACGCGATGGCTTGCCTTTCATCATCGGTACTGTCCATTCTGCAGCATGTTTGAAGAGGCTTGCAAAAAGACCTCAGGAGATTTTTCAAGAAATAGATCTTCTCGAGGCACGTCTTGATTCTTTGCCTTACAAATTATTGCCTTCAGAATGGCCACTCCCTGTTATTGCAACAGCACGTCATCCAGCTGAGGGGGGCGCTGAAAATCTTACCCTAGGAGAGCGGCGTCGACTCTTGGAAGAGTCCTTGCCATGGGCTTTAGGCATTGATGTGGAGTTGCGTTCTGCAAATCAGTTTACCTCGACTATAGCTCACGCCAAAAAACAAAAACGATTTGTCATCTGTTCCTTTCATGATTTTCAGACTGTTCCTTCATTGGCTCGTTTAGAGAGGATGGCATTCTCTGCTCAAGAAGCTGGAGCTGATCTTTTCAAGGTTGCTTGTGAGATCCGCAGTGAAGAGGAGCTCCTACGCTTGCTTGCTTTTCAATCAATGCCCTCAGCTGAGTTGCCAATCGCAACCATGGGAATGGGAGAGGGGGGTAAACTTTCGAGATTGCTTCTTCCCCTCTTGGGATCTGTCTTGAGCTATGGATGGCTTTATCAACCACAGGTTGAGGGACAATGGTCTGCCCGAGACATCTCACGGCATCTCCATTTTTTGAGAAAAATAGAGACGAGTTGAAGTTGAACCAGCAAGAAAGAGTCTATCGGTTGCTTGGAAAGAATACAGGCGACAAAAATTTACTTCCTTGCGTTTCTTTTGCCGCTTTTTATTTTTTTCTACTCCTGTGAACTGATGCTGATAAATTTCCTCTGTTTTAACTTAAACTTTTTACTTCAACTGCCATCGCTTCACAATGGCCTCGTAGCGCGTACGGGAGTCGAACCCGTGCGCCAGCCTTGAGAGGGCTGTGTCCTAACCACTAGACGAACGCGCCATGAAAATAGTTGCAGAGTCTGAGCTAATTGAGAAAAAGAGGCAATAAAAGATTGAGAAGAGATTTTGTTTCAGGAAGAATCCACCAGATGAACAAACTTTATATTAAACCAGGCTGCCCTTGGTGTCGTGACGCGATAGAGTGGCTCGATGCCCGTGGGATTTCTTACGAGCCTATCGATGTGTTGAGTGATTCCTCTGCCTATGAGGAGATGATTGCTCTCTCAGGCCAAACTAAGACACCGACTCTTCAGACAGAAGATAAGAGGGTTCTCGCTGATTTTGATGTAGCGCAATTGCCAGCTTTTTTACAAAAAGAGTGAGTGGTTTTCTCAGTGACTATCAGTATGAATTACCACCGGAGCTCATAGCATCATATCCTCTGGCAGATCGCCATGCATCGCGTATGTTAGTGTTGCATCGTGAACGTGGAGAAATAGAACATCGCTTGTTCTGCGATCTTGCTGACTATATCGGTCCTGATGACCTTTTGGTGCTTAACAATAGTAAGGTTATTCCAGCGCGTCTTTATGATTCTTCAAGAACAATGGAAGTGCTCTTAATTGAAAAAAAAGATCCATGTCATTGGGTGGCGATGGTAAAGCCAGGACGTAAAATGCGGCTGGGAAGTAAGGTAGTTCTTGCCAATTGTGACGTAACCGTAGAAGAAATTTTTCCTGACGGAACACGGTTGCTTGCTTTTGACCATCCTCCTGACTTAGAGCGATGGGGGGAGATGCCAATTCCTCCATACTTAAAACGCAATGCAACCACAGAAGATCAGGTTCGCTACCAGACTATTTTTGCTCGGGAAGCTGGCTCTGTGGCGGCTCCAACAGCTGGTCTGCATTTTACCCAAGAGATATTAGATCAATTTCAACATCTTTTTGTCACATTACATGTGGGGCCAGGAACATTTTTGCCGGTAAAAGTCGACAACGTTGATGAACATCAGATGCATCGTGAGCATTATAAAATTGAAGAGCCCGTTGCCTTGCGTCTTAATGAACATCTCACTTCACCTCGAGGGCGTCTTGTGGCTATTGGGACGACGACAGCTCGTGTTTTAGAATCGTTGCCTTCAGGGGAAATTCATCCAGGAGAGGGATCCACCTCTCTTTTTATTCGACCTCCCTATCACTTTCAAAAAGTCGATGCACTCCTCACGAATTTTCATTTGCCAAGATCGACACTCCTCATGCTAGTGAGTGCGCTCGTAGGAAGAGAAAAAATGTTGGAAACGTATCGGTGTGCTGTTGCGGAAAAATACCGATTCTTTAGTTATGGCGATTGTATGCTCATTCTCTAAGAACCTCATCGAGGCTGATCTCTTATGGATGAAACGTGCCATTCAAGAGGCCAAGAAAGGACGTGGCAAGACAGCTCCCAATCCTATTGTCGGGGCCATTATTGTTCATGCGGGGAAAATTCTCTCGACTGGCTATCACATCGCTGCAGGCCAATCCCATGCAGAAATCGAAGCGCTTCACGCTCTACCATCTGGTGTAACAGCGCGTGGAGCGACGCTCTACGTGACCTTAGAGCCTTGTTCAACGACTGGAAAGACACCTCCCTGCACACAGGCTATCATCCATGCAGGCTTCGCTCGTGTTGTTTATGGTGCTACAGATCCCAATCCTGTTCATCAAGGAGCTGCTCAAAAAATCCTCGAACAAGCAGGCGTCGAGGTGACTACTGGTCTGCTTGCCAAGGAATGTGAGCAGCTTAATTGCTATTGGAATCATCGGATGAAAACGGGACTTCCTTGGGTGATTGCAAAGTGTGGTATGTCGCTTGATGGTTGTATTTCTTCACATCCAGAGCGACGCTGGATCACCTCGCCTGCAAGCCGCCATGATGCTATGCACCTACGTGCAGAGGTGGAGGCTATTCTCGTGGGTGGTAATACTGTTCGGAATGATAATCCTAGACTTACAGTGCGTCCTGTTTCAAAAAATCAACCATGGCGCATTATTTGGAGCCTCTCTGGAAATGTTTCACCTACATCGCATGTCCTCACCGATCAACATCGCCATAAAACAAAGATTACGACGGGAGAGTCACTCCAAAAAATAATTCATGCTCTTGCGGAACACGGTATCAGTTCAGTTCTCATGGAGGGAGGAGGGCGCACGTTAGGCGAAGCATTTGATCAACAGCTCATCGATGAAGTTCGTTTTTATGTGGCTCCACTCTTGCAAGGAGGGCCAGTTCCAGCAGTAGGTGGCCTGGGGATTCCAGGAGGAGTAGAACTTAAAAAAGTCTCCTATCGCATGATAGGTGATGATGTTGTGATTTCAGGATTGGTTAAAAAGAAAAATTGTTAGTATACTTTCCCGATGCGTACTCTTTCAGGTATTCAACCCTCTGGTTCTTTGCATCTCGGAAATTATTTCGGGATGATGCGTCCTGCACTCGAACTGCAGCATCAAGGAGAGGCTCTCTACTTTATTGCTGACTATCACGCCTTGACCACTCTGCATGATGCCGCCACCTTGAGAGGCAATGTGCGTGATGTGGCGATCGATTTTTTGGCGGCAGGTTTGGATCCGAAAAAAACGCCTTTCTTTCGTCAAAGTGATATTGTTGCTGTTGCCGAACTCTCTTGGATCTTAACAACCGTAGCTCCGATGGGACTTCTCGAGCGTTGTCATTCGTACAAAGATAAAGTTGCCAAAGGACTGCCTGCTTCCGTGGGACTCTTTTCTTATCCCGTATTGATGGCTGCTGATATTTTAGCCTATGAGAGTGACCTTGTCCCCGTGGGACGTGATCAAAAGCAACATGTCGAAGTCGCTCGTGACTTGGCAGTGAAGATGAATGAGACCTACGGCCCTCTTTTTAAACTCCCAGAGCCAAGTATTCGTGAAGAAGTCGCTACTATTCCAGGGATCGATGGAGCAAAGATGAGCAAAAGCTATGGCAATACGATTGGACTCTTTTTAGAAGAAAATTTGTTTCGTAAAAAAGTCATGAGTATCAAAACAGACTCTACTTCTGTGGATGAACCCAAGGCGCTCGAGCATTCGGTGATTTTGGAACTCTATCGGCATATAGCTTCTCCTACTGATTACAACTCGATGGAAGAGCGCTTCAAAAAAGGAGGTGTCGGCTATGGAACCTTTAAAAAAGAGCTTTTTGAGGCACTCTGGGAATATTTTTTACCAATGCGCAAGCGTCGTGAAGAATTGCTTCGCGACCCAGGTTATGTCGATGTTGTTTTGCACGACGGAGCTCAAAAAGCTAACGTTATTGCTCATGGTGTCTTGGAACGGGTGCGCAGGGCCGTAGGGTTGCGATAGGAACAAGGGAACAAGAAACTAAAATTTTAAAAGAGAACTATTTTTAACTTTCTAAAAGCTATTAGGAGTGATTTTATTTCCGAACAAATTTTTTAACAATGAGTAAAAATCCAATAGCAAGTGACGACAGTACCAAGGAGCTGCAATTAAGTCTTTGGGAGAAAATTACTATTGCAACGACGACAGTAGCAGCTCTTTTTCTTCAGGTGGCATACGTTGGCTTTTCAAAAATCAAGGTTGCTTTTAGTTTTAAAGATGAAAAACAAGCCGAATCTGATCGAGGCATCAAAAAAAAATCCGCACTTGATGTTGAGCAGAATTTCACTGAATTGAGTAAAAATAATAATCAAATATATTGGATTGGAGCATCTGGTGATACATACGATATTAGC
Organism: Chthoniobacterales bacterium; assembly: GCA_049314455.1. Classification (GTDB taxonomy): domain Bacteria; phylum Verrucomicrobiota; class Verrucomicrobiia; order Chthoniobacterales; family UBA6821; genus CAIWMF01. The sequence goes on from JBMOFC010000009.1 coordinate 19,678, forward strand.
CAAAAGCCTTTATCTGGGATTGATGATGATAATGACAAATCTGTTAGTGATATTTGGAATCAGTTAATAATAGAAGATGATCCTGATGCAAAAGAGAAAAATAAGATAATTGATGAAGAAAGAAACTCTAGTGGTATAACATACGATCGGAGTGGTGCTCCAACTGAGTCAACAGAAGTTGGTTTAAATCAATCTACTCTTCCTATTGCAGAACTAATTGTTGAAAAAAAAGAAGAGGAAGGAGAGCTTGTATAGCCAAGGAATTAACATGCTACAACAGCAAAACCTTCGTAGTGCTTTAGCATGACATTTTCAGAAAACTCAAATGCCTTATCGAATTCCCTTGCGTCCTCCTGAATGTCGGTGTAGCTTCTGACCCCTAATGACGCGGGGTGGAGCAGCCCGGTAGCTCGTCAGGCTCATAACCTGAAGGTCGTAGGTTCGAATCCTACCCCCGCAACCAATGCTGCTTTGCAGCAGTTGAAGTGAAGGTATCTGTTCATAAAATCAGATACAGCAATGATGCGGATCGAGTTTTATTTTCTTATCTTGTTGCTTTGGACAAAGTGCGTCGGTGAAGCCAGGAGCCATATTGGTGAAAGTCCCATCGGTTGAATTAGACGATTCACAACCGAAAACAATATCTAGAATGAAGCCGCGAGGCGGATCGAAAAAGGAGTACATGAAGCAATAGAGGAAATCAGGGGAGCGGTACTAACTCGAATATTTCATACTGATTCTGCTGCGGCTTGCGAGAGCTGGGTGTATACGACGTCAGTCTCGACTTACTCCTCGGGCAATACAGCTTCCCGGAAGGGCGCTGGATAGACTTTCCGAAGGAAAGCCCCAAAAGGGCGAGCCTAGCGGGAGCGACCGAGTCAATATGAGACTACAGCCACGTCATTCCTGCAAAGGCGTGAACGTCGCAATCCATCGCCTTCCTGGTCTACATAAGGCTGTGCGGCGCCTCGCAACGAATCAGCATGAAATATCCGGGCTAGACAAAACGCTCTATGCCGCCTGGAAACACTCCTGAAGCAACCTGACAAAAAGTCCTCCGAGAGCCGTATGCTGTAAATGGGCGCGTCCGGTTCGATGAGGGATGGAGGCAACCGATTATTGGCTTCGTACATCAAATCAGTTGCCTCTGGCTACTCTACTACGTCTGCAGTCTGTAGCCTAATGCCGTAAATTTGCCTCGATAAAGAGATCAATATCCCCATCCATGACCCCCTCCACGTCGCTTGTTTGAACATCGGTGCGATGGTCCTTGACCATTTGATAAGGTTGGAAAACGTAAGAGCGAATTTGACTTCCCCAGGCGATTTCTCCTTTCTCTCCATATTGGCGATCGAGTTCAGCTCGTTTTTTATCAGCTTCAATATGGTAGATTTTAGCCTTGAGCATTTTGAGTGCTAAGATGCGATTTTTTAATTGGCTCCGTTCTGCTTGGCAGGCCACAACGACGCCTGTGGGAACGTGTGTCATGCGAACAGCTGTTTCGACTTTATTGACATTTTGACCTCCTTTGCCACCAGAGCGGTAGGTGTCTACCCGAATATCTTTTTCGTCAATTTCAATCGGGGCATCTTCAATATCAGGGACGATATCCACACTGGCAAAGGAAGTGTGGCGACGCTTGTTAGAATCAAAGGGAGAGATGCGCACTAGGCGATGCACACCTCGTTCTGTTTGCAAATATCCAAAAGCATACTCGCCACGTACGAGTAGGGTGATTGATTTTATTCCAGCTTCCTCTCCTTCTTGTACATCGATGATACTGGAGGTGTAGCCGTGGCGTTCAATCCAGCGTTGATACATGCGAAGTAACATTTCTGCCCAATCACACGACTCCGTTCCGCCAGCTCCCGCGTGGATGGTCAGAAACCCATCAGCACGGTCAAATTCCCCATGGAGCAACTGTAAAATTTCAAATTTCTCTATATCATTGGTGAGTTTTTGAAATTCCTCTTCCACGTCACGTGCAGCAAGGGCGTGTTGTTCGGGCGAGGTCTCTTCTTCGGCCATCGACTTGAGCAGTTCGAGATCAGCAGCTCGCTGTTCTAGGGCAGCGAGAGGAGTAAGCTTGGAACGCAATTCGGAAATGCGCTCGACGTCCTTTTGGGCATGCTCGCGATGGTTCCAAAAATCAGGGAGCGCCATGCGGGCTTCAATTTCAGTAAGTTCTTGAGTTAACGTGGAAGCGTCAAAGAAACCTCCGCAAACTACTGAGACGTTCAGTGAGGGCGGAGGTATCCAGCGTGGTAAGGTCAGTTGACATAGGGGGTAATGAGAAACGAAGTATGTCAAATGCTAGAGCTAAAATTATTTTTTGGCAAAGAAAAGTGGGAGTAATTCATTGTTATTCTTCTTGCGTTGGAGGAAGAGTAGAGTAATCATTATCGGTTCTTTTTATGCGGGCCGTAGCTTAGCTTGGTAGAGCGCTTGGATGGGGTCCAAGAGGTCGTGGGTTCAAATCCCGCCGGCCCGACCAAAAGTTTTCATGATGATGATTCTCCCCACTATTGATATTGCAAAAAAATATCACATTTTCTTTTTTCTTTTTTTAATATCACTCACTTTGTTGCATGCGCTTCCGGTGAAGCAAGACAGAAAGCCTGCTGCGGACGTGCAAACCCAGATTATTGGGGTTAACAAGGATAAACACCCTCACTATCTTTATTTACCAGCAACGAGAGATCCTAATCGTACTTATTGGTTAGTTTGCTATGCGCACGGAGCTCATGATTTTGGTCATGACAACATAGTAAGTTTGAAATATTTCGTCGAGCGTGGTGACTGTATTGGTCTCGCACCTAGCTTCGATGAGGGTTTTCAACTTTTAGAAAATGGAACCGATGTTCAGTTGACTCAATTATTTGATCAACTGAAAAAGCAATATAATCTCCACGATAAATTGTTTATCTTTGGTCATTCTGGTGGTGGTCAGTTTGCTCATCGTTTTATGATGCGCTATCCTGATTTGGTTATCGGCTGTGCGGCTTCTTCTTCCGGCACTTGGGCAACAGGAGGCAAAGTCTATCATGAAATTAATACTGCTGCTCAAAATATACCATTAGCCATTTCATGTGGTTCAAACGATCAGGCAAGAATTGGTGGTATTATTGAACGCTTGTCCACGCAATACTCTGAAACTGCGTCAGACGGAAGGCAAAACCCTGGATGGACTCGAAACGAATGGTTTTGGCAATTTCAAGAACAGCTCGAAGAAGGAAATTTTTTCTTTAAAGAGAAGGAAATTTCTGGAGCAGCACACAGAATTGAGGAAACAGAGCAAGAACAGCTGGCCCTGGAAGCTTTTCTTTTAGGTACAAGTGGTATGCTTCCTGAGGAAAGAGCATGGTATGATAAAGGGATAGCCATGATTCAAAACAATAGTGCTAATCACGAATTAGTTAATCAGGAACTCGAACAACTGAATCAAAAGGTAGAAAGTCGTTCTAAGGAATCATTGGGAAAAACGCTTGAGGCTCAAGGATGGCACTTCAGCACACAAGCGTTGGAATGCTGTATGAAAGCTGCAAAAGAATTCGTAGGTGAAGAAGTAATTTTTTAAAAAAAATAGGCTATACTTTCGCTTTCAAAATAGTTCTTACTCTTGTTCTATAGTGCAATGAGTAATAGCGCCTATTCAGGTCACCAAAATCAAGGTGATACATTCGGGAAAAATATCCCTGCTCACAACAGTCTCTGTGAGTGGGTCCAAGAGGTGGCGGCGTTGACGATGCCCGATCGCATTTTCTGGTGTGATGGAAGTGAGGAAGAAAAAAAATATCTCTATGAGCGAGCCGTTGCTGAGGGAGTTCTTGTGGCGCTGGATCAAAAAAAATGGCCTGGTTGTTACTATCATCATTCTAATCCCAATGATGTTGCTCGTGTAGAGCAGTCGACGTTCATCTGTTTAAAAAGTAAAGAAGAAGCTGGTCCGACTAATAACTGGGCTGATCCTAAAGTAATGTATGCCAAGCTTCGTGAGATGCTTTATGGTTCGATGCGGGGACGTACGCTTTTCGTCATCACCTATCTCATGGGCCAAGTCGGCTCCCCAATGGCCAAGGTAGGTATTGAAATAACGGATTCTATTTATGTAGTTCTAAACATGAGGATCATGACACGGATGGGGGAGGTTGCTTGGAAGCACCTTGGAGAAAACGTCGATTTCAATCGAGGAATTCATGCACTGCTCGATTGCAATCCAGAACGCCGTTTGATTTGTCACTTTCCACAAGATAATGCGATTATTTCTGTCGGTTCTGGTTATGGTGGCAATGCTCTTTTAGGGAAAAAATGCCTCGCGTTGCGCCTTGGATCTGACTTGGGACGTAGGGAGGGATGGTTGGCTGAGCATATGCTGCTTCTTTGCCTTGAAGATCCTCAAGGAAGAAAAGACTATGTTGCTGCTGCCTTTCCCTCAGCGTGTGGGAAAACAAATTTTGCGATGATGATTCCTCCAGCTACTTTCCAAGGTTGGAAGGTGACCACAATCGGTGATGATATCGCTTGGATGAAGCCTGGTCCAGATGGAAGGCTCTATGCCATCAATCCTGAAGCCGGTTATTTTGGGGTGGTGCCTGGAACGAATGAAAAGTCGAATTTCAATGCCATGTGTAGTATGAAACGCGACACCATTTTTACAAATGTCGCGCGTACACCTGATGGAGATATCTGGTGGGAGGGGAAAGATAATCCACCTCCTCAGGATCTCATCGATTGGAAAGGTAATCCTTGGAATCCTCAACGTGGTGCGACAGCGGCTCATCCCAATAGCCGTTTTACAGCTCCTATGGAAAATAATCCCGCTTTAGCACCGGAAGCTTATTTGCCACAAGGGGTGCCACTCAGTGCGATTATTTTTGGAGGTCGGCGCTCCAATACGATGTCACTTGTTTTTCAAGCCTTCGATTGGATTCATGGGGTCTACCTTGGAGCAACGATGGGATCAGAAACAACAGCCGCTGCTGCAGGCGGTATTGGAGAGGTTCGGCGTGATCCGATGGCAATGTTGCCATTTTGTGGTTACAACATGGGAAAATATTTTGACCACTGGTTGAAAATGAGACGTCTGATTAAGATAGCTCCATGTATTTTTCATGTAAATTGGTTTCGAAAAGATACTGAAGGTAATTTCCTTTGGCCTGGTTTTGGCGAAAATATGCGCGTTTTGCAATGGATTGTAGAACGTTGCCGAGGCGGTGCCAATGCTCTAGAGACACCTATTGGATGGATGCCTGATTATAATGATATGAATATGGAAGGGATCTCTGGTGGGATGACGCCGGAGCGCTTCGCAATGTTACAAAAAATTGATTCTGAAGAATGGAAACAGGAACTTATTCTTCAAGAGAAATTTTTTATGAAGCTCTATCCTGATGTACCGAAAGAACTAATATACCAACGAGAACTATTAATTTCAAAACTATGAGTAAAAAATATTATTTTATTATTGTGACCTGTTGTTTTTTTCAACTGCTTCATATCTCTTTTGCTTTAGCTGATGGAATTCCAGCGAGTGTTCCTTCTTCAGTGCCGATGCATTCACGTCCTGTTGACTGGAAGGCAACTTTTAATCGTGTTGTTTCCCTTTTTCATCATGATGGTGAATCATCAGAATATTCATCTAAAAAAATGAAGGGCCTTGCTCGCGCTGTGAGTTCTTTTCAGCCTTCCTGCGTACTAGGCTTGCTACCTGTTTCTGATGAAACCATTCTTAGAATGGACCAAGTAGAAGCATTTTGTTTTCTTCGTAAAGAAATAGCGGCAACTAATCCGCATTGTAAATTTGAGGCGACCCTAAATCTGACGCGATACCCAACAGCATCTGCACTCCTTTCAAAACTTCAAGAGATCAGTTTGAAAATCGCACCAGATATTTTTCTGCTGGTTGTTCCTAAAAACAATGAAGTCATTTATCCTTCTGTATTGGCCAAGGGAATTGAGTATATTCACGCACATGGTCAACTCGTAGGGTATGAAGGTCCAACCTCCATGATTCCTGATGGAGTCGATTTTTTAATGATTTGTGCAGAGAGTGGAACCATTCATCGAGAGGAAATTGCTGCGCTGCGGATAAAACATCATCTTCCTATCCTTGTTCGAGTGAAAAAATCGTTTTGGAATGAGAATTCAACTCCATCAGAGCAGCATGCTGCCGAGGCAGAACAGGCGAAGCGGCTAGCACATCTTGCTGAGGAGCAAAATATTTTTGGGTATCATTTTGTCTATCCCGTTCTCTCTACTCTAGCCATGCGACAACATGACTTTCATGATGCCACAGAAAGTTCTTTGTTAGTGAGGATGAGAGCCTTGATGATGCGCTTTAATTAGTAGCATTTTAAAAAATTCTGTAGCCGCACATTGTGGCGTCACTCCGGGACCTCATCTCAGCGAAAGCGGAGAGGTGAATTCATACTTGTTATTTTCAAGGAATAGCTTCGTTCTCATCACGTCACGTTATCTTTGGATAGCGCTTTTTCTGGCCTTGCTTTTTCTAAAAAATCCTGAATTTTTTCACGTGCTTTCAAAGTAATTTGACTGCAGTGCCCGAACGCATTCGTTTTTAAAGCAAGGAGTGGAGCCTATTTTTGTAGCAGCATTTGAAGTTCCGATGTGCTATAATCGAATGCCTTTGTCTCTTTTATAATGGTGGGAAATGCAACATGAATTACGATAGCTATGACAAAGATAAATCCTGTCAGAATATAAGAAAATGAGAGCATGATATCCAGACATCCCAAAAAAAGTGGAATCAGAGCCGCCAGAACACATTGTGCGGGAGGTAGACCTAGCAATCTTAATGAAAAATACATAACCCCTGCAACAGCAGCGGATCTAATACAACGAAAAACAATAGACTCCATAAATCAAAAAATTAGGAATAACAGTAGAAACGAATTTCGAGCACGCATTCAAACTGGATTTTTTAAAATATTCAAGCTGTAACAGCGCTCTCTGTTGCTTTATAGAGAATAGTTCTCAAATGCGGTGTTTGTGCTTTTTATTTGAATACCTCAATAAGAATGTAGAAAGAAATTTTTGAAGATTGAAATTAAGCTGGCAAACTTTAGCAACTGTTCGAAGAGCACTGCGATACTTCTTTAAACGTAGTAATAGAGCTATTCGAGTCTGGTAATGAACGGAGCGTTCTGGTTCTTTTGAGATAATTTGATCGAGCACCGAAATGGCTTCTGTAAGCTTATGAGGATCTTCTGGGCCTTCGCGTTCTGCTAACAAGCCAACGAGTACTATTTGATCTTCAAGGAGGTCTGTAAAACTTGCAATTTGAGGAGAGGGGAATGCGTTATCATTACTATCCGCTTCCAATTCTTTTTTAAAATAGATGATCTCACGAGCGGCCTCAATACGTTGTCGTAATTCAGGAGCATCATTACGATAGTGAGAGAGTTGTTCGAGTAATCGTTCTTGAATCCTTTTTTGATCTGTTCGCAATTCTTCCTCTTCAGGAAGCAATTGCCTTGTTCTTTTTATCGATAGTAAGGCCTCCTTAAACCGATGTTGACGTTCGAGCAGACTCGTTTTAAAGCGATGATAATTTCCATTATCAGGAAAAAGCTCCAATGGCTTTTCTAGATAACCCATTGCTTCTTCAAGACGTTCTTCGTTTGCCAAGAGTTGAGCTAAAGCGAGCAGATCTTCTGTGTCATGATGAGAACACCAAAGAGCCCCCCTGGCCTTTTCAAGAGCATCAGCGACGCTTTTAGGATTGTTACGCTCTTGGCGGTACTTGAGCAATAAAAGCCGGCGTGCTGTGATATCCAAAAGATCAATCGAGTAATGTGGATCACGAACAAGCGTATCGGCAATTAATTTCAAGATAGGTACATTTTCTTCAAGGATTTCTTGAGTGAACATGGTCGTATTTTTAGGCTAACTAGGATCAGTGGAGTATGGCATAAGGTCTAAAATAACCTGTTGTTTCGAAAAAGAAGTGTCGACTATAAATTCTGCCATCCTTCCAGCTTTCTTAGTTACTTTAAGATGTTTTTCTACCAAGTGATAGTGAGAGCGATCATAATAATCATCAAATAAAATAATAGTTCCCAATTTTGAAAAAATCAAACTTGCTAAAAAACTAGCAACGCGAAATCGCCCATCAATGAGAATCAAATCGGGCAACTCTGATGAAGTTAATATTTCTTTCCACGCTGTTATACAGTAGTTAGGCCAATTTTTCATTAGTGAATGGTCTACTGGATAGCCCCATTCTTTTGTTAGGCCAATATTTGCATAGTAAATGTTAAGATCAATTTTCGGATAGAGCTCCTGAGCTTTTTGTTGAACCGCTTGTAGAAAATGAAGGTCGGAGTCAATCGAATGGATTTTGGAAACGCCACACTCAGCTGCAAAGAGAGTGCTACCACCAGATCCATATTCAAGATAAACTTTTGTTTTTTGAAGAGATTCTTTAAGGAGATCTATTCCTTCTCGTTCCATGTGTGGAAGTAAAGGGATAATAGGTGAGTTTAAATTCATTTTTATGTATTTATTAAAAAAAATATCTTATCTCATTCAAAAACAACACTCAAAATATCTTTTTCTAAAGCTGGATAATCATTGATTTTTTGAATGGATTGGCCGTTTTCAAGAAGGTAGCATGAATATCCATGGGATTTCATTTGGTCAATGTATTGATATGGTGTTGCATTGGATACTTTCATTAACTGCAAAGGATGTAACTCGGGTAGGATAGGTGGTTTTTTAACTTTAAATAAATTTCTAGCACCTTTGAAGAGTAAAGGTTCTACACACTCTACATCAATTTTTATAATATCAGGAAAAATATTGATAGAAGTTCATCCAGTGGTGCAGCTTTGACTTTAATAGCTTCCAAGATGAACGCGATCATTTAACTTATTATGAGTCAAAGTGCGTTTAAGTATCTCTGCTGTTTCTGGTCGAGGCTCAAAAGAATAAATAGCACCTTCATTTCCAATGTGCTTAGCTGCTACTAACGTAAAACAATCTATATTAGCGCCAATATCAAAAACAATACTTCGATCTTCTAGTTTTGAAACAACATAATCTGTTTCACTAAGTTCCCATGAATTATTCAAACATCCTTTCGAAACATAGTTATCAGACCAATAACTCCATTGTGTATAACAATCTAAGATATCGACGGCAATCCATTTTGAGTTAGTAAAATCAAATCCATTTCGATTCTTGAACTCTCTTGAATTCAAAAATACTTTTCTCAATTGGTTGAAATTTTCTAAAGTTAGCTTTTGAGTTATTACTTCTTCAGTTTCTGAAGCTCTTCCGAGAATTGCTCGATAGCACCAAATTATTTCTTCTCTTGCAACCATTCTAATATTTATATTAGTTTATTTTTTAATAATAAAAGTGTTAGAAAGATAAAGGCCAGAATCACCAGTTGATCCATCTTCACGTACTTCTAATAAGTGACATTGCTCATCAGCAATAAGAGAAAAAATAAGGGGTTGTGGAAGAGCGTGCATTTGCATATCAAGTGGATGGTCTTTTGCAATCCATTCTTTTGTATTAAAAGAATAGTCTTTGATATAGGTAGGCACTTGAAAAATGGCTATTCCTCCAGGAAGGAGAGAGGCTAAGGCCATTTTAATGAGATGAAATATAAGAGGGGGAGGATTATGTTGGAAGACAATCCTAGAGTAAAAGCAATGACACTTTTCTAATGGCTCTAACAAATTATCAGCACAAAGATGGAAATGACATTGAGAATATCCTTTTTCGACTGCTTTTTGTTTTGCGATTTCTAAATGTCCTTCAGAAATATCATAAGCATCCACCTGAGCAAAACGACTAGCAAGCCCCATCGTCACACGTCCCACACCACATCCATATTCCACAATCTTTTTAGAGGATAAATCCTCAAAGGAATAATTTTTTAAAATCGTTTCTAAATGAGAGGCTTCGCTTTCACCAGATTTCCAAAAATCTTCTTCATAATTATTTAAATTTTCAGGAAGAAAGTTTTTGTTGGTAAGTACAGAAAAGTGAGGTCGAATAATGCCTAGATGAGTCCAAGCCTCTTTGATTTTTTTAATACACGCTTGAAGCTCTTGTTCACTACACTCCATTAAAATATTATTTTTTGGCAATGTTAGTGGAATATAGGTATTTCTTTCTTGGATATTAAATTTATTTTTAAACTCTTTTGAATCTAGGAATATTTTTCTCAGTTGATCGAAGTTTTCTAATTTCATCTTCCCAGCAATTACTTCTTCTGATTCTGGTTCTCTTCCAAGAATAGCTCGATAACACCAAATTATTTCTTCTCTTGTGATCATTGTATTATTATTAGTTGTATTTACATGTTTTTTTTGAAAAATTTTATTAGGGCTAAAGTCACCTAGCGAAAGCTTTAATTGCCACTGTATTGAATCAAAAGATATAGGATCTTGCAAGCAATGTGAAGCACCTTGGTAATATAAATCATTAAATTTCTGCTGACTTAAATTATCTAAAGTAGTCAAATTCTGATCGAATAAAATTATACTATCTAAATTCATTTTTTTAAATAGATGAGAGGTAGAGTGCATTCCGATTCTTCCAATTGGAAGCCCATAGTTAACAAAAGTAGATAACCGTAAAGATGATAATGCAAATGTAGCACAAGCTTTTATATAATCTTGACTTGAGGCATGTTGTTTAAAACCAGCATGTTTTAACCATTTAAAAATAATTGGTTCTATTCTTTTTTGATATTTCATGTCTCTAATAAGCTCCAAATAACAGTCCACAAATGGTTGGCGCTTAATCCAGAAATTACGAAAGAGACCGAATCCCCAACTATGATCCATAATAGAAAACTCTGTTTGGTGGAGTCTTTGATCACTTATAGATAGATTGGCTGGATTGAAGGGATAAGCTGATAGCATTCCTATTCTTAGATCATCAGAAAATTTATTCACAAGCAGTTCGATAGCATGGAGGTATCCTTGGGCTAGTATTAAATCTTCTTCACAAAAAAGCACGAAATCATATTCTTTTTTTAAAAATAAGAATCGTTCAATAAAATCAAAATGAAATGCTATAGCTAAATTTTTAAATTGTTTAATAACATAAATAGAACTTGGTAAATGCTCCAGATAGTCTGCAATCTTCTGATGTCCTTTTTGATTAGTCTCTGAGTCCTCATCCCATAACCCATCTTGGAAAATATAAAAATCATAAAAATCAGTAAAAGGCTTGCCGTTGATTTTTTGATTTAAAATAGAGGATAAAACCAATTCAAAATATTCAAATCTTGAATAAGTAATGAGAGCTACTGCTTTTTTCATATTTTTTATATCATTCTATTATTTGATCAAATCAAAAAATGAATAGCATTTTCTATCTATTTCATAGGGTAACATGCTTAAAATAAACATATCCCTCTTAAAAATCGTGCATATATATTTTAAATTAATTAGCACTTTTAGAGAGGATTTTAATAGAAAGTGTTTCTAGTGGATTTAATTTTTCAGATTGGCAAATGTTTCCTATTTTTACTGGACCAGATCTTGATTTATTACTAAATGTTGCTTCATAGCTACAATCAAACATTATATTAAAGTTTGCATTAGCCCGTAATTCAAATGAAATTATTGGCTTATTAAGATTTTTAGTGCCAGTATATTGACCAGATTTTGACCATGGTGATTTTTCTCCATTTGGATAACCGACACGATATTCTAAACCATAATTATCTAATAAAAATACAGTTTCAATTTTCAATCCTTCAATATTTTTGCCAGAATCAACAATCCCAATAAGATTATTCTCATTAGCATCCATATCACCTATACCTTGAATATGTCCTGTTAGACGAATATATCTCTCATGAGCTGCTGGTTTAATTCCGTCACCATACGATAACGATAAATCAAAATTTTTTAATAAATCTTCTGAGGGAGAATCTAAAAATAAATTAGCATATTCAATTAATAGGTTTGCTGTATAGATAGATGCAGATTTTTTTGTAAGATATTTTTTACAAAAATTATATCCATTTTCTGCTATATTAGCAAAATAACCAGGGTGTTCTTGTTCCTTTTTAATAATATCTAGGACTTGTTCATCTTTTTCGATAGGAATGTAGTGTAACCAGGGAATAAAATTAGGAAAATAATACAGCATATGCTCAGATTGATATTTTAAGAGAACTGAATTACTCATTAGAATACGTATTAATCGGGAGCATGTTGCACCATTGCCGTCTATTGAAATAAGAAATTTATGATTTATTTGTTCATGCCAATTCAAACGACCAGAACCAAAACCCAATTTTTTAAGCAGTTGCACTGTTTCTTCAGAATCACATTGAACTATATTTGTTAAGTTAAAAACAACATCTTTTTTATCTTGAAAAAATAGAGCGGATTTAATACGTGGAACAAGATTATTTTGAATTTTTTCTTTTGAAATAGTGACACCTGTGGTTGATCCTATAAATATAGCGCTGTCGCTTTTTGAAATATAAGGTGTTAAATCCAAATCTATTTCTTGATGATAAAAATCACAGTTTAAAAAATCAATATCAGGAAGTAGCAATGAATTTGAGTTGATAGGCTTTTGAAATGAAAAGGCAGGAACATCTAATTTGTTTTCAGTAAGATCATGAAGTTGTAAGGCAAATATTACGTTTAAATTTTCTGGTAGGATAGGAGTAATACTTTGGAAAAAATTTTTATATATTTGTGCCCTTTTAAATAAAGTCGTATCAATTTTTGCTGACGGTTTATCAAAAATTGAAACACAACTGTTTTTTATTTTGAAAATAAACCAGCCATTGTTCCCATTGTTCAATTTTTGAAATTGTGAAAGCATTTCTTTATAAGATTTTTTTTCACTGAAAATCCAATGTTTTATTTGATTTAAAACAAGTGATTTATTAAATGTTTGCAATGAAGAATTCATATTTAAGTCATTAGATTTTGCGGATATTAGCTGATTATATTGACTTTTAAACTCAGGAGAAGAAAGATATTTTATTCCTAAATCAATAATAGAAAATCCACTTTTATGTGATAATAGATCTTGTTCTACTATTTTTTTACTTTCTGGATTTTTTCCTAAAATAAGTTTATAAGACCAGATAATGCCTTCTACTGCCATTCTTTCATCAAGTTCTGGAAATATTACATCTTTTTGACTTTCTTGATGGCACCTGATTATTTTTTTATATCTATCTCTAAATTCATTAGATAAAATAATTTTTTTTCTAAAAATAGTAATAGATATATCTTCCCTAATATGATCTTGAATAATCTCTTCATTTTCTGGTTCTCTACCTAACATTAAGTGATATCCCCAAAATATAATTTCTCTAGTTAATTCTGTAATACTTAGGAAAAAATTGTACTCTTCTTCATTCATATTCATAATCAGTTTCTTTTTCTTAAGACTCCATCACTTTTTTTAAAAATGCTTCCCATTGAGGCAATATTTTTTCTTGTGAATAGCGAGATGAGACTTCATCTCCTCGTTTTTTGAGTTCCGCTTGGACTTCCGATGCGTTGGGTGCGTAGAGGATTTTTTTGAGAGCATGCACAAGGCTCATCGTTGAGTAAGGATTAAAATATGTGGCTGCTCGTTCATAGATTTCGCGGTGAACGGGAATATCAGAGGCTATGGCTATTCCACCTGACATCATGGCTTCGACTCCTGAAAAGTCAAAGCCTTCAAAAAGGCTAGGACAGACGGTTGCTGCTGCATGATTATAGAGAACACGTAGATCAGGAGCGGGAACAGAATTGAGCATGAAAAGTTCACCACGATCAATCCATGTTTTGAGAGTTTTGACAATAGAAGTATAACCCCAACCTAAGGTACCAACGATAACTAATTTTATATTTGGATCAATTTCTTCTTTGAGAATTTCCCAAGCAGCTAATACACGCGTATGATTTTTGCGCGGTTCAATGGTAGAGACAACAAGAAGGTATTGAAACTCTTTATCAAAAAGATGTCGTTTAAAGAAATTTTCTTGCTCACGCAAATTTAAAAACTCAGGAGAAACTCCTAATCCCTTGGCTTCTGGGTCAAAGCCATAAATTCTAGAACGAATAATTCCACGCACTCGCTCAAAAGAGGTCGTCTCTTTAAAATAATGATGCGAGACGCTATTGTGGATCGTGACGACGCGATCTGTTATTTTTGGGAAAAGTTTTAATAAGTCTTGTCGTGATGATTCTGAAACGCAAGCAAACCAGGCTTTTGATTTGACATTGCTAACCAAAGCATGGATGTGCGTTGCCTGATGACTAGAAACGTCATTGATAGTATGCGGCATGAAAATGGGAATTGCATCATGATAACGAACCACGAATTTAGTATTTTTGCTGATACGTGCTGGATAAGGAGTTTGTGCAATAAAGATATCAATATCTTGTGTTGCTATTTTTGGATACTTTGGTGAAAAGCTCCAATTGAGTGAACCGAGCCCTGCCATATGCAACGTGAACCACGAAATGGAGCAAATACGATGAGGTGCGTGCGTGATGGTATCAAACTCTACTGGAGGTAGTGTCTTTGCAAAAAAGGAGCGCCATATAAAATCTTCAAAGGAGGATGGATCGAAGGAAGTTAACTTAATTTTTCCGATATTTGTGAAGAGCGAAAGTTGCAGCGCCATGGCTTCTGAGCGTTTATCGAACCAGTCCATCCATTTCTCCAGTAGTGTCAAGTAAGGCCGTTCCTTCATCGAAATGATCACATTAGAATATTTGGCATAACGTGCTGCTGGTTTTAACAGGCGTGTCCAAACCTTCCCAATACCTGATTGTTTCATTCCTTTGGCCACTTTGTGAGTGGGGCCTTGGAGCAATCCTTCAAGATGGACTGAAGGAATCTTACTTAAATTGGAAAAAAGGAGACGTGTCTCTTGTGGGATGCCTGCAAAACCTTCTGTGGCTGGACGTAGTTCTAAAAGAACTTTCGTTTTTGATGGTTTTTTTGTTGGATGCATGAATCGAAAATGATTTATTTCCTGAAGGTGTGTTCAGGACTTTTTAGTTGGTTCAAATAAAAAGCATACCCTTCATCCATACTATCAAAATGATGGAGTCTTCCTTCGACTAAGACTGCAGCTTTATGGCAATAATGTCGTATGAAATGCTCATGATGCGAGACGATAACCATAGCACGGTCTCTTCTTTTGCCAAAAAGTTCATCATGGCATTTTTGATGAAAACGTTGGTCGCCTGCTGCCATGACTTCATCGATTAGGTAGCAATCGAATTCCACAATCATCGAAATGGCAAAACTTAGGCGTGCCTGCATTCCACTGGAATAGCTAGCAACTGGTTCACGTAAATAGGGCCCAAGTTCTGAAAATTCCTCCACGAAGGCAATCTTATCCCGGACGCTCTTGTTGTAGGCACGGCAAATAAAGTACATATTATCGATTCCGCTCAGTTGCCCTTGAAAAGCTCCACCAAAGGCCAATGGCCAAGAGACACTCATATGTCGGTTGATAATTCCTGAATCGGGTGGAGTAGCGCCACTAATAATGCGGATAAGCGTTGATTTGCCAGCTCCATTACATCCTAAAATACCCAGTTTTTCTCCCTTTTCTACGCGAAGAGAAACATGATCAAGCACCACTCGTTCTCTTTTTAAGAATGGATAGCTTTTGACAATATTTTTTAGTTCGAGCATGAGGAGGAAATCATTGCAGCTTTTAATGCTCTAGGAAACGAGTTGCTTTTTTTACTTCTAGAAGTCCTAAGAAGAGTAATATTAAAGAGGTAATTACCACATAGGAGATACTGTAATGAGCTTTGAACTGACTTCCAAAAAAGCCATCGCGGACGCATTCTGATCCATGAACCATAGGTACCCAGCTCACAAATTTTTGTGCAGAGGGAGGGAGCGATTCTACTAAAAATCCAGCTCCTGAGAAACTAAAAGTAATGTAGGAGAAAGGGTGCCAGATTTTTTCCACAATATGATGTTGAGTTGCTAAAGCTCCAATATAGATAGCAAGGGAGATGCCAAAAAAGATATTCATCATCCATCCTAGGAATACCTTTAAGATATCTTCAGGAGGATGGATGAGTCCTATCCACGTAAAAAAAATGCCTAAGATGATAAAGGACATCGTGGCTCCTGCTGCTTGCAATAAAAGGCGTGCTAAGAAAAAATCTAGTACGCGCACATTGCGATGATAGAGAAGAGGAAGGTTCATTTTTACGGCAGTCTCTGCGAGTCCTGGCATATTACGCCAGAGCAGCACACAAGAATATCCCGTCAGTGCAAATGCTGTAATTGAGATAGAGGCGTGGCGATGTCCACCAAAAAGATTCCAAAGAATCGTAATTCCGACTGTAAACATCATCGGCTCGGCAAACATCCAGGCAAAGCCGATATTATGACGACCGAAACGGGTAATAATTTCGCGCAAGATAAGTGCCCAGATGATACGGCACTGGATTTTAAAAGAACCCCAGAGAGGACATGTGTTTTTTTGAGGAAAAAAAGTTGGATCACAAGCAATATTCATAAGGTGCTATTCCATATTTCTCGAAGTAGTTCGACATAGTAACGTCCTAAGCTTTGAGGGCTCAAGTCAATTATCGGAGTAAAAGTGATTCTAGGAGAAGAGCGAATTTCTTGGAGAAGTCGTGATGCATCTTCTATGGAGGGATCGGCCCAAGATCCTCCTTCTCCCCAAAAATAATCTCGAGGTTTCAGCTGCTTGGGCTTGTATTTTACAAGTGCGACACGGGGTTCTTGACAGAAGTCGAGGTTGCCAGAAAATCCAGTTGTAATCACTTGAAGTCCGAGTAAGAGTGCCTCAGCAATGGTTCGTCCAAAGCCTTCCGCACGGTGGAGCGAGACGTAGCAGTCACAGGCTTGGTAGAGCGCAAGCAGCTCATCACGGCGCATATTTTTTTCTAGAAGATGGATGCGTGAATCACATTTTGCCCTCAAGCGAATTAATGGCCATGGCCAGCGCCATGAATGAGTATGGCTTACTTTTAAGACGAGGCCTACGTTTTCGGCTCCTTGGTGTGGAAAAGCTTTTTGAAAAGCTTGAATAACTCCCCACGGATTTTTACGAGTAAGTCGAGAATGGAGATCAAAACAAAACAGATAGAGAAATGCGTTTTCTGGCAATCTAAAATCACCACGTTTTTGAGGTCCTATTTTTTCAGTAGAAACAGGTAGCGTGATGGTGATGACTTGGCAAGGGGCTCGCACATAGGCGCTGGCTGTGTACGAGCTAATCGCCCAGATTGTATCCACGCAGGCAAAAGCATAGTGACAACTCTGAGGCCAGAGGGGAAGTTCCCAAGGCCATAGCCCAATGGTGATTCGATTTTCCAAACAGCCTAGGCCCTCTTTTATTAAAAACTTGACCATTTCCACTCCATTCATACAAAAAAGATTGATGCCATAGCGTGGCTGATCTGTAATCCATGGATCCATGGAGTCATCTTTTTGAGAAAACTTTTTCCCTAAGGGAATATTAATGATGCAAAAAGGAATCTCCTGAGATTTAAAGGCTAGGGCCATCTGTCGCAAATCTTCACCGATTCCTAATTCTCCACGGGCATAGCCGAAGATGTTGATTCCAAAAGGATCTTTGGGGTAGGTGGGCTTTTTAGGAGTATCCAAAGATTTTTTTTGGTAGGAGATAACGATTTTTTCAGTAACGCTTGCGAGTTCTTTTTCATTTGGTTTCGCCCGAATCCAAGCGGCACTAGTGTGAAAAAAAGAAAGCAACTGCCTAGGAAGCCTTGAATGAAAAGGCTCTTGAAGTGTGTTGATTTTCTCGGGAAGAATAATGGAGCGAGGTGCTGGAGAGAAAGAATAGTGCTTATCAGAGAAAGCTTGTGCGACATCCTCAAGTTTCCATTTTTTAAGGAGCGTTTCTTGAGGTTGGTGGCCTTCCCATGCATTGACCTGTAGTGTCTTGAGGAAGTTCTCTACTGTTTTAAATTCTTTTTTTAAAACGTGAAGCTGCCATTGCGGAACGATATCGTTCTTTCCATAGTGCCGTTCTCCTCGCCAGTAGCAGCGTGCAACACAGTGACGGGCTCGTTGATTTTTTAGAATAGGAGCAAAGTAATAACCGTAGTGAGCTACACCATGGAGAAACATTTTGAGCGAGAATCCATGATTCCAAGCATCACTAGAGCTAAGTTCTGGAAGAGCTATAGGCATGGATAATTCTTCTTCCCATGCTGAAATTTCTTGGAGTAGTTTGGATTCTTCTACTCCTTTTGTGGCGCACCATGCTACCCACCGCCAATAGTCACCGACCTTCCCTCGGTGCAGCGGAAATTTTCTTTGTACATCAGGTCGAGAATGCCAGAGCGCCAACATTCCTGCATATACGTTGATGGAAAGGCCATCAGGAACAACTCCTCCAGGAATGACTTTTTGGAGATAGGGATGCTCAGAGGACATCTACTCGGGTTAGAGGATATTCAATACTCTTAGTGTTGATGTTCTCTTACTCCAGCAATAAACAAACTCCAAACTGCCCAACAAAGAGAACTCAGCGCGAGGACGCTTAAAATATCATACCAGCGGCGCGGGTAAGATGGCTTGTCAGGGAGCTCTGGAAGGTCAAAAGCCTCTAAATAACGGCTCTGACGATTCGCATTCACGCGAGCTGTTTCGAGTGCAGAGAGCGCAGCGAGGTAATCTTTTGTGGCAAATTCGCTTTCAAGCTGACGCTTTGCAAATTCGTTTAAGACTTCAGTGGCAGAGGCGCCTTGATCTGCAGCAGTCGATTTAAATTTTTCTTTAACCAACTGAGATTGAAGTGAGATAACCTGATTTTTTGCTAATTGAATACCAGGGGCATCCTCAGGTAAATTTTTGCGTAAGAGCTCTGTCTGGGCTTGAATGGCAGAGAGTTCACTTTCAATTTTGGCTTGGATTTCGCTGCGTGCTTTGGCGTATCCTATAGGATCAACTTGTTGCACTTTTACTTGCAGTTCCTGTAATTGATCAAAAGCACGCATAGCTCGTTCGTGTGCATCATCCACTTCCTTGAATGCAAATCGCAAGGCATCTTTGACCGTCCTTGCTGAAACCCTATTGACAAGCTGTTCGCCAAGGGTCAAGACATGATCCGCAATGAGTTTAGCATCCTCTGGTGTAAAGGCTCTCACTTCTAAAGTTGAGGTTCCTGGAGCATTGCCAGGAACAATCCTTACCATTTTTCGCCAATAGCGAAGAAGCTCTTCATCAGAAATATCGTGAAAAGAGGTGCGTCTTATTTTTTGGCCTGAGAGGCGTTTGAAAAAGTCGGGGTGTGATTTAAGACGAGAAAACCAATCGATTTCGCGAGAGGCAAATATTTTTCTTAGATCGAGATCGGCAGAAAGGTCATGAAGGATTTGCTGGCTACCCACATAAGCCTGGAGCATTGAATCGTCATGTGCTGCTGCAGTATCACCGCCGTTGAGTCCAATTAGGGAGAGTTGGCTAAATCCTTCATAGGAGGGGCTTTGTGACTTGATGATGTAGTCGGTGGTTGTTTCATATTGATCGCTAGCGATGAATCCAAAATAGAGGACCGATAAGAGTGTTGGCACTCCGATCATGATCAGTGCGGACCAAGGGAATTTTTTTGCAGGAAGATCTTCTTCTCTCACGGACTTGAAAGTGTCGGAAAAAAAAGCTGCCGGTGTGATCGTTTGCTCTGCATGAATAAGAGAAAAATCAGGGGAGCTAGTACTGGGTTTTTTTGAAAATTTATTAATAGCAGCGATGAAAAAGGAAGAGAGCGGAGTGAAAACTTTTTCAATAACACATGAAACTACTTTTTGATAAGATTGATGAAATAATTCCTTAACACTCGATGAATGACTCAGCAACCTATCATGTACTATTTCATCAGATGTTTTTTCTGTAGATGAAGCACTTGAGGTAGACAGATCAGCTGAAATCGTCAATTTTTCCATAAAAAGTTTTTTTTCTAAAGGGCGATGGCAGCCGCGCCAGCCGTAGCCGCTGCAGCTCCACCGACTTGTGTGAGAGGAGTGAACATACCGCCTAGGAGATGAAGGAATTTGAGAACCCCCATGCTGCCCGCATCAGTGGTATAAATGACATCGTGATCTCTCATCTTAAAATTACGTGCCAAGAAAAATCCATCTGCACGTGTTAAATCAAGGCGATAAATTACAGGAACAAGAGCCTCATTCTCCATGACTGGTGATGGTCCCATTTCAGTGACAAGAGCACGTGGTTCAAGGCGGTAAATAAGAATAGCTGAAGGGTTAGCAGCATTGTAATCCGGTCCTCCAACCATGGCTAGTGCTTCATCGAGCGTGAGGTGATCGTTATTAAAGTGAACAGCACTGAGCTTTCCATTAACACCAAAGCTTAAGAAACGTTGTATTCTTACTCTGACAACCACATTATCACCAAATTGGAGGGGAATATTTTTAGCGGAGTCTTCAAAAATTTCAGAGAGAAGCGCAGAGTGGGCAGTCGTGCCGCGATTGACGGTCACCATGGTTTCATATTCTTTGCCGAGGCTGCCTCCAGCTTGGGCGATCGCATCTAGAAGGCGCGTTCCTCCAAGTGACAACGGAATGAGGGAGGGCGTCTTGACATCACCAAGAATGGAAATGGTGTCTCCTCCTTTTCTTGTACCCATGGTGACAACCACTTGGGGATTGACGATTTTACTTTTAAGCTTCGTCTCGATTTCTTCTTGAATTTGGGCTAGTGTTCTGCCTCTAACCATGATTCGTCCAGCATAAGGAACCATGATTTCGCCCGAACTATCGACGAGCTGTGAGGGAATTTCATGAGGAATAGCTCCTGTTTGAGACAATCCATTGGGCATAATTGGGGTAGCAAAAAGATTTCCTCCAGAATCAAAAATGATGACATCCAAAGTATCTCCTCCCATAACGGTATCGTTATTCACCTTTGCGCCTAAAAGCTCTGGGGGATTCTGCCGAAAGAGTTTTTGCATGATGACGCTTCGGGAGCAAAGGTCGAGATGGTGCTCATTGCAAGCGAGTTTACCATTACTACTGTTAAGAACTTTTAATACTTTTTTATCGATTGAAATCAGGGTGTAAGAACCTTCTTTATTGTTTCTATTGGCAGAACGTTGAACTCGAGAGAGTGATGGGCCACTGCTTGGCAAAAAAGTGCATCCTGTAAAAAGGAGGCTTAGTACTCCAAGAAGAATAAGAGAGCGTGAAAGGTGCAGTTTCATAAAATCAAAGAAAGCGATCTTCATGTTTCAAGAGTGAAATATCTGAATGATTATTGGTATGAAGTATCAGGATTAAGAGGCTGGTTCATTTTGTGTTGATCTAAGCGAATGACAGCATCATGAACTGCTAGTTCAAGGCCTTTTTTGTTAAAATAAGCACCTCGGATTTGAAGTGTAGAAGCAATGACTTTGACAATATTTTGACAAAAAGCAAGGTCAACGGGCTGTTCCGATTTCCAAAAACTATCTAAGGTATCCGAATAAATTAATCCTGGGATATCGTAGATTGCTTGATCTAAATTTTTAACACGCTTTCCATGACATAGTGCTTGGAGGCCTACGGTGCTATTGATGGTAGTAACTCCAGTGCAATGCGTCAGTAAGGTTTCCAAAGAACCACCATATAAGAAATAGACCCGCTCTGAAATTTGAAGCTCATAGGCCATAGCCGTGACGAGTTCTTTCCAAGGCCTTAAACCTGGATCTAGGGGATGTATCTTGACCACGAGGCGTGCCTGAGGGTCTGAATGCTTGGCAAAGGAGCTCATAATTTCTCTTAAGGCAATTAATTGATCAAAATAATGAAGTGATGTTCTAATTTGAAAATCCATATCGATCTGTAATGGATAAAGAAAATAGGGATGTTGAGTTACTTCACTCACCAATTGATCAACATAGTGATTTGTTTTTGGGGTTAAGATTAAAATTTTTAAAAACTGAAAAATGAAACCTAATCCTAGGATCAGTGCATTATTAGCAATCGGTTTACAGTAGTATGGATAGCGAAAAGCAAATAGGATGTTGAGAAGATTTCCGAAGGCTAGGGAGATAATCTTATTAAAAAAATGATCATGGTATCTTTTCGGTGGAATGAGTTCAGACGCGGAGGATGATAATTGTTCAATGGTTTTTCTGTCCTTGGGAAATAGGGAGCGTCCAGAAATCCCATTATTTTCAAAAATGAGAAATCCTGGGCGTATATACGCATAATCTGTAACTGCAACAGGGATGGTATATTTTTTTGCTACAGTAATAGCAATTTCGTGGTAGGGGCGTCTGTCTCCGTAGAGAACGATCTGCGTTATTTTTTTCTCAATGAGTAGGTTTTCTAGACAGTGGCTCCAATTTTCAAGAGGTTCTCGATAGTGAAGGGCTCCCGGATGTTTCCAAAAAAAACAATCGCTAGTACAAAAGTTAACTTTTACAACGTGGTGTCTTAAACGCTGTAATTCCCTTGCAATGTCGGAAAAAAAACAACAATTAGGACCTTGAAGAAACAAATAAGTATTACTTGAGCCCGATTGACCGTGAGTCCTTAAAGTTGTCACTTATTATGTCGGTTGAATAAAAGTTACCGGAGTGTACACCGTATTATCGCTCTCTAAAACAAAATTTTTATAGAAATTATTTTTGAGCAGCGATGATCGCAGCAGAAGCATTGCTGCAAATCGTTTCTCGCTGATTTTTATTCTGCAATAAATTGATGATGGTTTCTATCCAGAGATCAGGATCGTTCTGAGAAAGAATACCTGTGGAGCCATGGATGATCTTTTTTGAATAGGGGGGTATATCCGAAAAAATACCAGCAGCTCCAGCACAGGTGATTTGGTAAAGCTTCGTATGGGAACGAGCTCTATTAAAGGGAGTGTCGAGTAATGGAGCTAAACCGACGGCATATTTTACGGAGACTAAATAAGCGTAATAGTTTGGCCATTTCATTGCTGGAAGGATGCGAACACGGGGTATTTTTTGAAAAATATTTTTCATGGAAATATCTCCCATGAGTTCAAAACATGCATGAGGAAATTCTTCTTGGACTTTTTGAATAATAGGAAGCAACCATTTTATTTCATGACGATGGGTAATAGTTCCATGGTAGAAATAGGTTAACTCGGATATTTCCATATGATTTACAGGTCGTTTTTTTTTATAAGGGTAGAGTGGTTCCCAAAGTGTCGAAGGAACATCGGAGTAACGTGCAGCCAATTCTTCAGTGGAAAGAGCTATTTCACTGACAACTTTTGCAAGAAGAGAGCGTGTTGTGTAATAACGCCACCATGTTCGTAGGCGATAAAAAAAAGGAAGCTCATGCGCCTTGAATACTGCGGGAATATCGTCGTCTTGAAGATAGGTGACTTTATTGATACTCCCGACATGATGTTGTAATGCCTGAAGCCATGAACGAGAAGCATGTCTCACAATGATGACCCACGTTCCTTGTGCTAGCGCTAATGAATCAGGAGGGGATGCGATGCTATTGTAGCGATGGGTCTTTTGCTTAAGTTGTTCGGAAATTCTAGGCAGCGCATAAAAAAAGGTCGTTGGTATTTCTCCCGGCTCCAAAAGTAAAACAGAGTTCGTAGAACTCTCTGAGTAAAGAGCTGTTGGAAAAAACAAATTCACGCTGGCAAAAGTTTTACCCAATCTTCTTCCACGTCTGAGCTGCAAATAGGGGGACTTGAGATTGATGAAGGCTCAGTTTTCTTCCTCTATGACTCAGAGAGATCCAATAATGCGCATAATCAATAGAGAGGACTTTTTTGTTTTGAGTATCATATTGCTTGCGCAAGTCCATGAGTTGCCATCTGCCTTCCTGATCACCTTCAATACGACGCCATTTTCGATCTCCAATACTCCAGCCAGCGGTGAGCATTTGGGGTGTAGAGACAATAATTTTTCCGACAAGTTCACGTTCTTCTCGTTCTACCCTAAGAAGGCATCCTGAAAACTCATCGCCGACACGTTCCCAAATGCCAACGAGTTCGTCACTGCTTTGAGGATCATGAAGTCCTAGACATGTTTGAAGAAAGCCCATGGTTTTTATTCTTCAGATAAGATACAACGATTTTATTTTATTTTTCAACCTCCTGAAGAAACTTTCTGGAGATTTTTTTTTCATCCAAGAACAATGCCATAAATGAGCGCAAATGGTATTGGCTTGAAAATAAGAATTTGCTTTTTCTCCCAGAATTCTATCTCGAGGGAAATTAGGGAATGGATAAAAATAAGAATTGGGGAACGCCACAATCGTATCCATGGTGAGTATATGTTTTAAAAATATTCGTGTTACATGATAGGGACCTGTGGAATCGATAATATCCATGGCATTACTTCCTAAAATACCATGATGAAAATGTACTAACTCTTGAATCAAAGGATTCTTGGGAGAAGATCCTATGATAGAGTTTCCTAAATTAGGTTCTCGGTCATACATAATGCCGGCAAAAAAATCGCAACCGAGGAGTTCCTCAAACGGTTTTAAAATCAAAAAATCTAAATCTAAGTAGATGCCACCATATTTGTTAAGGATTTCATACCTCAAAATATCTGATTTTTGAGCGAGATTTGTGGCTTGATCAAAAAGTTCTCTGTTTTCTAATTCAAAATCGATCTGATCTTCTCGCCAGAGTCGGTGCTCCCAGTGAGGGTGTAGTTTTTTTAATTTACGAATAAGCTGTTGACAATTTTCCGGAGGTTCTCCTCCCAACCATATCTGGTGAATGATCTTTGGGATTAATGGCTCTCTCTTTTTTTTATGTTGAAATGATTCGTACGATTCTTTCAATAAATTCCATGTCTCTTGATCAACCCGTTCTTGATATCCATGAGAAAACTGCATGGATAGATCAAACTCATTTTTTTTGATGTTTCCTCTAGTCATTGCAACGTACGGTAATTTTCTTAAAGAGAATGTCGATTATAAACATCCCAACGTTCATAAAGATGCGTTTTTAATTCTGCTAAAAATCGTGAGGGTCGTTGGAAGGCTTCTCCATAGTTGGCATGGAGCCTGAGCTCTGGGTACGTGAGGTAGAGTTCTTCCTTGCAGCGCGTTACCGCGACATAAAAAAGGCGTCGTTCCTCTTCGAGCGAATCCTCTTCGCCTAGCGATCGCGCTGTTGGAAACATCCCTTCGGTGAGCCATGCGATAAAAACAACGCGCCATTCAAGTCCCTTGGCTTGATGAATACTCGAAAGGCAGACTTGATCTTCCTGGCTTTCTGTTGCTTTTTCGTTTTCTCCAAGAAGCGTGAGTTGGGCTAAAAATTCACCTGTGTCTGAAAATTGTTTTGCATAATTAAGTAGCGTGTTGAGGTCATCACGACGCACCTCATAATTAGCAAATTTTTCTTTCATGATCTCTTCATAAAAAGCGAGCAGGATAGTCTCGATCATCATGCTCGGAGTCGCCATTGTTGTTTCTTGGGTCAATTCCACAAGGGTGCAGACAAACTGTTTCCACTCTTTAGAAGCCTTGGCAGGAGGTTTGCAGTGTTCTAGTTTTTGGAATTGATGACTGCCTGCAACAAGCGTCTTGAGCACTTGATTCCAGAGTGATTCTGCTGTTTTTTTACCAATACCAGGAAAAAGCTGAATGAGACGCTTGAAAGCGACTTCGTCATGAGGATTGAGTGCAAATTTCATCATCGCTGCGACATCTTTGATGTGAGCCTGTTCGAAAAAACGAAGACCACTCGTGATAAAAAAAGGAATGCCGCGCCGCGTGAGTTCCATCTGAATTTCCATGGAGTGATAATGGGCTCGATAGAGAATAGCCATTTCTGAAAAAGGAATTCCTTCTTCATGGAGTTCTTGAATACGTTGTGCAATGAAGGTAGCCTGCTCATTGTTGGTCGCTAGGGCCACAAGTGCTGGCTGCGTGACGTAGGGAGCACGCATGGCCTGGAGCGCCTTAGGAAATTGGTTGGTGTTACAAAGAATCGAGGCATTGGCCAATTCCAAAACTTGAGGAACACTTCGATAATTCGTTTCGATGGGAAAGAGTTGAGCCGTGGGATAACGCTTCGGAAATTCCAACATGTTACTGACATTAGCTCCACGCCAGGAATAGATCGATTGGGCATCATCACCCACTACCATGATGTGACCATGCTCCAAGGCTAGCAGATTGATCAAGCTTGCCTGCAAATAATTGGTATCCTGATACTCATCGACCAAGATAGCTCGAAACTGCTGCTGGTAGCGTTTTGCGATGTCAGGATAGGTGAGAAAAAGTTCATGTGTTTTGGTTAAAAGATCATCAAAATCCATCGTGTTGGCGCCCTTCTTTGCAGCGTCATAACCAAACATGGCTTCTTGGAGTTGTTCTTCTAGGTCTAGAAAGTAACGATAACGGCGTAACAACAAAGCCCGGAGCGTTTCTCCTGTATTGCTGCAGAGGCTAATGATTTCGGCCAGCACATTGGCTTTAGGGAAGCGTTTATCAGGGTCACGAAGTCCTTTGCGTGTGATGACGGCTTCCAGGAGCTCCTCTTGGTCATCACGATCCATGATAGTGAAGTTTTTTTCAAAGCCGAGTAGTTCGCAGTGACGGCGTAAAATGCGGTGTCCTATGGAATGAAAAGTGCCACCCCACAGATGTTGTGTTCTTCCTGGAAGAAGGATATTAACGCGCTCCAACATCTCGCGCGCTGCTTTGTTGGTGAAGGTGAGGAGCAGAATTTGCTCTGCCCCGTAGCCATGTTCCAAAAGCCAACTCACACGATAGGTCAAGGTACGTGTTTTGCCGCTGCCAGCGCCTGCAATGACGAGTGCAGCTCCTGCACGCGAAGTAACCGCGGCATGTTGTTGTGCGTTTAGAGCAGAGGCATAGTCGATAGTGCTTTTTCCGGTTGAAACGGGATGTAGCTCATAAGAACGGTTCATGGGGAATATCTCAATTTTTCCGAGAAAAAGTGAGATGAGTTGAAGTTGAAGCAAATCTGTTCAATTCGCCAGTATTGCTAATTCCTATCTACTATACCTTTTGCGAATGATTTTTAGGAATTTTATACGCAGGAGTTATTGTCTCTGGCAAGGCGTTCCGAGCGAGACGCTATGCGAACATAACGTAAGCGAGGACAACGCAGCCAGAGGCAATAAGAACTAGTAGAAAATCCTAAAAATCATTCGTGAAAGGTATATCTTCTAAGCACCAACGGAACGTTGTTGGTTTTGATGCTTTCTGTAGTGGTGTTTTTTGGGCGTCGTGCTCTGTGAAGAGTTGGAGTAGCTCTTAACGTAGCGAACGACTTTTTTAACAACTGGGATATTGAGTGCCCAGGCAAGAAGTTCGGCAGAGTCGCTAAAAAGCTTATTGCGATTAGGAGTTCCTAAAATAACGGTGATGGCATCATGGCCTTGGTAACATCCACTGGTAATCAGGCAATGCTTGCTTTTATCGGTGTAGCCAGTTTTCATCCCGTTGCAGAAAAAATTATTCTGCATGGTGTGATTAGTATTGTGCAATAAGGCAATAGTACCATTGGCATAGCGAAAAGGATACGATTTGATGGCAATGATAGAACGTAGTTTCTGATTGTGATAAACAGCCAGCGCAATTTTAGACATGTCTAAAGCCGTTGAATATTGATTGGGAGCTGGAAGTCCATTAGGATTCACAAAATGTGAAGAATTGGCTCCCAATTCCTCCGCTTTTTGATTCATCATTACTGCAAAATTTTCAATTGACCCCGCTTGATCACGTGCAAGTGCCCGTGCCACATCGTTGGCGCTTTTAATGAGCAGTGCATTTAAAAGTTCTTCGCGCGTGTAGCTATCGCCTGGTCTTAATGCAAGCATGGTCGGCTCTGTCTTTTCATCAATCGGTTGAATCGTGACGTAGCGATTGAGGTTTCCATTTTGGGCAACAATGAGTGCCGTTAAGATTTTTTGGGTGCTCCCGACCGGACGTGGCTCATTCGGATTCCTAGAATAAAGAATATTTCCGCTATCCGCATCAAGCACGACGACCGAAGCTCCTTGGACATAAGGTGGTGGGAGCGTTGCTGCATTTGAGGAAACAACAAGAAAAATAAAAAACAGAAGGCTGTGCTTCATGAGGTGGTGACATACTAGGAGGCGTTTCATTTCTGTCAAAAATTAAAAATGATCATATCCATGAGGAAGGAATGTTGAAAAATGCTCGGGAGGTTGCATCTTTCCAATGGGAGTAAGTGAGAGGGTTGGAAATTTTTGATTCCATTCTTCTTGAAGTGCAGGCCATGCATGGGGAGCAATGGTGAGTAGCAATTCATAATCTTCTCCATCGCTCATTGCTTCTTCTGTGGTGCAGCCCCCATGGCAGGGGATTTGATCTATCTTGAGCTCAAAGCCACATTGGCTTGCGCGAGCGAGTCGCGGAAGGTCACTTCCAAGCCCATCGCTCAAATCCATCATGGCATGGACCCCTCTTTGTGATAACAACCATTGCCCTTCTGCAAGGCGTGGTATGAAAGTAAGGTGGCGTCCGCTTTTAAGTGATCCTCCCAGTTGTCCCGTGACGCAGATGAGATCGTGGCTACGTGCATGACGGCGTAGGGAGAAGGATCTGCCTGTAGCACCTGTGATGGTGACAGAGATAAAAATTCCTCCCGGAGAGTGGGCTATTTCTCCACCAACGACAATAATGCCAAAAGCACGTGCTGCTTTTCCGAAACCGCGAGCAAGTTGAAGCCATTTTTCTTGTTCAAAAAAAACAGGTGCTGCAACTGTGATTAATGCATGTTCGGGAACAGCACCCATCGCTGCAAAATCACTGATAGGCCTGCAGAGGGCTTTCCAACCAACGTGAGCGAGATCAGCCTCAGTAGTAAAATGGATCCCTTCGATGGTGGCATCTGTTTTGAGTACGAGTGAATGATTTCTCGTAGGGGGCTTTACGATAGCACAATCATCACCACTTCCCACGATAACCGAAGGAGCATCAATAGGCAATTCGCTGCGAATCAGGTCTAAAAGAGAATCTTCACTCATAGCCATCCTCTTTGAAGCAATAAGAGCATCACAATCGAGATGCTGTTAAAAGTGGCATGAACACAAATATTAGCCCAGAGCGATCCTGTACGTTCATAAAGTAAGCAGAGCATCACCGCGAGTAATCCGAGTCCTAACATGGATGGGAGATGTAAATGGACAGCTGCAAAGAGAGTAGAAGTCACGATGATTGCTGGGATGCGTCCTGCAAAGCGACGCAGAACACCATAAAGATATCCGCGAAAAAGAAATTCTTCGGCACATGGAGCCACAATGATCGCCATGATGATGATGGCGAGGCGTTCTTTAAAAGCAGGATGTGTTAAGAAATAAGTGACTACGGCTTGAGTATCGTCATTGGTGCCAAAGAGGAGTTCGATAGCTCCTTGACCTACCATGATGAGAGGATAGGTGACTAGTAACCAGAGGAGTGCTTTTTGAACAATCTTAGTCGGCTGTGACGGCTTGAGCCCAAAAAGTTTTATAGGAGATAAATGGCGCAGCGATAAAAAAACACAGATTCCGCTTACTAGAAAAAAATAGATAACTCCATTAATCACAACAGCAGAAAACGTAATATCTTGGTCTTTGCCAAAAGAAGTGATGGTCACGCAAAGAAACCATCCCATTAAGAGCATGGCCGCTAAACCATCCCAAAGCGTAAACGATTGTGTTTTTAAAATAGCTTTGCGCGAAACACGCCAGGCAATCCATCCATAAAAAGCCAAGACGCATGTTAAGAAGAGAGCAATTCTTATGGCGATTACAGGAGAACACGCGAGGTAGTTGCTAAAAGGAGTCATGGTTGAGTGGCGCTAAATTAACGAGAGTTTGGGATGATTGATCAAAGAAACAAGGTGATATACTTTAAAGCGATGAAAATTTTGACTCAAACTTATTGAGGATAATTTTCTTTTCAACATTTCAACGCTTCAATTTTTCAGCATTGCAAAGCGATCACGCAATGTGAATAACTTGGGAATAAATGAGAATGAATGCTATTAACTCTTCTTTCTTTTCTAGGCTGGCTTATCTTGGCTGCTCTTCTTAAAGATAGAGCCTATGTCAAAAATAGTATTACGTGCACGCCTTGAAGAGCTCGGGGTTCATCCTAGCAAAATGTTGGGTCAAAATTTTCTTTTGGATGTCAATTTAGCGCGAGCCATTGTTACTGATAGTGACCCGCAAGAAGGAGATCACCTGGTCGAAATAGGACCAGGTATGGGTGCTCTTACCGAGCATATTTGTCATTCGCCGGCATCCTATATTACCTTGATTGAGCGTGATCATCGTTTTGTTTCTGAATTAAAACGACGCTACGGGAGTTCTAGGGTTCGTGTGATTGATGGAGATGCCGCTAAAATAGACCTCAGAGAACTTTATGGATATGGTCCCATAAAAGTCGTTGGCAATCTTCCTTATAGTGCCTCTACCGCTATCATTGCGCATTTTACAGCAGCTCTCTCACCGGCCTCCAGTCTTGCTCTTATGCTACAGCGTGAAGTTGCAGAGAGGTTAGTTGCTGCTCCGGGTCATGAGGATTATGCGGCGTTAACGATTTTATTGGGACGTCGCTGGTGCGTTCAGAAAACACGTATCGTGCCACCTGATGTTTTCTGGCCGCGACCACGTGTCGAGTCAGCGATTGTCACAATAACACGCCGTCCCATTCCTGAAGTACGCCAATGCAACGAAACAGTTTTTCGCGAGATGGTTCGCTTGGGATTTTCCTCAAGGCGCAAGCAACTTAGCTCACTATTAAAAATTCCTATCGAACGTTGGCTTCCCATAATGGATCATCTTGGCCATCCACCTACAATTCGTGCTGAAGACTTGAGCATTGATGATTGGTCCTATTTGGTTGATCAAATAGCTCCTCTTCCTTCTAAATCAAAAGAAGAAATTTTTGATGTTGTGGATGAGAATGATAGCGGTATCGACCGTCAAGAACGAAATTTTGTTCATGTGAATAAGTTGCTGCATCGTTCTGTTCATCTTTGGATTTTTAACACTCGAGGAGAACTTTTTCTTCAAAAGCGTTCGTATTGGAAGGAAAACCATCCAGGTCTTTGGTGCTCCAGTGTGGCTGGACATGTGATGGCTGGTGAAAATTATTTGGAGGCTGCCACAAGGGAGCTTCGTGAAGAGTTAGGGGTGACTATTGAATTGAAGGAGTTTCATCGGATTCCAGCAAGTGAGGCGACCGAACAGGAATTTGTAGTATGCTTTTTTGGAATTGCAGAAGGACCGTTTATCTTGCAAGCGGAAGAAATTGAAACAGGTGCTTTTTTTCCAGTCGAGACCATTAGGAAATGGATCGCCTCGCATCCCGAAGAATTAACCCCACTTTTGAAGATAATTGCGGGAAGATTTTTAAATGCGCCAAAAAGACTCGATTCGGCAGGCAATTGAGTCATATTGACTCATATTTCAACGCTGAGGTTTTCATAGATTTTTTTAATTTATTGTATTCTGTTTTATCAAAATGAGTTATAAAACTAGTGAAATCTGGCATGATATCTGCTACATTAGGTGTCATGTCTACAAAATCACGCAAAATACTAGGAATTGACTTAGGAACGACGAACTCCTGCATGTCTGTTATGGAGGGTTCAGAGCCTATAGTTCTTGAAAACTCAGAAGGCGCACGCACCACTCCTTCTGTTGTTGCTTTCACTAAGAGTGGTGAGCGTCTCGTTGGTCAAGCTGCAAAGCGCCAAGCCATAACTAACGCACAGAATACGATTGCCTCAGTCAAACGTTTCATGGGGATGAAATTTGATGAGGTTCGCGGGGAACAAGAGCGTGTTCCTTACAAACTAGTGAAAGCTGCCAATGGCGATGTCCACATTCAAGTGGAAGTAGAAGGCAAGCCAAAAACCTTCTCGCCACCTGAAATTTCGGCAATGATTCTCGCGAAACTCAAGACAGATGCAGAAGCCAAATTGGGTGAAAAAATCACTCAAGCTGTAATCACCGTACCAGCCTACTTCAACGACTCACAGCGTAACGCCACTAAAGATGCTGGTAAAATTGCCGGCCTCGAAGTCCTTCGGATTATCAACGAGCCAACGGCAGCCTCTTTAGCCTACGGTCTTGAAAAAGAAAAAGATGAAAAAATCGCCGTCTATGATTTGGGTGGTGGAACCTTTGATATTTCCGCACTCGAGTTAGGAGAAGGCGTTTTTGAGGTCCGTGGAACCAATGGTGATACGCATCTCGGAGGTGACGATTGGGATTATCGGATCATGGATTGGATAATCAAGGAATTCCAAAATGAATCCTCGATTGATCTCACCAAGCAACCGGACGCCGTACAGCGTATTAAAGAAGAGTCAGAAAAAGCAAAAATTGCACTCTCTTCTACTCAAGAATATGAAGTGAACCTTCCTTTCGTAACAGCAGATGCCACAGGTCCGAAGCATATTCAGAAAAAATTGAGCCGCTCTAAACTCGAGCAACTCACTGATGATTTATTCCAAAGAACCATCAAGCCAGTGAAAGATTGCTTGAAAGATGCCGGCTGGAATACTGGTGATATCAGTGAACTTGTTCTTGTAGGTGGTATGACAAGAATGCCTAAAGTCATCGACACAGCACGTAGTCTCATTGGCAAAGAGCCACATAAAGGTGTCAATCCTGACGAAGTGGTGGCTATCGGTGCCGCTATTCAAGGCGGCGTTCTTCGCGGAGACGTCAAAGATGTCTTATTGCTCGATGTAACACCCTTGACTCTCTCAATTGAGACAGCTGGTGGAGTTGCGACAGCGATGATTCCTCGTAACACAACGATTCCAACGAAAAAATCACAAACATTCTCCACCTACAGCGATAACCAACCAGGTGTAGAAATCAAAGTCCTACAAGGGGAGCGGCCTCTTTCTCGTGATAACAAGCAGCTTGGTGTCTTCCATCTCGATGGAATTCCTCCAGCTCCTCGTGGCGTTCCTCAAATTGAAGTCTCTTTTGATATCGATGCTAATGGTATTCTCAATGTTACTGCTAAAGATCTTGGCAGCGGCAAAGAACAGAAGATCTCGATCACTGGTTCTAGTGGCTTAAGCAAAGAGGAAGTAGAACGGATGCAGCGCGAAGCCGAAGCACATGCAGAAGAAGATAAAAAAGCAAAAGAGGCCATCGAGATTCGTAACAATGCCGATACGCTTGCTTATCAATGCGAGAAGCAGCTCACAGAGCTCGGAGATAAAATCGATGGAGCCTCTAAAAAAGAAGTAGAAGATGATATCGCCGCTGTGCGTGAAGCTCTCAAAGGCTCTGATATTGATACTATCAAAGCTTCTTATGATAAACTTCAGACAAAGTTCCAAGAAATCAGCACTGAACTCTACAAAAAGGCTGCAGCAACTACTGGCACGCCAGAGACAGGATCTTCTGCTGGTCCTGATCAAGCTTCAACGCATGATGAGGCCAAGAAAGAGGGAGATGTCGTCGATGCAGAATTTGAAATTGTCGATGACGAGAAAAAGAAAAAATAAATCCTTATTGAGCATTCAGAACCTTTCATCAGTTGCTCTGTTGTAACATACAATGCGACTACAATTAACCAACCAACACAAACACGGAGGAAATAAACACATGGCAGTAAATATCCAACCTCTCGGCGATCGCGTTTTAGTACAACCGGTCGATGAGAAAGAAGTAAAAAAAGGCGGTATCATCATTCCTGATACTGCTAAAGAAAAACCCCAGGAAGCAAAAGTCATCGCCTTAGGAACAGGCAAGCTTGATGATGAGGGCAAAAAAATTGCCTTTACCGTTAAGAAGGGAGACACCGTTCTCATTTCTAAATACGGTGGTACTGAAGTCAAAGTAGATGGCGAAGCCTACTTAATCCTGCGCGAAGACGACATCCTTGGTATCATTGGTTAATCTTCAGAACAACAAACCTTATTCAAATTAATTATTAATTACTAATTACTATTATGGCAGCAAAACAATTACAATTCGACGAAGCAGCACGTCATGCCTTGCTCCGTGGCGTTGAGAAACTCGCTAAGGCAGTTAAAGCAACACTCGGGCCTTCCGGACGAAACGTCATTCTTGACAAAAAATTTGGTAGCCCAACCATCACCAAAGATGGTGTTACAGTTGCTAAAGAAATTGAACTCGAATGTCCGTATGAAAATATGGGAGCGCAGCTCGTTCGCGAAGTTGCCTCTAAAACAAGCGATATCGCTGGTGATGGAACGACTACAGCAACGGTCCTTGCAGAAGCAATCTTCCGCGAGGGGCTCAAGAATGTTACCGCTGGTGCTAATCCAACTTCTCTACAACGTGGTATTCAAAAAGCAGTGGATGCCATCGTTGGCGAACTTGCTCGTATCAGCAAAAAAGTAAAAGACAGTTCCGAGATTGCACAAGTTGCAACCGTTTCTGCAAACTGGGATAAGACCATTGGCCAAATCATTGCTGATGCAATGGAAAAAGTTGGTAAAGATGGAACCATCACTGTTGAAGAAGCAAAGTCCATTGAGACAAGCCTTGACGTTGTTGAGGGAATGCAGTTTGACAAAGGTTATCTCTCTCCTTACTTCGTGACCAATGCAGAAGCCATGGAAGTCGTTCTTGATAACGCCTACATCTTGATTCATGAAAAGAAGATCAGCAGCCTGAAAGATCTTCTTCCATTACTCGAGAAAGTTGCTAAGAGCGGCCGTCCTCTCCTGATCATCGCTGAAGATGTTGAAGGGGAAGCGCTGGCAACTCTCGTGGTCAACAAGCTTCGCGGAACACTTCAAATCTGTGCTGTAAAAGCTCCAGGATTTGGGGATCGTCGCAAAGCAATGCTTGAAGACATTGCGATCTTGACTGGTGGTCGTTGCATCACAGAGGATCTTGGTATCAAGCTTGAGAATATTACCCTTGAAGATCTGGGTCGTGCAAAACATCTCACGGTAGATAAAGAAAATACAACCATTGTCGAAGGTGAAGGAAAGAGCTCCGATATCCAAGGCCGTGTTTCTCTTCTGCGTCGTCAGATTGAAGAAACAACAAGCGACTACGATCGTGAAAAACTTCAAGAGCGTCTTGCTAAGCTTGCTGGTGGTGTTGCCGTCATCAATGTTGGTGCTGCAACAGAAACCGAGATGAAAGAAAAGAAAGCTCGCGTCGAAGATGCCCTTCATGCTACTCGCGCAGCGGTAGAAGAAGGTATCGTCCCAGGCGGTGGCGTTGCTCTCATCCGTGCTCAGAAGGTTCTTGATACGATCAAACTAGAAGGTGATGAGCTCGTTGGTCTCGAAATTATTCGTAAGGCCATTGAGTATCCTCTTCGTCAGCTTGCTTCCAATGCTGGAAAAGAAGGTGCACTCATCGTTCAAGAAGTTAAAAAAGGAAAAGGAAACGACGGTTACAACGTTGCTACAGATGAATACACTGACCTTGTAAAGGCAGGTGTCGTTGACCCAACGAAAGTAACTCGTAGTGCCCTTCAACATGCAGCATCCATTAGCGGACTCTTGCTAACAACTGAGGCGATCATTTCTGAGATCCCTGAGAAAGAGAAAGCTCCTGCAATGCCACCAGGTGGCATGGGCGGAATGGGTGGTATGGGCGGAATGGATTACTAAAAATCCTGACCTACTAAGTCATTTAGTTTCAAGAGAGCCGGATCGAAAGGTCCGGCTCTTTTTTTGTGCCGTATTCATTTATGAGATGAAAAATAGCCGCAAAAGAAACGCCAAGAACAAAAAAGTGAATTTTCGGAACCCGTTTCCTGAATAGACGTTTTTTTGTTGTTTCAACTTCAATTGACTCGCTCGCTCCCGCTCGGCTCACCCCTTTGGGGCTGCTTGGCGGCAGTCTATACCACGGCCTCCCGGCCACTGGTATTTTTCACTTCAACTATACCCGATCTTTGAACAGATGCCGGGTACCATTTTATCTGTAGTCTGCAGACTGTAGTCTGCAACCTTACCTGTTCTGTTGAACGGTTGCGGATGATAAGTTCCAACGCTATTGATGAGCCATTTTAAGAAAGGTAATGCACACCGAATGTCATTAATAGTCTCCTCAAAGAAATGATTTGAGGTAATACGAGCTTGTGTCAGTTTCTGACTCAAAAAAAATTGTTTGTGCTTCAAATATTTGGCGGATTCTGAATGTTCGTCATACCCTCTTGGGAACCTTTTATAGAGCTCACCACTTAAATCTCCCCAATGATTGATGATTTTAGAGTTAGAAAGAATTCCATCAATGACATCGAAATCCTCGACACAGGCACGACGCAATTGGTTCATTTGTCTACTGGAGACCATGTACAATCCAATGCCAATCACATTATCGTCTTCTTGAGATCCTAGCGAAAAATAAATGCCTGGATTCCATTCGAATCGAGATGTTCGTTTTTCGGAAAAAAAAGTTGTAGCATTGGAGCGGATAATATTACCCATCAAATCAGGATTTTTAAAAACAGGCTTGGATAGTTTTTTAGGAAAAAAATGAATTTTTGGAAGTTCATCAGAAAACTCTATTTTTAAAAGATCAATAAGTTTTCCAAAAGGAGCTTGGACATATTTTTGGTAATCATCACGGTGCTTTTCATACCAAGCCTTATTAAGACTATTTTTCTGAGCAGCATCGAAGTAAGCGAAGGTCTTTTTTGAAAAAGAAATAGGTGAGTGAATCATAAAAATAATGCCTAGAATACTCCAAATAGGTTGAGAAAACGTTGTAATTCAAAATGCGATCCTATCCTCAATAACTTTGCACGAGTAATAGGAGTTTCTAAGTATCCTCTTTCTAGATCAGTCATAACAGCAACAATACAGGTGTTGAACTTCAATACCCCGATGGTTTTATCAGCTGTGCATGATGAAGCTTTGTTTAGACGAGTGGCGGTATGATCTCAATGACTTCTTGGACTCTAGTAGCAGTGTTAATTCGCAAGTGAAAAGTTAGGATTTTTTATCATGTGGTTA
>JBMOFC010000010.1:0-46378 GCA_049314455.1 Chthoniobacterales bacterium
TCTGCGCTCCTCGTTTGACTCGCTTTGTGAAGCTCACCTCGCCCTTGCTGGGCTGTCTAAGGGCAGTCTGCCCAACCGACCTCCCGTCGGGTCGTATTCTGACAATGCACCCAACTATAGAATTTTTTAAAACGCTCTAGAAGTTTAGGGGTCTAGCCAGAAAGTAAGCAGGGGCAATATATCGGGCTAGATGTGATAAAAGCTCTTAAACCCCTAAACAGCTGCGTGAGTAGCGACTTGGGCCCCTAAACTTGACACTTAGCAAACAATGAACTTCTGAGGTCTTATACCATTTTCATTAAATAATCGGACCATTGCAGCTTGTTCTTTTGGTCCCTAGCTTTGTTGTCAGAGCTTAACTGATGTATAGTGTGTTAAATCGATAAAGGCACGCTATAAGCTGGATCTTTTTCCTTATGACTACGTTCTCAGATCTTACGTTATCTTCAGATAGCGCCTCACTCTTCCTTCTTGCTAGAAACTAAAACTCCAGAGCTCAATAATCTCATGATTTAATGGAAATGGTATCATTCCTATAACGTGTTTATTTTGGACAGCAATATATTCGAACAATCTTTACCTCCTTCCTTGCACTAACACCTATCCTTTGATTACTATTTCGACACTCTTTTTAACATGGGCGCACCAAAAACCTCTCCTGCACAAATGCGAACAGGCTTCGCTTGTCATCACGCAATTCTTAAAAAAACAGACCATATTGCCAGTTCGATTGGTTGGTCACGAAATGCTCTCATTGTAGCTGCTCTCATGCATATTATTCGCATGATTGAAGATAAATCTCATAACCTCATTCCTGATGTGGTCTTACAGGCTCGTGCGGTCATTTATGGAGATAAAGTAAAACTTAAATTTCCCTCTCATAAAGAAGAAGCTGCCGAAGAGGAATAATACCATATCCCCTCACTAATGGGACTATAGAGCTTACTCTTTCTAAAAATCCTTGTGTTCTGTTATCTATAGTCTTTTAAAGAGAGAAGGGCGCGATAAGACGATGAAATTTTTCTTGATAACAAGGCCGAAGAGCGAGCGCTATCTTAAGATAACGTGAGTGATGAGAACGCTGTTATCAAGAAAAAGAGCAAGTTCAGATCGTGCCCTTCTCTCTTTAAAAGACTATAAGGTATGGTCAGAACATGGGTAACGCTCAGTGTTAGTTTGAGATACCCGCGGATTGCGTTCTCTAAATTCACAAACGAAGTGCAACGCCAACTATGCTCGGTGTTGCTATGGGAACAAACTATAAACAGCTCTCTCTGGAAGAGCAGTGTAAAATTTCCCTTCTTCGAGAAGAGGGGAAGGCGGTCCGGCAAATCGCGGTAGCTTTGGCTCGCTTGCTCCCGCTCACCTCACCCCTTCGGTGCTGCCTGGTGGCAGTCGATCCCACGGCCACCTGGCCACTGGTATTTTTCACTTTAACTGTACCCGTTCCCATGAAGGGCAAGAATGCGTTAATTATTGTTAATTTTAGTTAATTATTATTGACAATTCTAAAAATGAATGCATGGTGGCATCAGTCGTTATTCCATTTCATTGTGATGAAAATGTCCTGCCATGCCACCTTTTGCGATACTGATATGTCGTTATGGAATATTTCGCTATTACTTCGCTGCGTTGAAATCATCGCTTTCTGCACTTTTTGGCCATTGCAGACCCCTCGTTTTATCTATGTTCGTCATAACGTTTTTGGAAGTTACTAGTCCTACCACAAAATGTTGCGCTAAGAACAAATCTCTTTCCTATTAGTCATTAATTTTATGTAACTCTGTAATAATAGACACCACACACCCTCAATAACCAAACTTATGATGAATGAGAACTATGCCATATTCGCAAAATTGGAGCGATTAATAGACGAGTGGTGCGAACGTCGGTGTTTAAAACCACTCTTCTATATTTTAAGAGATTATCCGCTTTGCAGCGAATTGGTTCATGGTTGGGTTGTCTTACTAGAATCGTTGCTAGAAATTAAAAATTTCTGTAACCATGAGCTTACTCTTCACGAACGAGAATTGCTCTTCGAAATTATCGAGAGCACGAAACAGAAAGTTCGGGAATGAGTGTTCCAATTTTTCTGAGAAAAGTTGAAATAAACACCAGTTTTTTGCTCATTCTTCTAAGAAAGAAGAGTCATTACTAACGAAAGTTTTTGACGTAACAGGCTGCATGCCGATAGGCTCCGAGGTCAAAATTAGGAGCTCATACTCCTATCATGTTTCACTTCGTTATAGTCAAAATAATTTGACTTTATCCTTTTGTCTGTTCTTGTGAACAAATCCACTGACGTTGGTAGTTACTAATCCTATGAATAAAAAAACGTTAAGCCTTTTTGCGTTGGTGATGATGAATGTTGCTGCCATTGATAGCTTGCGCATATTGCCCGTGAGCGCTGAGTATGGACTCTCACTGATTTTTTACTACGTGCTAGCAGCACTTCTGTTTTTTGTTCCAACGGCCCTTGTCTCCGCTGAGTTGTCCACCGGTTGGCCAGAAACAGGGGCTATGTATGTTTGGGTACGAGAAGCATTTGGTCCTAAATTTGGATTTATGATTATTTGGGTACAATGGATTAGCAACATTGCGTGGTTTCCCACAATAATGTCCTTCATCGCTGCCACGATCTCGTATTGCATCGATCCTAATCTTGTGAACAACAAGCCTTACATGATCACCTTAATCTTTTGCTTATTTTGGGGCATCACCTTTCTCAATTTTTTTGGCATCAAGACGGCAAGTCTTTTTGGAAGTCTCTCAGTAATTTTTGGAACGTTAGCTCCTATGGGCTTCATCATTATTCTCGGAATTATTTGGATGGTAATGAGAAAGCCGCTAAGCATTACGCTAAGTTGGCATTCCCTCCTCCCTGATGTCAGAAGTATCGATAATATGGCCCTCTTGACTGTTCTTCTCTACAGTCTGGTTGGCATTGAACTCTCTGCAGCTCATGCAGGAGAAGTTAAGAATCCGCAACAGAATTATCCCAAAGCTATTTTTTGGTCCGTCTTGATTATTCTGGGAAGCCTTATTTTTTCTTCACTTGCGATTGCACTAGTTGTACCTCAATCACAACTCAACATCATTGCAGGACTGCTTCAAGCATTTGAAATTTTTTTTAATGCTTTTCATCTTCATGGGCTGATGCCGCTCTTAGCCCTTTTAATAACCGTGGGGGCTCTAGGCGGATTGAACTCTTGGATTTTAGGGCCGAGTAAAAGTTTACTGATGGCCTGCCATGATGACTGCTTGCCCCAGCAGTTAGGAAAAAAAAATCGCCATGGCGTTCCTGTGTTGATTTTGCTGTTGCAAGGATTGATTTTCTCCGTGCTCACAGCTCTCTTTTTATTGATGCCGACAGTAAGCAGCGGTTTCTTGCTCTTAACCAATATAGCTTCACTCTTGGCCTTGCTAGGCTACATTGCCATGTTCGCTTCTGCGGTAAAACTGCGTTATAAACACCCCAACGTGAAACGAACCTTTGTAACACCTGGAGGGAAGCCAGGCCTTTGGTTTATATGCATCACCGGTTCGCTGAGTTGTTTGTTTACGATGAGTCTTGGATTCCTGCCCCCAAGTCAAATCGCTGTCGGTAATGTTCTCCGCTACCAGCTCATTATAGGTTTTGGAATCTTGCTCGGTTGCCTTTTCCCATTTTTCCTCTACAAGGCCCACAAGCGGTCAAAAGGTAGCCATTCACAATAAAGGCCAAGAAGATGGAAGATGAGATTCGACCTGCTTGTACAGATGAAAATAGTTTCATCAATTATACCCGTTCAAGAGACGGGTAAGGCTGTAGGCTTTAGGCCATAGGCTGTAGGCAAATTCACTTCAGAAGAAGAACCTATTTTTTGAATGTACCATTTTACTCCATCTTATCACCTACAGCCTAATCCGTTCTGCTAAACGGATACTGAGAGCCCTCTGGGGCGCTTGCACGAGGGTCGAGCTGTTCTGTTATCTGGACCGCTGAACGGGTACCATCAATTGCCAAAGGCTTTAGGTCCTATCTTCCTATCCGTTCTCCTGAACGGCTATGACGATGCTAATAATCATGATGTTGGCGCTGTTGTTGTCATCGGAGTTGCTGTGGGGAGTGCGGATGGCGCAGGTGATGGAGCCTCTGCCGGCTTGCTATCCGCTGGTTTGCTATTTTCTACAGGTGCCGTCAATGATGTCTTTGAGCGAAGCTCCAGATGGCGAATGTGTCCGCCAGCATCTGCTGTCCAGATGGAAAGTAGAATAGAAGCGGTATTGCCCAAGAGTACCGCAAAGGCGAGCCATGTAGCAGCTTTAGGAAGTTTGATAAGCGTGAGTAGAGCGAGTAGTGCCAGCAAGGCACTTGCATAGATTACAGGAGTCGTTGTGTCTGCACGACTAGCATGTGTGTCTAGCGCATTTTGTCCTGCTGCATCAAGCGGAGGTAACGCAGTTCCATCATCAAAGGCGTGCGCAGCCTGTCCCCCAGTTTTCATGATGGCAGGCATTGCGGCAGCACACAGCAGTGTTGCGATTAAGCCGGTTGCAATCGTTGTTCGGCATTGAGCAACAATCCCAATAACAATGGGAAAAGTGGCAACCACAAGTCCAATGATAGGAATGTGATTTAGGGCAAGATGAAGATGAGCAGGGCTGAGATTGAGCATGACCGTAATGTTAAAGAGTTGTTTTTTTTGTTTTTATGATAGTAAGAGGTAAGATTACTAGGAGCATCTCTGCTGAAGATCAAGTATCGATTTGAAACGCTAGTTTGCAATCATTCCAAATATCCCTTAACTTAGCACCATATGTTTTGTGATGTTTGTAAAACGAAAGAAGCGACGGTGTTTTTGACACAAATGATTGAAGGAAACGTCCAAAATCTCAATCTTTGTGAACCTTGTTCTAAATTACATGGGATGCATGATCCCATGGGATTTGCTCTTGCTGACTTACTCCTAGGGCTTGGCGCAGCTCATGAAATTGAAAAAACTTCTCTCTCTTGTCCTGTGTGTGGTTTTTCTCAAAGTGATTTTAAAAAACGAGGGCGTCTCGGCTGCAGTGCTTGTTATGATGCTTTTACAGAAGGTCTTTCCGTGATGCTGCGCAATATGCATCGTGGGATGGTTCATACAGGGAAAGTGCCAGCAAAAATAGCAGCTGCATACCAACGAGCCTCTCAACTAGAGACCTTGAAGAAATCATTAGCAACAGCCATTGAAAAAGAAGAATATGAGGAAGCTGGGCGCTATCGAGACCTCATCCATCGGATAGAGCGAGGACTCTTGGATGAAGTCCAAGAAAAGGAGGCGGGCCAGAACACGGTTCAGGAGATGTTGTCATTAAACCTAAAAACGTGAATCGATAAGGGCACGCTGTAGGCTAAATCTTTTTACTTATGACTACGTTCTCGTATCTTAGTTTATCTTCAGATAGCGCCTCAATTTTCGGCTTTGTCCTAAGAAAAAATTTCAGCACTTCTAACACGCCCTTCTCAATTTAAAACACTATAGCATTTCAACATTTGCGAAGAGCTCAAAACTTTCACTTCAACTTTTAACTTCAATCCATCTCGGTTTTCGCTGGAAAGCTGAGACGACAAGATTCTCTTTAATGAAACTTTCTCATGTGATGACTAATAGGAGTGAGTGGCTTTCTCATGCAGGACCACATTCTCAAATTGTGGTGAGCAGCCGTGTGCGCTTGGCTCGCAACTTAGACCATAGGCCGTTTCCAGGATGGGCTAAGAAACCAGAGCGCATTAAGCTCATGGAAGAGATTAAAAGCGCTGTGGAAGCTCTTCCAGAAATGAGTTCCGCTTTTTCTGAAAAAATGGAGAATCTGACTCTTTTGGAAAAACAGGTTTTAGTAGAGCGGCATCTTATTAGTTGCGAGCATGCTGAAAAATCTGTAGGAAGTGCCGTCGTGATGAACGCAAGTCAGACATTGAGTGTGATGATTAACGAAGAAGATCATCTGCGTATCCAAGCCATTCTTCCTGGATTTCAATTAAAAAAAGCATTTTCCCTCATTGCTCAAACGGACACCGAGCTCGAAGAACATCTTCCTTTTGCGTTTCATCAAAAGCTAGGGTATCTCACTGCCTGTCCTAGCAATGTTGGGACGGGAATGCGTGTCTCCGCCATGCTACATCTACCGGGACTAGTACTCTTGGAGCACATGAATAAA
The DNA here is from genome assembly GCA_049314455.1 of Chthoniobacterales bacterium. Classification (GTDB taxonomy): domain Bacteria; phylum Verrucomicrobiota; class Verrucomicrobiia; order Chthoniobacterales; family UBA6821; genus CAIWMF01. Next base: position 6,181 of record JBMOFC010000010.1, read on the forward strand.
ATTATTAATTCCGTCAATAAAATGGGTCTCGTGGTGCGTGGACTCCATGGAGAAGGAAGCGATGCTATCGGAAATCTTTTTCAAATTTCAAATCAAATCACGCTTGGAGAAAAGGAGGAGGAAATTATTGAGAGGCTTCATGTCGTTATCCAGCAGATTTTCCAACATGAAACCAATGCGCGAGCAATTCTCCTTAAACAGCAGCCAGAGACCCTCAAGGATCAGATTGGGAGATCCTACGGGATCCTTCTACACGCTTATTCTATCTCAACGAAAGAGGCATTGAATCTGCTTTCGTTGATGAAATTGGGAGTCGATTTAAATTTATTTCCTTCCAACATTCGTCTTCCTATCGATGAACTTTTTATGGAAGCACAACCCGCGCATTTGCAAAAAAGTGCTCAGCTTTTAAAAATGACTTCCAAGGAACGTGACTCATTACGAGCCACCATCATTCGAGCCAAATTAAAACAGATTCCGGAACCAAAGTTGCTGGGGAATTAGGCTGGAGGCTATCACTGAGAAGGGATCTTGCGAATTGCTGCATATGAGTGTAGAATGCAACACCACGTTGTCTCGATACGCTGAAATTTTCTATCAACTATCGATTACGAACAGCGAATAAATTTTATGTTAAATAATTTTACTCCACGCGCTCAAGAAGTGCTTACTCTTGCTCGTAAAGAAGCCGAAGACCTCCATCACCACTACATTGGTACGGAACATCTCCTTTTAGGTCTCATTCAACTTGGCCAAGGTGTCGCTGTTAATGTCCTACAGAAAATGGGTCTCAATTTGGAGTCGGTGCGTCAAGAAATCAAAAAGCAGGTAGGTCAAGAAGCAGCTAGCAACAAACCTGCAGGAAATATTCCTTATACGCCACGCGTGAAAAAAGTTATCGCTCTTGCGGGTAAAGAAGCCAAGGCACTTCAGCATAGTTATGTTGGCACCGAGCATCTCTTGCTCGGCTTATTGCGCGAAGGAGAAGGAATTGCCTCACGTGTGTTGCAGCAGCTTGAAGTCGATATCGAGCAGACAAGGAATGAAATCCTCAAAGAATTAGATCCTCACTTCATTCCCGGAGAGAGTGATGATGCAGAAGCCGTGCTCTCGGGTGGTGGTATGAGTGCTTCATCATCATCCAAGATGCCTGCTTTAAAAGCCTTTGGACGTGATCTCACCGAACTGGCACAAAAAGGAGAGCTTGATCCTGTGATCGGCCGTGCTGAGGAAATTGCACGTGTGATTCAAATCCTTTGCCGTCGTGGCAAAAATAATCCTGTCCTCATTGGAGAAGCTGGTGTTGGGAAAACAGCCATTGCAGAGGGTCTCGCACAGGAAATAGCCCATGGAAATGTTCCTGAGATTTTGGCTGCAAAACGCATCATTACTCTGGATTTAGCCTTGATGGTTGCTGGCACCAAATACCGCGGTCAGTTCGAAGAACGGATAAAAATGGTGATGGATGAGATTCGTCGCAATAAAAACATCATCCTCTTCATCGATGAATTGCACACTATTGTGGGCGCTGGCTCTGCAGAGGGAGCCATGGATGCTTCCAATATTATCAAGCCAGCACTCAGTCGGGCTGAGCTTCAATGCATTGGAGCTACGACCCTCAATGAATATCGTAAATATATTGAAAAAGATACGGCTCTAGAACGTCGCTTCCAGACAGTCAAAGTGGAAGAGCCATCTGTGGAAGAAGCCATTTTGATTCTCAAAGGATTGCGTTCTAAATACGAAACACACCACAAAGCACTCTTCTCCGATAGTGCACTAGAAAAAGCAGTGAAACTTTCGGAGCGTTATTTGACGGCCCGCTTCCTTCCTGATAAAGCCATCGATGTGATGGATGAAGCTGGTGCACGGGCACGCATTGCTAGCATGGTTCGTTCTCCAAAAATAAAAGAGATGGAGGAAGCTATCGATCAATTGCGCCTTCAAAAAGAGGAAGCTATCAAAGCTCAAGATTTTGAAAAAGCGGCTGCCTTACGTGATGCCGAGAAAAGTGAAAAAGAAAAATTAGAAGCTACCATTTCTGCATGGCGTCAAGAACGTCAGGAAAAAGAAGTTTTAGTAACCGATGAAGACATCATGCATGTCATTGCCAAAATGACAGGAGTTCCTTTGCAACGGATGGAGCGCCAAGAGACGGAGAAGCTGCTCGCGATGGAAGAAGAACTCAAGACAAAGGTTATTGGTCAAGATGAGGCCGTTAGTGCTATTAGCAAAGCGCTTCGTAGATCACGTGCGGATTTAAAAGATCCGCGTCGACCTATTGGTTCTTTTGTTTTCTTGGGACCGACCGGTGTTGGGAAAACATTCCTGGCTCGGACCCTCGCAGAATTTATGTTTGGAGATCCTGAATCTCTTATTCAGATCGATATGTCTGAATATATGGAGAAGTTTACTTCTTCTCGTTTGATCGGCTCTCCTCCAGGTTATGTGGGTCATGATGATGGAGGCCAACTTTCTGAAGCGGTTCGTCGTAAGCCCTACTCAGTGGTTCTTTTTGATGAAATTGAAAAAGCGCATCCTGACATCATGCACCTTATGCTGCAGATTTTGGAGGAGGGGAAAATCACCGATAGTCTTGGTCGTAAAGTCGATTTTAGAAATACCATTATTATCATGACTTCTAATGTTGGCGCTGATTTGATCAAAAAACAGAACACGTTAGGCTTTGGAGCTGCTGTTCTGGATGCTAATCATGAAGCGATGCGTGAAAAAATTATGGAGGAGACCAAGAAGGTCTTTAAACCGGAATTCCTAAATCGCTTGGATGATATTATTGTCTTCCAAACACTTCAAAAACCGATGCTTTCCAAAATCATCGATCTCGAAGTAGCCAAGGTAGTGGAGCGAATCAAAGCAAAAGATATTCATGTAACGCTTGATAAAAAAGCGCATGAGTTTTTAATCGAAAAAGGATATGACACCACGTATGGCGCACGTCCGATGCGTCGTGCTGTAGAGCGGTTTTTAGAAAACCCCATGGCAGAAGAACTCCTCAAAGGGACTGTTAAAGAAGGCGATCATGTTAAGGTGACGAAAGTGAAAAAGAAACTCTTGGAAAATACGGATCCCGTAGAAGAAGAAAAATTAACTTTTAAGGTTGTTAATGTTTCTACGGAAAAGAAACTTGCTGCGAAAAAAGCGTAGAGAAGGATCATTTCTCAAATCACCATCAATTTAGTATCATTGTAAATGAAGTTATAGGCGATGCAGCGCCAGGAACAAGGAGCGCAGACCCGCAGTGTAGCCAGCGATACTCGAGGATGCTATCCCACCTTTGCGGGAGGGATGGGCCGGAGTTGATGCCGCGATGTGCAGCCATAACTTTATTTAAATGCTCTAGCGCTCACTCCATCAAAAATATTACAGTAGCAGAAAATTTTCTTGGACCATTACGGCTGCTGCTATTTTCATTCAGCCGAAGCAGCAGGCTCTAACCATCCAGGAAAAGGATCTGTGAATTCTTTCTCCCAAGAGAGAGGACCTAAAGCCATCTCTTTCTCATCTAACAAACAGTTTTCCAGGGCAGAAAGCATTGCCTCTTTAGGGAGATGTTGTCCGATGTAGACAATCTGTTGCTGACGATCTCCCCATGGCTCTTGCCAATCTTTCATGATCGCAGCAAGGGTCACCGGATCTTCTGGCATCTGACTAGGGGGCACAGAACCCCACCAATAGCCGACTGGACGGTATTCAGCATTTCCTCCTGCTTGGGACCAAAGACCGATAATTTTATGGCGGCTTGCTAACCAAAAATAACCTTTGGAGCGAAGCAAGCCAGGCCACTCGGTATGGATAAAATCCCAAAACCGATCCGGATGAAAAGGTCGTCGTGCTTGGAAAACAAAGCTTCCAATCCCATACTCTTCCGTTTCAGGAGTGTGAACATTGTTGAGTTCTTGAATCCAACCAGCAGAACGTTCTGCACGTTCCATGTCAAATTTTCCAGTATTGAGGAGCTGTTCGAGGGGGACCACACCACGTTCTGCGGTAATGAGTGTCGCTTCTGGATTGAGCTTGTGCAAGATGGCACGTAATTCTTGGGCTTGCTCCGAGGAGACAAGATCGATTTTATTGATCACAATTATATTGGCGAATTCAATCTGATCAGCCAAAAGATCGGAGATTGTTCTTTCATCCTCCTCTCCAAGGGCTATTTCACGATCAAGTAGCGTCTGAGACCCCTCATAATGTTCTAAAAAATGAGCGGCATCGACAACCGTTACCATGGTATCGAGTCGTGTTAGGTTTTTGAGACTCTCCCCATCTTCATCTTCAAAAGTAAATGTCTGTGCCACCGGTAGTGGTTCAGAAATACCTGTAGATTCAATCAGCAGATAATCAAAACGTCCTTCCTTGGCTAATACCCCTACTTCCTTGAGCAAATCTTCGCGAAGTGTGCAGCAGATACAACCATTGGACATCTCGACAAGTTTTTCTTCGGTGCGGTGCAACTGGGTTTCTCCCCCACGGACCAGCGAAGCATCGATATTGACTTCACTCATGTCATTAACAATCACCGCCACACGATAACCAGCTCGATTGTGAAGAATATAGTTAAGCAAGGTGGTCTTTCCGGCTCCTAGAAAGCCAGAGAGGACGGTGACAGGAAGTTTAGAATCAGTCATCATAAGAAAAAATGGGAGATAAAGGATGGGGAGAAATTTTGGAAACACTGACTATAACAAACGTGACAAGTACCGGACGTAGAAAATGTAATTCGAATTTCTTATGTGCCGTTTTATCGACCTTGTGTTTTTCGTGGTTCATTTTTATCTGTATTGGCTATGTTGGTAGTTACTCAATTTCAACTCATTTCTATGTCTACTCCGCTTGACCCTATCACAACCCTCATAGAATACCTTCGTTTTCCTAGCATTTCCACGCAACCAGAACATGTCAACGATCTCAAGGCTTGCGCGGTATGGCTTGAGGGGCTTTTTCAAAAAATAGGGCTCACTGCCATAATCCATCCCACAGCGGGACATCCGGTGGTTGTTGCAAAAACAATTCCTGACCCTAACAAGAAGACAGTACTCATCTACGGTCACTATGATGTGCAACCACCAGAGCCGCTCGAGGAGTGGAACTCAGCTCCTTTTGAACCGCGCATTGATCAAGCAGAAGGAAAAATCTACGCCCGCGGCTCCTCGGATAACAAAGCTCCCACGCTCGCTCATATTTTAGGAGTTGCAAAAATATTGAAAGAACAAGGAACCTTGCCAGTTAATGTAATCTTTCTCATTGAAGGAGAAGAAGAAATTGGAAGCCCTCATCTAGAAGCATTTCTTCAAAAAAATCACCAAGAACTCGCATGCGATGTCGTTGTCATTTCTGATACCGGAATGGCTCCAGGAAATCTTCCTGCTATTACCTATGCATTGCGCGGTGTCGCTGCTATGGAATTCATCGTGCGTGGACCTGTGTGCGACTTGCACAGCGGTGCTTTTGGAGGAGCTGTTGCCAACCCCCTCACGGTGGCGGCACGCCTTATTGCTTCGTTTCATGATGCAGAAGGGCATATCTTAATTCCTGGATTTTATGATAACGTTCAGCCCCTTCAACCATGGGAACGAGAAGCTGCAGAGTCCTTAGAAAAAAATTCGAAAGGCGATGCTTTATTCAAAAAATTAGCAGGCGTCGACACACTTTTTGGAGAAGCTGGTTTTAGCACATTAGAACGAATCCGAGCAAGACCCACAGTGGAAGTGAATGGATTTGGAGGAGGTTATCAAGGTGCGGGAACAAAAACGATTATACCCAAGGAAGCCTTTGTAAAACTCAGCTTCCGTTTAGTACCCAATCAAGATCCTCAGACTGTGTTAGAACAAGTGGCCACTCATCTTAGAAAACAACTCCCTAAAGGAGTTTCACTTGAAATCATTCCCGGTCACTATGGCGAAGCCTACTTCATGAATCCGCAATCTTCCTATGGCAAAGCGGCTCAGGAAGCCCTTGCAGAGAGCTTTGGAGTAGCACCATTTTTATTACGTGATGGAGCTAGTATTCCGATTGTAGCCACTTTTAAAGTTTTTTTTGGCGTCGATGTGCTTCTTCTCGGCTTAGCTAATCCCGATTGCGGCATGCATTCACCGAATGAAAATATGCTCCTAAAAAATTTCTTAGACGGGATTGAGCTCAACAAGCATCTTTTACAAAAACTTGCTTTAACCTAATGAAACAATCTTTCCTCTTTCTTGCTTCCTTTTATCTTGCTTGTTGTTGTTCCTCTTTTTCTAAAGAGGTTTCACTTCCTCTGAAGGCACAGGAAAATCTTTCTACTGGGATTACTCTTTTTACACCTCAAGGGTATAATCCTACGAAAACCCCATCGCTCGCCTTTGAAAAGCCTCTTGTTAGCTCCAGAGCTCGATTCCAAAAGTATGAAGGAACGCTAATACCTCGGTTTTTTTATCATGATGATGCAGTCGTAGCCTCCATGAAGGTACCACACGGATCGAGTCTCTATGGAACGGGAGAGGTGAAAGGGCCCCTCTTGCGCAATGGAAAGAAAATTGCCCTTTGGAATACAGACAATGCTGGTTACAAAAAAAAGGGAAAAGGAAATCGTCTTTACCAATCGCATCCCTGGGTGTTAGGCGTGCGACCCGATGGAACTGCTTTCGGTGTTCTTTTTGATTCCACATGGAAGGCCATTTTAACAACGACCTCTTCTGAAATCCGATTTGAAAATGAAGGGGCACCGTTTCGTGTCCTGATTATCGAAAAAGAATCACCGCAAGCCGTTGTCCAGGCTCTTGCGGAGCTTACTGGAAAAATAGCACTTCCGCCGAAATGGGCACTTGGCTTTCAACAATGTCGTTACTCTTATCACCCTGACGTGAAAGTAAAGGCGATTGCAGAGGAATATCGCAAACGCCACCTTCCCTGTGATGTCCTCTGGATGGATATCGATTACATGAATGGATACCGGATTTTTACCTTCAACCCGCACGAATTTCCAAATCCCAAAGAACTTAACAACTACCTTCATGAGCGAGGATTTCATTCCGTCTGGATGATTGATCCTGGAGTCAAGGTTGATCCTCACTACGTGGTGTATCAAGAGGGAAGAAAGAAAAAACTTTGGGTGGAAACTCAAGGCAAAAAAAGTTACGAAGGTGATGTCTGGCCAGGAACGTGTGTCTTTCCTGACTTCACCATGCCAGCAACGCGACAATGGTGGTCACAACTTTATATCAACTTTATGTCTCAAGGAATCGATGGCGTCTGGAATGATATGAATGAACCAGCCATCTTTCATACTCCTTCAGGAACGATGCCTGAGGATAACTGGCATCGTGGTGGAGGCGCACTACCAGCAGGAATCCATCGTCTCTATCATAATGTCTATGGGATGCTCATGGTCTCAGCGACTCGTGATGGAATCTTAAAAGCTAATCCCGATGTGCGTCCTTTTGTCTTAACAAGAGCCAACTACCTTGGAGGCCAGCGTTATGCCGCCACATGGACAGGAGATAATGGGGCTCGTTGGAGCTATCTAAAAATGGCTGTTCCTATGACGTTGAACTTAGGTCTCTCTGGTCAACCATTTAGTGGTCCTGATCTAGGCGGCTTTCGTGAAAAAACGACACCAGAACTTTTTGGCCAATGGATTGTGATGGCTCCTTTTTTTCCTTTTGCACGAGCTCATACAGATAAAAAAAATCTGCCGCGCGAACCGTGGGTTTTTGGTCCTAGGATTGAAGCCATTGCTCGCACTGCCTTGGAACGTCGTTATCGCTTGCTCCCGTATCTCTACACCCAATTTTTTACTGCTTCCAAAACAGGAATGCCCATTATGCAACCCCTCTTTTTTGCGGATCCTCACGATTTACGCCTGCGTACCGAAGATCGAGCGTTCCTCTACGGTCCAGATCTTTTAGTTATTCCGCAGTGGGCATGGGGAGCAAAACTGCCCCGAGGCATTTGGCGTCCTATCTCTTTGATTAATCTGAAACAAGAAGCTGACGGCTTTCAGCCATTCCTCAAAATTCGCGGCGGTGCCATTGTTCCGCTCGGACGTATTATTCAAAATACCAATGAAGAATCGCTACGCCCGTTAACGCTCCTTGTTTGCCTGGATGAAAAAGGGGAGGCTTCTGGAATACTTTACGAAGATCAAGGAAATGGTTTTGAGTACCAACAAGGAAATTATGCCTTAACCCGTTATCATGCCAAACGTGAAGGAGAGAATGTGATCGTCACAAAAACAGAACGCCAAGGCACCTATCCTATTGCCGATCGTAACATCAAAGTAGAGGTGATCACCGCTGAAGGTGTTTTCAAAGGTGAGGGTCAAGAATCAAAAGGGGTGAAGATTGGTATCCGTTCTCCGAACGGATACAAAACGCCCTAGAGGAATGCTGGCCTCTCCACATACTGACCAGCTCCCTGAACCACACGTAGTTCGCCTTGTTTAAAAACGAGCTTGCCGCCGCTGATGGTGTGGCTGGGGATGCCACGAACGGTGATTCCTTCAAAGATATTAAAGCCACCTCTGGCATGTTGTGTTTTAGCAGAGATGTTCCGCGTGGCTTGAGGATCCCAAACCACGATATCGGCATCAGCACCGAAAGCTACGACTCCTTTGCGCGGATAAATATTGAAAATCTGGGCCGCAGCGGTCGAGGTGATTTTGACGAATTCAGAGCGCGTGAGTTTACCGCTATTCACACCAGCATTCCAGATGATGGTCAGACGATCTTCTATTCCACCGCAGCCATTAGGGATTTTGGTAAAATCATTTTTTCCGACAGCTTTTTGTGTGTTAGAAAAGGTACAGTGATCCGTTCCAGTTGTCTGCAGATGCCCCTCTTGAAGTCCTTTCCAAAGCGCCTCCAGATGTTCTTTGGAGCGGAAGGGAGGGCTCATCACATGACCTGCAGCAAAACGAAAATCAGGGTTGTTATAGACGCTATCATCAATGATCAAATGACCTGGCAACACCTCTCCATAGACGCGTTGACCTTGGCTTCGAGCATGGGCAATAGCCTCTACGGTTTCTTTGGAGGAAACATGAACGATATAAAGTGGTGCTTCAAGTAGTGTGGCAATGGTGATAGCCCGATGGGCAGCCTCTCCTTCAATAATGGGGGGGCGAGATAGAGGGTGGCCTTGTGGGCCAGTGATCCCTTCGGCTAAGAGTTTTTGTTGTAGAAAAAAGATCAACTCTCCATGTTCTGCATGCACCATAGGTAGTGCACCCAGCTCCCTTGCACGGACGAAACTTTTGATCAAGACCTCATCATCGACCATCATGCCATTTTTGTAGGCCATGAAGTGCTTGAAACTATTGATGCCACAATCACGTACTAAGGTGCCCATGTCGGCAGAGACGCTCTCATCCCACCAAGTGACGCCAACATGAAAGCCATAGTCGCATGCCGATTTTTCTGCCCAGCTGCGCCAGGTTTGGTAGGCCTCCATAAGCGATTGGTGCCGACTTGGAATCACAAAATCGATAATACTCGTTGTGCCACCTGCAAGCCCAGCTGCCGTACCAGTGAAGAAATCATCTGCGGTGACGGTCCCCATGAAGGGTAATTGCATATGGGTATGCGGATCAATGCTGCCTGGTAATACATATTGGCCTCCAGCATCGATGATTTCAGAACCGGCAGGTGCTTCTAAATGTTCTCCAACGGCAACAATCCTACCTTCCTGACAAAGAACATCAGCACGAAATTCAGCGTTAGCATTAACAACGGTTCCACCTTTGATGATAATGTTCATAAAATTTCATCAAGATCCAATAAATGATACTCGCAATAAGAAAGCCGACAAACCAAGCGTAGGTGTAGATTGTTGTGCTCAAAAGAGACGTGTTTGGGAAAAAACCAGGGAATGCTGTGTGGAGAAAGCCTGGAATATTGGGTAAGACGCCAATGAAAAAGGCAATGATGGCTGCCAGATTCCATCCTTTCAAATACGAATAGTCGCCATGCTCGACATAGAGCTTTTCGACATTCAGTTGCGTTTTGCGAATCAGGTAATAATCAGTAATCAAGATGCCAGCGATAGGCCCTAGTAAGGCAGAGTAGCCAACTAACCAGGTGAAGATATAGCCATGGGTTGATTCTAATATTCTCCATGGCATGATGGCCACACCGATAATCGCGGTGATACATCCACCCGTTTTGTAGGAAATCCATTCTGGCTTGAGGGCCGAGAAATCGTAAGCAGGGCCAACCAAATTGGCAGCAAGATTCACGCTGACCGTATCAATGAGCAAAATTGTTAATGCAGTCAACACCGCAATACCACTCATGCGACTGGCCAAGTTCACTGGATCGAAAATAGCGGTGCCATACAAGAGCACCGTTCCTGAGGTCACGATCACAGCTAGTGTGGAGAGTAGAGCCATCGGGAGTGGCAGACCGATGCTTTGTCCCACAATTTGATCGCGTTGTGTTTTGGCAAAGCGGGTAAAATCAGGAATGTTGAGTGCTAGCGTGGCATTGAAGCCAACTACTGCCGTCAGTGAAGGCCAAAAGACCGACCAGAATTGTCCTGCTTTTTTACCCCCCATGATAAATTGAGAGGGCTGATGGATGAGAGGTCCAAAGCCATGAGTCTTGCTATAGATCCAGCCGAGCAGCACAAAACAGATCACAATTTTTAATGGGGCCGTATACGTTTCCAGCCTGCGAATCGCATTCATCCCATGTAAAATATACCAAAATTGCAGGACCCAAAAAATGAGGAAGCAGAGGCACTGAGCCTTATTGATGCCAAGAAAAACAATAGGGGCACCCCCAAGAGGGCGTCCTAGAAGCACGCCAACGAGCGTATACATCATTTGCCCGCCAAACCAAGTCTGGATGCCATACCAGCCACAGGCTACGATGGCACGCATCAATGCAGGAAGTTTGGCTCCACTGGTCCCGAAAGAAGCTCGGGCTAAGACGGCATAAGGTATTCCATATTTTGTACCTGCATGACCAATCAAGAGCATCGGGACTAAGACGATAGCATTACCCAGAAAGACCGTCATCACTGCTTGTAATGCGGACATGCCACTTTCAATGAGGCTTCCGGCCAAGGTGTATGGTGGGATACAAACTACCATTCCGATCCACAATGCCGCAAAGTGAAACCAGCGCCAGGTTCGTTGGCTGGCGGTTGTAGGAGCTAGATCTGCGTTCCAAAGTGCATTGTTAATGGAGTTCTGTTGGTTCATTTTTTTGTGCGGTTAGCCCTGATACTTCATGCTCATTCTGCTGCGGCTTGCGAGAGCTTGGGTGTATACTGCATCAGTCTCAAATTGCTCCTCGGGCAATACAGCTACCCGGGAGGGCGCTGGATAGACTTTCCGAAGGAAAGCTCCAAAGGGGCGAGCTGATCGAGAGCGAGCGAGTCAATATGACTCATACAGCCACATCATTCCCACGAAGGCGGTAACATCGCAATCCATTGACTTCCTTGTCTAGATAAGAATGTGTGACGCCTCGCGACGAATCAGTATGAAATATCTGGGTTAGGTTTTATTTTGAAAGTGAACGTCGAAAAGTGATTTTACCTGCAGTCCACAGCCTGTCACCTGTAGCCTGGAGTGATTTGGTGTGGATTACGTGGATCTTTCATCCAGCTCATATAAGGCTTGCCGGAATCTTGCGGTATCATTGTGATGCAGTTCTCCACCGGGCAGGTGATTTCACAGAGATTGCAGCCGATGCATTCCTCTTCGATCACTTCATACCGGCGCGTCTCATCGTCGCAAATCAGCTGGCGAATGGATTGATGGGAGGTATCCTCGCAGGCAATAAAGCACTTGCCGCAGCCGATGCAGGTCTCTTGATCAATATGAGCAATGACCTGATAATTCACATCGAGCTCCTTCCAATCGGTGATATTAGCAAGAGCTTTTCTAGAAAAATCAGCGATGGTGGCGTATCCTTTTTCATCCATCCAGCGCGATAATCCATCCTTCATTTCTTCTACGATGCGAAAGCCATGAAGCATTGCTGCGGTACAGACTTGGAGCGATCCAGCGCCTAAAGCGATAAATTCTGCAGCATCACGCCAACTCGAGATGCCTCCTATGCCTGAGATAGGCAGATCTTGTGTGATCGGATCACGAGCAATCTCTGAAACCAGGCTTAAGGCAATTGGTTTTACAGCAGGACCAGAATAGCCTCCACGTGTACTGCGTCCTCCCACAATAGGTCGAGCGATCATTTGATCCAGGTCAACAGAGGTGATCGAGCTTATGGTATTGATTAACGACACAGCATCAGCCCCACCATTTTTAGCAGCACGCGCTATGGAGCGAATATCAGCAACACTGGGAGTTAACTTCACAAGAATAGGCAAGTGAGAATATTTTTTGCACCAACGCGTGATCTGTTCTACATACTCGGGAACCTGCCCTACGGCAGCTCCCATGCCACGTTCTGGCATACCATGAGTACAACCAAAATTGAGTTCGATGCCGTCAGCCCCCGTGGCTTCTACTAATGGCAATATTTCAACCCACGGTTTTTCTTCACAAGGTAACATCAACGAGACAATCATGGCACGGTCTGGCCACTCTTTTTTGACCTGAGTAATTTCGCGCAAATTGATTTCCATGGTGCGGTCGCTCGTGATTTCAATATTATTCAATCCCAAGACATCACGCTGCTTGCCATAGCATGCTCCGTAACGCGACCAGAGATTCACCGATCCTAGCTTTTCACTGAGTGTTTTCCAAACAACCCCGCCCCAACCTGCTTCAAAAGCACGTATAACCTTATAGGCGTTATCGGTAGGTGGCGCAGAAGCAAGCCAAAAGGGATTCGGGGCTTTAATCCCAACAAAATTAATACGTAAGTCGGCCATGTTAGGTTTTTTTGTTTAAATCTAAATGAATGACTTCAGCAGCACGTTTGCCATGTTGAACCGCTTGTACGGTGAGATCTTCTCCAGGTAGAACGCAATCTCCTCCAGCATAAACGCCTAGTAGGTTTGTCCTGTAATGCTTATCAATGGTGATTTTTCCTCTCTCTTTTTGGAGTGTTGCCATCAGAGGATCGTTGGTGGTACTAGCATCTAACATCTGGCCAACCGCTTTAAAAATAGCATCAGCTGGCAATTCAATGAGCTCTCCCGTAGTGCCCAACGCGCCACCCGACTCCAATTTGGTTTTTTTAAAACGCATGCCACACACATTGCCTGCATTATCTAGTAATACAATATGCGGCTGTAGCCATGTTCTAAATCTGACTTGGTGTGTCTTAGCCAAGTCTTGCTCATAATTGGTAGCAGCAATAGATTTCAAACCACGTCGATAAACAACTGTCACCTCTTCTGCCCCCAGAAGAGCAATTTGAATGGCCATATCAATAGCCGTATTGCCGGCACCAATGATCAAAGCACGTTTTGGTACAGGCAAGAGACTGAGATCCTCAGCCTGTCGTAAGGTGGCAATGTAATCGATGGCTGATGATAGCCCAGGAGCCTCTTCATTTTTTAAATCAAGAGCACGACTAGCACCAAGTCCCAAAGCTAAAAATAGAGCATCATATTTTTTTTGAAGTTCTTGCAAGCACACATTCTTACCTAGTGTCTGGTTGTAGTGGATGGTAATACCACCTATTTCCAGTAAGAATTCAATTTCTTTTTGCGCATAATCATCGACCATTTTGTATGCTGCCACACCGTATTCATTAAGCCCGCCTGGCTTGGGCCTGGATTCGAATATTTCCACCGTATTGCCGAGTAAGGCCAATCGATGGGCACAGGCAAGACCAGCTGGACCAGCACCTACGATTGCGATAGTGCGACCCGTGGGAGCTGCTGGTTGAAAGGGATGTTGATCAACTTTCATATGATCAATGGCATAGCGCTGTAATAATCCGATTTTTATCGGTTGTGCATCAGCACCTTGATTGAGGACACAAGCCCGTTCACACAAAACTTCCGTAGGACAAACGCGGGCACAACTTCCCCCCAGAATATTTTGTTCCAAGATGACCTGAGCTGCACCATTGATATTGCCATGAGCAATATTGCGGATGAAGCCGGCAACATCGATTTCGGAAGGACAGCTGCGCGTGCACGGAGCGTCGTAGCAGTAAAGACACCGATCACTCTCGATCTGTGCTTGCCGAGCCGTTAAAGGGAGTTTCAAATCGGCAAAGCACACAGCCAACGTTTCATGCTTCGCCCCAGTCGGAGTCAGATGATTTAGAGATGGAAGCATACTCTAATCGTGTTGGATGTTGGGTGTTGTGATCTCTTTCTTGTCACGATAAGTAGAAAAGATATAAGTGCAAGAATGATGGCTCATTGTTACTGTTTGGAAACAAAACAATTGAAGAGGATTGCTAATTTATTTTTTGCGATTTGTAAATACCTTTTTGGCCGCTGCAAAAATAGGATAAGAAACAGGCAAGTGCCATTGGAACGATATGTGCCGTTCCAAAGAGTTCCACGCTCATGATGGTACAAGCAAAAGGTGTCTTAGAAGCTCCTGCAAAAACAGCCACAAAGCCGAGTGCCGCGAAAAGATCCATAGGTCCTCCTAGCATCCCACCAAGAGTATTTCCCAATGCTGCTCCCATAAAAAATAGGGGTGTTACTTCTCCCCCTTTGAATCCTGAGCTGAGTGTTACCGCTGTGAATAATAGTTTCCACAACCAAGCCCAGTGAGAAACATCCTGTGATTGGAAAAACGTTGCAAGGGTTAGATCATGAGGATTCGGAGACCATTCGCCAAGACCAAGATAAGATCTGGTTCCTAAGAGAGCAACAAGAGCCATCATCACAAAGCCTCCCAGAAGTGGTCTGAGTGGAGCATAGGGTGACACTTTTTGAAATCCATGATGCAGCAGATGCTCTGTGGTGACAAAAATTCTGACCACAACTGCTGCCCCAATGCCGATGAGAGCTGCTTTGCAGAGCAAAAAAGGTGAAGAAAAATAATTGGAAACGCCATGAAGTTGATACAACACATGATGAATTCCCCAAGCGCGGCAGGTGAGGTCTCCAAGAGTGGAGGCAATTAAAATGAAGATGAATCCATCAAAACGAAAAAAAAGTCTGGCCGTTAAAACCTCTAATGCAAAAAGTGCTCCTGTAACAGGTGTCCCAAAAACCGCTCCAAATCCTGCCGCCACACCGCTCATAAGAAAAATCTTAGTGCGCTCTGGGGAGAGCTTCAAAATTCTTCCTAAGGCGCTCGCGATGCTTCCTCCCATTTGTACGGCAGTTCCCTCACGTCCCACAGATCCCCCAAAGAGATGCGTGACAAGCGTTGCCCCCAACACCAAGGGAGCCATACGCGCTGGCACACCACCACCTGGTTCATGAATCTGTTCTAGGATTAGGTTGTTTCCTTCCTCACTCGATTTTCCCCAATGATGGTAAATCAATCCTACACCAAGCCCTGCTAATGGAAGAAAAAAAAGAAGCCACGGATGATCAAAGCGGCACTGCGTTACCCAATTCAAACTTGCCAAAAAAAAGGCACAAGCACAGCCGATAACTACTGCAAGAAGAGTAAGTAACGCAAACCAAGAAATGGCAGAACGAATTCGCACGAAACTAGGTTAGAAAATATTTGGGTTAACAGAAACTAAATTCCGCAGTTATGATTAGCGAGCTTACGCAATATACTTTTCCTCAAGTTGTTTTAGTCGCCTTACGTGTTTCATCGTATTACTTTTTGAGAAGCATATTTCTTTGTTGCAAATCAAAAAAGCCCATATTAGATTCTCACGTTTTTTAAAATATGGATGTCTCTAAATTATTATTTTTCTGCTGCTTACTGAGTTGCCTCTCTTTTTCATCTGCTTATGGAGTGGTCACAACTAGTGTTGAAGTTCAAGGAAGACAATTATTGGTTAATGGTTCAGCTTTTATCATGAAAGGAGTGTGCTATCACCCCGTTCGCAAAGGAGAAACAATTCCTGATGGGCTCATGACAGCACATCCAACTGAAGATGATCTTAAGGTAATTGAAAACGATTTTCAACTGATCCACGATGCTGGTTTCAATACGATTAGAACATATAAGCCTATTTTAGATCCAGGCATTTTGAAGCTTCTCTGGAAATATAAGCTCTATGTTATTGTTTCTATCTGCCTTTCTTATGATGATTATAAAAATTTAGATTCAATCAAACAGATTGTTGAACAACTTAAAGAAGAGCCTTCCACGCTCTTTTGGGAAATTGGCAATGAGTGGAATTTCAATCATTTTTATACAAATACCAATTTTATTGACCATATCAGCAATCCCAATCTTTTAACGGAACTAGAGTGTGATGAAATCATTGAGAACGTTAGTAAGCTCATTAAAAATATTGATAATCACCATCACCCTATCGGTACCGACATCATGATTCTAAACAATAGATTGGATTATCTATATTCAGGTATTGCTCCTTCTATAGAAGAGAATGTAGATCTCTACGGAGCGAATATATATGATGGGAAAAGCTTCGGCAATCGATTTAATGAATGGAAGGACATGACTCAAAAGCCATTCTATTTGGGAGAATTTGGTTCTGTTTCTTATAATGAGGACACAAAACAAGAAGATACAGAATCTCAGAATGAGGCGAATCTATCGTTGTTCAATGAAATACTAGCTAATGCATCAGCAAAAGATGCTCAAAATAATATTTTGGTGGGAGGATGTATTTTTGAATTTTGTGATGAATGGTGGAAGGGAGGTAATCCAGATCCGTCCACTCATAAGCCTACTGGGTTATTTGTGGATAGAGGTCCTTTCCCATCAAACTGTTTTGATGATGAGTACTTTGGTATCGTGGATATCGATCGCAACCCAAAGGCTACTTACTTTTCTCTTAAGAAGCTTTTTAAGGAACAAGATAAAGATCAGACTCAATGAATGTGAAGAAATCCAAAGGATTGCTGAAGACAGGAAATTAATCTCGTTAGCCGTTACTTGTTACTCTTTACTTGGTCTGATCTTATGTTTGACAATGACATCTCTACCTCTTACACGCCGACCGACGTCGAACCCTATTGGTACCAGCGTTGGGTAGAGAGCGGCTGCTTTCATGCCGATGAAACATCATCTGCGCCTGCCTATTCGATTGTCATTCCTCCTCCTAATGTCACTGGTGTCTTAACGCTAGGACATGTGCTCAACAATACGATTCAAGATATCTTAGCACGTCGGGCTCGTCAGACCGGACATGAAGTGCTTTGGCTTCCAGGAACCGATCATGCTGGCATTGCTACCCAGACGGTGGTCGAGCGCCAACTACGCAAGGAAGAGAAAAAGACCCGACATGATCTCGGGCGAGCTGCTTTTCTGGAGCGTGTTTGGGAGTGGAAGAAAAAGCAGGGAGGTATCATCCTGGAGCAACTCAAGCGCCTTGGCTGTTCCTGCGATTGGGAGCGAGAGCGTTTCACGATGGATGAGGCTTATTCAAAAAAAGTCCAGGAGACCTTTGTCGATCTTTACCACAAAGGCCTTATCTACCGTGGCAAGCGGATGGTCAACTGGTGTCCTATTTCGCTTACGGCCCTGAGCGATGAAGAGGTTTTTCCCAAAAAACAAAAAGGATTCCTCTATTATTTCAAACTTGAAATTGTCGAAGAACCTGGAACCTGGCTCGAAGTGGCTACCACACGCCCTGAGACAATCATGGGAGATGCGGCTCTCGCCGTGAATCCCAAGGACCCTCGGTATGCTTGTTTTATTGGTAAGCATGTTCTTCGTCCTTTGCCTGTGGAATCCAAGGTACTCTTACCTATTGTCGGTGATGAGTTGGTCGATATGCAATTTGGGACAGGCGTACTCAAAGTCACACCTGCTCACGACCAACTCGATTATGAAATTGGAGTACGTCATCAGTTGCCCATCATCGATGTGATGAATCCAGATGGAACACTCAATTCCCTTGCTGGTCCCTCCTTTGCAGGGATGGATCGTTTTGAAGCACGTGTGAAAGCCGCTGCTGCCCTGCGGGAGCTTGGCTTGCTGGTGAAAGAAGAGGTTCATGAAAATAATGTTGGATTTAGCGAACGTGCCGATGTTCCTATTGAACCACGTCTGAGCGAACAATGGTTCTTACGTTATCCTAAAACCGTAGAGGCTCGTGCGGCCGTGCGAGAGAAGCTCATCCGCTTTTTTCCAGAGCGTTGGGAAAAGGTTTACGATCATTGGCTCGAAAACATTCAAGACTGGTGTATTAGTCGGCAGTTATGGTGGGGTCATCAGATTCCCGTCTGGCATGCTCCTGCATCGCAAGCGATCCAGGAAGTTGTCAGTTGCCAGTTGTCAGTTGTCAGAAATGCTGAAGAGCAGCATCAAGTTACTCATGAGGTTTCTGATGAGACGAGCACTGGCGTGACGCAGCATCTTGCAGCAGAAGTAGAATTTCAAAAGAGTTTTAAAGTGCAACTAGAGTCTCCTGGTCCAGGCTGGACTCAAGATCCAGATGTGCTTGATACCTGGTTTTCTTCGTGGCTCTGGGCCCATGAAGCCATGGATGAGGAGACACGAAAAAAATTCTATCCGACCAGCGTTCTTGTGACAGGACCTGATATTATTTTCTTTTGGGTGGCTCGCATGATTATGGCAGGTCTCGAATACACGGAAAAACTTCCTTTCCGTGATGTCTATTTTACTGGAATCATTCGCGATAAAACTGGACGCAAAATGTCCAAAAGTCTGGGTAATTCGCCCGATCCACTCGACCTCATTGCCAAATATGGAGCGGATGGGCTTCGCTTTGGTATCATGCGCATGGCTCCCAACGGTCAAGATATTCGCTTTGATGAAAAACAGATTGAAGAAGGACGTAACTTTGCCAACAAGCTTTGGAATGCGGCTCGCTTTCGTCAAATGCATGGGGTGACCAATGCCAATCCCGATCTCTCACATCACAAACTTCCTGACATTGCCATCACTTTACTTGCACAGTTTGACACACTGCATGCGAATCTCCAGGAAGCCTACCAAGAATATCGTTTCCAAGAAATGACCTTGCTTCTCTATCATTTTTTCTGGAACGATTATTGCGATTGGTTTGTAGAGGCCGCTAAGCCTACATTAGCTGCTTCTCAGCAGTTGAAGTTGCAAGTTGAAGCAGAAAAATCAGCATTGCTAGCTACGATGGACCATGTCTTCTCAGGGTTCTTGCGCTTGCTGCATCCCTTCATGCCACACATCACTGAGGAGCTTTGGAAACGCCTCGAATTCGACGCTCCTTCCGCACAGCATGGTCGTCCGCAGCTTCTTCTCTACACACAGCCACCAGCGAAATATTCTCTTTCCCATCTGAGTAAAGAAAAAATTGCTCATGCCACGAAGCGCACAGAAGCTCTCTACGCAACCATCCGTGCAGCACGAAATTTGCGTGGCGCCTTAAAAATCAATGCCAAGCAAGCAATCGATTTTCTGATCACACCACAATGGGAAGAAGCTCCTTGGGGCCAGGAGGAGCTTCGCATCTTCTCTGCACTGGTACGCGCCAAAGAGGTTAAAATTTTAGTAGAACCCCCTCCTAAAGAGAGCACTTCTGTACTCACGGAAGTGGGGACCATTACAATCCCGCTGGAAGGCCTCATTGATGTGGAAGCAGAGAGGAAGCGGCTTAATGATGAAATTAAAAATGTGGAAAGCGAACTCGTTAAAGTACGAGCCAAGCTAGCCAATCCTGCTTTTGTGGAAAAAGTTCCTGCAGCAGTACTCGTAGAACACCAAGAACGAGAAGAGCGCTGGAAAGAGCGCCTAGCCTCACTTCAAGAGATGCTTATAAAAAAGCACTCCATTAACCCGTGTTATACCAAAAAATAGCCCGTCCTTTTTTCTTTTGTCTTGATCCGGAAGACGCTCATGAAGCGGTTCTCAAAGTGCTTGTGCTTGCTTCGAATCTTCCAGTAGGGCCGTGGCTTTTAAAAAAAGCTATTAATTTCTTAGAAGGTCCTGTTCCTGGCTCTCCGCGGTCTGTCGCCGGGATTCATTTTCCTAATCCGGTTGGTCTCGCTGCAGGTATGGATAAAAATGGAGTGGCGCTTTTGGCATGGGAAGCACTTGGGTTTGGATTTGTAGAAATAGGAACTATTACGGCGCAAGCGCAGCCAGGAAATCCCAAGCCACGGCTTTTTCGCTTTCCCGAACAAGAAGCCCTTGTGAATCGACTTGGATTCAATAATCAAGGAGCTGTTGCCGTTGCAACACGTCTCAAAAAAATGAAAGAGCAGGATCGTTGGCCACGTATTCCCATTGGCATCAATATTGGAAAGTCTCGTGTGACACCGGTTGAAGAGGCAGCAGCAGACTACCTCTTGAGCTTTCAACAGCTTCATGGTCTCGGCGATTATTATGTGCTCAATGTCAGCTCGCCTAATACACCGGGATTACGTGATCTCCAAGCCAAGGAGGCCTTGGCTACTATTGTCAAAACTATACGTGATTGGGAAGGAACACCGCAGAAGCCACTTTTTGTCAAAGTTGCTCCGGATCTTGCAGAAGAAGATCTCATGTCCATTGTGGCACTTGCCGAAGAAGAAAAACTCTCAGGACTCATCGCTACGAATACCACACTCGATCATACGATACTTCCAAAAGAAAAAGATCAGGTTGGAGGGCTTAGCGGAATTCCGTTGCGCACACGATCACTAGAAACGCTACGACTCATCCGGCAGCAGACGTCTTTTCCCGTTATTGCTTGTGGTGGTATTCATGATGCAGCGACGGCTAGAGAACGTTTTCAGGCGGGAGCTGACCTTGTGCAAGTCTACACCTCTTTGATTTATCAAGGGCCTGGGGTGATTCGGAAAATTGCTCATGTAATTTAGTAATGGTTGAATCACTCCTCTGTCTTCAAAGAAATGATTTTTCCCTTCCAAGAGCGTCTTGCTAGCAAGCTTGCTCTCATCAAGAAAAAAAATCTTTGGCGTTCTCCTGCCTGCATAGAAAGAGCCTTAGGAACACACTTGCGCATTGATGGCCAAGACTATTGTCATTTTTCTTCTAATGATTATCTCGGCTTGAGCAGCCACCCTGCATTACAAGAAGCAGCTCTTGCTGCTGGCCACTCATTTGGCTACGGGGCTACGGCATCACGCCTCATTTGTGGAAATACGAAAGAGCATCAACTCTTGGAAGAGGAACTAGCAGCCACCAAGCAGACAGAAGCGGCCCTTCTTTTTTCTTCAGGATTTGCCGCAGCACTGGGAGCCATTTCTAGTCTCATGGAACGTGGCAGTGTGATTATTTTAGACAAGCTCGTGCATGCAAGTTTGATTGATGGAGCTCGTGCAAGCAAAGCAGTCATTCGGATTTTTCGCCATGGTGATATGACGCATTTGGAAGATCATCTGCGTTGGGCACGGCACACATTTCCTTCGGGAGATATTTTAATCATCACAGAATCTGTTTTTAGTATGGATGGAGATGTCGCCCCATTGCACGAGATGGTGGCGCTCAAAGAATACTATGGAGCGCTTCTCTTCGTGGATGAAGCCCATGCTATTGGTGTGCGCGGCAAGCCAGATTATCGCATGGGAGGATTGGTCGGAGAGCTAGGACTTACCGAGCGGGTTGACATTCAAATGGGAACACTCAGCAAAGCGGTTGGAGCATCTGGAGGGTATCTCTGTGCTTCTCGTACCATCATTGATTACCTTCTGCATCATGCGCGTATTTTTATTTATACTACAGCAGCTCCTCCTTCTGTGATTGCAGCAGCGCGCGCAGGGGTGCGTATCATCAACTCTTCAGAAGGGGAATTATTGGCACTACAGTTGTGGAAAAACATCAGACAACTCTCCGCAAATGATCAGTATGGAATATCTGGGTTAGTTCAACAAGAGCCTGCCAGTGCCATTATGCCATTCATGTTAGGGACGGAAGAAAAAGCCCTCGCTGCGTCTTCATTACTCCGAGAAGCTGGTTATTTTGTTCCTGCAATACGCTATCCAACCGTCGCCAGAAACAAGGCACGCCTCCGCATTACCATGACAGCGCAACATACCGAGGAAGAGATAGCGTTGTTTGCCCAGAAATTGTATCCGTTCACAGAAACCAATAAGAAGATAGAAGTTTGAAGATGGAAGATAGGAGTCAACTTGCTTGTGCAGGTGAAAATAGGTTTAATCAATTACCGAAGGCCTTGGGTCCTATCTTCTATCTGCCATCTCCTATTTTCCTATTTGTTCTTCTAGAACGTGTTAAAAAAATCTGTAGTTGGGTGCATTGTCAGAACACGACCCGACGGGAGTCGGTCGGGCAGACTGCTGTTAGGCAGCCCAGCAAGGGCGAGGTGAGCTTCGCAAAGCGAGTCAAACGAGGAGCGCAGACCCGCAGTGTAGCCAGCGATATTCGAGGACGCGATCCCCGCCTTCGCGGGGATGACTTTCGGAGTGACACCACAAGGCGCGGCTACAGAATTTTTTAAAATGCTCTAGACGAATATCTCCGCTTCAAAAACCTCTAATGCTTTTTTGATGAGTGGGTCATTTTTAAAATGTTCTAGCTCTTCGGAAGTTAATGTTGGAGTTGTGTTGGTCTTGGGAGCAGGAGAAGGCTTTGTTTTGTTGGGAGCAGGAGAGGTTTTGGTACGTATCTCCTCGCTTGGTGTAACCTCCATGATCTCTTCATGGAAGGATTCCTCTGGTACTTCTTCTCCGCTAAAATGAGTTACTAATTCTATTTTTTCTCCCAAATTTTGGGTAAGGCATTCTTGAATTTTTTTACGTGCTTGCGGCCAAAAGAGTGTCTCTGTTTGCACCTCATACGAAGCAGGAAACTCCACCACGATCTGATGATTTTTTTGCTCCACAAAACGCCCTGTTGTGAGCCATCCGAATTTTAAAGGTGATTCGGAAGCCAGTGAAGTGGCAATGGTATTCCAAGGATCAGGAGTAGGAGAAATGGGTTCAATAATTTCCGTATCACCTTCGCATGTTTCTAAAGCTACTGGAACCGCTGCTACTTCCGGAAAATAGGTAGAGGGTATCTCCGTTGTTAAAGCAGGAATCACATTTTCTAAAACAGAAAGTTTTGCTGTAGTTGGTTGTTGAGGAACAGGAGTAGTAGCTTCTACAGAAAGAGTGGAAGAGGGCGTAGAAGAGAAATTTTGTTCAGGAACTTTTACTTCTTCTTGAATGTGTAGGTTCAACAAGCCAAGCGATGGCTTTATTGGTTTTAGAGGAATTGCTTTTCCTTCGCGAAGAGTCGTGAGGACATCTAGCACATCGCTGAGGCTCACTTCTTGGAGAAGATGGATCGCTTTGATAGCCAGGACATCAAATTGTAATTTCTTATTCGTAGCCCATTTGAAGCGTTCCTCAGTTTTGCCTAACTCTTCAAGGAGGGTTAATAATTTTTCCGAAGATACGTGCTCGCAAAGCAATGAAAAGCGTGTTGGCTCGGTAGAGGGATGTACCGTTTCAATCAGAAGGTCACGGAAAAAATGAATGAGATCACTCAAGAGTCGGGAGAGATCTTTTCCTCCTTCACTCTGTTCTTGAATCAAGGTCAATGCCGCATGAATGTCGAAAGTGAGAATCGCTTTTCCAAGTTGGTGGACAAGATCACTTGGAGTAAATCCAAAAATGTGTTGTACATCTTGCTCGGAAATCATCTTGCCACAAAAAGCCACAAGCTGATCGAGCATCGATTCTGCATCACGTAATGCTCCATCAGCTCCGTGAGCTACTGCCATGGCGGCTTCGGGCAGCAGTGTGATTTCTTCTTGTTGAGCAATCCAAAGAAGGTGATCGGCAATTTCTTTTTCAGTAAGTCGGCTTAAATCGAAACGTTGGCAGCGACTGGTAATGGTTGCAGGAAGTTTCTGAGCCTCGGTTGTTGCAAAAATAAATTTTACGTGTTCTGGAGGCTCTTCCAATGTTTTGAGGAGAGCATTGAACGCAGCAGTGGTGAGCATGTGCACCTCATCAATGAGGTAAATTTTATAAGGTCCTCGCGTAGGGGCAAAGGCAGCATTTTCACGAAGCGTACGAATACTTTCTACGCTATTATTACTCGCTCCATCAATCTCGAGAACATCCATGCTATGGCCTTCTGCAATTTCTAAACAGGCAGGACAACGGCCACATGGATCGATCGTTACTCCTTCGTGGCAATTGAGTGCTTTTGCAAAAATACGAGCAATGGAGGTTTTGCCAACGCCACGCGGTCCGACAAAAAGATAAGCTTGAGCCAGCTTTTGAGTGCTAATGGCATTTTGAAGCGTTTGAATGATGGAACGCTGACCGACGACTTCTTGAAATCGTTGAGGGCGATATTTTCTAGCAAAGACACGGTAGCTCATAGGCATCGCTTCGCGATGAGGTGAAGTTGAAAGTTGAAGTTGAAGCAAACATCGCTTCGCGATCAGTAAAAGTTAAAAATTGAAGTTAAAGCAAACAAGCCGCTTTGCCAAAGGCAAAGTCGAAACTTCATGAGTTGCGAACCGGCTTGGATTGCTTCACGACAGGTTAAGTGGCTAGTTTAAGTTAAAGTGCTAAATACTAAAAAATGTTTTTCTGCTTCAACGTCAACTTTTCACTTCAACTACTAGCAAGTAGTTTCCCTCCCCAGGAAAGGATTTTGGCCTTCACGCCGGCAGCTTCGGCTTCAGGAATTTGATTGTTGCGTACATAAAAGAGAGAGAGGCTCGACCACGCGAGTTGATCATTAGGCGAAAGTTCGGTTGCTCGTAATCCCGCTTGGATGGCCTCAGGATAGCGACCTAGTTTCATCAGAGTCATCCCTAATGCATGCCACCCTTCAAAAAAATGAGGATCAGAATCGATGCAGCGCTGATAGAGCGTAACAGCAGTTTCGAGCTCTCCAATGGCAAGGGCCCCCGTTGCTTCTTCAAAAAGATCTGTGACGTTATTTTCCAAAAATAGAAGAAAAAAGGCTGCGGCGATGATGTCTGTCGAGCATGTTAATCTTAGCTTCTGTACGTGCTTGGTGGAGCCATTCAAAGAAAAGTAAACGACGTTGTTGTTCTAATAGCTCTCGCTCTATTCTCGCATGATGAGTATTCCAATCGTTATTGCTGAGCGGCAGGCGTTGCTGTAGGTAGACGATGAAATCACCCCAGGGAGCGTGATGCAGTTCGCTCATCTCTCCTTCGTTTAACGAAACTGTTGCCGCGAGATATTGTTGTTCTTGCTCAGAAAGTGGAGGTGTTTTTTGAAAGAGATTTCCTGAAAGTGTTGCCCACTTTTGTCCCAGAGAGGCAATTGCTTCTGGGAATTTTTTACCAGCCAACATTGCCTCACGAACTGCATTGAAAGCCTTTGTTGCAGCTTCTTGGGTTTTTTGTGAAGCCTTTTGTTCTCGCAGCATTTTTTCAATCCTCGAATCGACCTCTGTTAAGGTCAAGGGACGCGAGGGGATGATCTGAGTTAAGGAGATAAGATAAAAATTGTCCCCACTCTGGATCACTTCGGAAATAGCACCCACATTACTGAGCTTGAAAGAAGTTGTGATGAGCTCTGAAGGAATTTTTTTACTGCTTCCGGAAGTTGTTGTTTCCAATTCTGTTTTCTTGAAAGGATCTGTGGTGATAACCTTGAGGCCATACTCTGCGGCGCTTTTTCCAAAATTCTTTCCTTGTTGCTGTGCTTCTTGGCTCTGTTGTTTAAAAGTGGCAGCTGCATCAGAAAGTTGTTGCAATGCTTTGACGCGCTCCTTTCCTTGAAGTTTTTGTTGAGGAGCAGGCAGAGTAAAAGAGAGGTAGCTCACGACACGTTCTTCCTCACTCATAAAAAGGGTTTTGTTTTTTTCGTAGAATTCTTTTTTTTCCGCAGCAGTCACAGCATCTTTGGGAAGATTATTTAAATAATAACGTTGATCAAAATGAAGGACCTGGGCAATGACGGATTGGTAAATCCGAGCGGCTTCTCGTTCCTGAGCCTCACTCACAATGACGGGAGCCGTGATGAGCTGGTATAACTTTTTAAGAGATAAAGAGTCACGAATCACTTCTTCTAGATGACGTTCTGTAAGGCCACGTG
This sequence comes from Chthoniobacterales bacterium, assembly GCA_049314455.1. Taxonomy (GTDB): domain Bacteria; phylum Verrucomicrobiota; class Verrucomicrobiia; order Chthoniobacterales; family UBA6821; genus CAIWMF01. The sequence goes on from JBMOFC010000010.1 coordinate 32,143, forward strand.
GAAGGAGCTGTTCCTGCATAAAAAGAGCATACTTAGCACTATCAAAGGTCCCTTCTGTTTGAAAAACAGGAAGATTTTGAATGGTCTCCGCAATTTTCTCATCGCTCGGCACAATATTCAAACGTGGGGCTTCATGCTGGATCACCAACACATTAAAAATAAAAGAGGTTAAAGCCACTTCTTCATTTTCTGCAAAGCCACCAAGATCGCGCACGAAGTCTGTTAGTCCCAGAGCCATTGCGAGACGGTAGTCGGCAATTTGGTGCTCCAGTTCTGCTCGCTGAAGAACATGTCCGTAAACCAAGGCTACGTCATTAGCCCCCACTTGAGAGAGATTTGTCCGATTGTAGAGCCAAATGAAAGAAACGATTGTTAGAAGAACAATGAAAAAGGTGAGGGAGTGCTGATTCTTACGAATGATAGAAAGCATAAAAAAGGATTGCAAAGGGTCACTTATACTATACTTTTTTATCCATTGAAAGAATGTTCTGGGGGGAACAACAACCCGTCGCACCTTTGGGTGTGGCGGGTTGTCTTTTTTTGCACGTGTTCTCCGAACAGGCGCTACAGCTCGTATTCGTTCACAGGAATGGGATAGGAAGATAAAAAAGTGTCACAAAAGAAACGCAAGGAGAGTCAAAAAGTGAATGTTCGGTACCGGTTACTGAGCAGATACGTTTTTGCTGCTTCAACTTCAACTTTTCACTTCGACTGTACCCGTTCTTATGAACGGGTGCTACAGTTCTTCGTTAAATCCACTCGCGATTAATTCTTCTAGGGCAGTGACCGCAGCAAGAGCTTCTTCTCCTTCTCCAATAATGCGAAGTTGGGAGTCTTTCGCTGCAGCAAGCATCATGAGTCCCATGATGCTTTTTCCATTAATGCGTTCTCCTTCTTTTTCAACAGAGATCTCCGCACAAAAGCGGTTAGCTGTCTTAACAAAAAGTGCTGCTGGGCGAGCATGAAGACCATTACGGTTTTTAATAACAACTTCTTTGATCACACATAATGGATCATGAAGAGTTTCTTTGGAAGGGAGAGAATCCATAAAAGTTATTTACGACGAAGGATCACCGGGTTGTTTCATTTTTTGGAGCAACCGGATATTGAATTCCTGAGCGGCATGATATCCAACCGATTTTAATTTTTGATCAAGTGCTGCGACTTCTACCAAACGAGAGACATCACGTCCTTTACGCACAGGAATGGTCAAATGGGGGATATCAATTCCTAAAATAGTTAGAAATTCTAAGTCGAGTCCCACACGTTCAATATGCTCCACTTCACTCCAATCTTTTAACGTCACAATAAGATCCAAACGTTTTTCTGGACGAATAGCTCCAATACCAAAAATAGCAGGTACGTTAATAATACCGATGCCACGAATTTCCATATGAAATCGAGTCACCTCACTGCTCGTTCCGAAGAGTTCACGTCCTTCAAAATTTCGAAAGTGAGTTACGTCATCACTGACAAGGCTGTATCCTCGTTCAATTAATCCTAAGACACATTCGCTCTTACCAATGCCTGTTTTTCCTTTGATTAGAACACCAATTCCTAAAATATCAACCATGCTCCCAAATTCCGTAGTGACTGGAGCAAATGCTTCTTCTAAAGCAATCGTTGCCGCATTAATAAATTCCATTGTAATAAGCGGCGTCCGAAAAATAGGTGTCTTAAATTCTTGTGCAATTTTTAGTAATTTAGAAGGAAGTGTACACCCACGCGAAATAACGAGCGCAGGAATGCGAAGAGTGAAAATTTCCCTCAAGCGCAATTCGCATTCCTCCACTGGTAAATGCCGCAAATAACTTAACTCAGCATATCCAGCGACTTGCAGGCGCTTAAACGGGAAATAGCGAAAAAAGCCTGCTAGAGCTAAACCAGGTCGATTGATCGTTGGCTCCTTAATAAAAGATTCTTCGCCCGATTCTTCGTTCAGTAGTTCCAATTGTAATTCTTTTCCGTAACGCTTGAAAAATGCTGCAACGCTTAGCTGTTTGACGATATTTTTATTCATGCGCTGTGGCTACATGGAAAAAGATTCTCCAAGATAAAGTTTACGGCTAATAGGATCATGGAGTAAAAAATCTTTGTCTCCCTGACTTTCAACGCGTCCCTCAAAAATAAGGTAAGCACGGTCGGTGATAGCCAATGTTTCACGTACATTGTGATCAGTGATAATAATGGCCAAGCCACTATCACGAAGATCTGAGATGACCTGCTGGACATCATAGACTGCAATGGGGTCAACACCGCTGAACGGCTCATCAAGCATCAAGAGCGATGGATTCATTACTAACGAACGCGCAATCGTCAAGCGCCGCTTTTCTCCACCGCTCAAGGTTAATGCCTCATTTTTGGCCAAATGATCGATGCCGAAACGAGTTAGCAATTCTTCACAACGATCGCGTTGCTGCTCCTTAGTAAGTGATGTTGTTTGCAGAATAGAGAGGATGTTTTCGGCAACCGTCATTTTTCTAAAAATAGATTCTTCTTGCGGTAAGTACCCCATGCCCAAACGAGCTCGTTTGTACATTGGCTCGTGGGTCACATCTACTCCCTTAAAAAAAGTACGTCCACCATCGGGTCGCACTAAACCAACAATCATATAAAAAGTGGTGGTTTTTCCCGCCCCGTTAGGTCCTAGCAATCCAACAATCTCACCGGGACGAACGTGAATATCAACTCCGTTTACTACAGAGCGTCCATTATAAATTTTTATTAACCCATCGGTTCTTAAAATGGATTCATCTTGCGAAGTGACTGGAGAAAAGGGAGAGGGATTGCTGGAAGACATAGAAGCCAATCCGATAAAGAGTAAAGAAGATTGAGTAAAGGGTAAAGAGGAAAGGGTGGCGAGTGGCGAGTTAGATTGGGCTACGCGCCCCCAAACCCCGTGGTTTGGGTGGGGGAACTTCTCAGTGGATTTTCCTATAGCCTAACTCGTTACTTATCCTGGCCTCGTGACGAATCAGTATGAAATATCCGGTTTAGGGCGTCTGACTTGGCTCGATGACCGTAGCGCGACTTTTTCCTAACGTTCGCGAGGTCCCTTTGTTATTGAGGATCATGATGGTTCCTTCTTCTGTTCCTACTTGATAACTTCGACCTTGCTGAATTTGAGGCCATATTTTTAATGTCATATCACCTGTTTCAGGCTCGTAGATGGCCTCTCCTGCACGTGCTATCGACTTAATAACTTCTCCTTGATCATTGGTATTCTCTTGCTCTATGAGCACATTGCCTGTGGCAATCACTTGCTGAAGCCCTTGACGATTTTTATTCATCACCACGTGTAGTTTATCACAAAACAAGGTGAACTGTGGATCGTGCACAGCCACTCTTCCACTATATTCAATCGTGTTGGTGGGGTCATCAAACCATGCTCCTTCTTCAGCATCAATAATGGTCCGTGCATTTTTAGGCCGTGGTTTTCCTCCAATACCTAGTTTCCATGGATCCGTGGGATGGGGATTTGTCTCGGGAGCTATTTGTGCCATGCTCCAGGAGGCAGACAAGCAGAGCATTAGGATCATAAGACCCATTCGGTAAAATAAAAGAACGGTGTAGTGAAAGCGTATCGGCTGTTTCATTATTGCTCCTCCGCCGGTATTCCATTACGCACTTCTGTGTGCACATGTCCTTTCATCGTGCCAAAACGTTGAGTGGTATCGAAGGTAGCGGACTCTCCTACCATTTCAAAATCTTCTCGTTTGATAGTGACCTGGCTATCGGTTGAGAGAATTTTTGTATCTAGATGAAATACCCCATGTGGCACTAAGACAGTGATATCTTTTCCATCTTTTTCAAAAAATCCGATCGTCAAAGAATCAATTTCAACGTCATTCTCATTGATTTTGCGTGCTTTCTCCGCCAGAAAATTCATCACGAGACGTCCTTCTGCATCATACTGTGGGATAATAATTCCTTTCATATCTTCTCCTACCGGGGCTGGTAAATCAATAGGAGCACTAGAATTTTTTCCAGGTTCTATTTTTGATGACCCCACTTTTGCCTTCTCAGCGGTGGGAGAATCTTTTGGAGAAGGGGAGGGCTCTGCAAGCACAAGCGTCGTCAGCGCCAAAAAAGTCAAGATTCTAAAAATACAAACGGACATAATAGTTCTCAGTTGTCAGTTGTCAGAAAAATTAAGATCTATACTGTCTATGTCGATCGTTAGAGCATTTTAAAAAATTCTGTAGCCGCGCCTTGTGGTGTCACTCCAGTTCTCGCGTCCTCGAGTATCGCTGGCTACACTGCGGGTCTGTGCTTCTCGTTCCTGACAATGCATCGGCTATAGAATTTTTTAAAACGCTCTAGTGCGTTGTCGTTTATTGAAGAAGTTATGATAATTTTTAGATTTATTGATGAGCTTAAAACAACTGACAACTAGTGCAATGCCCGATGAATCGCCATCAAAGAAGCAAGCACGTTGCGAAGATTGCGATGGGGAATTTGATTTGGGCCATCAGAAAAAGCTTTTGCCGGGTTCTCATGTGTTTCTAAAAAAATTCCATCAACACCTGCTGCCATGGCTGCTCGTGCAAGGACAGGAGCCAAAACGCCATCACCTATGGTATGGTCACCACCACCACCAGGACGTTGTACCGAGTGGGTAGCATCAAAAACAACACGATAACCAGACTCGCGAATCCAATAAAGAGAACGCATATCGGCTACGAGGTTATTGTATCCAAAGGTGGTACCTCGTTCTGTAAAAAAGAAACGATTGCAGCCAGCATTGACAAGTTTTTGTGCAATTGGTTTAAGATCCCAAGGAGCAAGAAACTGTCCCTTTTTCACATTGATAACACGCCCTGTTTTTGCAGCCGCCACAATTAAATCGGTCTGACGGCAGAGAAAAGCAGGAACTTGTAATAAGTCGATTGATTCTGCAGCAATGACGGCTTCTTCCGGCGTGTGGATATCTGTCGTGACAGGAACGCCAATAGCAGCTCCAACTTCGGCCAACATAGCGCATCCCTCACGAGGCCCTATGCCGCGGTAAGATGAAGATGAAGTACGATTCGCTTTGTCGTAAGAGGCTTTAAAAATAAAGTCAACACCCAGGTCCCCGCAAATAGAGGAGATTTTTTTAGCCGCACGCAAAAGAGCCTTTTCTCCCTCAATTACACACGGGCCTAAAATAAAAAGAGGATTTTTTCCTCCTAATAATTTTGTTCCAATGCGAAGCGGTTGTGGTTGCAATTCTAGTTTTTGATACGAAGAAGGTTTTTTAAAAGAACCTTTCGAAGTACTACGCATAAGTTCCCACCGATGCAGCAGCAGGGGTCGTTTCAGCGGAAGCAGTGGACGCAGGTCCAGACTCTTTTGTAACAGGCTGGGAAGCTTCTCCGTCTTGAAGACGTTTATTCCAAAAGAGTGCTACATCGCTAAAGCCTTTGAGCAATTCTTGAAAACGTAGGAATTCCATTCCATCGATTTTTTCTTGATAGCACATGAAAACGCTGAGCGTCGCAGGATCCACACCAAGAGTTGCACCACCCGTACCTGCCCATAGTAGATTAGCTTCCAGCAATTCTGGGTAAAGTTTTTCTGTCTGATAGGGAAGCAACGTTCCAACAATACTCGAAAAAATCAGAGCTCCTGTCTCTTCATTACACTCTAAATCAATAGTGACTCGATCATCAAAACGGAGAGAACAGAGACCATCATCACTCGGTTTCAAATCAGGTAAACCGACGCTTGCGCCAAGATCCCGCAATAGATTTTTGAAATGTTCCATATACATAGTTTTTAGTTTTTAGTGTGATAAAGATACTTTTTTTTAAATTCAGCAATGGATTGCATACCAGTTTAAAAAAATGGGCGCAACTTTTTTTTATAAAAACGTTCACTCTTGTCATAGAAGAACAGCAACGATAAATTTTCCTGCTATGTTAACCCGAATATTTCATAATGATCACCTGCGGAAGCCGGGAAGCTTGATGGGTGCTGCGTTAGACTCACGTTTTGACTTGGGCAACACCCGTGCTCGGGAGAGCCTGGAGCAGACTGCCGTAGGCAGCCCGAAGGGGGAGCCGAGCAGGTGCAAGCGAGTCAATATGCACACATACAGCTCTGCGTCAAAATACTCGCCGGCATTACCCCATCAGGTGTCACAGCTTCCTCGTTACGATCAGCATGAAATATTTGGGTTAATCTACCAGCGATTCGCTATCCTTTTTTTCCTCTTGGCAGGAGTGCTTTTATTTCTTTCGGGATGTGAAACCATCGTTTCGCAAAATAGTTCGGATCGTACCGCAATCACGGCAGCGCTTGCCAAAGAAAAACCTGGTTCTTACTATGTAGGACGTCGTTTTTATAAAGTCGATTATCACATGTGGGGTTGGGTGAAAAAACCAGGCGAGCTCTGGAAAAAATCACAGCTTGTCATGTTGAACGAGCAGCAAGCTCTGGCTCCTGATCGCAAGAGTAATCACATCGGAGCCGATAATAATTACGAGTACCATCTTGAAGGTTACTATTCCGGCAATAAAGTCTATGAACCAGCGAGTGATGCTTTTTATCCTGAATTTGTATTGAAAAAATCACATCTTATCAGTACTACTCCTCCTCTTATTTTCCCTGACAGCCGTTGGATTGATCCTAAGATACGACTGCTAGAGCCACCGTCATTCTAAAAACCAATGCCTCGTTCTTTTTTAAGCATTCTTTTTTTAAGTCTTCTCCTCCTCATGCCTGCCTTGGGTGATGATTCTGATGCATCAAGTGCCATTACGACCTCCCAAAATTTCAAGTACAATAATTCAGATGGCTCTACGACGGACTTCACATTTAACCCAGATGGAACATCGGTTCTTATACTCAATAAGCTGGATGGCTCGACTATCAAAACTACTGAAAATCCCGATGGATCCTTAGAAAAAACAATTGATCGTGCCGATGGGGTATCGATTACAACGACCGATAAAGCCGATTTTTCCTCAAGCAAGATGATCATTGCTAATGGTTCGTGGATAAAAATAACCAAGCCCGCCGTTGGCCTCCCTACAGTAGAACGAAGCGGAACAGTATCAAAGGAACAACCCAGTCCCACTCCTTCCCCCAGTGCATCAGCAAGCCCTTCCCCCAGTGCATCTGCAAGCGCATCAGCAAGCCCGTCTCCCAGCGCATCCGCAAGTACTTCGCCAGGCGATAGCCCGAGTTCTCCTGGTCCGTCACAGACTCCATCCCCTACACCTTCTCCAACACCTCCTCCCTCCAAGCCTCTCGAAGCTCCTTTTTATATTGATCGGATAAAAAGCTACTTTGCTCAAGATGACCCCGATCGTTTTTTCCTCATCAGTAAGTCCTGTATTACGGCAGAACAGTGGGTTGCTTTCTTAAATGCTGTGGCTAAATATGGTAATGATAGTGATAAAAATGATGATAAACATGATAAGCATCAGCTCTATTATCCATCCATGGGAACTATACCCCAAGCCCAGAAGGATGCTGCTGGCAATATCACAATAGCCGCTCCAAAACGGGCTGTTATTCTCTCTCATCATTCTTCCAAAGATAGTACAGGATATACAGAATATGCCTACGCTATTGTTGATCCCGATAAGGTTGTTTGTACGTTGGAAGGTGTTGAGATCAAGAACAAAGATCTTCCGATCACCTATATTAATTTGGCCGATGCAGCTCGGTTTTGTAATTGGCTTCATCATGGAGAGCCCATCGCTCAAAAGGAACAAGACCCCGATGCTTTCACTGAGGGAGGGGCGTATTTGATTGACGATGGATTAGATAAATATTGGAGAGATGGGCATCAGTCTCTTCCATACTATAAGCCGCAATATGTTGATTGCTTAAAAACAGTCACACTACTATCGACAGCACTCTGGCGTATCCCTTCTTACTACCACTACAATGGAGTGCATCACCTAGACGGGAAAAACAAAAATATTCCTGATTTTATAGAACCAGGAGATGAATTTGCGAATCAACCAGTCCCCTCTGAAGAAGTAAATGGCTTCTTTGATAATGGTTATAAGAGTGGGCTAGAGCCATATATTCCTTATGAATGGACCTCCACTCATTCAAGCTCACAAGCCGAGGCAACCAAGTTCCACTGCGAGCTCAAAGATGCTGGCAACTACTATAAAGTCAGAAGTCCTTCTAATGAAGTTAAAGAATATGCCACCACCTTTAAGTCACTAAATGACAAAAACATTACCAAAGAGCAAGATAGTGAAACAAGTTTTAGAGTTATGCCTCTTCTCTCTGCCATCGATCAACTACCTCCTACACCAGCTCCTAGTCCCTCTCCTGACAAAACAACGGAGTCTTCTCCTGATGCCGCAGTCACGCCAACATCGAAGTCCTCTCCTGGTTCAGGAACAGCTTCTGATGCCGCCTCAGGAGTCGGTACAGCGTTAAACGCTAACTCATTTGTGATCCCTTTGTCGGATAAATCATAGCTAACACATTCATGAAACAATCACTTCGCTTTTGTTCGTTCTTCTTTTTTATGGTGAGTGCTGTTCTCACGACGTCAATGATAGCTGATGATTCGAGCGTTTCAACGACTACGAAGATAACGTCAACAACGAAGGCGACCCACCATGATACTGGAGACATAGCTGGATCTATCACGACTGAGACGACTAACTCGGACAAGTCCTCGGTTCTAAGGATCGACACAGTAGATGGAAAAACAATCACTACTGTTACAAAACAAGACACATCTTCAGTAAAAACAATTGATAACACTGATGGATCTTCGATTCAAACGGTCAACAAACTAGATGGCACCTCTGTCAAATATGATTTGCACATCGATGGATTTTGGTCAGTAACTACGACACCTAAAGGTGGTATCCCCGTGACGATTGATTCCAAATCTAATTCTGAAAGCGACTCTAAATCTAGTTCTAAAGACGGTTCCAAGACTGGCGCTGGAGGTGTTTCTTCTTCGCCTACACCTGACCCCACAGCATCCCCCTCTCCCGACAAGCTGCCTCCAGCAGCACCATTTGTGCAGCTCAAGGTTCCTTTTGAGATCAAACTGATTCCCGTTTATGACAATAAAGACGAAAAGGGGAAAGTAGGGAATCACTTCTTTTACCTATCAGAGTCGTGTATTACGGGCAATATGTACTGTGCTTTTTTAAACTCAGTAGCAACAACAGGAGATCCCGATAGGTTGTATTGCAGCGATATGGATAAAATTCCTGATGGGGAGATAGATGCAACAACCAAAATACGTAACCCTTCTCCTAATGTCGCTCTAATTAAAAAAATCACGAATAGCAATGGGACATTTTCTTATTCTTTAGTCGACCCTGATGTAGAAGTAAAAATTGAAGCCCAAGGTCGAGCTTACATGGTACATAGGGGAGACCTCCCCATCACTCGCATTAATCTACTCATGGCAGCTTCTTTTTGTAACTGGATGCACAATGGCCAACGTGTGGCTCCAGAAGGACTAGGCAATACCAGAGATGGAGCTTATGCACTGGATAACGGTTACGATAAATGGTTTAGCACACAATCGCTTTCAGACCACGATAGATACTTGAGTCTTCTAACAGGTATTATTGAGCAACCAGGAGCACTCTGGGTGATTCCAAACATCGGTTCTTATGTCGGTTATGATTTGGCTCAAGACCAATCAACCATTCATCATAGTGGACTCTATGAAAACTATGGTATGTTTTATTCTCAATCAGAGATCTGGGAATGGACATCCACGCGTGTAAGGCCAGCAACAAGTAGCGATAATTCGTATCACCGTGATCATAACTTAACAGGGTATTATTATCAAATTAACGGCGTCTCCCAGAAGACAAGAGAGAAATATGCGGTACAATATCAAACTGATAAAGTTCCCAAAAGAACAGGAGACAATCCATCGCCAGCTGATCCTCCACCAACTAACGAAGATGGTTTCACAAGTTTTCGTTTAATGAAAGTGATCAATCCAACGCATTGATTCTTCTCCCGTGACTGCCAACGTACCATTAGCAATGTTTCAACGCTGCCAATGGTATTTTATTTCGAAGAAATGAAATGCCATTGGTTATTATCTTCTTGCTTGCCAACTGTGATGATTTCTGTGCTAATATGCCTCATGTTATTTCTAGATTGAAATTAGCAGCCAACTCAAAAAAAAATAAGAAACCTTAGAAACTAAAAACCATTATGAACAAATCAACACTTCAATTGCTTGGTAATTTTTGTCTCGTGGGAGGATTTGCCTCCATTCTTGGATCCATTTTGATTTGGTACCTCATGAGTGGCAATGCCCCCTTGGACTGGAATGATGCTGCTGCTTGCGCTCACCGAGCCTATGGAGAGCGGTTTGGTATTTTCGTTGGCCTCTGGGCTCCTACTTTTTTTATTCTATCCCATCGTTTTTTTGCGCATGCGGATAAGGCTCCAGAAGATAAACTCTAGTTTTTCTTGACAACCTGTTATGGAATTTCCACCCATTCACAGGAACGGGTACGAAGATAGAAGTTTGAAGATAGGATTAAAGACCTCCTCCAAGAATAATTCTTCTGTTTATCTATGTCAGCGACCAAAACCCCATCTTCTATCTTCCTATCCGTTGTTGTGAACGGATGCGGGAATTTATTTTAGAGAAATCACTAAGCTTCGCTTGCGATCCGCTCGGCGAGCGTTATATTCCCTATGAATCGGATTTAGTTTAAATCATCAACCATCACTACTATGAATAAGAAACTCACTGTTACCCTCATTGCCACATTATTGATGACAGGCTTCGCTCTTGCTCAAGAGCAGTCTTCAACAGCATCAGCGGTAGTAGCCTCGACGCCTTCATCAGCTGCTGCACCAACAGATTCCTGCTGTTCTGCTGAAAAGAAAAGCACCTGTACTATGGAGAAACCTTGTGTAAAGGATGCTGCTTGTGAAAAGTGGACCGAGAAAAAATCATGCCACGAGGTTCTAACTAAAGAAGAGCGCCATCAGTTTTGTGCAGCAAAAGCAGCCGCTATTGCCGCTGATCCCTCTCTTGCAGGCAAGGGGCACAAGAAGGAACTCTGTGAAGCCATTTGCAAACAAGATCCGAGCATGAAACCCGTCATGGAAAAACTCAGGAAACATTGTGAAGAATGGAAAAAATGGAAAAAAGGAACAGCCTCTCCTGCTAGTTAATTTTTTTGGAAGAGGAGGTTCATCCTCCTGATTCCGTACGAGCCTGGATTCTATCTGAGTCCAGGCTCTTTTTTTTATTTTCCCTTGCCAAGGGCTCTGATCTATGAGAGCTTCTCTGGCTACTTAAAAAATATGACCACTACTGATACAACCGCAGCATTTCGGCTGCATGAAAAAGATACTGGAAGCGCTGATGTCCAGATTGTCAGCCTCACACAGCGCATTACCGTTTTGACAGAACATCTCAAGAGCCATGTCAAAGATCATTCTTCACGACGCGGCTTACTTGCACTCGTGGCGCAACGTCGCTCTCTTCTTGATTATCTCAAGAAAAAAGCGAACGAGCGTTATCAATCACTCATTCAACAACTCGGACTCAGAAAATAAATCGCAGCGCGATTTATTTTGTTTATAAGTTTAGAGGTTTAGGGGGTTAAAAGGATTTTTTAAATTCGTGATGTTTGAGTCACGTGCCCTCCTGAATAAAATTTATCCCTAAGGCATTACAGCAGTACTGTGTGTTTTGGCTTCTCCTCTAAACTCCTAGACATTTAAACCCCTAAACCATTCCACTTTTCTATTTATGTCTCACTATAAAGTTACCGCTTCCGTTGGTCGTTTTCCTATTACCTTTGAATCGGGTAAAATCGCAAAGCTCGCTGATGGCGCTGTCGTCGTTAGCTACGCTGATACGGTCGTCATGACAAGTGCCGTCAGCGCCACCACGATGAAAGAAGGCCAGGACTTCTTTCCCTTAACCGTCGATTACAAAGAAAAAGCTGCCGCCGTTGGAAAAATTCCAGGTGGTTACTTCAAACGCGAAGGACGTCCGAGTGAAAAAGAAATTCTCACAAGCCGGATGACCGATCGCCCACTGCGCCCGCTCTTTCCAAAAGGTTACTTTTATGACACTCAAATCATCAGCATCCTGCTGAGCGCTGATGGAGAAAATGATCCTGATCTCTTGAGTATCAATGGAGCATCCGCTGCCTTGTCTGTTTCTGACATTCCTTTTGCAGGACCTATCGGAGCCGTTCGCATTGGACGTGTTGGTGGAGAATTTGTGGTCAATCCTACCCATCGTGAACGCGAGCAGAGTGACCTCGATCTTGTTTATGTGGGTGATGGTGAAAAAGTCATCATGATTGAAGGTGCTGCCAATGAGCTTCCAGAGGCTGATTTTATCAACGCGCTCGAAGTGGCTCGTGAAAATGTCCGCATCATCATTGAGGCTCAACGTGAGCTTGTGGCCAAGGTTGGAAAAGCAAAACGAGAAGTTCCTCTCTTGAGTGTGGATGAAGCTCTTTTGGAAATTGCCTACCACGTTGCTGGCGATCGTATCGAAGCAGCGCTCTATACTTCAGGTAAGGTGGCTCGTGGAAAAGCCGTAGGTGCCTTGAAAGACGAGGTGCGTGCCGCAGTACTCGAAAAACATCCGACAGCGACGGCATTTGAAATTTCACAAGCCTTCGACTATCTCCAGAAAAAAGCATTTCGTGTCAGCATTCTAGATCGTCAGAAACGCTGCGATGGTCGTGGCTTAAAAGAACTGCGTGCTCTTTCAAGTGAAACAGGACTTCTTCCACGCACCCATGGATCTGCGCTTTTCCAGCGTGGAGAGACCCAAGCCCTCGCTTTGGTAACCTTAGGAACGGTGGATGAAGGACAAACCATCGATGCTTACGGTGGTGGTGAAGATACCAAGAGGTTTCTGCTCCATTACAATTTTCCTCCCTTCAGCGTCGGTGAGACAGGACGCTTTGGAAGCCAGAGTCGTCGTGAAATTGGACATGGAGCTCTTGCCGAGCGCTCTATTTTTCCAGTAGTCCCCTCGTCTGCTGATTTTCCCTATGCGATTCGTGTGACCAGCGAAGTGATGGAATCCAATGGTTCCACCTCCATGGCCTCGGTCTGTGGCGGTGTTTTAGCACTCCTCGATGCAGGAGTGCCACTCAAGCGTCCCGTAGCTGGTATTTCAGCAGGACTCGTCACGGAACAAACAGAAGATGGAAACATTCTTCGCTACTCGATCTTAACCGATATCATCGGCTCAGAAGATCATTTCGGGGATATGGATTTCAAACTTTGCGGAACAACCGAAGGGATCACGGGATTCCAGCTCGACCTCAAGCTTCCTGGAATCACGCATGAACTCATGGCAGAGGCTATCGAAGATACACGTCATAATCGTTGCCTCATCCTCGAGCATATGGCAACGACACTTCCTGCCGTACGTAGCGAAATGAGTCCTTATGCACCACGTATTGAAACGGTGAAAATTCCTGTGGACAAAATCGGACTCCTCATCGGACCTGGCGGTAAAACGATCAAAGGGATTGTGGCTGAAACCGGCGCTGAGATTAACATTGAAGATGATGGCTCAGTGAATATTTACTCAAGCAACGCAGAAAGCCTGCAACGTGCTAAGGAGATCATCCAAGGAATGACACGGGAAATTTTGGTGGGTGAGCTCTATCAAGGAACCGTTGTTTCGATTAAAGAATTTGGCTGCTTTGTCGAACTCCTTCCTGGAAAAGATGGACTCTGCCATATCTCTGAATTAGCAGATGTACGCATCAACAAAGTCGAAGATGTTGTGAAAACCGGTGAGCTCATTTGGGTCAAGTGCATTGGCCTCGATGACAAAGGCCGCGTCAAACTGAGTCGCAAAGCTGCGATGAAGGACCGCGATGCCGCTGCGGCGAGTGCTAGCGGTGCTGTGTAAGTATCCTTTCAGCGAAAGGGTACAGTTGACGTGAAAAGCTGAAGCACCTTTTTTTGTGCTCCGATTCAGCTTCTGAATGCTCCTGGGGATGTTTGAGATGATGCTCATTAGCAGCTCTAACGCATTGAGGTGTTGAACACGAAGCTCTTTTTAGAGCGTTTTAAAAACAACTGTAGCCGATGCAGTGTCAGAACACGACCCGACGGGAGTCGGTCGGGCAGACTGCCGTTAGGCAGCCCAGCAAGGGCGAGGTGAGCTTCGCAAAGCGAGTCAAACGAGGAGCGCAGACCCGCAGTGTAGCCAGTGATACTCGAGGACGCGATTCCCGCCTTCGCGGGGATGACGTTCGGAGTGACACCACAAGGCGCGGCTACAGAA
>JBMOFC010000011.1:0-45127 GCA_049314455.1 Chthoniobacterales bacterium
TTTCTCATGCTGTATTTGATATCACTTTATTGTGTTATCTGGTACAGCCCCTAAATTTTTTATGTCTCCATTAAAAAAGTAAAATTTCTGCTTTAAGTACCTAAAGTCATTACTCCCCAAGCGTCATCCTCGTGAACACGGAGATTCAGGAAGCCAAGGGTTCTGTTTTAGGTTTCTTAAAATACTTTTGATATCTACAACGGTGCTCATTTTAAAACTAAAGTTTTTTTAAGCTCTTATTCTTAAGAGTATTTTCCTCTCTTGGATTCCCACATTCTTGAGGATGACGGCTAGCCCCAATGCTGTTTACTTTAGGCAAACAGCTTGTTGAAAGGTTGAAAGGAGTCATTCTCTGAAATAAAGAGCTTGATTAGGAAAGAACTCTAAGTAACCGGCATTGCGGCTAGCCCGGATATTTCTCATATCAATCTACTGCGGAGCCCGGGAAGTCAGATGGATGCTTCGTTAAGCTCAAACTCTTCCTCTGGCAGTGTGGTTCACACAACTACGTTATTCCCGCGCAGGTGGGAACGGCAGAGTTCACTGCTCGCCTCACCCAATCAGCCTTCGCAGACTCCTCGTCACGATCAGCATGAAATATCCGGGCTAGTGGAATTGAAATTATGCTAGGAATGTATTCTCTTCTGTTGAATATTTGTATCCATCAATGGGAGCGGATAAGGCTATAGACTGAAGGTAAATTCACTAATAAGAAGGAAACATTTTTTTGAATCTACCACTTGTAATCGTATATCAATTGATTACTCGAATATTTCATCCAATCTTCTGCCCTATAGCCTGTATCCTTACCCGTTCTCCTGAACGGGTACAAATTTAAATTGAAAAGGGCGCACTAGAAGCGCTGAAATTTTTTCTTAGGACAAGGGCCGAAGATTGAGGCGCTATCTGAAGATAACGTAAGATCTGAGAACGTAGTCATAAGGAAAAAGATCCAGCTTATAGCGTGTCTTTATCGATTTAACACACTATATAGTCAAAGTAATTTGACCATAGATTCCGGCAGCCGCGTTAGAATTTCTGGCGGACCTTCTGATTTGACAAGAATTGTGTGTTCAAAATGAGCAGAAGGAGAGCCGTCAGCAGTAACGACAGTCCAAGCGTCTGACAAAATTTTCACTTCGGAAGCGCCTAGATTAATCATCGGTTCAATGGCAAGCGTCATGCCAGCTTTGAGTTTGGGGCCACTCCCAGGGCGCCCAAAATTGGGAATCTGGGGGTCTTCATGCAACTGACGACCAACCCCATGTCCTACAAACTCTTTCACAACCGTGAATCCTTGTTTGAGAGCCTCCTCTTCCACATGCGCTGATAAGTCTCC
Source organism: Chthoniobacterales bacterium (assembly GCA_049314455.1). Classification (GTDB taxonomy): domain Bacteria; phylum Verrucomicrobiota; class Verrucomicrobiia; order Chthoniobacterales; family UBA6821; genus CAIWMF01. Next base: position 1,340 of record JBMOFC010000011.1, read on the forward strand.
TAGGCGTCGACCTTCTGTGGCAAAAGACAAAGCACTATACAATATGGCTTCTGTTGCTTGACAAAGCCTCTCTTTTTCAGGAGAAATCATTCCACAAGGAACAGTTCTTGCTGTGTCTCCAATCCATCCGTTTAAGATGACTCCAACGTCGATAGCCACAATATCACCATAGTCCAATCGTCGTGAGCCTCCGATGCCATGGACGACTTCTTCATTAACAGAGATACAGGTTTGTCCTGGAAACTTTCGATAGCCAAAAAAAGCACTCTTTCCTCCGAGCTTCGCTATCATGGTGGCTGCAGCACAATCAATCTCTCCAGTTGTCTTACCTGGTTCCACAAGAGATACAAGATGATCAAGAACTATAGCAGCTGCCTGCCCAGCAAGCCTCATTTTTTCAATTTCGGAAGTTGTTTTAATAGGAATCATAAGAGAAGCTATAGGCTATAGTCTATAGGCTGCAGGTTACAGAAAAAACGATCGGTGCAAGCATTGCTTTTATGCTTCATGAGATTGATGAAATCGTATGCTGCGTTCCTTTACCTTGACCTTGCATTTTGAGATAGCCTCACTGTTGAAGTTGCTTGAGATAAGCTTTAATCGTATTACGATTGGCTTTGGTAGAGGTTTCCAGCTCTTTCACGGCAGCGACTCCGTGTGTTTTGACTCACTCAAGAATATTTTTTGAGAGCAGAGAAAGGTTGGAACGCAGAACATATTTTTATTCAATCTTAGCTGCCAAATTATTTTTTTGATGCAGCATCGTTTTTAAAAAATAAAGTAAGCATGGATCCCACAGCGGCTCAGAAGAGCTCAAGGGCTGTTGCGTCCGACGAAGAACAACATAATCACTTTCTGTAACTATTCAGTAGGGGTGTGTTCTTAAACAGAAAATTGAAATCTGCAAACGATTGTTTTTGTTTAGGAGTTTAGGGGGTTAGGAGTTTAAAAAATGAGTGAAAGTTGCTTTTTAGATTCAAAAATGATTTGGTTGCGCCACAAATGAATGTTTTAAAATTCAAATTTTTACTACTGCTGTATCCTAAACTTGGCACTGAACATCTTTTTATCACACATGAAACTCATTTTCATGTGAGACCTGAGCAGTTTTACCACTTTCTTTGTTCATAATGCTCTCCATTGAACTATACGGAGCATAATCATCCTCCTGTTTATCTATGTGAGCAGACCAAAACCCCATCGCCTTCCTGCTCTACATAAGGCTGCGCAGCGCCTCGCAATGAATGAGTATGAAATATCCGGGCTAGGGAGTAATGACTATGATACCACTTCCATCAAATAATGAGACTATTGAGCTCTGGAGTTTTGGTTTCTAGCAAGGAGGAAGAGTGAGGCGCTATGTACATCAGTCAAGCTCTGACAAGAAAGCTAGAGCATTTTAAAAAATTCTGTAGCTGCGCCTTGTGGTGTCACTCCGAACGTCATCCCCGCGAAGGCGGGGATCGCGTCCTCGAGTATCGCTGGCTACACTGCGGGTCTGCGCTTCTCGTTTGACTCGCTTTGCGAAGCTCACCTCGCCCTTGCTGGGCTGCCTAACAGCAGTCTGCCCGACCGACTTCCGTCGGGTCGTGTTCTGACAATGCACCCAACTACAGAATTTTTTAAAACGCACTAGGGATCAAAAGAACAAGCCACAATGGTCCGATTATTTAATGGAAGTGGTGTGAGTCCGTAAAGAAGACATTTTATTTTTTAATGGAGGAGCAAAAACTTATTTTGGACAGCAATGATCTTCCATCTATCTATTCGTTCCTGTGAATGGATGCACCTGAATAGCCTCATCTTATTTTCACTTTCCTAAGCGCCTCTAACTGAGCTAACTACTGTAGACATAGCATCTATAGCAGCTTTGGAACCGCTTTGGAATGAAGCAATGAGGCTTGTCATACTTTGTATGTTTGTATTAGTGGAAGAAACACCTTGGCCAATTGCTTGACTAGCAGCACTTTGTTTTTGTGCATTACCTTCATCTGTTTTAGCTTGTGCTGCGAATGACGCCCCAACCGCATTGCTAGCACTCTCTCCAAGACTGCCAAATATCATATTCATTTGCATATATTGCCCAGCAGCTTGTGCTCCAGCTTGGCTGAATCTACTGGCAAGATAGACATTTTTAGGTTGGGCTAGTTCAGCATTTGCTTGATTATTATATGCCTGTACAACATTAGTGTCAGGGTCTCCGTTCTGTATTGAATCATATGCAGGATCAGAAGGATTCGTAGAATGGCTTTTTATAATATTATCATTATTTTCACATGCAGCCTGAAGATGCATTTTTATAGGAGAGCTGTTACTCAATTTTTCATAATCCATTTTCGCTTTTTCATTAGCGGTTTCGGCTGCTAACTTGTTTTCATTTGTGGGTTTTTCATGATATTTTCTTGTGGCAGCGACAGCTTCCTTAGAGGAAGCAAGAGCCCTCTTGCTATAGATGAGATCATGGGCTTTTGTTTGAGAAGCTTTTGCTTGAGCTAAATGATTATTTGCTTCGTCATTAAATCGCTCTTTTTCAGCATTATCAGTCGCAGTTAAGGCTTTCTGTTTTGCCTCAAGAGCTTTTTTGCAAAGTTGATTAGTCTCCTCATTCTGCTGTGCTACAGAAGATCTAGTATTGAGAGGTTTATTAGCAGCTTCACTTTTCGAAAGCGCTGATTCGGCTTCAAATCTCGTTCTAGGAGCTTCGGATCCTTCCGCCTTTACTGCTTCTTCAGTCTTCAATGTTGTTTGTTCAGCCTGCTCTGTCGCAAAATCGGTCTGCTGTTCAGCTTCATTATCCGCGGCATCATTTCCAGCCTTTGAGGCACCTAATGACACAGCACCCGTAGCCAAAGTAAAAGCAACCGATGTATAAAAACTAGCTGTAGCCTGTTGTAACAGTTGGCCACCTGCATTGATAGTATCTTGACCAGCAGCAACGCCAGCTGCTGCTGTTGCATTGACGGCATCTATTAAAGCTGTTGTTTGAGCTTGGAGATCACTGCTAAGGCTTACTCCAAATTGAGCAAGCATCTCTGCGATATCAGCGAATGTAAGCTGATCGCCGCTACTACTGCTACTAAGTCCAGTGGACTGTGTACCTCCTCCGCCTCCTCCTGAACCTCCCGAAGGTGTAGGTTGTTCAGGTTCTAAGTAGTTGTCGGGAATTGGATCGTTCGGTTGAGAAGTTTCGGGGTTGCTTATGAAGAGCTGGCCCTTGGAGTCCTTGTTAGGATTTAAATTTTGATAAAGCGTGTTAGCGATATCGGTAGTCAATGATGCAAGCTCTGAGGGAGGCATCTCGTTAGGTTCTACCAGGTCCGGTGTTGCTTGCAAGCTGGCTAAGAGGGTCGTAATATTCAGGCCTCCTGTGGATGTTCTCCCATCCACGGTCAAGGTAGACGTGCTGGCGAAGGGAGCATTCTGAGTAATCGTCTGAGCCGCTCCTGCTGCATTTGTAGTGGTATCTCCAAAGGAAGTAGGCTTAGAAACGTCACCTGATTTTCCTGTGGAGGTACTAGAAGGAGCGTAATTTTCAGGGGGCGTAGATGTATTAAGCGAGATGTTAGAGGACATAAAAAATAAAAGGTGAAGAGTGGTTGGTTTTTTTTAAATAAAAGTCGTTTTATTTGAGTAAAACTTCTTTGAGTTTTATAGCTTGTTCTTTTAAGCTACTGTACAGACCTTCTTGTTTTCCTGCTATTTCAATAGCAGCTTCCAGCGCGCTCATGGCTTGCGCTTTATCGTTGTATCCTAAGTAACAATTAAAACTTCGAAAAAAGGGCATTGGGTCGGATTCATCTAATAACGCTGCGCACTTGTAACAGCCAGCGGCTACTGGATATTCTTTCATGGCCTCAAAGCATGCTGCAGTCCCAAGCCAAGCTCGCTTATCGTAGCAGTCAAGAAAGGTCATCATCTCAAAAAGAGGACATGCTTCTCGATATTTTTTTTGTTCAAACAAATAGTGCGAAACCAGGTAAATTGCATCCATATGCTTTTGCGTCAATCCTTGTCGCAGGTAGAGAGGAGGAAGTATAGAGCATACGCTAGGATCCCACTTAAAAGAAGTGATGCGAGTTTGATCGCTCGAAGCAGTTTGTTTTTGTGCGTGTTGCTTAGTAGTAGTATCCATGGTTTTTTGAAGTGAAATGAAAACAAGTTCTGGCCGACAGGAGAACGAGTCGCTGTGCTGATGCTGAATGATCAATCTTCCAAAGTCTAAAAAAAACAAGAACATTTGTAAAAATTTATTTAATTTAAAACAAACGTAAAATTTTTCTCGCCATGGAGAGTTCTTTTCAGTAATAATCAACGACTCTCTGCGAAATGTGTTCTTTTTTTGTTTTTGAAAAAAATTCAAAAACTATTTTGGAAACGTTTTTCATCACCCTTTCTGCCTCTTGTTATCTAGTCATTTCCTCTTTTTGATTTCATGAAAGTTCGAGCTTCTGTTAAACGTCTTTGCGAAAGTTGCAAGATTGTACGTCGTCAAAATGTCGTCCGTGTTGTTTGCAAAAACCCGCGTCATAAACAACGTCAAGGATAAACCTTAATTTTTAACTCATCATACTATGCCACGACTTCTCGGTATTGAAATTCCAGGTGATAAGCGCATCGAAGCATCGCTTACCTACATTTATGGTATTGGCCCCAAAACTGCTAAAAAAGTTTTGGATAGAGCTAGTGTCGACCTCAATCAACGTGCTAAAACGCTCACGCCCGAACAAATTAGCTCTATCATCCACGCTATTACGGATGAAAAAATCATGATCGAGGGGGATCTTCGTCGAGAAATTCAAGGTAACTTAAAACGCCTTCAAGCTATTAATTGCTATCGAGGAATTCGCCATCGTCGTGGATTGCCTGTTCGCGGTCAACGTACACAAACCAATGCTCGCACGCGCAAGGGTCCTCGTAAAACGGTTGGTATTGTCCGTGCTAAAGATTAATCTCCGCTCCTAGTTTTTATTTTCCATGTCAGAAGAAACGTCACCACAACCAGATCACCAAACTCTAGAATCAAGCGCTCCTGGGATTCTCCATGCTGAGTCAATGCAACAAAAAGAAGCTATAGAAAAAGAACCTGTAGTATCAGAAGGTGCCGTTGCTCCAAAAGAAATAACTTCCGAAAAAGCACCCAAGGCAGAAAAGGCAGTGAAGTCTTCTAAGGGTTCTAAATCGAAAAAAACAGAAGAAGCAGCTGTTCCTGCAGCACCGGTGAGTTTTAATCTCGATGATCCCATTGAGCCGCCCAAGATTGTTAAAGCCAAGGGGAGTAAAAATATTATTCAAGGCCTTGCTCATGTCCAAGCAACTTTTAACAATACTATTGTTACAATTACAGATTTACGAGGTGCCGTCATTGGTTGGTCTAGTGCTGGAAAAATGAATTTTAAAGGATCTCGTAAAAGTACCGCCTACGCTGCTCAAGTAGTTGCTCAAGACGCCTGTCGTCAAGCAATGGGGCATGGTCTGAAAGAAATTTCTGTTCGCGTCAAAGGGCCTGGAGCTGGCCGTGAGTCGGCAGTGCGCGCAATGCAGGCTATTGGTCTTGAGATTTCTCTTATTCAAGATGTCACTCCAGTACCACACAACGGGTGCCGTCCGCCAAAACAACGTCGCGTTTAACAAGTTTAGAACCCAAGAAAAATTTATTTCTTCGATTTTAGACTCAATTTTTGAATTTCTAAACTTATCAACCCTCTCAACTTCTCAACGTTTTTGATCTATCATGGCTCGTTACACAGGACCTAAAACTAAAATTAGCCGCCGTTATGGCGTGCTCCTCGGCGGATCGCCTCGTGCTTTTGAAAATAAAAGCTATCCTCCCGGCATGCATGGACCTAAAGGTGCACGACGTAAAATTTCCGAATATGCAACCGGATTAGCAGAAAAGCAAAAACTTCGTTTTCAATATGGAGTGCTCGAAAGACAATTTCGTCGCTATTTTGAAACAGCCTCTAGTCGCCGTGGAGTAACGGGTCTTATCCTTTTGCAACTTCTTGAGACACGTTTGGACAATGTTGTCTATCGCATGGGATTTTCAAAAACCCGTTCTGGTGCTCGTCAGCTTGTTTCACATGGTCATGTGCTGCTCAATGGACGCAAAACTGATATTTCTTCAGCTATCCTCAGGGTCGGGGACACGGTGAGCGTTAAAGTTAAGGCAAATTCACGTCAGCTTGTGCAACGTGGGCTGGAGCAGACCCAGATCGTGGAACCTCCTGCCTGGCTCTTGGTTGATAAAGAAGGATTGACTGGAAAAGTTTTGAATATTCCTACACGCGAGGAGATCAATCCGCTGGTCAATGAACAGCTTATCGTTGAGCATTATTCACGATAACGCGTTATTTCTCTTATCCAAGAAATCCCTATGAACCCATTAACTGTTTTAGCTCTTGTGCAGGCTGCTCCCGCAGGAACGCCTCCTCCTTGGGTTCAATATGCACCTTTGTTGTTCATCGGTATTATTTTTTATTTTTTGCTTATCCGTCCTCAGCAAAAACAACGCAAGCAGCATGAGGCTTTGATTACAGCGCTCAAGACCGGCGACAAGGTTGTCACTAGTAGTGGTATTCATGGAATCATCTCCAATGTTAAAGAGCGTACCTTTTTGGTGAAGATTGCTGATAATGTCAAAGTCGAGATTGACAAAGCAGCTGTTGCTGGTCTCGAGAATGAAGAGTCTAAAAGTGAGACTGTTTCTGAAAAAAAGAGTGTCTAAGTAACACATCTCTGTTCATAGGAACAGATAAGAAGACGCTAGATAGAAGGTTGCGAAAAATTTAAACTAGTTATCTGGTACAGCCCCTTTTTTTATAAAAAAATGGACTTGTTGACTCCCGTCAAGTCTCGCCTTGAAGGGCTGCCTAAACAAGTTTAGGTAGTCTACTTCATCGCGTTCTAGCTGCCGATGTTCCTTTTGTGCTCTTTGTGCCATCTATGTGTTCTTTGTGATGAATTCTTTTTGGAAATGAAAAGATATTGCTAGCAACGAATCACTCTTGTTTGTCGCATTCATCTATAGTATTTTCATCACTCGTCTGTTTTTTATGAGTCCACTTATTATTTTCTTTTCCGGCCTTTTTTTATTAGGTCTTTTTGCATGGTATTTTGTGACGGAGGTTGATGCGCGCAAGCGTTGGATAGGTCTCGTTCTCACCGTGCTACTTGTCAGTTTTTGTTTGGAGTCGACGGTACCTCCTTCTCAAAAAATTCGCCTGGGTCTCGATTTGCGTGGAGGAACTTCGTTTTTACTGCGCCTCATTCCTCAGCCTGGTCAGCAGATCACCACCGATATGCTCGGCCAAGCTGTGGAGGTTATTCGCAAGAGGGTAGATCAGTTTGGAGTGGGGGAGCCAGTAATTGCACCACAAGGTTCAGAGCGTATTCTTGTGCAGATTCCGGGGCTCGATCCTGCACAGATTCAGGCGACACGGGAGACGTTGAAACGGGTGGCCAAGCTAGAATTTTCTGAGGTTTATCCCGGAGGAGAGGGGCTCATTCAACAAATTGAAAAAGGAGAGGCGCTGATGCCTCCGGGCTACGAAATTAAAAGCTATATTCTCTCTGCAGGCAGCAAAAAAGATCCTTCGCAGCCAGTTCCTCGCCTCATTGTTAAAAAAACAGCTGATCTCACCGGAGATCATGTGACCAAAGCTTTTGCATTTTTTGATCAAGGTGGTTATGGAGTTTCGCTTGCTTTTGATGGTCCTGGAGCAGCTACTTTTTTTGAAGTGACTTCAGCCCTTGCCCCCACTCATGGGCGTTTGGCGATTTTACTAGATGGGAAAATTCAAAGCGCCCCAGAAGTGAAAGGATCTATTGCCGGGGGCCAGGCTCAAATCACCGGTCATTTTCAAGATAAAGAAGCACGTGAACTCGCAAGTGCGCTTGAAAATCCTCTGCGCACACCGGTGGAGATTGAGGAGACCAGGAGCGTTTCTCCAACGCTTGGTGCTGATTCAATTCGCGCTGGTGTTCTTTCAGGCTTGGCTGGTCTAGCGCTTGTGATGGTTTTTGTTTTAATCTACTACCGTCTTGCAGGGGTGGTGGCCTTATTTGGACTCGGCATTAATATCATCTTGCTCTTTGGGATGATGACCTTATTTCATTTCGTTCTGACATTACCTGGAATTGCTGGAATTATCTTAACGATTGGTCTTGCGGTTGATTCCAACGTGCTTCTCTATGAACGGTTGCGCGAAGAGATGGCGAGTGGAAAATCACTTGGGGCAGCCATTCAAGGAGCTTATAGTAAGGCTTTCAGTGCTATTTTTGATGCCAATGTCACGACGCTCATCACGGCCGGTATTCTTTTCTGGCAAGCAACTGGTCCTGTGCGTGGATTTTCCATCACGCTCGTGCTTGGGGTGATTGCATCAATGTTTTCAGCGATTCTTTTCACGCGCACGGCCTTTCGCTGGATGATGGCTAAAGGGGGATTGAAGCGGCTAACAATGGCCAATCTGGCTCCTAAAAAACAATGGAATTTTCTGCGGTATCGTCATGTGGCAATTCTTGTTTCGTTATTTTTTATTTTGGGATCTTGTGTCATTTTTGCAAAACGTGGAGCTAATAATTTTGGAATCGATTTTCGTGGAGGAGATCTTTTGGTTTTGAGTGCCGAACCTACTCTGACGGTTTCTGAAGTAAGGCACGCGGTTGCTCCTCTGGGCCTTACTGAAATGACGATTCAACGTGAGCAGGCTAGCAATGCCTCGATGCTTTCGATTCGCAGTGCTGAGGATACCTCTTCGAAAATCCTCTCCTGTCTACGAAACGCTTTTCCTGCGAGCAATATTGTCGCAGCGCAGCAAGACAAAGTGGGAGCCCAGATCGGACGGGAATTTGCTCGCAAAGCCTTTATTGCTCTAGGCCTCGGGATGATCGGTATTTTGCTGTATGTTTCGTTTCGCTTTGGACTCTCTTTTGCTATTGGAGCGCTCGTGGCACTCCTGCACGATGTGATTATTACCGTAGGTCTTTTTTCACTCTTGGGAGGAGAACTTTCCCTCGTGATGGTGGGGGCTATTTTGACCATTGCTGGTTATTCGATCAATGACACGATTGTGGTCTACGATCGTATTCGTGAAGGACTTCACCACCGAGCAGACGGAACCATTCAAGAGCTCATGAATCGTAGCATTAACGAAACACTCGGACGTACGATGCTCACGGGGGGAATGACTCTTCTTTCTGTCTCGGCACTCTTCTTTTTTGGAGGAGCTGTGCTCAAAGATTTTGCTTTTGCAATCCTACTCGGAATTTTGGTCGGGACCTATTCTTCGATTTTCGTTGCATCACCTATCGTTCTTTGGTGGTCGAAGTGGAGTGGAAAATCATTGCGTTAGGAACGACAGCCTAATGCATAAAGGGTAATGAGTGAAGCGCGTAAAAATTTTTTCATCAATTCTTGTGTTTTTTTGAAGACATGGACTGTAATCTTAGAAATCGGTAAATATAAATTTCACGCAAAATAAAACAGTCGGTTCCAAAAAGTGTTTACTTTTAGGCAGGCTCAAGACTCTTTACTCTTTACCTCATGCATCCGGAAATTTTAGTAACAGGAGGGGCTGGTTTTATAGGAAGCGCTTTGATTCATGCTCTCAATAAACGTGGAGAGAAGAAAATTCTTATAACCGATGCTCTTTTAGATCCGGAGCGTCAGGCTCATCTCGAGGTCTTAGAATATGAGAAATACCTCTCAGCAGAAGAGCTTCTCATCGCACTTGCAAATAATGAGGACGTTCTTCGGGAGATCACGACGATTTTTCATTTAGGCGCCTGTTCTTCAACGCTCGAAACGAATCGTGCATTCCTCATGGAAAATAATTTTGAGTACACAAAGACTCTTGCTACGTGGGCTCTCGCGCGAAATATTCGATTTGTCTATGCGAGCTCTGCTGCCACTTACGGAGATGGTTCTGCTGGGATGAAGGATGGGATAGAAGAATTGGATCGGCTCCATCCTTTGAATTACTATGGTGAATCGAAACATCTTTTTGACCTCTATGCTCGTGATCACGGGTGGTTCGGTCGTATTGTTGGGCTGAAATATTTTAATGTTTTTGGGCCCAACGAAGATCACAAAAAAGAGATGCGAAGTCTTGTTTGCAAGGCCTACGAACAAGTTCGTGATACTGGAAAAATGGCTCTTTTTAAAAGTTATCGTCCTGAGTATGGCGATGGGAAACAGGAGAGAGACTTTATCTATGTGCGTGATGCTGTTGAAATGACCCTGCATTTGGCAGAGACCAAACATGCCCATGGTCTTTTTAATATTGGCTCGGGTGTGGCACGTTCTTGGTTGGATCTTGCGCATGCTCTTTTTGCCGCTCTGAATCGGAAACCCATCATTGACTTCATTGAAATGCCAGAAAAGATGCGTTCTCAATATCAATATCATACCTGTGCTGATATCACACGGTTGAGAGCGACCGGTTACGTAGAACAGATCACCTCACTTGAGGAAGCTGTTGAGGACTATGTTTGCAATTATCTGGTCCCTGGAAAACATCTTGGTGAGCTTTCATGATCACTGCATCTTCTGTTCTTTCCAATATAGACCGAGCATTTTTTTCCCATGCACCTGGTCATTGGCCCGAGGTAGCTGCTGAGCAGTGGAATGATTGGCGTTGGCAGTTGAAAAATCGCATTACTGCCTTAGAGGGACTGGAAAAGTATCTCCGCCTTTCTCCTGAAGAACATGCAGGAGTGATTCTTTCGGCACACAAGCTTGCGATGGCGATTACTCCTCACTATTTTAATTTAATCGAAGTAGATGATCCTGATGGACCCATTCGACGTCAGGTAATTCCTCGACTCGAAGAGACACAGCATCATCCTTCTGAAGTAGCTGATCCTTGTGGAGAAGACACTCACATGCCTGTGCCAGGACTGGTACATCGTTATCCTGATCGCGTGAATTTTTTAATCACAGATCGATGCGCTGCTTATTGTCGCTACTGCACGCGTTCTCGGGTTGTGAGTGGTGTTGGAGAACAGGAATTACATACGGAATTTGAACAAGCTTTTGAATATCTTGAAAAGCATACGGAAGTGCGAGATGTCTTGATTTCAGGAGGAGATCCTCTTCTTTTTTCCGATGATAAATTAGAAAAAATTCTTTCACGTCTTTGTGCCATTCCTCACCTTGAGTTTTTGCGCATTGGAACACGCGTTCCTATTTTTCTTCCACAGCGCATCACACCGGCACTCTGCCAGATGTTGCAAAAATATCATCCGCTTTGGATGAGTGTGCATACCAATCACCCTCGTGAATTAACAGTAGAAGTGCGTGAGGCGCTTGAGCGACTTGCCAATCATGGTATTCCTCTTGGAAACCAAAGCGTCTTGCTTTCCAAAGTCAATGACAGCATTCCGGTCATGAAATCATTGGTTCAAAAATTGCTACAATGCCGCGTTCGTCCTTACTATCTCTACCAATGTGATCTTATTCATGGATCTGCTCACTTGCGAACATCGGTGGCCAAAGGAATTGAAATCATCGAAGGTCTTCGTGGTCATACAAGTGGTTACGCGATTCCTCAATTTGTCATCGATGCTCCTGGTGGTGGAGGCAAAGTTCCCATTAATCCGAACTACGTCATTTCGCATGATCAAGAAAAAGTGGTGCTACGGAATTATGAGGGGAAGGTTTTTGAGTATCCGGAGGTGCCACTCACAGCGTTATGAGTAACGCTGCAAGTGGCGTAAAGAGTAATGAGTAAAGGGTAAAGAGTATTTTTCAAATTGGAGTAAAGTCAATTTTTTGGAGTTTTTTTTGGGGGATATTTGGGTTAAGGAAATATAGCTTGGTAAATCATGCTTCAGGTCAGCTACTCTTGACCCTTTACTCTTCACTCTTTACTTTTTTTTCTTCATGCCCGGCATCATTATTCGTCCTCGAGCTCGTATTCTTCATGGGCATGATTGGGTTTATAGCACCGAGGTGCTCAAAACATTTGGAAATCCCAATAACGGAGATGTCATTTCGATTAAGGATGGACGTGATCGGATGCTTGGGAGTGCTATCTATCATAGTGGGTCGCAAATTGTCGCACGTCGCTTTTCGCATCAACGCCAAGAGTTGGATCGTGATTTTTTTGTACGTCGTCTCCACCGTGCCCAAGAGTACCGGGATCGTATTGGAGTCGATCCACATATGCGCCGTGTTGTCTGGAGTGAGAGCGATGGGCTTCCTGGAATCATTATCGATCGTTACGATTCTGTGGCTATTTTACAAACAGGGACACTGGCGATGGATCAACGACGTGATCTGATTGCAGAAGTGGTGATAGAGGTTCTTGGCGTGAGCACCGTTATTGAACGCAATGATTCTTCTTCCAGGAAATTGGAAGGCTTAGAATCGCGTTCTGGAGTGCTTCTTGGGCCGAAACCTCAAGAACAATCGGTGAGTATTGGAGGCATGATTTTTTCAATCGATTTTCTGCAAGGTCAAAAAACTGGATTTTATCTTGATCAAGTTACCAGTTATCGCGACATTGCTCGCTGGGCGCAAGGGGCGCGTGTTTTGGATTGTTTTTCTAATCAAGGTGCTTTTGCGATTGCGTGTGCGCTTGCTGGAGCAACGGAGGTAACTGCTGTGGAGTCGGGTGTTGACAACATTCCTCGTATTAAAGCTCATGCCCAAGCAAATGGAGTAACGGTGCAAGTGATCGGTGCTGATGTTTTTGATATGTTGAGTCGAGCAGCTCGTCGCGGAGAGCAATATGATCTTATTATTCTAGATCCACCACCTTTTACGCGAACCAAAAAAGGATTGAACGATGCCTTGCGCGGCTATCGTGAACTTCATTTCAAAGCAGCACAATTACTTGCTCCTAACGGATGTCTTGCTACTTTCTCTTGTTCCCATCATGTTTCGGCAGCTCTCTTTCATAGCACGATCGCAGAAGCATTCCACGATGCCCGTCGCTCCGCACGTCAGCGTCACATTTTTTCTCAAAGTCCCGACCATCCTATTGTCCTGGCGCTTCCTGAGACGGAATACCTCAAAGGGTTTCTCGTCGAAGCAATGGGATCGTTTTAGTATCCGTTCACAGGAACGGATAAAGCTGTAGGCTGAAGACTCGAGGTCAGAGGATTGATTAAATGTTCAATTCATAAATTTATATACGATTATAAGCATTAGATTCAAAAAAATGGTTCTTTCTTTTCAGTGAATTTACCTTCTATCTTCAGTCTTTAGAGCATTTTAAAAAATTCTGTAGTTGGGTGCATTGTCAGAACACGACCCGACGGGAGTCGGTCGGGCAGACTGCCGTTAGGCAGCCCAGCAAGGGCGAGGTGAGCGGGAGCGAGTCAAACGAGGAGCGCAGACCCGCAGTGTAGCCAGCGATACTCGAGGACGCGATCCCCGCCTTCGCGGGGATGACGTTCGGAGTGACACCACAAGGCACGGCTACAGAATTTTTTAAAATGCTCTAGCCTTCAGCCATACCTGTTGTGAATGGGTACAAGATAGCTTGATTGTTCTCTCATTTTATGCTTGTTTCCCAGCATGAGCAAAAAACAACAGATTATTCGACAGGCTGATAAAAATAATGAAATGGATGGGCCTTGGAAGTTTATCCTCTCTCATTTTTTAAAAGAATTCATGGAGCTCTGCTTGCCAGAAATTGTAAATAAAATTGACTGATCGCAAAGCTATAAAAATCTGAACTCAGAACTACGAAAAGTCATCATTTCTTCTAAAAAGACAAAGCGCATCGCAGACATGCTTTTTAGTGTTGTGATGAAGGGTGGACAAAAAACATTAGTTTTGCTTCATCTGGAAATTCAGGGAGAAAAACAGAGTGGGTTTTCATGCCGTATGTATGACTATCACAATCTCATCCTCGATTTTTATCAAGAGCCAGTTATGAGTATCGCATTATTACTGGATGAAGATTCACAATGGTGTCCAGACTGTTTCGAAAAAAAGAATCCTTTTACAAATGCAGTTTATCTTTACTTTAAATTTTATGTAGTGAAGGTGCTGCATTTTATCTCAAAGCTTGAAAAATTGCCTTCGCGAAAGAATATTTCTTCTTTAGTTATGCATTATCAGTTTGCGATGATGGAGACTAAAAGCGATGATTATCAGCGCTATAAAGAAAAAATAAAATTTACACGAGAGTTATTCCAGTTGGGATTAAACAAAAAGCAAACAAGGCGTCTATTTGAATTTTTAGATTGAATTTTAAAATTACCGGAGAATCTAACAATGAACTATACAAAAAAAATTAATGAAACTGCAGAAGAGGAAGAATGGGATGGATGGGATGCTAAATATGTGAGCTCTTTTGAAACAGTTGCAAAGATTGAAGGGTACCAAAAAGGCATTCAAGAAGGGCGTCAAGAAGGGGAAGCATCTTTACCAAAAAGGCAGCTCCATACTCGTTTTCCCAACCAGGTTACCAAAAAATACCTACAAATGATCAAGGAGGCTGATAGCGATAAGCTTTCCTATTGGGGCGAAAATCTCATGAGGGCAAAAAATATCGAAGAGGTTTTTTGCTGTATTTAGAGCTAAACAATCTCTCCAGCCGTTTTAAAATGCATCTTGGCAATGTGTGGGAGGATATGCGGTCCGTGTTGTTTTAAAAGATCTGAGGCGGTCTGTTTGACTTTTGCAGAGACTCCTTTTGGGAGAGCGACCGCAAGACGTTTTCCTTCTTTTTCTAACCAATCGATAAAGCCTTCGCGAGCGATGATGGAAGCAGCAGCAACCGCATAGTCCGATTCTGCCTTGGTTCGTTGGTCTAGTTGTAATTTACGTCCCTTTTCTTGGAGGGCATTTTGAAGCACGCGTGCGTTTGCAAATTTATCGGAGAGGGCTCGAGGGCACTCTGGCACTCGCTCACAAAGATTTTCTAAAACCCGTGCATGTCCCCAGGCGAGAAGGGAGTTGAGGTTTTTAAAATTTTTGTAGAGCTCATTGTATTTGAGGGGAGTGATGACAATACGTTCAATAGGTGCTTTGGAATGACGAATGAGTGTGGCTAACTCGCGGATTTTTTTATCGGTACCGATGCCTTTACTATCGCGAATGCCATTGTCTCGAAAATGTTTTGCAAGCTGCTCATCAACGTAAACACCTGCAATCACAAGTGGTCCTAAAAAATCTCCTTTGCCACTTTCATCGACCCCAAAGTGTGAGGAGAATTGTTCTGGCGAATGAACTTCATCATACCCAAATAAGGCTACACCTGTGATTTCTGGCTCTAAGGTAAACGTGATGAAGTCTTCTATGCCACGTCCTTGAAGAAGGAGCTTCGGTCCTTTTTCATAAACCGAAATATTGAGGCGATCCAGATGACCTGCAAAAAGCGTGTATGGTTTTTTTTCAAAAACAAAAGAACGCTGCTTTAAAAGTGTCTGTAGTTTTTCTGCTTGTTTCCTTGTCAAAGGAACGGTGTGGGAATGAAGGGTCGTTGGCATGAAGAAATCAATTTCCCGGATAAGCACTAGGATAGCTAGGAGGTAGAGGCAGTCCATGGTCTGCCAAGCTAGCTCGGAGCTTATCGGGATCATCTGTAATAATGCCATCCACTCCCCAACTTATCAGCTTGTTGATCATTGGAGGATCAAAAGTTGAGCCAGCAACTTCTGGCCATGTCCAGACAACAACTTTTAATCCTAGTCGATGTGCTTCTTCCAGATCTTCTTTGGTCAAAGCACGGTCCTCTGGTTCATAGCAAGAACCGCCAAGATCCTTGATCATTTGAGGAATGGAAGATTTGTAATCGGTGAGCAAATATCCTCCAGTCCATAATCTGGCTTTAGCTGGATCCGGGTCATGCATTTTCGTGATACCATCTTTTGTAACAAGAAAAGCTAATTTTAAATCAGGGTTGAGCTGATGAAGTTTCATGAGCACTTTCCAATCGAAGGCTTGAATTTCCACGCGATTCACCAATTTATTTTTACGTAAAAAGTGATCTAATGTTGTGGCAAATTTTTCACGAGAGACTGTCCATGTGAGATGCGTAGGATCATTTTTAATTTCGATTTGAAAAAAAGCATGTTGATCGGTGATTTTATTAACAGTGGTGATCACTTCTTTCAATGTGGGAACTTTGATTCCATCGACTCCTTCTTGACGCTGAAAATAGCGGGCATAGGAGGAATCGGGATTGAGCCTTCCTGCATCGTACTGCTGTAGTTCTTCCAAGCTGAGGTTCTTGATTAAATAAGGTTGAATATTCTTTTCAATGCCTCCAGGAGCTTCTGTTAACTGTTGCAGAAATCCTGTCTTGTCTTTGGCCCAAAATTTCCCATTTTTGCGCAAAATGTCAGGGTTCAAAAAAAGATCGTGATAGACCACAAGCACTCCATCGCGCGTAATGCCAATATCCATGTCAACCCAATCCGTTCCGATGGCAAGTCCCTTTTGATAGGCATGCACCGTGTTTTCTGGAGCAAGGCCACGAGCGCCACGGTGTGCATAGACTTCAATGTATTGGGACGATCCTGGAGAGTGTGGCATTCCTGGTTGGATTAGCTCTGCAGCCAAGAGAGGCGTTAGAAAAAAACTACTCATGAAGCAAAAAAGTAATTTGATCGTGGTGTAGGAAGAGCGGAGAGGCGTGTTCATGAATCGGTCAGAAAGAGGATATAGGGAAGGATAGCGCCATAAGTTAAGTGGGTTTTAAGATGATTGCAAACGAGCAATATGAATACCATTTCCATTTTGAGCTTCAGCGATAAAAAACATACGCGAATAAAGAAAAAATTTACTGTAGCCTATAGCCTCTAGGCTGTAGCATTTTTCTATGCCTATTCCCCTTTTTGACCTTTCCCGACAGAAAACTCAGAACTCTTCTTTGCATGAAACTACAAAGAAAGCCGTCCTAGGCGTCTTAGACCATCAAGAATTTATCCTGGGTAAAGAAGTGGTTGCTTTTGAAAAAGAGGTTGAGGCGGCTTGTCTTGGAAAAAGTGCTCATGCCATTGGCACTTCTTCGGGCACAGATGCTCTTTTAGCCTTGCTCATTGCTAAGAATATTGGAGCCGGTGATGCCGTGATTACGACTCCATACACGTTTTTTGCAACAGCAGGATGCGTTCATCGCGTAGGGGCAGAGCTTCTTTTTTGTGATATCGATCCTGCGACCTACCTGATGGATCCAGAGAAATTGCGAGCCCTCTTGGCCTCCTTCAAGCTAGATGCAGAGGGTGTCCTACGTACCCACCATGGCAATCGAGTGAAGATGATCATGCCCATTCATCTTTTTGGAACCTGTTGTGACATGGATGCCATCATGGCATTAGCCAAAGAGTATCGACTTCTAGTGATTGAAGATGCAGCCCAAGTTCTCGGAGCTGATTACCCGAGTGTCGATGGTCCGAAAAAAGCAGGGGCTATTGCAGAGATGTCCTACTTTAGTTTTTATCCAACTAAAAATCTTGGAGCTGCAGGTGACGCAGGATTGGCTGTTTGCCTAGATCCTGAGCTGGCCCATCACGTCCGGTTGATTCGCAATCATGGGATGGAAGAACGTTATTATCACAAAGTCGTGGGAGGAAATTTTCGTCTTGATGCGTTGCAAGCAGCGATTCTGCGAGCACGACTTCCTTTCCTGGAACAATGGGATGAAAAGCGCCGTAGAAATGCAGCGTGGTACAAGGATGCTTTTATAAAGGCTGGTCTCCTTGGGTCTATCACTCTTCCCGCAGAGCCATGGGCTGCGAGCGGTTTAAACAATCATCATATCTACCACCAATATGTAATCCGTATTGTGGGTAGTGCTGATCAAGGGCCGCGTGCTGGACTACGAGAAAAGATCATGTCTCATCTCACCAAAAAGCAAATTGGCTATGCAATTTATTATCCCGTACCACTCCATCTTCAAGAATGCTTTACCTACCTTGGTTATAATCCAGGAGACTTTCCTGAGTCAGAGCGAGCTGCAAAAGAAACGTTAGCATTACCTATTTTTCCAGAACTGCGTGAGGAGGAGATTCAGGAGGTTGTTGCAGCTATTGCAGAAGCTATTATTTAAAAAACTAACAGGGACAGAAGGGATGAAAGGGATAATCCATCATTTTTAGCCCTTCCATTCTTGTTAATTTTCTTCTTCTCCAATCCCTGTGAATATTCCATCTTCTGCAATCCAAGGCCAGCTGAGTTTCGGTATGGAACCACTCAAGGAAGTGGTTTTTACTCCTCGAGCAAAACAAGTGCGTAGGAAAAAAAAAGTAACTCTCGAAAAAGATATTTCATCGCTGATTGTGGAGCCAGAAAGTGACTCGCTCCCATCTATCATGACGGTGAGTCAAGTAACTAAGCGTGTGGCACGCTTGCTGGAAGAGGGAATTGGAACGCTTTGGGTTGAAGGAGAAATTTCCAATTACCGGAAGCAATCTTCAGGCCATCACTATTTCACACTCAAGGATTCAGAATCTCAAATAGCCTGTGTTCTCTTTGCACGGGCTGCTGCAATGATTCCACAACTCTCCTTAGCTGACGGCATGATGGTACAACTTTACGGAGAGGTAACGGTCTATCAACCACGAGGTCAATATCAGCTGCTCGTCCGTTTGGTGCAGCGCCAAGGAGCGGGACTTCTTCAAGCACGCTTTGAAGCGCTCAAGCAAAAGCTGGCTGCCGAGGGATTATTTGATGCCGAACGGAAGCGCTTGCTACCACGCTTTCCAAAACGCATTGGCATTGTTACCTCCCCTACAGGTGCAGCGCTCGCCGATTTTTTGCATGTTCTGCATCGGCGTCACCCTGGATTGCAGGTGGTGATTTATCCGGTGCGTGTGCAGGGCCAGGGAGCAGCGGAGGAGATAAAGATAGCAATTGAAGAGCTGAATACTTTGCGAGTGGGACCTCTTGAACTGATTGTTTTGGCGCGTGGAGGTGGGAGTTTGGAAGATCTTTGGGCTTTTAATGAAGAAGTAGTTGTCCGAGCTATTGCGGCTAGTACGCTCCCTATCGTGAGTGGGGTAGGGCATGAAATCGATTTTACCTTGAGTGACTTTGCTGCTGATTTGCGAGCCCCAACTCCCAGTGCTGCAGCAGAGCTTATTGCTGCCGATAGTGTTGCCTTGCTCGAACAAGCCACATCGCTCTTGCGTCGTATTGCTCGCGAGATGATGGGAGTTTGGGAGCAACTTACGAGCAAAAAAAAGATACTCGAGAATGCCCCACTCTTTCGCGTTCCTGAACGTTTTCTTTCCGAGGTACGACAACATATAGATGATCTTGAGGAAACCTTGCAAGATCAGATGGAACGTCGTTGTGAAGAGATTTCTTTTAACATCGAAAAACTCTCAGCCGGATTGCGTGCACATCACCCAAAGCATTTTTTGGTTCAAGCACGACAGCGCCATGCTACGTGCGAGCAGCAGTTAGAGCATCATCTCCGTCATCACCAAGAGCTCTTGCGTGCACGTCTGGAAAATTTACGCTCTTCCTTAGCGGCACTCAGTCCTAGGGCTACCTTGGCCCGGGGTTTCACAATCACACGCGATGAAGAAGGAAGGGTCTTAACTTCTGCCAAGGAGGCGGCTGAGTTAGGTTTGGCAGCCGCGCTCCAGACAGAATTTGCGGATGGAATGGTCAGTTCAAATACTATTTGTTTGAATGGAAAATTTTCTAGTTTTAAAACTAACGCCAGTTGAACCAACTCTTAAACCATTGCCACCAAGTGCGGATCTTATTAGAATCAGATTTCGAACTATCATTAGAACCCGAATCAGGCTTTGAACCAATATCGGAGCCAGAATCAGACTTTGAACTATCATCGGAACCCGAATCAGGTTTTGAACTAATATCGGAGTCAGAATCAGATTTTGAATTAGAATCAGAATTCGATTCTAAATAGGAATTATAAATATCTCTAATTTTAATTCCCCAGTTATTATTCACGTAATCACTCACTCCGTATTGATCCCAAATAGCAGTGCTGAGTCCTTGAGATGCCGCAAAGTTAATCCATGTGTTAAGGCTCCCATCGTTTGGAGAAGTCATAGGATCATTGGGATCGACACCAGCACTGATACGGCTTGCAGTGAATCCATGTTGAGTGCTCAGCCATGTGATCCATGAGGCCATGAAACCTTTATTTTGCTCTAGCGTGCAACCATCGTAGTAGGTCATGACGTAGACGCGATCAATCGCGCAATAGTTGTCAGAATAAACCGCATTTTTTAAGAAGACCGTGTTCGTCTCATGCCATGGCCCATTAGCATCACAGCCTCCATAGACACAGTAACTGGCAATTAAACCGTTATCTTTTGCTTTAAAAGCTCCTGCCAATTTGCCCGCACGAGCTGCGATGGTTGTATCTTCCAGCTCTTCATCGAAATCGATACCATCAGCAGTCGTCGTATAACATATATCCACCAAGGCTTGTGCAAAGCCATCGATATTATCATCAGTGAGAACACCCCACGAATTACCAAAACCAGTTCCTGATTGGCCGCCCACAGATAATTTTACAACAACTCCAGCTGCCTTACAGCGGATCACAAAATCAGTCAATGCCTCAATATTTGGGAAAGCACCTGACCCAAGAGGGGCTGTTAATCTGATGGTACGTAGATCTCCATATCTTTGTGCAATAGCAGCTTTTCTTCTGAGATCTTCCATGTTTTTGATATCATCAACCTGTTCTCCTAGGCTTATGAGATATTTTATATAAAAAGCAAAGTTAGGGTCAGGGATCTTTTTCTTTTTCCCTTGCACTAGTAAATTAGGCGTGTCAAGTGTGTAGCCATTGATACTTGGCTGACCATTGACTAAAGCTAATTGCCCTACAAATACATGGATTGTATTAACACCTTGAGGCAGGGCGGAGATGTAGGTATCCGTATCGAGATTTGCTGTCCAATCTTCGACCCAAGTACTGTGCTCTATCGACAGCTCTTTTTGAGCACTAGTGCTCTTAGAAATTTCCTCTTGTGCATGCACTGCACAAACAAGATATGCTAGAACGAGGTGAAAAAAGTAAACTGGATGATAAAGACGTGATTTTCGTTTCATGGTTTTTAAGGTTGGTGTTTTTGCTGACTTCCGTGACTGCGAGGAAAGAAAATCCTTTTTGATACAGCGTTGTCAAATTGTTTATTCGAGAGTTGCCTTTTATTCGGTTCCTAGCCCGGACATTTCATGCTAAGCTACTGCACAAGCCGGGAAAGCTGATGGATTGGATACTGCGTTAGACTCATATTTTGATTTGGGCAGTATGCACAAATACAGCCCATGTTATTTCCGCGAAAACGGGAACATCAAAATACTCGCCTGCCTTACCCCATCAAACTTCTCAGCTTCCTCGTCACGATTAGTATGAAATATCCGGGCTAGATCAGACTTACCAACACATTTTTAAAAACATGAATATGACAAAATTTAAACGTTTCCTTTTTGCTCTTATTATGAGCGGTCTCTTTTTTTCTCCTCTTTCTGCCATGGCTGATCCTGCCGCTACTACTGTGTTGAATAAAGACAACCCAGGATCGCTTCCTATCCTCGTAAGTTTAGAGCATGTCAGCAAAGACCTTCATTTAACCTCACTTCAACGAAGTGTTATTGCAGGTCTCCGCAGTGACTATCGTACTGCTGCGATCAAAATTACTGAAGCTGGGCGTGTGGCCTCTTCTGACACGGCACAATTACAACTTCGACTAGACCATCTCAGTGCCACCTATAATGAGCGTGTCTTAAATCTTCTTAATCCTCATCAACGTCGACGTCTCCGTGAGATCGAACGACAAATCTTAGGAGGAACGTTGCTGACCTCCCCTTCAGAGCAGCAGTTCTTAGGCCTCACTGAGCAACAAAAAAAGAAAATTGCGCTCCTTGCTCAAGATGATCGTAACAAAGCGGCTGCGATCAATCTCAAAGCCAACCAAGGAAAGCTCAACTACCATCGTCAAGTCATAGCCTTGAGAAAAAATCGTCTCCAGCACGCAAACGCCATGCTGAAGGTTTTGACGCCAGAGCAGCTTGCCACTTGGAAAAAGGCGCAAGGAGCGAGAGTGGTTTTTTGAAATTATCTCAACTCGTCCGGCAACGGTAGCTGTTTGATTTTCTCCACAGCATCTCGGTGGCAGATGAGTAAGGCATCTTGAGTTTGAACCACCACAAGATTTTCAACACCACAGAGAGCAATAGTCTTTTCGGGAGTATCTTGCGAGATAACGATATTATTCATAGAGTCATGCATGACAATCCCCTGAGATCCTGATTTTATGGTGTTGCCAGCGGCATCCGTCCCTAAATGTTGAGGTAATGCGGTCCAATGACCGACATCATCCCAATCAAAAGTAGCAATCGCTGCGATCACCTGCTTGGCATGTTCCATGATGGCATAGTCGACAGAAATTTTAGGAAGATGCTCGAATTTTTCTAAAATGAATTTTGATGGGGAGTTGCTTTCCAATAGTTCTTGAGCAAAAGTTGCTAAGAGTGGTTGCTGCCGACAGCACTCTTCTAAAAATGTCGTTGCCTGCCAGAGAAACATTCCTGCGTTCCAACCATGATAGCCACTGGCAAGAAATTCTTTGGCTTTTTCGAGAGGTGGCTTTTCTACAAAAGAGTCTACAGAGCGAAAGATTGTTTTTTCAGTACTACGATGAGGGAGTATTTTTCCTAGTTCGAGATAGCCAAAGCTTATCGAAGGATGGCTTGGTTCAATGGAAAAAGTGATTAAGGCATCACTCTCCGCAGCCAGAGCAGCTGATTCTAATACTTGTTCACGGAAAAGAATTTCCTCGTGAATCATGGCATCTGCAGGAAAGAGTCCTACTATGGCATTGGGATTCTGACGAAGAGCCAGGGCAGTGGCCAATGTCGCAGCAGGTGCAGTATCTCGTTTAGTTGGTTCTGAGATAATATTTTCAGTAGGATGCTTAGGAAGTGCACGGCAGGTGGCTTCCCATTGTGCTTCGTTGGTAAGTATGAAGATCTGCTCAAGTGGCACCATTCCTTGAAAACGTCGAACGGTTTGTTCTAGTAGCGTTTCCTCACTTAATAAGCGAAGTAAATGCTTCGGCGTTGTCTTGCGACTTGCTGGCCAAAAACGTTCACCGCTACCACCAGCCATGATGAAGATAAAGAGCCTGGAAGAGAGGCTAGAAGCTGGAGGCTGGAAGCTGGCGGGTATAGTATTTGGAGGAGTCATGTTGAAATGTTGAAATGTTAAAATGTTGAAACGAAGCTTTTTTTAAGTAGTAACGATGAATCATAGCTCTCTGCCAATGTAGTTGCTTTCAAATTTTATAAAGATTTTCACCAAAATTTAAAACTTCCCTTCAACCCTTTAACCCTACCAATATTATTTTGTTTCGAAGAAATGAAATGACGTTGGTAGTTACTCAGATTCTACGTCACCTCAATTTTTCCATCACAACGATAAGCATGGCGACGGCCTGGAAGATTGATTTGATGAGCATTCTGAGGTTTCAAGAGTGAGAGTACACGTTCTACTTCTGCAAAACCGACCTCAGAAAAACCATGTGCTTGGAGCCATGCATGAACCACGCGGCGTTGAAGAGCTAGCGGCAATGTGGTCATCTCTCCGATATCTAATGTTTTTTTATCTGCCCAAGGTGCGGCTTGCTTTTCTAGATAATCATCCTCTGCCGCTAGAATAGTAGCGGTACGAAGGATTGCTTCGCGGTAGGTAGGTCCTATTAATGTGTCGAGAAGCGGGAAAAGCTGATGACGAAGACGATTGCGCGTCGGCACCGGAGAATCATTGGTAGCGTCATGGCGGAAGGAAATCGATTTTTGTTCAAGATATTTTTTTAAGGTTTCTTTGGAGAGTGAGAGAAGCGGTCTTACAATGGTAAGTAGCTTGTTGTTAAGGATCCGCTCAGAACATGGCAACATCCCAGCAAGTCCTGCTGATGCGGTTCCGCGAAGGAAGTTAAAAAAACAGGTTTCGACTTGATCGTCGGCATGGTGTGCTAACAGTAACGTTTTGAGAGCATGCTTGTGAGCTACTGCTCCGAAAAATTCATACCGGGCTTCGCGCGCTGCTGTTTCCAAGGAGAGCTTAGTACGCAGCGCACGGGCCTGGACATCTTCGGTTCCAAGTTCAAAAGGAAGACGAAGTTTTTCGGCTAGATTTTTCACAAAGAGAGTATCCTTATCAGAATCTGCTCCACGCAATTGATGATTGAAATGAACCACAATAAGATTGTGATAGCCTGTTTCCAAAAGCATATGGAGTAAGGCAACCGAGTCGATCCCCCCAGAAACGCCCACGAGACAGGATTGTTCTTTTGGTAAAAAAAGAAGGGCTTTGCAAATGACTTCAGCAAGAGTTAGGTCTGCATCTAGTTTTTTCTTCATTCCCTCATATATGCTGGCAAAGCCTAACCAACAGAAGTAGCTCCAAAGTAAGCTTGAAGCGGTTTTGGTAGTAGCAATGCACCACCAGGCTGAGTGTGTGTTTCCAGGAGCGCTACATAAAGTCGTGGTAAGGCTGTTCCCGAGCCATTGAGGGTGTGGCAAAATTGATTTTTGCCCTCGGTGTTTTTATAACGAAGGTTCATGCGCCGTGCTTGATAGTCTCCACATTGAGAGCAGCTTGAAACCTCTAGAAAAGCACCTTGGCCAGGTGCCCAAACTTCTAGGTCGTAGGTGCGCATGGAATGGAATCCAAGGTCACCAGTACATATTTCTAAGACATGATAGGGTAGTTCTAACAATTGGAGCACGCGCTCAGCATCAGTTGTGAGCGTTTCTAATTCTTGGTCTGCTTGCTCAGGGCGACAGATTTTCACCAGCTCAACTTTATGGAATTGGTGCATACGAATAATACCACGTGTATCGCGCCCGGCTCCTCCTGACTCACGGCGGAAGCAGGGAGTACAGGCCGTTAATTTTAGAGGTAGTTCTTTTTCAGGCAAAATTTCATCGCGATAAAAATTCGTGAGTGAAACTTCAGCAGTTGGTGTCAGAAAATGTGTTCCTTCATCAAAGCCATACATTTCTTCTTCGAATTTAGGGAGCTGACCTGTGCCTTCCATGACCTCACGTCTCACCAGCAGCGGCATTCCCATTTCTCTATAGCCATGCATTTGTGTCTGTAGATCGAGAAGAAAATTAATGAGTGCACGCTCGAGACGAGCTCCTTTTCCTGTGAAGCAGACATAACCACTTCCACTTAATTTGCTAGCACGATCCAAATCGAAGAGACCGAGGCGTTCTCCAATGGCAATGTGATCTTCGCTTCTTGCAGTTGCGGGTGTTCCCCAGCTACGAACCACAACATTATGGGAAGCATCATTTCCATTTGGAAGGGTGATGTGGGGTAGATTGGGGATGTTCAACAAAAGAGTACGTTGGTCTTTCTCTAGCTCACGAGAAGTTTCTTGGAGCTGCTCCAGCGTCGCTGCAAAGCTTTTTACTTCTGCTTCAAGAGCGGTTGTTTCTCCCTGTCGATTTTTTAAAATCCCAATTTCCTTGCTCAAACGATTGCGTTCGGAACGCAACTGTTGGACGTGAGTTTCTACTTCACGCCTTTTTTGATCACAGGCGAGAACAGCATCAACCATCTCAGAAAACGCTGGATCCCGACGTGCAAGTTGTTGTTTTACAAAAGTGGGATCTTCACGAAGAAGGCGAATGTCTAACATAAAAAGAAAAATAAGTTACAATTTGTTACTGGAGCCTGGTGATAGTTACATGGTCGATTTTGATTTCAAGAGCTTTTGCGGCGACATGAAGAAAATCTTCAGCAGGGTCGGTGAGTAGGACTTCAAGTTTGGTAGAAGTAGGCTTGTTGTGATTCCTTGCAAGACCTTTTGCGATGAGTAATGACTCTACCGCAAGAGCGCAGTTCTCCGCAGAATCAACAAGGGTGACGTGAGGGCCAATGATGCGTGCAATTAAGTTTTTAAGTAGAGGATAATGTGTGCATCCTAAGACAAGTGTATCGATGCCTTGGGAAAGCATCGGTTCTAAATAACGATACAAGACGCGATTCGTGATTTCATCTTCAAAGAGTCCTTCTTCTGCTAGTGGTACTAGGAGTGGGCATGCTAGCGAGATGATATGGGCTTCTGGAGACAAACGATGGAGGGCTTCCTGGTAGGCATTGCTGGCAATAGTAGCCCTTGTGCCAATGACCCCAATGATTCCATTACGTGTTGCTTTGACGGCAGCGGCGGCGCCTGGTTCGATGACCCCTTGGATGGGGGCTGCATAAAGATTTTTTAAGGTAGGGAGAGCAAGTGCTGATGCAGTATTGCATGCTATCACAATCATTTTGGCTTTCTGCTCAAAAAGAAGATGTGCAATTTCCTTGCTGTAACGTGTGATGGTTTCTGGACTTTTGCCGCCGTAAGGAACACGTGCCGTATCACCAACATAAAGAATCTTTTCGTAGGGGAGATAGCGTTGTAATGCGGCCACAACAGTGAGTCCGCCAACACCAGAATCAAAGACACCGATGGGATCATCACTATGCGATGATAGTTCGCAGTTGCTATTGGACTGTTGTTGCATCGGAAAAGAGAGGATTATTCTAAGTCATGAATGGATCTCATATTCGAAAAAATCTTTGACATGCTTTTTCATCATATGCGTCATTTTGAATTTACTGAGAACTGTTCTTGGCCTTGCAAAGAGCCTCTGCACTCGGCGGGAATCGAACCCACAACCTCTGCCTTCGGAGGGCAGCGCTCTATCCAGTTGAGCTACGAGTGCAAAAAGTCTTTGCAAGGTAAGGAATGTTAGAGGATGCTTTGTGACTGTTCATCACGCAAGATTTTTACAACGCTTGTAACTACCAACGTCATTTCATTTCTTCGAAATAAAATAACATTGATAGTTTTGAAACGTTGAAAAGTTGAATGGTTGAAGGGAAAGATCACTCCTCATTGACCATCCATTCAACAAGCGACGATAAAAAATACCGATTTCTAATAACTTCTGACAGCATTTTAAAATGAACCTCTTTTCAACGTTTTAACGTTTTAACACTGCTAATAGTACGTTAGCAGCTACCAACACTTTTATGACTCAAGAAAAAAGACACAGATTGATTGTTGTTCCAGATGATGGTATCGAGCCATTTCAAGAAGCTTTGAGAGGAGCTAAAAAAACGCTCGATATTAAAATGTTTCAATTCTCAGAAACACGACTCATGGAAGAGGTGGTTGCAGCGCATCGCCGTGGAGTGGCTGTTCGTGTCATGCTTAATCCTGCTCGCTTTACTGGAGAACACGACAACGATCAAGCGTTTGATTTTTTTAACAAAGCCTCTGTTCCTGTTCAGGAGACTAATCCCGCATTTCCTATTACTCATGAAAAATCGATGATTATTGATGGCCGTGAGGCCTACATCATGTCGCTGAATTGGGCGCCAAAATATTTTGGTGAGACGCGTGATTATGCATTGGTGACTACCGACTCTGAAGAGGTTAAGGAAGTTGAAGGTTGTTTCGATGCTGATTGGAAGCGCCTTGATTTCAAGCCGCCAGTCGTTTCTAACTTAACATGGAGTGTCGGTAAATCGCGTAAGTCAGTGATTGATTTTATTCGTTCCGCTCAAAAATCACTCTACATTCAACATGAAAAATATGTGGACACTCCAGTGATTGAGGCGTTGTTAGAAAGAAAGGCAAAACACGATGTGACGATTCATGCTATGGGGCTTCCCGTGCATTCGTTGCGTGATTTTTATCGTGTTGAAGGAATCGCTGGATTACGTCTTCTCGAGGATGTTGGGATTCATGTGCATAAACTCCATGGGATGCATTTACATGCCAAGCTCATGATTGCAGATGAAAAAAGAGCGCTCTTAAGTTCGTTTAATTTTTATCCTAAATGTTTTAATGAACGTCGAGAGTTAGGGATCTTTTTTGAAGATCCAGCACTGATTCAAAAGCTTGTGGAAATTTTCAAAAGAGATTGGGAAAACTCTAAAAGAATAGATCTCTCCGATGAAGGAATTGCCGCAGATCTGAAGGCCGCGGAGACTAAGAAGAAGGCTAAAGCGGAGGGAATGCAAGGTAGTCCCAGCTCCTAGTTCGTAGTTCGTATCGAAGTGGTTCACATGATGGGAAAAAACAACACATAGTTTACAGATTTTTTCCTATGGCTTTAGGATCTGTATTGTAAACTGATTTCACTTTTTCTCATGGATCAAGGACCTAACAACAACTGCGAACTGTCATCGCGCAGCGAGGACCAGAACTACGAACTGGGTCGGCCAACCAATGACATATCGCTTTCCCAGCTTGCAAGAACCTTTCTTTTTATTGGAATGACTAGTTTCGGCGGGGGTGTTACTGCCTACATTCGCCGTATCATTGTTGAAAATAAGCAATGGTTAACTAACGAAGAATTTTTTCCAGGTCTGTCTTTTTGTCAGTTGTTACCAGGAGCCAATGTTGTTGGTATCTCTCTCTACATAGGAAATCATCTTTGTGGAATTTCTGGAGCTCTTGTTGCTGCTTTTTGCATTATTTTTCCACCATCACTTATTTTTTTTGGATTAGGATACCTCTATTTTTCTATGGGATCTTTTCGGGGTATAGAAGCGATGCTCCAAGGAGCAGGCGCTGTCGCATGTGGTATGATAGCAAGCATGTTTGTCGAGGCGGCTGAGGAGTCGTTACATAATTTCATGGACCTCCTGATTTTCGGAATAACTTTTCTGCTCGTTCGTGTCGCTCATGTTCACGTTCCTTATGCTATTCTCATCGTCGCTCCCATAGCTATTTGGTGGTATCGCCCAAGAGCATAAAATCTTATCATGAACCAAATCTACCTTGAGCTTGCCAAGTTATTTTCTTTTCTTTCACTTTCTGCTTTTGGCGGCGGTAAGGTAATTCTTCCCAGTATTCATCAGGCTGCTGTCATTCAATATCACTGGATGACGAATCAGCAATTTCTAGATCTTTTTAGTATTAGCCAAGCAGCTCCTGGGCCATCTACATTGATCGTGGAGTTGGTTGCACTCAAGGCAGCAGGATTTTCTGCAGGATCTCATTTTTTATTTTTACCTGCAGTAATTGGCTCTATTATTTCCATTCTGGCAATATTCGTGCCGAGTTCGCTTTTGCTACTTTTTGTTTCTTATTTTTGGGAAAAAATTAGGGGGAGACCATGGCAAATCACACTTCAAAAAGCGCTCATGCCCATTACGGCAGGGCTTATTTTAGAAGTTACATGGATTGTAGGCAAAACAGCCATTAGTGGATGGATGACTGGGATCATAGGAATTGTCTCTTTTACCCTCATTCTACGAACCAAAATAAATCCCATTTTGATCATGGCTGTGGCAGCATTCATGAGTTGGGTGCTTTTGGGATAACCAGAATGTTACTCTTTACCCGTTACCTGATTAGTCTTCTTCTTGAGTTCATCCCGAATTTCGGTGAGTAATGAATCTGTTTTTGTTAGGGGAGGGGCGAACGAAGTAACGGAATCTTTTCTAAGAATATTGATCGCTTTCACCATAGCAAAGATAGAAAAGGCAACGATTAAAAATTCGATGCTTACCGTGATAAAGTTGCCATAATTAATGGTTGCTGCGCCTGCTTTCTGGGCTGCTTCCAGGGTTTCATAATGATGGCCATCCAAGGGGAAGAAGAGATTTTTAAAATTGATTCCCTTTAAAAGTAAGCCGATAGGAGGCATAATAATATCGCTTACCAAAGAATTAACAATTTTACCAAATGCAGCCCCGATAATAACACCAATGGCCAAATCCATGACGTTGCCTCGAGAAATAAATTCTTGAAATTCTTTGAGGATACGAGAACTCATGAGAAAAAAATGATTAGGAGTTTATAACTGCGAACGATAACTACCCTAGTAGTTACCAGCCAACTCATCGCTGGCAAGCACTAACCTGTATATTTTATACTCATTCTGCTACGGCTTGCGAGAGCCTTATGTATACTGCATCAGTCTCGAATTGCTCCTCGGGCAATACAGCTGCCAGGGAGGGCGCTAAGATAGAATTTCCGAAGGAAAGCCCCAAAGAGGCGAGCCGAGCGGAAGCGAGCAAGTCAATATGTACTCATACAGCCACGTCATTCCTGCGAAAGAGGGAACGTCGCAATCCATCGACTTCCTTGTCCACATAAGGCTGCGCGGCGCATCACAACGAATCAGTATGAAATATCCGGGCCAAGCTTCTCCATATTTTTCTACCACATGCGATAAAAAACAAAATTTTTTAAAAAAGAGCTTGCTATAGGACTAAAGATGAGGCAGAATCACGCTCCTTTTCGTCAGATCGAGACGATTCTTTTTCACGTTATTTATTACGAACCACACGTTTCATGGCTAAAGAAATTGTTGCTAAAATTAAACTGCAGATTCCTGCTGGAAGTGCTAATCCAGCACCTCCCGTCGGTCCTGCGCTTGGTCAGCAGGGTGTCAACATCATGGCCTTCTGTAAGGAATTTAATGCAGCGACACAAAAACAAGCAGGCGATATTCTGCCAGTCGTGATTACTGTCTACAAAGACAAGAGCTTTACTTTTATTACCAAGTCGCCACCTGCTGGTATTTTGCTTAAGAAAGCAGCAGGTATCGCTGCCGGCTCTAAAGAACCTAACAAAACGAAAGTTGGGAAGTTGACCAAGAAGCAAGTAATGGAAATTGTCAAAATAAAAATTGCCGATATGAATGCCAACTCCGAAGAAGCTGCCTTTCGAACTCTATGTGGTACGGCTCGTCAGATGGGCATTGAAATTGAATCGTAATTTCACTCAAGATCGACTTCAACTAAAGAGACTCATTTTTTCAATCACTCATCTTAACAGCAGGAGATAAGTACTATCGTTTGCACTGCATTTTTCATGACTAAAAAACACTCCTCTCAAAAAAATAGTAAGAGCAAGCGCTATCGCGCTGCTGCAGCGCTTGTCGATGCAGGTAAGAAATATTCTCTTACTGATGCATTAGGTCTTCTTAAGACCATGCCAGAAACAAAATTTGATCAGACGGTGACTCTTTCCATTCGCTTGGGTGTAGATCCTAAGCAGAGTGATCAGATGGTTCGCGGTACTTCACCGCTTCCGCATGGAAGTGGCAAAAATGTACGTGTTCTCGTTTTTGCTGCCGGCGCTGCCGCTGCAGCTGCACTGGAAGCAGGAGCAGAGTATGTTGGCTACGAAGAGATGATCAAAAAGTGTCAAGAAGGTTTTGCCGATTTTGATGTTGCTATTGCTACTCCTGCAGCGATGACTGAAGTGAGGAAACTAGGAAAAGTGCTCGGGCCTCGTGGATTAATGCCGAATCCCAAGACAGGGACAGTAAGTGATGACACAGCTCAAGCCGTAAGGGAAGTCAAAGCAGGACGCATCGAGTTTAAGCTCGATAAAAATGGAAATGTCGCCATGCCCATTGGAAAGTTTTCTTTTGTAAAAGAAGCATTGTTAGAAAACGCAAAAACAGTTATTGAAGCTGTCATCAAAACACGTCCTGCAACAGCTAAAGGATCTTTTGTTGAAACAATCACCTTGGCAGCCACGATGCTCCCTGGCATTAAAATTGATGTGGCTCCTTTTCTTAAACAAGCACGCTAACTATCTTTCATGAGACTCGAAAAATCTACTATCGTTGATGATGTGAAGTTGAAGCTCCAGGCTTCACCTTTTGTAATCTTGCTGGAGTATGGTGGAATGAGCGTTCCTCATTTTTCCGAACTACGCAGCCGCCTTGCCCCAGTAGCCTCCTCTTGCTCGGTTGTGAAAAACACCTTTCTAAGACGTG
This sequence comes from Chthoniobacterales bacterium, assembly GCA_049314455.1. Classification (GTDB taxonomy): domain Bacteria; phylum Verrucomicrobiota; class Verrucomicrobiia; order Chthoniobacterales; family UBA6821; genus CAIWMF01. The sequence continues at coordinate 33,045 of JBMOFC010000011.1, forward strand.
CTCTTCATGATGCAGGAGTCACATCCCTTGATCAGTACCTCATGGGACAAACAGCTCTTATTTCTGGCGAGCAAGATATTTGTGCTGCTGCAAAAATTTTAAAAACGTTTCATGCCGAATTTCAAAAGCCTATCGTGCGCGCTGGAATTTTGGATAATGACTTTATTTCAGTTGATCAGATCGCAGCGTTAGCCTCGCTTCCTTCTAAAGAAATCTTGCAAGCCCAATTACTAGGTCTTCTGTTAATGCCGGCTACGAAGCTCGTCCGCACACTGAATGAACCAGCAGCCAGTCTTGCGCGCCTTCTTGCGGCAAAAGCATCTCAAGAAAACCCTTTATAATTTTTTTGTTTTCATAACCCCTAACTTCTCTTTCAAGAAATCACAGGTAATATCTAAAAATAGTGTTAAAACTAAAAAGATTTACTTCAACTTACCATTTTAACCCGTCTTTGTTTTTTAAAAAAAATGAAGATAATGCCAACAACTTTCTCCCAACGTCTTAAGCTACGTTGGGTGATATAAAACTAACACGATATTTGTCGGGCCAGCAGCTGCTGAACTCAAATGCTCTGAGGCTTCGGAGCGCGACACTATCACAGTCCAAACATACCATGTCAGATAATCAAGCTATCGTAGATCAACTCAGTACACTCACTGTTCTTCAAATTGCAGAACTCGTAAAAGCTCTTGAAGAAAAATGGGGAGTCAGCGCTGCAGCACCTGTTGCTGTTGCCGCTGTTGGTAGTGGCGCCGCTGCTGCTGCTCCTGTAGAAGAAAAAACATCCTTTAACGTAATACTTACAGAAGTTGGAGCTAACAAGATTGGAGTCATTAAAGAAGTTCGTGCAGCCGTTTCTGGACTAGGTCTCGCGGAAGCAAAGGCTCTTGTTGAAAGTGCTCCAAAAGCAATCAAAGAGGGTGCCACTAAGGAGGAAGCAGAAGAGATTAAGAAAAAAATCGAAGCTGCTGGCGCCAAAGTCGAAATCAAATAAAATTTCAGAGATAGCCTGGAAGTTTTACCAACGAGCATTTGTTTATGCAAATGCTGGTATGACATCCAGGCCAACTTCTTGTCTTGTTTTGGAGTGGCAATTGCCTCTCCTTGACACGGCAAGTAGAATGATAAGCTTCAATTTATTAAGAACGTGAATGAAACTAAAAAAGTTACCTTGCTACGGCCAGTCTCCATTTTTTTTCTAACGCCTCACCTGTCATCCAACTAAGTGACAGTTTGAGAAAATAAATTTTGAATTCGACGCTTAAAACTAACGTTTCATTTCTATTCCCGTTTTTAGGTTAAAACAACAACTAGCGACACACTCATCTATGTCTGAACGCATCTATTTTGGAAAACTTAATGAGGCCATTAGTCCGCCTAACTTAATTGAGTTGCAAATTAAGTCTTACGAAGAATTTTTTCAAAAAGGTGTTGATCCTTTAAAACGTCGTAATGTTGGTTTGCAAGCAGTCTTCCGTGAATTCTTTCCTATTTATGGATTTGAAGAAAAATCACATCTGGATTTTGTCAGCTATCAGCTTGATGAACCCAAAATCGGGCCTGTTGAATCGCAGCTAGAAGGGTTGACTTACAGTGCCCCTCTTTACGTTACGTTTCGCTATAAAGACGAGCGCGTAACCAAAGAAGAAAAAGTGTACATGGGAGAGATTCCTCTCATGACTCCACAGGGAACATTTATTGTTAATGGTGCTGAACGTGTTGTCGTTAGTCAATTACATCGTTCACCTGGTATCAGTTTTGAAACAGATGTTCATCTCAATGGAAAACTCCTTCAAGGATTCCGTATCATTCCTGATCGTGGTTCATGGATCGAAATTCAATTCGATACGAATGACCTCTTGTACGTTTACCTCGATCGGCGTAAACGCCGTCGTAAATTCTTAGCAACGACATTCCTTCGTGCTCTTGGCTATCCAACCGACGAAGAAATTGCTGCTCTTTTCTACAAACTAGAAAATCTTAAGTTAACTTCTAAACTCGATGAAGAAGAGATTAGTACTAAGGTGCTGCTCCAGGATTACGTTGATGGAGAAACGGTGATTGCTCGTGCCTACGAGCCTCTCACACTCGCTGTGGTGCGTGATCTCATTCAAGCGAACATCACAACGGTCAATATTGTTGACACCAAAGAAGACGATACAATTATCAAATCATTGAAGAGGGATCCTGCTCATGATGAAGATGAGGCTCTCAAAGAAATCTATCGCAAACTACGTCCAGGAGATCCTCCAACGGCACAAAATGCGAGAGGAATGCTAAAAAGGCTCTTCTTTGATGCCAAGCGCTATGATCTTGGGCGTGTAGGGCGTCACAAAATTCAACAAAAATTAGGTCTTAAAACAAGTAATGAAAGTCGCCTTCTTTGCAAAGAAGATATTGCAGAGGCCATTTCTTACTTGCTGAAATTGCGTCGTGGCGAAGGGATGATCGATGATATTGATCATTTGGGAAGCCGTCGTGTCCGTACAGTAGGAGAGCTCTTGGCCAACCAATGTCGTGTAGGACTTTCCCGCACAGAACGCTTGGTGCGCGAGCGTATGGCGCTTTATGATCCAGCACTCGATCACATCACTCCTCAAAAATTGATTAATCCTAAGTCGTTGAGTGCTGTCGTTCGTGATTTCTTTGGACGTTCTCAACTAAGTCAGTTCATGGATCAAACCAATCCGCTTTCTGAGTTGACCCACAAGCGTCGTCTTTCAGCTCTTGGACCAGGAGGTTTAAGTCGCGATCGTGCAGGTTTTGAAGTGCGTGACGTACATCCTTCTCACTACGGTCGTATTTGTCCTATTGAAACCCCTGAGGGCCCTAATATCGGGTTGATCAGTTCACTTAGTACTTTTGCGCGTATCAATGACTTTGGGTTCATCGAAACTCCTTATCGTAAAGTGGTCAAAAATCATGTGACCAATGAGATTGTTTACCTCACGGGTGATCAAGATGAAAATTTTTATATTGCTCAAGCGAATTCCTTGATCGATGGAAAAGGTAAGCTGCTTGGAGACACCGTGCTAGCTAGATTCCGTGGCGATTCTCTTGGCGTAGAGCCTGAGAAGATCGAATATATGGATGTTTCGCCAAAACAGCTTGTTTCTGTAGCTGCAGGACTCATTCCATTCTTGGAACATGATGATGCTAACCGTGCGCTCATGGGATCTAACATGCAACGTCAAGGTGTACCATTGCTTGTTTCTGAATCCCCGATTATTGGTACGGGTTTAGAAGGTCGTGTGGCACGTGATTCAAAAGCGGTCGTTCTTAACGAAACGAATGGGAAAGTCGCTTCCGTTGACGCGCGTCGTATTATTGTTACCAAAAATGGAGAGCTTCCTGAAGGGAAAAAGAAAATAAAGCATTCTCCAGAGAGTGGTGTTTTTGTCTATGAGCTTAGAAAATTCATGCGCTCCAATAGTAGCACTTGCATCAATCAACGGCCTATTGTTAAAAAAGGTCAAACTGTTAAAGTTGGTGATGTTTTAGCTGATGGACCCAGCACAGAAAATGGAGAGTTGGCTCTCGGAAGGAATGTTCTCGTCGCCTTTATGCCATGGAATGGTTATAACTTCGAAGATGCGATCATGATTTCTGAACGTGTTGTTAAAGAAGATATTTACACTTCGATTCATATCGATGAATTTGAAATTGGAGCACGTGATACCAAGTTGGGACCAGAAGAAATCACACGTGATATTCCTAATGTAAGTGAAGAGGCATTGAAAAATTTACGAGCCGATGGGGTGATTCGTATTGGTGCTGAAGTCAAACCTGGCGATATTCTGGTAGGTAAAATTACGCCTAAGAGTGAGACAGAGTTGGCTCCTGAGGAGCGCCTCTTGCGTGCCATTTTCGGTGAAAAAGCAGCTGATGTTCGCGATACATCACTTTATGTTCCCTCTGGAACGTATGGTGTTGTCATGGATGTACGTGTTTCTTCCAAAAAAGAAGTAGCAAAGCTCAAGATCACTCCCGTTGAAGCAAAGCGTCAGCTTAAAATCATTCAAGAAGAGTACAAAAAACGAAAAGAAGAATTGCACGAACTTCTTACCGAGGCTCTTTCCAATGTTCTTTTAGGTGAAAAAATTCCGCTTGACGTTGTCAATGGTGAGACGGGAGAAATTATTATTCCTGCTAATCGCAAGATTACGAAGATGCTTCTAAGAAAGTTAGCAAGTGTTTATAATCACGTTGAAATTGACCCAAGTCCTATCCGTAATAAGATCCGAGAGATTATGGGGCAGTTTGAGCACCGCTTTGCCGATCTTCAGAATGAAAAAGATGAAAGCCTTGGCCGTATTGAAAGTGGTGATGACGTAGACCCTGGCATTATCAAACAAGTCAAAGTTTATGTGGCCAGCAAGCGTAAATTAAGTGTGGGAGATAAGATGGCGGGACGCCATGGTAACAAAGGTGTTGTTGCAAAAATCGTTCCTGAGGAAGATATGCCTTACCTTGCCGATGGGACGCCTGTCGACATTGTCTTGAATCCGCTTGGTGTACCAAGTCGTATGAATGTAGGACAAGTTTTGGAAACCCACCTTGGTATTGCCGCAAAAGCATTGGGCTTTAAAGTAGCTACACCGGTATTTGATGGTATTTCCGAAGAACGTATTCGCGAATATTTGAGAGAGGCTGGCAAAAAAGAGAACTTCTCTTGGATTCAAGAAAATGGAAAATCGACTCTTTATAACGGTCTCACTGGCGAAGCATTTGACCAGCAGGTTGTGGTTGGAATCATCTATATGATGAAACTTGGTCACTTAGTTGCTGATAAAATTCATGCACGTGCGGTTGGGCCATATTCTCTTGTCACACAGCAGCCCCTTGGTGGTAAGGCTCAATATGGTGGTCAACGTTTTGGTGAAATGGAAGTTTGGGCTTTGCAAGCTTATGGTGCGGCTTACACCTTGCAAGAATTGCTGACGGTGAAATCGGATGATGTCCAAGGGCGGACGCGCATTTATGAAAGCATTGTCAAAGGAGACAACTCGTTGGAAGCAGGTATTCCTGAATCCTTTAACGTCTTGATTAAAGAAATGCAGGGCCTCTGCTTAAACGTTGCTGTAGGTCAGAAGGATCCCTCATTAGCACTGGCGGAGACCATTTAATGTCATATTATTTTGTGTCCACATCAGTATTATTTCAAACATGCTGGGCAATATCAGATCGTGGTAACAACAAACCAAAAAGATTTATCTCAACTTTAACTTTCAACATCAATTCATCTCCATCTTTCTTGGAACATTGAAATGATATCCACTCTCCTTTTTAAAATCGACAGAAAATCCGCCAAACTATTGTTACGATAGAAACACTTAGAAGCTAGCTATGATTGAACAAGAAACAACTGACTTGCTGGGAAATCCCTCTGATAATTCTTTTGACCAGGTACAGATTACTGTTGCCTCTCCAGAACTCATGCGTTCTTGGAGTCAAGGTGAAGTAAAAAATCCTGAGACAATTAATTATCGTACGTTTAAACCTGAAAAAGGTGGGCTCTTCTGTGAGCGTATTTTTGGACCAACGCGTGATTGGGAATGTTCTTGCGGAAAATACAAACGCATCAAGCACAAAAACGTTGTCTGCGATCGTTGCGGTGTAGAAGTTACCTTGAGTCGTGTGCGTCGTGAACGCATGGGTCATATCGATCTTGCGGTTCCTGTCTCTCACATTTGGTTCTATAAATGCATGCCATCACGTATTGGTCTCATGCTTGACATGACTGGTCGTCAGTTAGAGCGCATTATCTATTATGAAGATTATGTCGTTATTGATCCAGGTAAGACTCCTTTAGAAAAAGGACAGCTTCTCAACGAGAGTGAATTTCATGAAGCCGAAGACCAATATGGAGAAGACTTCAGCTACAGCATGGGTGCAGAAGCTATTCAAAAACTTCTAGAGTCGATGGATCTTAAAAAAGAGCAAGCTGCTATTGAAAAGCAGATGACTCAAACGAAGAGCAAGCAGATTCGCAAAAAATTAGCCAAGCGCATGAAGCTTGTTCAAGGGTTCTTGAGCTCCAAGACACGTCCTGAATGGATGATTCTCAATGTGCTTCCAGTGATTCCTCCGGATCTCCGTCCGCTGGTTCCACTCGAAGGAGGACGCTTTGCAACCTCTGATCTTAACGATCTTTATCGACGTGTGATCAATCGAAATAATCGTCTCAAAACATTGTTACAGCTTAAAACACCAGAGGTCATCATCCGCAACGAAAAGCGTATGCTTCAGGAAGCAGTCGATGCTGTTTTTGATAACGGTCGTCATGGCCGCGCAGTGACTGGTGCTGCAAATCGTCCTTTAAAATCATTGAGTGATATGCTCAAAGGCAAGGGCGGGCGCTTCCGTCAAAATCTGCTTGGAAAACGCGTTGATTACTCTGGTCGTTCTGTCATCGTTATCGGACCTGAGTTAAAACTCAACCAATGCGGACTTCCTAAGAAAATGGCTCTTGTTCTTTTCGAGCCATTCATTATTCGTCGCCTCAAAGAACTGGGGTATGTTCACACCGTTCGAAGTGCTAAAAAACTCATCGAACGACAGACTCCTGAAGTTTGGGATATTTTAGATGAAGTCACTCGCGGTCATGCCATCATGCTCAACCGTGCACCTACATTGCACCGACTTTCCATTCAAGCGTTCGAGCCAATTTTGATTGAAGGAGAGGCTATTCGTATTCATCCCCTTGTCTGTACTGCCTACAATGCTGACTTTGATGGTGATCAAATGGCAGTCCACGTTCCGCTTTCGGTAGAAGCTCAATTAGAAGCTCGCACCTTGATGCTGGCGCCTAATAATATCTTCTCGCCATCAAGTGGTAAGCCTATTACGAACCCATCACAAGATATTCCTCTTGGATGCTACTACCTTACTCAGTCACCTCGTATTATGCCTGGAGCAAAAGAAGTGCGTCTTCCACTTTTTGCAGATGCAGCTCAAGTCGAGATGGCTTTAAGTGAAGGTTCTATCAAAGTTCATACACGTATTCGTCTGCAAAATCCTGATCGTGGTACCTCTACCGTCTATGGAAATGCAGAATTGCCAATTATTGAAACAACAGCAGGGCGCGTGATCTTCAATGAAATTTGGCCTAAGGAGCTCGGTTTCTATAATAAGGTGGCAGGTAAGAAACAGCTGGGAGATATTATCTGGCGTTGTTACAAAGCCGTAGGTCAACAACGTACTGTTGAAACGTTGGATCGCTTGAAAGAAGTAGGTTTCCGTGAGGTTACTCGCGCTGGTGCCTCCATTGGAATCAACGACATGATGATTCCTAAAGAAAAAGCGACCTTAATTGAAAGTGCTGAGAAGCAGATTGTCGAAGTTCAGAAACAATACCGTCGTGGTATCATTACTGATGGTGAACGCAAGAACAAAGTTCAGGATATCTGGACGCATACGGGTGAAGAAATTGCAAATGCCCTTTTCCGGACCATTGAACATAACGACGGGCGTAAAGAGATGAACCCTCTTTTCATGATGGTTGATTCTGGAGCTCGTGGTACTCGCACACAAATTAAGCAGTTAGCTGGAATGCGTGGTCTCATGGCCAAGCCAAATGGTGAGATTATGGATCAGCCAATTCTTTCTAACTTCCGTGAAGGTTTATCGGTGCTCGAGTATTTCATTTCCACTCACGGTGCTCGTAAAGGTCTTTCTGATACAGCGCTTAAAACAGCTGACTCTGGATACCTCACACGTAAACTCGTTGATGCAGCACAAGATGTGATTATTACAGAAGATGACTGTGGAACTGTAAATGGCATTGTAGTGCATCCTATCTACGAAGGAGATGAAGAGGTTGTTAGCCTTGCGACTCGTATTATGGGTCGTGTTAGTTGTGAAACAGTAAAAGATCCCATCACTGGTAAGCCAGTTGTTAAGGTCAATCAACTCATCGATGAAGAGATTGCATTAGCACTTGCTAAAATTGGACATGAGCAACTAAAGATTCGCTCTGTTCTCACGTGCGAAAGCAAACGTGGTGCTTGTGTAAAATGTTATGGTAGCAATTTGGCTACGGGAGAAATGATTTCTCATGGCGAAGCTGTCGGCATTATTGCTGCGCAGAGTATTGGTGAGCCAGGAACACAGCTGACCATGCGTACCTTCCACGTTGGAGGAACGGCAAGTCAAACCTTCAAACAGCCCATTATTAAATCTAAAAACGAGGGGACGGTTCGTTTCCATGATATGCGTACTGTGCAGGCATTAGATGGAACATTCGTTGTTCTTAGTAAAAATGGAACGATTGGTATCTATGGGAAAGATGGGCGTGAATTAGAAAATCATGTCGTCGTCATCGGTTCTATTATTTCTGTTGCTGACGGAGCTTCGATTAAAAAGGGAGTTTCCTTTGTACAATGGGATCCTTATAACATTCCCATCATCACCGAAAAGGCAGGTAAAGTTGAATTCCGTGACATGATTTCTGGTGTTACTATCAGAAAAGAAGTGGACGAAGAGACCGGTATCATGGAGACAGTCGTTATCGAGCACAAAGAGGATCTCCATCCTCAACTTGCCATCGTTGACTCTAGCAAACAAGTATTGGCTAGTTACTCGATTCCTGCAGGAGCTCACCTTGAAGTTAAAGAAGGAGAATCCGTTCAAGCTGGACAACGCCTTGCCAAGACGCCACGTAGAATTGCAAAAACAAAAGATATTACGGGAGGTCTTCCTCGTGTGGCTGAGTTATTTGAAGCACGTCGTCCTAAGGAAGCTTGTGAGATCGCTCGTATCGACGGTATTGTTGACATTGCTGGCACTGTTCGTGGTAAGCGGAAGCTAATTGTGCGCGATCCGCAAACAGGAGTAGAAGAGGAACATCTCATACCACTCTCCAAACATATCATTGCCTTCAAGGGAGACTTTGTTAAAAAAGGACAGCAATTAACCGATGGTCCCGTTGTCCCACATGAAATCTTAGAAGTTTGTGGACCTCAAGAGCTCCAAGAACATCTCCTTAATGAAGTCCAAGAGGTTTACCGTTTACAAGGTGTTGAAATCAATGATAAGCACATTGAAATCATCATTCGTCAAATGCTCAGGAAGGTCAAGGTTACCGATCCTGGTGATACAACGTTGCTTTGGGGCGATCAAATTGATCGTCTGGAATTCGAAAAAGAGAATGACATTGTTCTTGCCAAAGGTGGTAAACCTGCAGAGGCAACGCCTGTCCTTCTCGGAATCACCAAGGCTTCCTTAGAAACGGATAGCTTTATCTCAGCTGCTTCTTTCCAAGACACAACACGTGTTTTAACGGAAGCTGCGACGCTTGGGAAAGTTGATCGTCTCCGTGGCTTTAAAGAAAACGTCATTATGGGGCATCTCATTCCTGCTGGTACCGGATTTAAAACGAACCGACAATTTGATCTAGCATTATTGGAAGAGCTTCCAACGGTAGAAGCTGAAAGCGAAGAAATTTAATCATCAAACAACGTACTCAAATATATTCTTTCTCATGTCTCTTGAACTCATGACCGAACTACTCGAAGCTGGTGTCCACTATGGACATCAGACCAAGCGCTGGAATCCTAAAATGAAGGATTTTATCCTCGAGGAAAAAAACTCTATCTACATTATTAATCTCGCAAAAACGGTTGATCAGCTTGTAGATGCAACTCATTTTCTTGGTAATATTGCTAAAAAACGTGGAAAAATTCTTTTTGTAGGTTGTAAAAAACAAGCTCAAGAAGCAGTTAAAGAAGCGGCCCTAGCTTGTGGACATTTTTATGTTAATCAACGTTGGTTGGGTGGGACATTAACCAATCTCGTCACGATTCGCAAAAGTGTCAGCAGATTGCTCGAATTTGAAGCTCTTGAGAAAAGCCCTGCATTCCATAAAATCAACAAAGCAGAAGCAAGTGCACTTCGCCGTGAAGCACTCAAGATTCGTAAAAATCTTGAGGGTGTTCTGACGATGGATAAATTACCTGATGCCATCGTTATTATTGACACTGTTCGTGAAAGTATTGCGGTTGCTGAGGCACGTCGTCTTAATATCCCAATCGTGGCTATTGCAGATACCAACAGCGATCCAGAGGTTATCGATTTTCCTATTGCCGGCAATGATGATGCTATCCGCTCTATTCGTATCATCCTCCAAAAATTAGTGGATGCTATTCTTGTGGGGAGTCCTGGAATATCGCAAGCAGCAAAAACAGTTCCTGCTTTTTCTGATGAAAAAGTTGTTCTTGTAAAAGAAGAGCTCGCTGTTCTTACTGCCTAGTACAACCTGATTTTTAACTTCAACTGCAATGATCGATCCTAATTTAGTAAAAAAACTTCGAGAAAAAACAAATGCCGGCATGATGGATTGCAAGCGTGCGCTCACAGAAGCTGGAGGAGATGCTGAAAAAGCGGAAGCCATTTTACGCACTAAAGGCATTGCTAGTGCTGATAAAAAATCATCCCGTGCTACCAAAGAAGGAATTATTGCTTCTTATATCCACCTACAAGGAAAAGTAGGCGTTCTCATTGAAGTTAATTGTGAAACTGACTTTGTGGCTAAGAATGAAATTTTTCGCGACTTTGTAAAAGATATCACACTTCAAATTGCTGCAGCACATCCGCTGGTTGTGACGCGTGAGCATGTTGATCCTAAACTTGTCGAAGCTGAGCGTGCTATCTATCAGGCTCAAGTGAAAGATAAGCCATCAGCGATTATAGATAAAATCGTTAGTGGGAAGCTGGATAAATTCTATGCTACTATTTGTCTCCTGGAACAGAGCTTTATTAAAAATCCTGATTTAACAATTAAAGATTATGTCTCTTCTAAAATTGCTGAGCTTGGGGAGAATATTGTGATACGACGCTTTGTGCGCTACATGGTTGGCGAGCATATTGAAGTGAATGACTCTTCATTGAGTGAATCCTAGTCTTTGAACGATCTTATCCGTTTACAAAACTGGATAGGAAAATAAAAAAGTGACCAAAAAAAAACTTAAAGAGTGCAAAAAAAGTGAATTTTTGGCATTCGCTTACTAAACAGATACGGTTTACTGCTGCTTCAGCTTTTAACTTCAACTCTAACCGTTCGCTGAACGGCTACCAATAGCGCCTTAGGGAGGTTTTTTTATCACAGCTCATTTTTCAGTAACGCTGAGTAGTTTGCTTTCAGAAAACCAGATTATTCCAAATATGCTGGCTACTGAAAAATGGCAGGCTATTGAAGAAATCGTTAGCTTTCTTATTCAAGGTGGGTATATCCAAGCAAAAGATAAAGAAAATGTCTTAAGTGTATTGTGCCAGCGCGAAGAAACAATGAGCACGGGTATCGGCTTTGGGGTTGCGATTCCTCATGCTTCTTCCAATGCAGTCCAGGAACTGACTGTTGCTTTTGGCCGCTCTCAATCGGGAATTGAATTTGAATCATTGGACGATAAACCAGTTCATTTCATTGTTCTTTTTTTGGTTCCTGAACATCAATTTCAAACCCATCTTAAAACACTTTCTGCCATCGCAAAGTTTTTTAATGATCGATTCATGCGTGATGCTTTAGTAAAAGCTCCCGATGCTGCAGCAATCATGGAGATCTTTCGCTATGGAGTGGTGCCCGTTCAAGAAGTGTCTGTTCAGTAAATGGATGTAGTTGAAATTAAAGCAGTATGCTCGTTCAGCAACACGGCGAAATGTAGTCATATCCCTCCTGTTTTTTTACTTTCCCTTATCCTAAGCACCTCCGCTCTCTACTCGATGATGCCTGGAGAAGTGGCAGAAAAAGAAGAGTCTCTTTCTGCCAAAGAAGAGAAAAATGAGAGTGACGCTATAGGGACGTCTGCTTCCTCAGGAAGAAAAGCTACAGATAACTACAATCACGCTGCCTCGTCACAATTATGTCCCAATTCTTCTGGTTCTCTTGGTCATCTTTACTCTGATTCCTCTCGTTCGGAAAATCATCTTGCTCCTGATGTGCTTCCAATAGGTGGTGCCAGAGCTCGTCGAGAGTGCTTGTGATCCAGAGCAAAGAGAAAATACAACATTACTATGGCAGATGGTTGCGGACAGGCTGCTTCCACTTAAGATGGTGTAACGACTTCCAGTCAGGTTGCTTCAGGTGCTCA
>JBMOFC010000012.1:0-39436 GCA_049314455.1 Chthoniobacterales bacterium
GTCGGGTCGTGTTCTGACAATGCACCCAACTACAGAATTTTTTAAAACGCTCTAAAATAAAGAGCTTGATTAGGAAAAACTCTAAGTAACCGGCCTTGATGCTAACAGCAGAGTTTGAGTACCATTTTTAAATCTCTTAGTTTGTACCCGTTCCTGTGAACGAGTACCTTAGTTTTAAAGGAGCTTTTCATTTATGTGGAAGAAATGGCCGTGCCAGAAAATTTTGCTATTTCAAATTTCTTCTCACGCGAAGCAGATTCTTTGCTTAAACTCAAACTGGTTCCACTCCAACTCTGAAGCGTTACTCAAGCTTCTTCTCCAACGATCATGACAACGGAACAAAAACCACCATCGCCTGAGACCCACGCTGAGAGCTATCACACAGCTGGTCTCGCCCTATCTCCCTCTCCAAGGAAAAAAGTGATCGTTGCTTTTTTCGCCTTCTTTGCCATGGTCCTTTTTGCAGCGGGATTAGGACTTATCAAAAAAACAGAACTTGATTCCAAGGCACGCAACAATAGAGCCTATCAGGCTCCACCGATTGCTGTAACTTCTATGGTGCTACAATCACAAACATGGAATCCTCTTTTGGAGGCGACAGGATCCTTGGGAGCGGCTCAAGGTGTCATGCTCAGTGCTGACTTACCAGGTGTTGTTTATAAAACGCCTTTAGGCCCAGGTGGCACCATGGTGAAAGCAGGAGATCTTCTTGTGCAGCTTGACACGCGGCAGGAAGAGGCCCAGCTGCGCTCGGCCGAAGCAAAATGTGCCTTGGCTAAGAGCACATTGGATCGCACGATCAATTTGAGTGACAAAAGCGTGGTGGCTAAGGCGACACTCGATGACGCCAAGGCCCAGTACGATGCTTCTTTGGGAGCTGTTGATGAGATCAAAGTGATGATTCGCCGCAAGACACTCTATGCTCCTTTTGATGGAATGTTAGGGATTTGTCTCATCAATGAAGGACAATATCTCCAAAGTGGAGCCCCTATTGTCCCCTTGAATTTACTCGACGTCCTCAGCGTTAATTTTTCTTTACCACAGCAAAATTTTAGCGAGCTCTACGTCGGTCAGCCTATTCGCGTTAAGGCAGATGGTGTACCAAAGAAGATTTTTACTGGAACGATTACTGGAATCAATTCAGAGCTGGATGCAGCAACGCGCAATATTGGCGTGAGTGGTACTATTAAAAACGACAACATGCTCTTACGTGGAGGAATGTTTGTGACCGTTGAAGTACTCCTTCCTCCCAAGAAAAATGTAATCGCCATCCCCGAGTCAGCGGTGAGCTACGCTCCTTATGGCGATTCTGTTTTTGTGATTGAACCGATGAAAAAGCGTGATGGGACTTCCTATCAAGGAGTACGTCAGCAACCCGTCACCTTAGGAACAACCCAAGGTGATCAAGTCGAAATACTCACCGGACTGAAAGTAGGTGACACCATTGTAACCTCAGGAGTTTTTAAACTTCAGCCCGGATCTCCTGTAAAAATCAACAACTCCGTGCAACCGGAAGATGAGTTGGAACCGAAGCCAATTGATAGTTAGACAGGCCAAGCAGACTATAGGCTGTAGTTACTTGTAAATAGATACACTCTTTTTTGAATCATGAAATTATTAAGGCTGAATCAAAATAGGTTAACCCGGATATTTCATGCTGATCGTGACGAGGGATCTGCAAAGCCTGATGGGATAAGGAAGATAACTATTTTGATGCAGTATCCATCAGGCTTTCCGGCTTCCGCAGTAGGTCGGTATGAAATATCTGGGTTAAAGAGAAGCCATGAGATTATTTTTCTAAGAACTTGTATTCACACTCCGCTGAGCCTGTAGTCTGTAGCCTGCAGCTCGTTCCCTGTAGTCTGCTTTATGAAAATAACCGATTTCTTTATCAAACGCCCCGTCTTTGCTGCCGTGGTGAATTTAATTATTTTTGCTGCTGGCTATCAGGCATTCCATTCTCTCCATGTTCGAGAATACCCACGGAGTGATGTTGCGGTCATTTCTATTAAGACTACTTATGTTGGAGCGAATGCTAGTTTGGTGCGTAGTTATATCACTACACCTACCGAAAAGGCCCTCTCTTCAGTCGAAGGAGTTGATTATGTCGATAGCATCAGCGCTGAAGGCCTCAGCACCGTGCGACTTCATCTTCAGCTCAATCAAGATCCCAATGTTGTTCTCACACAAATTCAGACAAAGCTAGCCCAGATTCGCAATCAGATGCCTGCGGAAGCAGAAGCTCCTCTCATTGAAATCGTCAATGCTGATGAAAAACAGGCTACCATGTGTCTTGCTTTTTCCTGTGATCGTTTGAGCCAAAGCCAAATCACCGATTTCCTTGCCCGTGTGATTCAACCAAAATTGGCCATGGTGAATGGAATCCAGCGTGCTGATATTCTGGGTGCCAGAGTTCTTGCCATGCGAATTTGGCTCAAACCAGATCGTCTTGCAGCGTTGGAAGTTTCTGCTTCAGACGTTGCTCAAGCATTACGTGCTAATAACTACAACCCGACGTTAGGAAAAACAAAAGGAGCTATGACACGCTTGAACCTCGTCTCCAACACGAGTCTGAGCACTCCTGAAGAATTCAAGCAGCTCGTGATCAAAGAAAAAAATGGAGTGCTTGTCCATTTGCAAGATGTAGCCGACATCGAGTTGGGAGCCGAAGATTACGATTCGAACATTAGTTTTAATGAAAAGAATGCCATCTTTATTGGTCTTTGGTGCCTCCCCACGGCCAATACCCTTGAAGTGATCAAACATATTCGAGCAGATCTGCCACAACTGCGTACCTTACTCCCTCCCGATATGAAATTGGAAGTTGTTTATGATTCTTCCCTCTACATCGAAGATGCAACTGCAGAAGTGATCCATACCTTAATGGAAACACTCATCATTGTTGTCTTGGTGATTTTTCTTTTTCTGGGCTCCTTTCGCTCCGTGTTAATTCCCATTGTCACAATTCCCATTTCTCTTGTTGGCACAGCTCTCATCATGCTCCTTGCAGGATTTACCATTAATTTACTGACCCTGCTTGCTATTGTCTTGGCGGTTGGGCTTGTCGTCGATGATGCCATTATTGTGGTTGAGAATATTGAACGCTATCTTCAAAAAGGCCTCTCTCCTTACCATGCCTCAATGAAAGGAGCGCGCGAACTTGTGGCTCCTATCATTGGCATGACAATGACTTTAGTCGCTGTCTACACACCACTCGGTATTCAAGGAGGTCTCACCGGAGCACTCTTTCGAGAATTTGCCTTCACCCTAGCTGGAGCTGTCGTGATTTCGGGTATTGTGGCTTTAACGCTTTCTCCGATGATGTCTTCCTTGTTGTTGCGTTCGGATGAAAACAAAAGGGGTTTTTCCGGTTGGATCAGCCAGCGTTTTACAGCGTTGCAAGAGGGTTACAAAAAAATACTCACTCTACTGCTCCATTATCGTATCGCTATTTTAATCATAGCATCACTCTGGATCGCTCTATTACCACCTCTCTACTTTTTTTCTAAAAAAGAACTAGCTCCTTCCGAAGACCAAGGAATTATTCTTTCTAATATCGAAGCAGCACCTGATGCCACCCTCGAGCAGACGTTGCTCTACACCAAATTGCTCCAAGATATTTTTTGGAGTTTTCCAGAAACAGGAAATTCTTTTCAAGTCATGAAACCCAACATGGGATTTTCTGGACTTGTGGGGATTGGTGGGATTGTGGCAAAGCCGTGGAGTGAGCGCACGAGAACAACGCAAGAATTAGTTCCTCTTTTAAATCGAAAGACGGCAGAAATTCCTGGCCTACGTATTTTTTCCACAGTCCCACCACCACTCCCTGGAGGAATGAAATTTCCAGTCAATTTCGTGATTTCTTCCATGGCGGAACCAGAACAATTTTTGGAAATAACAGATCAATTAGTCACAGCAGCGCGTCAGAGTGGACTCTTTAGTTTTGTGGATGATGATTTAAAATATGATCAGCCACAGCTCGAAATTTCCTTTGATCGTAATAAAGTCTCCTCGCTGGGACTCAATCTACAACAGGTTGCTTCGGACTTAAGCGTGCTTCTGAGCGGTGCTTATGTAAATCGTTTTAGCGTTCAAGGCCAGGCCTATAAAGTTATTCCCCAAATCAAACGAGAAGATCGTTTGAATGCAGATCAGTTGAAAAAAATTTATGTGACAGGCCCTCCCATTCTCGCTTTAAATGCACCTCCTGGAACCAAGCCCCAACCGCAGCTCATTCAGCTTTCCACCTTCGCTTCCTTCAAACAAAGTACTCAGCCGCGTGAATTAAAACGTTTTCAGCAGATGAATTCGGTGACCATCACTGCTGCACTTACTCCAGGAGTCTCACTCGATGAAGGGATAAAATTTTTAGAAAAAACAGCCGCCAAAATCGCTCCTCCCGGTTATTTCATCGACTATGCCGGCGAATCACGTCAATTACATGCAGAAGGAAATAAGTTGCTAAAAACCTTATTCTTTTCCTTTCTTTTTATTTTTTTAGTTCTTGCAGCTCAGTTTGAAAGTTTTCGTGATCCCTGCATTGTCCTCTTTGGCTCTGTACCACTAGCTTTATCGGGAGCTCTCCTGTTCACTTTTTTAGGATTTACCACTATCAACATTTACACTCAAGTTGGTCTGATCACACTAGTCGGTCTGGTCTCTAAAAATGGAATTTTAATCGTTCAATTTGCTAATCGCAGGCAACTCGAAGGCATGAGTTTGTGGGACGCAATCATTGACGCTGCCTGCGTCCGCTTGCGTCCTATCCTCATGATTTCTGCAGCAACGATTGCTGGCCATCTTCCACTCATTTTTGCACAAGGACCAGGTGCTGCAGCTCGCAACAGCATCGGAATCGTCCTGGTGAGTGGTATGGTTATTGGAACCTTCTTCACCCTTTTCGTTTTGCCAGCGATCTACCTTTTCATCTCCAGAAAAAAAGCCTTAATGAACAAACATTATCTCCATGGGAATGCCTTTGAGCATACGATTACCTTGGCGTAGAGTCTGTTCCAAAGTCAGCAATGTTTTTGTACCCATTCACAGGAACGGGTAAGAAGATAGAAGTTTGAAGATGGAAGATAGGATCAAAGCCCTCTTACGAGAATCATTCTCCCAGACTGTGTTTATTCCCTTTCCCCAAAAATAGCCGACCCGACGCGCACCAAGGTGGCACCTTCTTCAATGGCTATTTCATAATCGTTACTCATCCCCATCGAGAGCGTGGATAAGGGAATTCCTGTTTGAGTCGCAAGTCGATCGCGCAGGAGACGCAGCTCGGAGAAAACAGGACGTGTCTCTTCAGGGTCTTTGCTGAGAGGAGCCATTGTCATGAATCCTTCTACTTGCAACCGTGGTAGGCTTAAGAGTTTTTCCATAAAAGGCTCCAAGGCATCGGGAGCAAATCCATGTTTGGTACTCTCTCCGGCTACGTTAACCTCCAGCAGCACTCGTGGAAAAAGCCCTAGCTCTGCTGCAATACGATCCATATCCTGAGCTAGTTCTAGGCTATCGAGACCATGGAAGAGCTCAAAAAGTGGTAATAATTTGCGTGCTTTATTTTTTTGTAAATGCCCAATAAAATGCCAGTGTGTTCGTGCAGGAAGCAGTGGGATTTTTTCAATGGCTTCTTGTAATCGACTTTCACCAAAAACGGTGGCACCGGCTTCTAGGGCTTCTCTCATTTTTTCAATAGAGTGCCTTTTGGAAACAGCCACGAGTCCGATGCTAGAGACATCCCGCACGGAACGCTTGGCAGCAGCGTCAATTTTCTGTCGTACGTGAGCGAGGCGGTCAGATAAAGTTTCGGGATACATGATTCAGTTCAAGGATGTGTCGCAACAACTAACGCATTCAATATACAGAAAAAATAACATTGGTAGTGTTGAAGTTTTGAAAGGGAAGCTTACTTCTTATTGAAAATCTAGCCAATAATGAACAATAAAAACAGCCTATGATTTTCATCTTCCATCTTCCATCTTCTAAGTACCAATGGTACGTTGGCTGTTAACCCTTTTTCCTAAAAACCATTTTGAAAAAAAGCGCTCGTACAATTTCATCTGCGCTGGAGATGATCATTTGTGGGATCTTTTTATCTTTGTTTTTGCCGCTAACATTGCGTGCAGAAGATTCTTACCACATCGCTGAAAGCGCTCCTTCGATCGCTTCTGCCTATGATGTGATTAATGAGACACGCTCGGAGATGGAGGCTAGTCGCATACCCTGGAGAACGCCTACATTCACCATTGTTGCTCAAAATCGTTCTATTGCCGACTTACTTGTCGATTTTGGAAATCAACAAGGGATTCGTGTTCACGTCAGCCCTCAAGTTCGAGGCGAGATCAGTGGTAGTTTTATTGATCAATCGCCTCCCTCGTTTCTTGCACAGGTTTCCAAGGCTTATGGTTTGAGTTGGTTTTATGTGAATGGACTCCTCTACATCGCAAGCAATCAGGAGGTGAATCTCATGGTTAAACCACTTCGTTATGTCAAAGCTGATGCAGCACTCACAATGATCAAGACAAGCGGTTTTATTTCCTCTGACGGACGTGTTGAAAAAATCAAAGATTCGGGAATGGTCACTCTCTCAGGCATTCCAAAATATATTGAGCTTACGCAACAGCTCCTCAACTCGATGGATAATGAAACACAGTTTCACGATAATGGAGAAACCATTATTGAAGTTTTTCCACTTAACAATGCCTGGGCTTACGATGTCAATGTGGGAGGCCCAGCAGGAGCCACTGTGCGCGGTGTGGCAACAACATTAAGGCAACTCATTTGGGGCTTTGGAGTGACGGTCGGTGGAGGTGGAGGAAATAATGCCAATGGAAGAACGGCCAATGGAGCACTTAACAAAATGGGCCAACCCAACCAGATGTCGGCTCCTAATCAAACAACAGGAGTCCTTCCTCCCACTTCACAGCAAGGACCTCAAGGAGCTGCTGCCAATGCCGCTGCTGGAAACACTGGCGAGACTCCTGATGGAATGCCACCTGCCTCGGAGAGTCCTATGCTTCCTAAAAATCCAAGTGGTGGCCCCGGCTCTGATTGGACTTATGCAATGATCACTGCAGATGTGAGGCGTAACGCCGTTGTGATCCGTGATATTCGAGCTAATATGCCCCTCTATGAGGCAGCCATTCGCAAGCTAGATGTCCCTGTTCGTATTATTGAAATTTCAGCAGCTATTGTAGATCTGGAATTAGGAGCTTCACGCACCATTGGTCTTAATAAGCTAGGTGTTAATTCAGGTACGTGGACGAGTGGTACCAACACCGTGACCTTAGGCGGGGTAGCTCAATCGGCACCACTTTCTCCCCCTGCCAACCTAGGGCTGAGCGGCGTCTTTGGAACAGCTGCGGTCACTGCAGCCATCAATGCCTTGAGTGCTGAAAATAAAGCGAAGGTACTGTCACGTCCGACGATTTTGACGCTCGATAATTTTGGAGCAATGATTAACAACCAGGAAACATTTTATGTCAATTCGGTCGGACAATATGTGAGCAATTTATACAACGTGAGCGTCGGATTAAGCCTGCAAGTGGTTCCCCACGTTACTTTCCAACATGGAGAAACACGCATCTATCTCCAAGTACAAATCCAAGATGGAAAATCGATGCCACAATCAACAGGGACATTACCTAGTGTTGATGAATCTTTACTCACCACTCAATCGGTTGTGCGTGAAGATCAGAGCTTGTTGATCGGCGGGCTCTATAAAAAAATCAATCACAAAGATGCAAGCGGCTATCCATGGCTTTATAAAGTTCCTATTGTCAGTTTTCTCTTCGGTGTTAAATCCAGTGCCAAGGAAGTGGTTGAGCGTATCTTTGTCATCACACCTCGTATCGTGGAAGTGAATTCCAAAAATCTGGGAGACTATAGTGAATATTTTAAACCTTCTCCCACGGTTGAAAATGCGATTGAAACAGAAAAAATGGGGGATGTTCTCCCTGCTTTTTCTCCTCTTCCTACGAGCACTAATGCTCCGGTAACACTCATAAGTAGCGAACCAACAAAAAATAGTTCTTCCAAAAATATTTCCAAGAAAAAGCAAAGTACAACAGTGACGCTCTCTTCTTCACCACCCAAACAGCAACCAAAAAATAATACTCCCAGCAATTCTTCCAGCAAAAGTGTCGCCTTGCCAGAGTCACTCTCGCTGGATGATTGAGAATGATGCTTTTTTTATTTTATAGAGAATATGTTTCTATACCTTTGTCGGATGAATTTTAGGATTTTTTTACGCAGGAGTTTTTAGGGCTAGCAAGACGTCAGAGCATGCTGCTACAGCAGTAACAGCAGTGAGGAAAACACAGCTAGCGCGAAAAATAACCAGTAAAATTTCCTAAAATTAATTTGAGAATGGTATATATTCTCCTTCGATGAAAAAAATATCCCCCCTTATTATAAGAACTCTCTTGCTCTTGAGCTTTTGCATGGCTTTGCAGACATCGCTACTGTGGAGTCAATCAACAACACCACCTGCTCCAGATGAGAGCATGATTTTAGTTCATAAAAATCCATTTGCTTTTTATACTAAAAGTTCTAGAGGCGACGCTGCATCTAACAACTTGATGGTGTGGTATAACGTTGACTATGGCACGTTGGCTGAGGACTACTATATTAGTTCCTCTTCAATTAAAGTGGCCGAGTATTGCGCATGCCTTAATGCGGTCATCCCTGAGAAAGATCCTCATGGCCTCTATAAAAATATGGAATCTCTCATTGAAAAAAGAGAAATCACGCCTAACAGATTTTTGTACCTGCCCCGTCTAGACGCTAATGGCAAGGATCTAGGGGAACTGCCAATGACCTTGATCAGCAGGTGCCAGGCCTTCCGCTATTGCAATTGGAAAGAAAATAAGAGTTGTGACTTCGATGGAGCAAATCATTTTTTCTTAACCCGTGGTATTGAAGTAACAGAAATTGGATCTTATAAAATTGAAATGCGAGATGGATTAGAGATTGTGACAGCTGCAGTCGATTCACTCTACCATCTTCCATCACCAGATGAGTTTATTGCTGCTGCTTTTCAAGGTGCTATTACTCACAGTAATAATTTTGAATGGACAGAGCTCGAACCAACTGACTCCGAGAAGAGTATATTATTACTGAGCTATCTTGAAGATCGAGATCGCGATAGTAGTGATACTAGTCAAAAAGCTCAAACCTTCAAAGATAGAAAGAGACTACCTGTTATCGACCTCAAATACACGACTCCAAGCAATCAATCCGGAGAAAATGGAGAGTCTTTTAGCTTTCACCTTGTTAAGAGAATAGTGCCAGCTATTGATCCGGCAACATAGTTAATACGGAGCAGTAGGTTAGAAAAAGGGCCAGGCCTTTATAAGTGCCCTCAATCCTTCCGCCCCCCTCCATCATCTCGACCCTCTTCTCCGTCATTCCCGCGAAAGCGGGAACTCAGCCCCTGTTAAACTTCATCTGGATCCCCACTTTCGCGAGGATGATGGCTAATGGAGTTGAAACAATGCTAGTAATGTATTTTTTTCTGTTGAATGTTTTATTTTGGAAAAGAGTGATCTTCTATCTTCTTATTCGTTCTAATGAGGGTGTTCTACTACCAAACCCATCGAAATGAGATGATAGGAAGCACTCGGTGTTTCTATTGATTCATCTTTGCTGTTTTTGTTGTTCGTTAAAATATTTCAGATCTGATTTTGTGGTCGTATATGTATTTAGACCGATATAGTAAACGTTCATGAGTACTCTTGCCAACGTCCAACCCTTCTTTGTTTCTGCTATTTCTATTTTCATAAAAAAAGCTTTTTCGCAGTACTCAGCTATGGGTTTTAATAGTTCTCCAATAGCTGATTCCATTATTAGACCTCCTTGTATTTCTAATGCTACCATAGGAATCGCGATGCTAATAACGAGATATCCTATATTCCACCAATTAGCTGCATTGAGATGTACGTGGTGAGCTTCTCCATTAGCACCAGAAACAATAATAGAACTTAAAAGGATATTTGTGACGTTCCTCTGAAGAGTAAAGGGCTCTACGATTTTCCAAAGAGTTACTTCCCCATTATTAAGGCAGAGGTTAGCCGCATTCATCATAGCCTCTATTGCATAAGAGCTCATTTGGGCCATAAATACATTGTATGCTAAATGACTCTCCAAATGATCACCTGATTCGTTTTTATTAATTAGACTATCACCAATAATAATATCAGTAGGAATCTTATTAGGAACATTTGCTAATGCAGCTACCCTCAATCCAATCGTAGGACTTCCCAATGGATTGAAAGCTTGTTTTGAAATTTGATTACTTTTTAAACAATCACTTTTCAAATTATCGCTGGTTTCATCATAAGATCCTCCTGGGGCAATAAATTTGACGGATGTTTTAGTTATTTTTGAATCAAGAATATCATCGAAGTTAATAAAATCGCTGGTCCATTGTCTTACATTCCCTCCCATATCATAGGTTCCATAAGCTCCTGGCGAATCGCTGAAAAATCCTACAGGTGTGGTTAGCGTGGTTAATGGCTCACCCCTATCTAGATAGTAAAATTTCAAATAAGGCCAATTTGGACTCGTCGTTGCATAATTCGCCCCCGTTTTTTCCTGAGGACTACCTTTTAAATACATATTCCAGATTGGGTTTTGTCGAGGCAACTCATTTCCTTGAGTCGGATAGAGCCAATAACCAGGATGAGGTCTGAATGCCTGATAATAGGCAGCCTTGTACCATTGGTTAAGACTTGGAATAAAATAACGAGCTTCTGGAGTCAGTTCTCCCTGTTTGCCATTGGTAAAGTCATAGGCTCCTGTTTCTGTAATGGCTAAATGCTCATCAGACAAGTCATCAAAATAAGGAGCACCATGATGCAACCAATTACAATACCTCTTAGAATCATTAATGCTAATTCTGGTCATAGGAAGAGAACCGTAATAATGACCACGAGGTGTTCCCCATGCCTTAGGAACAAAAATAGTATTTTTTTTCCAATTAATATTCATGTCCCGATTTTCAACAACAGTCTGATGAACCACATCACTCAAGGCACATAAAAGAGGAGCGTTTTTTTGAGGTACTAGTTCTTCGTGTGGCTGATGAGAAACATCAATTTCATCTAATATTTCCTCATGGTAGAGATGACGAGGGTCTTCAAGATTTCCCTGTATGACATGAACTGAACTCAAGAATACACTCCATTGAAAAGTGGTAGTATCATACTTTGCCATTTGGAAAGGCTCTTGAACTGCACCTAATCCAGTGATTGGATCAGCCAAATTACCGCCATCTCCTACACTGACTATTTCTGGAATAACAGAGAGCGCCCCTGAAAATTCTTTATTAATAGGATCAAGATTTTCATCTTGTTCTTGAGCTTGAAGAGCAATTGCAAATAGTGTCACGAAGAAAAATCCATACGTGCAATATTTTTTAAATTGATTGGATAAAAACATAAAATTTATGAAGTAAGGCGTTGATCCTATCTTTAAAATGTGATCTGAAGGTCTATGTCTCTACAAAAAACCGATCGTGAAAT
Source organism: Chthoniobacterales bacterium (assembly GCA_049314455.1). Lineage (GTDB taxonomy): Bacteria > Verrucomicrobiota > Verrucomicrobiia > Chthoniobacterales > UBA6821 > CAIWMF01. Next base: position 11,523 of record JBMOFC010000012.1, read on the forward strand.
TTAGAAAGTGAATGCCGTGACGAAACAAAAGCTTGTTCATCATCTACGGAGCAGACTTAGAACCTGCTCAAGCAGAGTTATTCTGCTAACAAGGGTTTAATAAGTTCGCTTTAGGAGCGAAGCATCAAGCCCATTATAAGGCGTTTCATCGAACGCATCATCATTCGCCAATGTCCAAAAAATAAGTGGCCCATGAGCATCAAGCTGCTGTTCATTTTAGATGAAATTACAAAGAATTCCGGTAGTGAAAACAACACCGGTAGTGAGGTGGTTGGATTGCTCATGCGAGTGAGCATGCTAAAATAAAAAAGGGGCAGTCAATCTTTTTTAAAAAAATTTCTTTTTTGACTACTTCAATTCTAAATAATGTTGCACGCTTTGTGATAATAAAAAAGGGGCGATCATCGCTCTTGTGATAGGAACAGGTGCTTTTAACACACGTGTGATTGTCTCTGCCAAGGCTGATGAATTGGGCTTGCAGAGCCCCTTTGCTAAAGGACCTTGAAGAATCTCCGCGGGTCCAAAAGGACAATCCGTACTGATCACCTGTGTGCCGCACGCGAGTGCTTCGACCAGGACATTGGGAAGCCCCTCATAATCGGAACTGAGCACCAAGGCCTCTGCAGCACGCATGTAGGAATAAGGATTATGAACGAATCCGACAAAAACAACACGCTCCCCAATACCATATTGGTGTGCGAGCGCTTGAATCGCTTCTTTTTCTTGAGTGCTTCCCGAGCCAAGTAAAAGGAGCTTTCCCGGATAGCCACTTAATTTGAATGCTTCCAAAAGACGGTCATGTCGTTTTTGCTTATTAAACCGACCAACATGAAGAAGAAATTTTTCATGTTCGTAGGGGCAGGTTTCTTGTGCTGCCAGAAGAACACGTTCAAGATCGAGGGGATTGTAAATGGTCGTCATCGCAGAAGGACGAATACCAAGCCCCTTCACATCCTCTTGCAAAGCGCGAGAGACGGTGATCAGCTTCCTTCCATTGTAGGTTTTGAGGAGTTGACGTCGTTTTCTCCAGCGCTGAAATCCACGTTTGTTTTCAAGCTCACCTGCCGTCAGCGCACAATGAAGGCACATCCACGCCTCTTTTAGAAAACGAGAAGCAGCCACGATCCGATCGGTCTTAGGAAGATGAGAAACCGCTAGGTCGATTTTTTTTCCAGAAAAATGTTGTGTGAGTGCACGATCTAGCGCACGTGCACGTCGCTTGATTTCCGTTTGCCGCCACAAAGGACCACGATAGTGATCTTCCACGACTAAATAAGAGACTCCTTTGGGAATCTCGTAAGCACAATCACGACGCAGTGAAACAAGAGTTACGGCGTGACCTTGCTCTACCATGGCACCGGCTAAAGTCAAGACGACACGCTCTGCACCACCGCCAGAGAGGCCATCAATGAGAAAGAGAATTCTATTCACAGGGATAAAAGAGATGAAAGGGATAAAAAAATAGCCTGCTATTAAATTCTGCTTTTCCCGTGTTTACTGAATATGAATTGAGCATAAAATTTCCAAGACTCTTGATCCTTTATTTTTCCATCTTTACTTTTTCAGTCATCCCTTTCATCCCTTCTATCTCTGTGAGTATCTCTTCCATCGCAGCAATCACAGCTTCAACCGGAATGTTGGAAAGATAACGCTCGGTTGTCTCGGTCTTCACTGCATCAGGATCGATCAAGGGACCGTAGTCACTTGCTTTGATGAGACAATAGTCTGTCTTCCAAGGATGCCACTCGTTGATTTTACTTGGACCAAAAAGTGCCACGACTTTTTTTTGCAACGCTGCTGCCATATGCATCGGAACAGAATCGACTCCAATAAAAAGATGTGCTTTTTCGATAGCGGCAGCGAGTTGGCCAAGGGTTAATTGACCAGCGAGTGAGTAAACATGAGGCGAACGGGTTTGTTCTATAATTTTACTAACCATTGCTTGTTCCTCTGGCTCCGGACCAGAGGTCACTAAGATCGGCCACCCTTGAGTGGCAAAATAATTCATGACTTCCGCAAAACGATTCTCTTCCCAACATTTAAAAAACCACCGTGCGGTCGGATGAATCAAGAGATAGGGAGTCGTGATTTTTTTTTGTTGAAGCTGCTGGTGGATAAAATCACGATCTTCGTTACTTACAACTAAGCGAGAGCAGTGATGCAAATTGGGGTCAGGCATCGAATATTGACAAAAACTTTGTAGGCCAATGCCATCAGGGAGAGTAATTTTGTCAATATTCGATGCCTGAGCCCAATTTTGTAGGGTCGCTAGATTCTGCTCGACGGTATGATGCGTGTTGCTTGGAAAGAGGGGCGCTAAGTGCGAAAAACAAGCACGCCAAAACCAATGGCGCCGCTTGGGATAATCAATGCCGATGGCCTGCCGTGGGGCAAGCAGTTTTGCTAGGAAGGCTCCTTGCATCTGATCAGAAAGATGAATCACGAGATCATAACGCTGAGCTCGCAGTTGAAAAAAAAGCTGAAGAATTTTTCTGAGCAAATTCCACCCACGGGCCACTCGCGGCCAAAGCCAGACCTGACGCAGATCAGGATTGTTTTTTAAAAGAGCCTCCGTCCCCTCATAGACCAGAAAATCGATGTGACATGTTGGAAAAGAAGCCTTCAACGTCCTAGCCACAGGCGTTGCGAGCAGAACATCTCCATGATGACGCAGCTTAATGATGAGAACAGAAGCGGGATTTTTTTTTTGAAAAACCATGCTCTTAGTAGATCATCTGCTTCTCCATTTTTTTCTATCTTTGTGGACCTCTTTTAAATAAGCATCACCCACTTCGTTGGAGAGTCCCGCACCAGAATCATGCAACGATAATAACATCTTGATGGGATCAGGTCGGAAACGGTGGAACGTCTTAAAGAGGTTGCCTATTTTACAATAAGAGAAAAAAAAAGAGTGCGTTATATTTTCCATACCAGCATTTTTTAAGAGATCCACCTAAAAAGCACTCAGTGCTTTGAACGCCTCCAACCTCTTCTCAATCTCACTTGAAGTCACTGCACGCAAGCGATCGGGACCAAAGGACTCCACTGTGAAGCTAGCCATGATGCTTCCATAGACAAGAGCCTGACGGAGGATCTCAAAGTCAACCTCCCCACGTTTGGCAATCTCCTCAGCACGACTTGCCAAATAGCCTGCCAACCCTCCTGCAAAAGCATCTCCAGCACCGGTTGGATCGTGAATATCTTCCAGTGGAAAAGCAGGACAGCTAAAAAACTGATCCGGTCCAAAAAGATAACAGCCATGCTCGCCTTTTTTGATCGCGACATACTTCGGTCCCATCGCACGTAGTATCGAACCGGCTTTAATCAAATTATTTTCACCGGTGAGTTCGCGTGCTTCACTATCATTGAGCGAAAGAAGGTCAATGCGAGCCAGTAGTTTCAGGAGGTCTGGACGTGCAATATTAATCCAAAGATTCATCGTGTCCGCAACGACAAAGCGTGGAGCTTCGAGTTGATCTAGGACATGCAATTGCAAATCGGGTCCGATATTGGCGAGTAGGATAAATGGAAGCTGACGATAACTCTCAGGCAGGTTTGGGGTGAAATCAGCAAAAACATTCAGGTCGGTCGAATGTGTTTTGCGGTTGTTCATATTGTCAAAATATTCTCCGGACCAGCGAAATGTTTTCCCTGGCACGATCTGCAAGCCTGCAAGATCGATATTCCGTTTTTTAAAATCCTCAAGATATTCGTTCGGAAAATCATCTCCCACGATGGCTACGAGATGTGCTTGCGTAAAAAAAGAAGCACTGATGGTAGCATAAGAAGCCGTCCCTCCAAAGAGCTCTGCATGCTCTTCTAGAGGCGTTTTGACAGTATCAAGGGCAACAGAACCAAGAATGAGTAAAGACATAGCCTGACAAGGTAATGAGTAATGGATAATGGGTAAAGACTGAAGTGCCCGTTCAGAAGGACAAGGCAACAGGTTACAGACTTATCCGTTCCGCTCTACGGAATAGGTAGCACTTGGGAAGCTTCCTACTCTATCGGAGTATTTAAAGCACGTCCTACGTTGAGACGCCCTCCTTTGATTTTCCCTTCGAGCGAAGGAAGATGGTCTGTTGTAGCAAGGAGATGATCAATGAGCTGTTTATAGTTTGCATTAGGAAATTGCGCTTTCATCAGAGCCAAGGCACCTGTCACAAAAGGAGCAGCCATTGATGTTCCATCCATAAACAGGTAGTTATTATCATCCTTGATTGCACTATGAACGTGGCGTTTACAAGCAGTCATCATGCCATGATTGGTATAGGTTGACAAAATATTGACTCCAGGTGCAGCAAGAGAAATAGTTTTTGCTCCATAATTAGAGAAAAAAGCCAAGCTCTCTCCTGGAATAGGATTAGGATCGTAGTGAGATTTTTTACCTACGTAATCTGTTGCGGCAACTGAAACGACATTGTCTAGTTGGGTAGAGAAAGCAACGGGATACATTTTATTTGCAGCTCTATCTTCATCAGTACCATGGTTACCTGCTGCAGCAACAACAATAATACCACTATCACGTAGGTCTTGCAGTTCCACTAACGTAGATTGAGGAAAATCAGCCGCACTGAATTCCAGACTGCAATTAAGAAGTGTAGCTCCATGTTGCTTGGCATAATCACAAGCCTTAATGAAATCACTTTCTATTCCGTTAGCTCCAGTGCCACCGAAATCAGTGAAAATTCGACAAGCCATGAGTTGAACCTGCCATGAAACACCAGAGACTGCTAAATCGGGATCATTTTTAGCGCCGATAATGCCTGCTACATGGGTTCCATGTCCAACACGGTCCATAGGATCATCGTTTTCACTTATGAAATTCCAACCATGTGTCCCTATCCTGCCTGCGCTATCACAGATCTGATCAGCGTTTTGCCACATGTTGTCCTTGATGCCATCATGAGTATAATCAATACCAGTGTCTAAAACAGCAACAGTAACAGAAGATGAAGAAGTGCGGATATTCCACGCATCCTCTGCATTAATACCGTGATGCGTTGTAAAAGCATCTAATGCATCACCCCAACTAGCATTGTCACTATCTTCAGGAAATTCAGATTTGATTTCAGGAACAGAGTCTTCATACGAAGATCCATATTGTTCAGGAATCATGTCCAAATCTTTCATAAAACGATAAGGACCGTCGTCACAAAACGCCATGAGATCACGCGATGGAAAGTTGTTGTTTTTCCAGAGAGCCCATTGGTAATGATACCCAAAGCTGCTCGGTTGTGCCGTACTGTGGATGATATAATCAGGTTCACCAATAGCTCCATTAAAATAAATTTCATTCATATGATTGAGAGCTGAGGGAAGAGCTGAAAGCGCCGTATCTCTAAGAACAACCCTGTAAATCGAAAGAGAAGCATTCACAGGGAGCATGCAAAGTCCTTGAGCTCCAAATTGCTTGAGGAAGGCTTCTGGATTACTTCCTTTTGGTAAAGTAACCAAGAGCTTGTCAGCAACCATTTCTAGCCTGGAGAGAAGCCCCCCCGTTTTTACATCAATCATTTCTTCAATTCTCACATAAGGATCTTTTAAATGAGTCTCTAAAATTCTTGCACGTATTTTCTGATCCGGCTGTAGCCCTTCTAATTCTGCAAATTCTAAGACACGTGCCCCAGGAAACTCACTTTCCTCAATTTTAGAAAGCTCTTTTAAGGGTGCAGGAAGAGTTGAAAGTGGAGCAGGAAATTCAGAAGGAAGTTGCGCCATTTTTTTTGAGACATACGCAGCAGATAAATCTTTCTTATGGCTCAAAGTGGAGGTGATGACAGAAGGCAAAGAAACAGGACTAGCTATTTTTGGAACATGAACATGCTGATCGTGACGGACCTCATGAGAAAATAGTCCGCAACTTCCCAAGAGAAGAAATGTCGATATAAAAAATGTTAATATTTTTTTATTGAGTTTTAAGAAAGAATTAAAAGATTTCATGATTTTTTTAGAACAAAGCATTGCATCATTCGACATTTTTTTATTTAACATGTTCAAAAAAAAGCAAATTACTAACCGCGGTAGAGTAGGCAGAGGATGAACGATTTAATACATTTCACCCTTGAATGGGCCGGTTGAAGTGAAAAGTTGAAGCAGCAAAAAGAGTATCTGTTAAGAAGATGAGTATTTCATTCAATACTCTGACCTCTAGCCTCCAGCATTGCCCGTTCCGCTCCGCTGAACGAGCACTTCATAACTTCGACTATACCGCACAAAAACAGAAAACCCAGTAGCGACTGCAATCCATAAACCTGGGAAGCCATCGAGAAAGCCACGCCGTAAAACATAGGCGCGGAAGAAACGCCAGAGGGGTCGTGTGATGGTGGCCGCAAGCGACCATTTTTTCCCTTGTTGTTTTTGAAAAAATTCTTCAGCAAATGGATGGATTTTTTCGATGTACACTTTCATGGAAGGAAACGAGTAGTGTAATAAATCCCCTTGGAGCAAAGTCGTTGGCCCTGTAAGAAGGATGGTTTCATGGATCGGTTCCACCCAGCGACCATGACCGCGGCGGAAGAGACGTAGCTTCGTGTCCGGATACCAGTCGCCATGTCTAATCCAGCGCCCTAAAAACCAAGTAAGACGATGGAAAGAGGCTCCCTCAAAGCGATCACAATCTCCTTGTTCAAAAAAATGGAGCAAACTCTTTTTTAATTCAGGAGAAAGTTCTTCATCACAGTCGAGCGCCAACACCCATGGTTGTGTGCAGTGATCCAGGGCCACATTTTTCTGATCGCGATATCCGAGCCAGGATTGATGTTGAATCTTGGCTCCAAATTCCATGGCGATGGAGACGGTTGCATCAGTCGATCCAGAATCAACCACGACAATCTCTTGAGCGAGTCCTTCAACACTTTTTAAACAACGGCGAAGATTAGCTTCTTCGTTATAAGAAATGAGTGCAATCGAGAGTGGAAGCATAACGCAAGTAGGCTTGGAGGCTTGTAAAAAATAACAACCTTATGTTTGCACAGACTCAGTTGAAGCTAAAAATTGAAGTTGAAACAGAAAAAGTTTTCTTTATTTCGTTCCTTAAACTTCAACTCCTGCGCAGCAGGGTATCCCGCTCCACTAGGGCACTGCTGGCTTTTTCAAGCAGCTCCCTCTCTCGCGCCGTAAGACTCTCCATTCCTGTTTGACTGATTTTTTCAAGTACAGCGTCAATATCGATGATAGCAGGCAGAGGAGTTGTCGCTCTTTTTTCAGAAGTCGCTTGATTGGTAAAAACAGGTACAAATGAAGTGGTCGTAGAGCAAGCCCCTATCAACGAACGACCAGAGGAGGCGTTCAGGGGGACACTGGGAGTACCGCCCAGGGAGCTTTTAGAAGCGGAAACGGAAGCTTGTTGTCTCTGCCTTAATAAGGGGAGTCGTTGTAACACCATTGATAAAAACGAACGAAACCTATCTGGAAGTAACCCCCAATATCCCTGGGCCATCATGAAAAGAATGGCTCCCAGTGATTCCGTCAAAAAAATCATCATGGAGGTAAACTGACGTGCTTCTAGAAATTGAAGTATTGAGAGCGTGAGTAATCCTAGCAGCATCCAACGCGCTGCCACCCCAAACAAAAAGGGAAGCCCCGGATAGATCGCAACAAAGGCGGCAAAGATCGCAAAGTGGATCGACTGAGCTCCACTCATTTGTTCGGAGATACCGCGTAGACTCAGGAGCTGAAGCAAACTTGATCCAAGTAAAGTAAGTCCTAAATAGAGCATTGTAAATTTTTTAGACCCAAGCAGTCGCTCTACCTCACGCCCAAAATAATAAAGCATCATCATTTCCAACGCGAACCAGATGCTTGGCGGGTTAACAAAAGCGTACGTCACGAGCCGCAAGACCTGTCCCTGCCAGACGCCACTACTGCTATAACAGAGGATATCCACCCAAGAAGCGTGGCCCAAGCTCATGAAAAGTGCTGTAAGCACCATGAAAAGCGTTTGGATCCCAATCAACAGAGTCACTATGCTCACAGGCCAGCGGCCTATTGAAAACAAAGGAAAATTGCTGCGCGAGGGAGGGGAAAAATGATTTAACATGTTGCTAAGAAATAAACAAAAAAGCGGCACTCCATTTTATGAGACACCATTTTAGAATGCAAGAGGGCAAATGGGGTCAGGCTAAGAATATTGACAAAATTACATCAATAGAAAATAAACGCTCAACATAAAATATTTTGTCAATATTCTTAGCCTGACCCCATTTGTTGTGACCCCATTCGTTCCTTAACTCCTCTCAAAAATCTTTCGTAAGAATTAGTAGTGCCCCAGGAGATAAAAGCATCCCTTCATTCCAACACATTAACAATAGAGTTTTTACCAATTTTTCATCACTGTTTTACTGATTAACTAGAGCAATTGGGAAAGTACGTCCTTTTAAATGCTCTCAATCCCACACTATCCACAAAACCAAATACCCTATCTCTTTTAGAGAAACTCCTAACGCTCGCTCCCAAAGAGATCTATCCTCAGCTTGTCACTATTGTTTATATGACTGTGAATAATAATAGACTCAATTCGACTTGCTCCTCGAATTTCACAAGCGCTGACAATAACATCACCGCGCAGTCAGAGGAGGCAACCGGAGGTTCCAACACCACGACTCCTAACTTTGCAGGGCATCATATTGACCAAATCTCAGGGAATGAAGAAACCACTCAAGTGAGTAATTCAGGTAATACTTCTTTTTCTGCAGCAAATGTTAATCGTCGCCACAATTTATTTTCAAACATAGAATCAGAGATTCACGCTACATGGAGAGATGTGGGAGCTTCGGCCCAAGAAAAATTTGAGGAGGACTTGGAAAGGATTATTACAGGAAAAGACTTACTTCGATATCAAGTTAACGAAAAGGCAACAAAGCCAATAACGATCAAAAAAACTTTAGATGGAAGAGACATGCTAGCTTCACTAGCAGAAGGGAAAATAACATTTCCTTTAGAACCGCCCTCCTTAAGGGATGTTTCTCTGCAGGAAATCTCAGGAGCTCTCTCTTTTGCTCTCCGGGATAACATCGAAGAGCTGGATCAAAAAATAGCGGAGCTGGCTCCTAATGAAGAATCAGAGCAAGATCCTACTAATTTTAGAAGCAGTGTTCAATATCTAAACTCTTTAGAAGAGTATAAAAAAATCTTAGAAAGGGGATGTTCTATTTTAATATCAGTCCAGGATCTTGACTTTGTAAATCATCAATCTTGGTTACAAATCATTCATAGTCTGAATAAAGTCTTTGCTTCTTTTAGCAGCGACTTAGTAAATGAAACAGATAGTGTAATTCCTGAAAATCACTTCTTTTTAAAAAAATACGCTCTCGCTCTATTGGGTTCCATCGAGGAAGGCGTGCGACCTGATTCTAACCCAAATGGTGTTTACAGCTACAAAAAAATTCTTATTCTTTTTGAACAAGCCTTAGCAATCGAAGAAAAAGGTTATCGTTCTCCAAACGATCGTTACTTAAAAAAAGTAACTGCTATGGCTCACTTGCTTCTCAGAGAGGAGCTCGCAAGACCTGATCCTAGAGAAAATATTATTTACGGTTGCCGAGAAAGTTTGAATCTTTTGCAGCAGATTAGGAATGATATGTTTATTTGTGCACTTGATTCTTTTAACGGTCCAGGAATGGCACAAGTGTTACTTGTAGAGGAACAAGCAAGACCTCATCCTAGAGAGAATATTATTCGCAGTTATCAAAAAAGTCTTGAATTTTACAAATTCCCTTTTTTTGTTAGAAATTTAAATCTAGAGCAAGGAAACTCGTTGGTATCAGAGTTGCGTGCAAGAGTTGAGGCAGGAGATAATATTGATCTAAGTGTTGTTAGCATTTATTTAACACGCAAATTATCACCCTCTCAATATCGATGTTATAGGGGAAAAGGACTAGCTCAATTAATGCTAACACAAGAGCAATCAAGACCTTATCCTAGAGAAGATATTATTTACGGCTACAAAGAAAGCATCCATTGTTTTGACCGATCCCTAACAAATCCCCCGAATACTCCGTATAACCATGCTAGATGTTTTGAAAGGAAAGGTTGGTGTGTGTTGGGTATTACAAATGAACAGTCAAGAGATCATCCTAGAGCGGACATTATTAATGATTATTCAGCAAGCCTCAGCCTGTTGGATCAATCCATAGGGCTCGGAAATGGAAGGAGTATCCATGATAGAGAAAAATTAACTGCATTAAGAAAACAAGGTTCGGCTCTTTTGGAAAGAACAAATGCAAGAGTGATTTCTTCTCCTAAAAAAGAGGTTATTGCGTTTTATCATACACTCTTTGAGTGTTTTAAAAATTGCTCATTAGAGTATGAAGTTGGTCATTTTGAGCAAGCTCTCTTGTTCTATAATCAAGGTGAAGCTCTCTGGAAAGAAATGAGAGCATCTCAGTCTGCTGGAAGAGAACCGGGCCAAGATAGTTTTTGCATTATTTCTTAGGGCTTACATTTAAAGTCGCTAAGACTGATGAAAAACAAACATACGACCTGACGAGAGCCAGTCGATCAGACTACCGTAAGTAGGCCGAAGGGCAAGCCGAGCTGGATCGAATAACAAATGGGGTCAGGCTAAGAATATTGACAAAATTACATCAGTAGAAAAATAAACGCTCAACATAAAATATTTTGTCAATATTCTTAGCCTGACCCCATTTGTTATTTGCTACTTGAAAAATAGAGGTGAGCTGTAGTTAGAAGTTGAAGTTAAAGGAAATTTTTCTGATGATGTCTCTTCTTTTTCTAACGCTCTTTTCCTCATTTTCACATTTATGACTCGTTTTAAGACTCTTCTCATTTTTGGTGCTCCTGGCAGTGGTAAAGGAACACAAGGGCGGACGCTGGGCACCATTCCTGGTTTTTATCACTGTGCTTGCGGAGATGTTTTCCGAGGACTCGATGTACAAAGCAAATTGGGTCGGGAATTTTTAAAATATTCTAGCAAAGGGAAATTAGTTCCTGATGAAATTACCGTGAAGCTTTGGGCCAACTGGATTGAAACCGTTGTGGAATCAGGACATTTTAAGCCAAATCGTGATTTTCTTGTGCTCGATGGGATTCCCAGAAACATGGAACAAGCAAAGCTCATGAAGGATTTTATTGATGTGAAGCATATCTTTCATCTCTCTTGCCCAGATCGTGACAAATTAGTGACTCGACTCAAGAATCGTGCACTCAAGGAAAATCGTCTCGACGACGCGAACGAAGAAATCATTAGAAATAGATTGTCGGTTTATGAGGAAGAATCCAAACCGATGCTGCACTATTACAAAAAATTATCGAAGCACGATATTGACGCTTCGCTTGCTCCTGCAGAAGTGCTCTATCGAATTCTTGGTGGTGTTTTAAATTCGTAAGTTCGCGTATGCCTCAGTTTGAAAATCTCCGAGCCTCTTCTCTCTATTGTCAGCATTGTCAGAAAGCCATGCCGGTACGAGAGCGATTGCTCTTAGTTCTTCCTGAAAAAGAAATTTACGATTATCTCTGCACAGGCTGCGCTTCTTCACTTGGTCAACGCGAGGTTTCCATGGGCGACTTGAGAATGACACGCATGGCGCGGGTGAAAGGTTGACTTTAAATAAAATTTCAGAACTGTTTTTCTCCAGCCTCCAGCCTATTCTTCATGCGCATTCTTTTTGCAGGCACTAGTAGTATTGGAGAAAAAGCACTTCGAGCAGTTGCACAACAGTATGAGCTCGTTGGCTTACTCACCCAACCCGATCGCCCAGTAGGTCGCCATCAACGATTACAGCCTCCTCCGCTCAAGCTTGCTTTTCAGGATATTGCACCAACCTTACCTATTCTCCAGCCAGAGAAGTTACGCGATACTGCGGTCGTGAACTCCATAGCTGCCCTACATCCAGATGTCATTGTGACCATGGCTTATGGAAAAATTGTCCCTCCTGCAATTCTTTCTTTGCCGCGCCTTGCCTGCCTCAATATTCATGCCTCTCTCTTGCCTCGTCATCGTGGAGCTTCTCCGATTCAAGCTGCCATTATCGCTGGGGATGTAGAGAGTGGCATTACGATCATGTACATGGCAGAAGGATTAGACACGGGAGATATTTTATTAACAAAAAAAATCCCACTTGCACCTCGTGAAACCGCAGGGACATTGACTGAACGCCTCGCAGAGCTAGCTCCAGAGGCACTCTTGGAGGCACTGGATCTTTTGGAAAGAGGTCTTGCTCCTCGCCTTGTACAACGTGAAAAGGAAGTCACAATCACCCATCGTATCGAACGATCGGATGCCGCTCTTGATTGGTCTCGTTCTGCAATAGAACTGGAACGCCTGATTCGTGGCCTCAATCCCAAACCAGGAGCCCATGGAGAAATTCTCCTTCCCACAGGAAAAAAAATAATGCTGAAAATATTTTCGGCCCACATCCGTCCTAGAGCATCTCAAGATGAAGCTCTTCCTGGTTCTTTTTTTCTCTCAGAAGAAAAGCAGTGGCTCCTTTGCTGCGGAACAGGAGCTCTTTTGTTAGAAGAAGTACAACCTGAAAACCGAGCTCGCATGAGCTTCTCTGACTTTGCACGGGGACATCATCTCAATTTTTCGGCATAAAATTGAGATGAGTTCTCTTATACCGCCAAACATTTTCTTTTTTAGAAAAACCGAAATCAGCAAGAAATTCTCGGCAGAGGAAATTCGATTCGGTTTCTCTAAAATCGGCGGTGATGATCGGAGCAGTCGCCTGCATAATCACGTGAGCAAGCATTGCTTTTTCGATATCGAGCCCAACGACCCGACAACTCATGACCACCTGAACAAGATGATTCCCTTGGACCACAACTAGGCCAACGAGGCCATAGGGGGTGAATTTATCGCTAACTTTAAAGGCGTAAAACAAACCTTGTTGTTTAAAAAAGGCGTCGCACTCCTGAACCCTCCATTGTTGACCCGTAGTGTTAAATTGGTTTGTTTTATTCAATAATTCCAAGGCGCGTGCAAAATCGGAGTGGTCGATGACATTGATCTTAAATGGCTCTATCTTGAGTTCTAACGAAGCCAAAAATTCCTCACGGCTCATTTTCTTGGATAATTCCTGACGAGCACTCTGAGCTTGAACTAACTCCGTGCGACGAGAAGATTCTTCGGTGATGTGGGCTATTTGTAATTCAGGAGCCCAGAGCAATATTTTCCTGATGCTATAGAGGTTGGCGCCCAACGTTCTGATTTCTGGAAAGGTACGCTGCACTTGTTCTCGTTCGACAGGGTTGTCGTCAATAAACAAGGCATGGCGCGGGAGAAGATTGACCTCTTTTAAAATCGCAGCAATATTTTCTGCCTTCTCCTTCCAATTGATTTTTCTGATGGCAAAATCTTCTAGCTTCAAGTGGCCTTTAAAAACCTTATCCCATTGTTGAATGATCAGGGATTCCTCATTTTTACTGGCAATGGCAAGAAGGATACCTCTTTTTTTAAGAACAAGAAGCGCTTCCAGTAGTCCTAAGGGCCATCCTTCAAGCTCGACGAGGTGAATCCCATCCTCTGCAAGAACGCCTCTCCAAAGAGTGTCATCCAGATCACAGATGACTATTTTTATAGAATTGTGCCCAGCGACTATTTTGTACTGCGTGATGATTTCATGGGTAATGGCATCGATGAAACCATGGGTATTTAACAAATGTTGTTTGGAAAATCGTATCGGTTTTTCTAAGCGCCGCAAGTCGAAGGCAAAATCGAAATCGGTAGCAATCGACCCATGATTGCTAGTGTGGAGAACATCATCTTGGATATAACGACGGCCGAAGGTAGTGGCAATTTCATTAATATCTGTAAGGTAGATATTATTTTTTTTAAAGATCGTTTCTGACAAATGTCTGTTGAGCTCCTCCACAAAATAAGCCATGTTTCTTAAATCGTACTTGGGAAAAAGTCGCCCCATGCTATTTTGCTGAGGGACGAGAAAATTAGTAACGAAGGTCGTGAGGCTATATTTTTTGTGATAGTCGAGAGCCTGATCTAAAAATAATTCGAGGAGCTGAAGCGATTTTTCAAAAGCATTTTTGTAGGCCTGGCTCTCTTGATAAGCCAACGAAAAGTAGAGACTTTCAGGCATGATTCCCCTGAGAGGGAGCTGGATGATTTGAAAGGAATAATCCTCGATGGGCCGTGGCGGAGAAGAGGGAAGCGGGGCTACGTTATTGATTAAGATGTGGTCAATATTAGGAGCTCTTGCCTGCGTTGACAAAAAATTTTTAAAACTTAGGAGCAGTACATTCGACAAGCAAGAACCTATCATCAAAATATTTTTGCACTCTACTTCATCGCTTCCTAAATCGATAGGAGCCCGATACTGAAAGTCGTAATGGACTTTTTCTGGGTACTTCATAGAAGTTCAAAAATGGGAAAATAGCTATTAGATCACAGCCAATGCTGTTTGAATTTTATTTTCTCCCCACGCTGATGTAAGTAAACCCTGCCTCACGGGCCACATCGGGATGAAGTAGGTTGCGGCCATCAAAGAGCAATGGCGTGTGCATTGTTTTTTTCAACGCTGCTAAGTCGACATTAGCAAACTCATTCCATTCTGTGGCGATGATGAGTGCTTCTGCATCATGTGCTGCTTCAAGTGGGGAAGAAGTGAAGATTGCTCCTGAAATAGTCCCAAGTTCTTTGGCTTTCTCCATTCCTTTTGGATCGTAGACGGTAACATGCGCTCCTTCTTTAAGGAGCTGGACAACAAGATCCATAGCAACAGAGCAGCGGATGTCATCAGTGTCTGGTTTAAAGGCCAATCCCCAAACGGCAATTTTTTTGTCGCGCAAGACCCAAAGTGCTTCACGAACTTTCGTGAGGAAACGTTCTAAGGAAGAAGCATTGATGCGCTCGACTTCTTCTAACAAGGTGAAGGGAACGCCAAGTTGACGACTAATAGAAATGAAGGCTGCAATATCTTTTGGAAAACAAGAACCACCATAGCCAAGACCAGCATTTAAGAAATTTCTACCAATGCGTTTATCCGTGCCGATACCATCAGCAACTTTTTCAACATCGGCTCCACTTGCCTCACAAATAGACGCTACGGCGTTAATGTAGGAAATTTTTAAGGCCAGAAATGAGTTGGCGGCATGTTTAATGAGTTCAGCACTGTTAATGTCCGTGACAAGAATAGGAGCCATAAAGGGTTCATAAATTTTCTTCATGAGAGCCACGGCACGGTCATTATTACTTCCAATAACAATACGATCTGGCTTCATCAAGTCAGCCACGGCACATCCTTCACGCAGAAACTCAGGGTTACTAACGACATCAAATTCAGAGCCAGCCTTGTTGTAACGACGTATAGTCTCAGCAACTTTTTCTCCAGTTTTCACTGGCACGGTGCTCTTGTCGACAATGACACGATATTCTTTAAGGACGCCAGCAATCTCTCGAGCAACGGCTTCAATATAGGAAAGGTCGACACTGCCATCGACTTGAGGAGGCGTAGGAACAGCGATGAAGATGACCTCTCCATGATCAACTCCTTCTTGAATACTACTGGTGAACATGAGGCGCTTGGAGGCGACATTACGTGTGACTAATTCTTCAAGCCCTGGTTCATAGATAGGAATCTCACCACCCAAAAGCATCGCAATTTTTTTCGGGTTGTTATCAACGCAGACGACGTGGTGGCCCACCTCGGCAAAGCATGCCCCAGTCACGAGGCCAACATATCCTGATCCAATAATAGAGAGTTTCATGTAAAAAAGTTAGGGGTTGAAAAAGTTAGTCCGCATTAAAGGTTAAAAAGGCTAGTCTGCATATTTCAGAGATCAACGTGATGCGTTTTTATTTTCATGCACATACCTTTGTTGGATGAAGTTTAGGATTTTTTTTACGCAGGAGTTTTAGGGCTAGCCAAGCATTAGAGCGCGCTGCTGCGGAGGCAACAGAAGCGATTAAAACACGGCTAGCGCCGAAAAGAACCAGTAAAATTTCCTAAAATTCATCCGAGAAAGGTATAGAACCAGCCAAACTACTCTATATAGTCAAGAAGTGTCAATTTGATTGGAATACTTGGAAGTGTGCGGATACAAAAATAATGTTCGCACAAAAAAAACAAATCAACGACACTTCGTAACTACCAACGTGCTGTTGCTACTCTTGAAACCCTTCTTTCAACCTTTCAACCTTTTCAACTTTTCACCATGAATAATCCACTTCGTATTTTACTGATCGTATTAGCTATCGTTGTCGTTGCTGCACTCTCTGCAGTGGTATTTGTCATAGGTACCTACAATGGTCTTGTAAGCGCCTCTCAAGCTGTTGATGCCTCTTGGGCACAAGTTCAAAATGTGTATCAGCGACGTGCAGATCTTGTTCCTAACCTAGTACAGACAGTGGCTGGGGCAGCCAATTTTGAAAAATCAACCATGGTGGAAGTAACCGAGGCGCGGGCTTCTGTGGGACGTGTTCAGGTCAACGCTGCTCAAGCTCCCACTGATCCTGCCCAGCTTGCAGCTTTTCAACAGGCACAGGGACAACTGGGAACGGCTCTTTCACGACTCTTAGTGGTCAGCGAACGCTATCCTGATCTTAAATCGAGCCAGAATTTTCGTGACCTCCAAGCACAACTCGAAGGAACAGAAAATCGCATTTCTGTAGAACGCGAGCGTTTTAACACCGCTGTTCAAGTCTACGATATCAAAGTACGCTCCTTTCCAACGGTTATCTTGGCAGGAATGATGGGATATGGACCAAAGCCTTATTTTACCGCCACCCCGGCTGCAGAAACAGCACCTGCGGTTAAGTTTGATTTTAGCAACAAGAAATAAGGTTTCAAAAGGCCAGAGGCTGGAGACTGGAGGCATTTTAGTTGAAGAGTTATTTTAGATTTTTTGATGCCTTTTTCTCTTATTGATGATGAATTAAAACAGTACTTTTTTTTTAAATAAGTGTTGCCTTCGACGTTGTTCTTCAACCTTCAGCCTTTCGCCTCAACTCACATGGCCCGTTACTTTTCTTTTTTTCTCTTTTTTTTGCTGAGCCTTGTTGCCTTGAAGGGAGCTGAGGGATTGCCTCCATCTCCTAAAAACTATTTTAATGATGAGGCTGGGATCATCTCTCCTGCCGTGGCTGCAAAGCTCAATGCTCAATTAGCAGCCTTTGATCAGCAAACTTCTAATCAAGTAGTCGTGGTGATTGAGCCAAAATTTTCCAGCAACACTTCTTTGGACGATTACGCACAGCAACTCTATAGCGCGTGGCATCTAGGAACGAAAAAAAATAGCAATGGTGTTTTGCTGCTCGTCTTTGCAAAAGAACACCAAATCCGCATTCAAACTGGCTATGGACTCGAAGGGGCACTGCCAGATGCCCTTTGCAAACAAATCATTGATGAGGTCATGGCACCTCTTTTTCAACAAGGAAATCCTAATCAAGCCATGAGTGCTGGCGTCGATGCCATCCTCAAAGCAACAGCTGGTGAGTATAAAAATAATTCTCCCTTAAAAAAGAAAAGCCCGCTTTCTTGGCAACACCTTCTTTTTTCTCCTTTCGGTTTTTTCCTGCTTATCATGATCGTTTCTTTTTTCCTGCGGCGTTGGTCTGGATCTGGAAGCAATGGTGGTGGAGGTTGGTTTATTGGCGGAGGCGGATTTGGTGGGGGAAGCGGCGGAGGTGGGGATTGGGGTGGCTTTTCTGGAGGTGGAGGCGAGAGTGGTGGAGGTGGCGCTGATGGGTCGTGGTAGATCAACTTCCTCAGTCAAGAAGGCAAAAGGCAATTTATTTGAAGAATTGTTTTAGATTTTTTAATGCATTCTTTTTTGAATAATGAATCTAAGTTTTCCCTTCAGCCTTTCGCCTTCTGCCTTTAGTCTCTCTTCTCAACAAACTTAATGACCTAACAAAAAATGGATCATTCTTTCTTTTGGAGATGAGCAATTATAGAAATCTTACCTCAGAACCTTCCTGGATAGAGTGCGCAGAGACCGTTGCGCGTCATAGTGCATCCCTCTTGTTCCGGCTTCTGTTTATCGTTGTTGTAGCAGGCATTCCTCTCTTGCTCCTCATTGCCCGCTTTTATGGCTTAGGCCATAATATTCGCCATCGTGTTGAAAAAGCACTTGCTGGTCAATTTTACGAAGTGAAAATTCACCGACTTCTTTTTAGCCTCAGTGACGGGCTCATCGCAGAAGATCTTCGGCTACTAGAAAATAACCCTTCGCATCGTCTTTTAGTCCATGCCAACCGCGTCACCATTTTCCCAAATTTATCGGCCCTCTCCAGAGGCATTATCCAAATTGATTTTTTTCAATTAAATCGCACAACCATTGATATTCCTCTTGGAAACAAGGAGGAACCTCGTTTGCGACTTGATCATGTAGAGGCCAATATCATTTGTCCTCCAGGACAGATTATTCTCAGCAATGCTAACTTTGATCTCTATGGAATCCATACCCATGCGAGTGGTCATTTTCTCAATCCCAAAACATTTGCCCCTCATGCTGTCGCTACAGAAGAACCAGGAAAAATTGCTCAAACAATCGAGCGTATAGAGCAAACATTAGAAAGCATTACATGGAGCGGAAGCCCACCGACACTTGATATCGAAGCAAGTGGTGACTTAACCGACACTACTTCTCTACGCATCGATCATGCTTTCTTCCACTCAGGACCTTGTCATTATGGCCCTTGGAATCTTACAGCAGTTAGTGCTGATATCGAATATGCGAACGCTCAACTCAAGCTTCAACAACTATCGCTCGAAGATACCAAAGGAGACTTCCATATCACAGGAAGTGCTGATTTTCAAGAATCCCAAGCTGCTCTTAATTTTTTAGGAACATGCGATATCGCTGCGGTTGCTGCTATCGCATTTTCAAAAGATATGTTTGCAGAGTGTCTTTGGATTGACCCTCCTCACCTTGAAGGATCATGTACAGCATCTTGGAAAAGTGGGAAACCTTTGATTCAAGGGGAGGCTCATGTCGAAACAGGTCGTTTTACCTACTGTGGTATTTCAATGGATCGTTTTTCTCTAGGATGCACGTATCAAGGAGATCGTTTCCTTGTACGCGATTTACAGCTTGTCGGTGAGCCAGGCTCCTTGGAAGCAGATATCATGAGTGCCCCCAATGATCATCGTCTTAGAGTTCATGCCTCTCTTCTTCCTCAATATCTCGTTCCTGCAGCCAAAGGACCTTTGCAACATTTTCTCTCATTACTCAATTTTAAAGATCCACTACAGTTTACTTTTGAAGGTAGCGCTCCAAAACTTGATCCTTTGGCGTGCTCTGGTTCTGGAACGCTCCATCTTGGCTCTTCTTCCGTACGCGGAGCATGGATTGATATACTGAACGCAAACTTTCAAATGAAAGATGGCTTTGTTGATTTTCAAAATATTTTGGCAAAAATTGGAGAAGGGACGGCAACAGGAGAGTGCATCTATGACTTCAAAAATCAAGAGATTCGTTTTCCTGGAATACAATCAACGGTTGATCCCATCACGGTCATGATGTGGATTGACCCTCGCATTGCACAATCACTCAAAGAGTATCGCTTTCATGTTCCTCCGGAAGTGCACACAACCGGACGGCTCGGCATCAAAGATCCTTCTAAAAATGATTTCACGATTCAAATAAGTGCACCTCAAGGCCTCGATTATACCTTGTTAAAACGCAATGTGACATTCACCAAAGCAGCTGGCACAGTCATCATCAGAAAACAAGAGCTTCTCATTGATCTTCCCGACGCCTCCCTTTTTGGAGGTAACGTCAAGATCCAAGCCCATGCCTCCATTGCACCTGATAACAGTCATTATTCGGCTGATGTGAATCTTGATAGCATCGATTTTAAAAGTGTCACTAAACTTTACTTTGACTACGACACTTCCGAGGGTCAATTAAACGGCGCCTATCATTTTTCAACCCTGTCCAACGATGCTTATGCCATGAAAGGCCAAGGACATCTCTTGATTAAAAATGGAAATGTGTTAGCGATGCCCATTTTTGGGCCCCTCTCCGTACTGATGAATGAAATTTATCCTGGCCTAGGCTATCAAGCGGCACGCCGCGCTACCGCTGATTTCACCGTTAATCAAGGTGTCATCACGACAAAAAACCTTTCTATCCAAAGTGCTGAATTCAGCATGATCGGCTCTGGGGATATTTTTTATCTCGAAGATCACATCAATATGAACATGCGTCTCAATGTCAAAGGCCTCCCTGGACTGGTTCTCTTTCCCGTCAGTAAATTATTTGAATATGTCTGGGATGGATCTCTCAAAAATTCCACATGGAGACCCAAATACATGACCTTGCCAAAGCTGCATTCGAAATAGGCATCCTCTTTAGACTACCCTTGATAACACCGATGCACACGCCCCGTGATGCCAGTAAAAAGATGCCAAGAGATGGTATTGGCTTTGGCCGCAAGTGATGTAGCGGTGATCTCTTGTTTTTTTTGTTTTCCAATAAGCACTGCCTCAGTCCCAATACGGACGTTAGGAATAGTGGTCACATCCACTACCATTTGGTCCATCGTCACACGACCCAAGATGGGAGCCCGTTTTCCTTTGATCAGCACAAAGGCACCCTTTCCTGACACCTGTCGTGGATAACCATCACCATAGCCGACTGGCAAGATGGCTACGGTGAGATCACGAGGAGCTACGTAAGT
This sequence comes from Chthoniobacterales bacterium, assembly GCA_049314455.1. Taxonomy (GTDB): domain Bacteria; phylum Verrucomicrobiota; class Verrucomicrobiia; order Chthoniobacterales; family UBA6821; genus CAIWMF01. The sequence goes on from JBMOFC010000012.1 coordinate 32,125, forward strand.
CCGACCATAGCTAATGGTGCTTCCCTTGGGAAGCTTGTGAACAAGGCAGACTATGGCCTTCCAGGTCATTGCGGGACGCAATAGTTTTTGCAGTCGAGGCAGAGGTGAAACACCATAGAGCATCAGCCCGAGGCGAACGCTATCGTAGGTTTCCTGGGGAAAACGCAAGAAGCCTGCTGAGTTGAGAAAATGGACTTCAGCAGTGGGTGCTAAGAGGTGCAAGCGCATTACTATTTTTTGAAACAAGGCAATCTGCATACGTGTGTAGCGGGGATCTGTGTCGGCAGAGGGAAGGTGCGTGGAGATACTTTGAATAGAAAGTGGGAGCTTGCAAATCTGCTTCAATATTTTTTCTGCTTCTTCATGCCAGACCCCAAGACGTCCCATTCCCGTGTTCACCTTAAAATGAATGGGAGCCCCTACTGGAGCCACCTTGCTAAAACAACGTGCCTCTTCATACGAAGAAATGGTGGGAATAAAACCGCGCTTTGCAATCTCTGGATACTCCGAAGGTAATGCTGGACTCAGAAGTAAGATCTGATGTCTGCGGTCGACTTCTTCTATTTTTAAGGCCTCTTCAAGCGAGGCCACGGCAAAATAAGAGACATCGTGTTGAATAGCAGCCACGACCTCTTGAATTCCATGGCCGTAAGCATCAGCCTTGAGAACTCCAATAATAGAAGCGCTAGGAGCAAGCTGACGTACAACGCGAAGATTGTAACGTAGAGCAGCACGATTGATTTCAATCCAAGTACGGAAATGTTGCTTCGCGACATGAATTGGTAATTCGCAATTCGCCGTTGGCAGTGATCTTGGGCGCTGTTTGATCATAAAAGAAGCGATATTAGATTTTTTTGAACTCGTGTCCAAAATAGAATAGTAATACTTGCATTCCTTTCTTGGCAAAAACGATATTGTTGTTATGGTGACGATATGGCCACTAACAAAAAAAAATCTACTGTCGTGAAAAAATCTGCTCCTAAGAGTGTCAAAAAAACACTTCCTAAAAAACCGATCAAAAGCAGCCTCAAGAAAAAAGCTACTGCTCCCAAAAGCGCACCTAAGAAAAGTACTTCTTCTAAAAGCAGCCCCGCTCCAGCTCAAGATAAACTCGCCAAAGAGGCCTTGAAGCTTGTTGATAAAGCCTCTTCTCTCCTGCGCAAAGGAATTAAAACAGGTTCCAAAGCCACTCACGAAGCGCGTGCAGCCTTACACCAAGAAGCACACTCCTTGCTCGGTCAGGCTTCCACAAACCTCGATCATGCCTTGAAATCAGGAGCCTCCTTCTTGCGCAACGCGATTAGCAAAATCTAGCAGCGGCACGTTAGTAGCGACAACAGTTTGAAAACTGTCAAAGATTCATTCCTCCATTCATTTTTCCAAGCCAGTAAGTCGTGTTCCAATAAACTCATGGAAAAAGAGGGTGGAAGTGTGGTAGTGTCTCTGTGTTATGAAAATAGTTGTTACTGGAGGGGCTGGATTTATTGGATCGCACGTGGTGCGAGCTTTGTTGCGTGAAGGGCATGAGGTCACGGTTCTAGATGACTTCAATGATTTTTATGAACCTGCGATCAAGCGGAGCAATCTCGCCTCGGTACAAGATCAGATCGAGGTCGCGGAGGTCGATCTGCGGGATGAGGCAACGACGCAAGCGCTTTTTCAGAGAGTGCGTCCCGAGGTTACCTTTCATCTTGCAGCACGGGCGGGGGTAAGGCCTTCAATTCTTCAGCCTAAGCTCTATCTCGAGACCAATGTGAATGGAACCTTCCATGTGCTTGAGGCATCGCGGCTCTCAGGATGCCAGCGGATGATTTTCGCCTCGAGCTCCTCTGTTTATGGGCTTGCGACCACGATTCCTTTTCATGAAGAACTCCCACTTCCACAAACCTTAAGCCCCTACGCAGCCACCAAACTTGCGGGAGAGCAGCTCTGTGGTAATTTTGCGTACCTCTATGGAATGCAGATTACTTGCCTCCGCTTCTTCACCGTTTATGGACCGGGACAACGGCCCGACTTAGCAATTCATTCCTTCACCGATGCGATCACGCACGGCCACCCCATTAAGCAATTCGGCGATGGCTCGACCCGTCGGGATTATACCTATATCGATGATATCGTCCAAGGAGTCATGGGAGCACTGACCTATGACAAAAAACAGTTTGATATTTTTAATTTGGGAGGGCACAAAACCACCTCGCTTTCAGAGCTTATTGCCTCTCTTGAAATGGCCATCGGCCGCAAAGCCATTATTGAAAAGCTTCCCGAGCAGAAGGGTGACATGCCACGCACCTATGCCAACATCAGCAAAGCGCAAAACTTGCTGGGATATGCTCCGCAAACGCCACTTGAAGTTGGGATTCCAAAATTTGTGAAGTGGTATCGGGCTAGAGCGTTTTAAAAAGAGTGATAGCCGATGTATAGTCTTTTAAAGAGAGAAGGGCGCGAATAAGACGATGAAATTTTTCTTGATAACAAGGCCGAAGAGCGAGCGCTATCTTAAGATAACGTGAGTGATGAGAACGCTGTTATCAAGAAAAAGAGCAAGTTCAGATCGTGCCCTTATGGATTTAAAAGACTATAGTGCCAGGAACGAGGAGCGGAGACCCGCAGTGTAGCTAGCGATACTCGAGGACGCGATCCCCGCCTTCGCGGGGATGACGTTTGGAGTGACGATGCAATACGCAGCTATAACTCTTTTTAAAATGCTCTAGCCGGCAAGCTTTCTAAAGTAATGTTCGAGTGACGCTGTTTCTCGGAGTGAGCCACGTGCAGCGACGTAGAGGTCAGGACGAATGAGGAGCCAGCTGGGTTCTGTGATTCCGAAACGTTGATGCGCTTGATTGGTGAAATCTAAAAAATCAACATGCTGGCCTTCATCTACCTCCTGACGTGCGATGACACGCAGGCGTATTGTGATTTTTGAAAAGGCTTCACATGCCAAGAGCTTTGTGAGTAGAGAAGATGCTTCTTGACTCAACCCATCTTCTATAAAAACAAGAAGCGTATGCCCTGGATGTAGAAATTCCTTCCAAAGAGAGACTCTTTCCTGTGTCTTGGGATGCGTGACAAAGGTTTCGTAGACGCGCCAGCCGACTTGGTCTCGTCGGTATTTATTTTTTTTGAAAGGATCATGTTCTAAGAGTCCACTTGTAGGGTAGTGAACATTCATCTCAGAGAGTTTTTCACAGAATATTTGTTGAAAAAAAGTAAGACGCAGGATGACTCCTCCGAAAAAACGTTTGCCAAGGCGGGCGAGGAATGAATTGGCAGTACCGGCGTGAAGCAACTTGGTGGTTTCTTGGATAAGAGCCTTAGCAATGGGATGACGTTCTTGAAAATAACTTTCCGCGATGATGCCGGAATCCCCTCCGCCTTTGAGGAGAAATTTCAATTTCCATCCGAGATTAAAAGCATCTTGCATCCCTGTGTTCATTCCTTGTCCTCCTGCAGGGCTGTGAATGTGAGCCGCATCGCCTAAGAGGAAAATGGGACCAACCCGATTGCGACTCGCATAACGTTCGTTAACGTCGAAATAAGAAAGCCACTCTGGATCATACAAACGAAGATGTCCTAAGCCGACGTGTGCGAGGTAGCCTTGCATCTCTTCTAATGTTGGTGTTGTTTTATTGCTACAATCGAGGCGTTGGGTAAACATTCGAAAAACACCTATCTTTACAGGAAAAAAAATCACCGTGTACTCTTTTCCCCAATTTGCAAACATTCCATCCTGAGGCAAGTCTCCTTCTACTTTGGCATCGATAAGCACAAAGCGCTGAGGCTCTGTTTCTCCTTCAAACGCCACCGGTAAGGCATGTCGCACAAGGCTGCGAGCCCCATCACAGCCTGCGAGGTAGTTGACGCGAAGTGTTTCATGGAGACCTTCAGCATTGTTGAGTTCAACGATCACATGATCTTCTTGTGCTGAGAGCGCTACAACATCAATACCACGTTCCACTTTTTTCCCGAAACTTTCTAAACGGCGTTCTAAAATTTCTTCAGTTTCACTTTGCGGTAAAAAGAGTGGTTGAGGATAAGGAGAATCGATTTTTTGATCTAACCCGGATATTTCATTTAGAACTTTCCCATGAGCGGCTAAAACAAAACGCCGCACAGGCAATCCTCTTTCAATAAACTCGTCCACCACACCCATGGCTGCTAGGCATTCAAGCGTGCCGCTCCAAATAACAAGGGCTTTTGATTTATCCGAATGCGCCAGGTGATGCTCAACAATACGAAAGTCAATCTGATGGCGACAGCATTCAAGTGCTAAGGTCAAACCCACAGGACCCGCACCAACAATGAGAAAGTCAGACGATGTCATCCCTCCCACCTAAAGAAGAGGAGGGACATTGTCAAACACTCAAATTCGAGGTAATCTCATAAACTCATGAAAGGGAAAATTTTTAATATTAAAAAAGGATCACTCATCTTGTGTGCGACACTTTTTTTTCTGCTTTTTTTTGGGCCTTTCCTCAACAAATGGGCTGTTATACCGATACTCCTTCTTGGGTTGAGCGGCAAAATTATTGAAAGCAAAAAAACAAAGCGCTACTTTGCTCATTTTGTCATCTGCCTTTTGGTGCCTGTCATTGCCATCGTCGCTGCCTGTCTTGTGGGGCTCTTTCACTTTTCTGACAAGGTCATGGTTGCATCTGTTGTCGTTCATATTGGTATTGCAGCTTTCTTTGTCCTTTATGCTACAGATAGCCTCAGGGAATTAATGGCTTCTCATCAAACAAACGTTTCAGAGGTTTTGGGAGCCCTCAATACCTACATTATCCTTGGCCTCATTTATGGTGAGATTTATGCACTGATTGCTCATTTTCAACATGGCGCCTTTTCTATTGCTGGCCCTCTTGCGCAACATATGGGAAACACAACTCCCGTGTATGACAGCTGGATCTACATCTATTTTAGCTTTATTACCCAGACGAGCCTCGGCTACGGCGATGTGACCCCTATTTCTCACCTTGCTCAAGTCGTCGTTATTTCTCAAACCATCTTTGGTCAATTCTACATCGCTATCGTCTTAGCCTACCTCCTTCATAATTACATCACGAATGATAAAAGAGCATCATGATTCTCTTGACCAAATACCACTCGATAACCAGAGCGAAAATAAAATCAAGCCCAGCGAACCAAGCAAGGTTGACGTCATATTTTCTCCGCAAAAAAAGATTCCAAGGAATGCTCCAGTGAGGGGTACAAGATAGTTGCATGTCGATGCAAAGCTTGGACCAGCACGTTTAATGAGGATGACAAAGAGAGTGTAGGCAAGACCTCCGCAGAAAATACCAAGAGCTACTAACGCAATCACAGCCGAAGGGGTTGGGTGAAATGAGGTAATCTTCCATGGCTTGCTGAACCACACCATCAGTGGAATCGTGGTGATGATGGCTCCTGTGAGGATTCCTTGAGTAGAGCGGATCGGTCCAAGGTGAGAAAGATACGGGCCTAAGCGCACTTGGATCAGCAGCATAGATACTGCAAAAGAAAGTGCAGAAGCTAGTACCGCGACAATCGGTAAAAATAGGGACACGCTATTGGAAGTGGTCTTGATATTCGAAGTAAAAAATTCTGGTCCCACAAGCACCACAATGCCGGCGAATCCTAAGAGGATGCCGGCCATTTTTTTTAACGAGAGGAGTCTACTATTTCCCTTGATAAAAAGAGCCTCTAGCAATGTTGTAAACAACGGGACTGTTCCAATTAAAATGGCCACCATGCTGCTTGGAAGTCGTAGCTGTGCCCAGGCTACGAGGATACATGGCAAGGTTGCTTCCAATAAGCCAATCAAGATAAAATCAGGAAGTGCCTTCCAAAAAGAAGGGGCCGGTTGATCTCCGCTTGGCTTTTCTGCCCCTGCAATGAGGAGGAGCGTGAGGACCAAAGCGCCAATGCCAACCCGCCCTACAGCAATCATCGAGGTTGAAAAACTTTCGAGTGCGATTTTGTTAAGGATGTATTGAGAGCCCCAGATAAGACCTGCACTGAAGAGGAGCAAATAATTAATGATGACACTCATTAACCGTTATTTGCCTTCTTCCTCCCCGAGAGCCAGAGTGAAAACAAAATTAGTAGTAATGCTTCGATCAGGGCGAGGGTCATTTTTTCTCCGGCAAAAAAAATACCAATAAAAGAACCAATCAGAGGGGTTAGATAATTACACGTAGAGGCAAAGCTGAGCCCGGCTCGATTAATGAGTCGAATATAAAAAATATAGACGAGTCCTTCACAAAAAACGCCGATTAAAATTAAGGCGAGCCAGGCAGAAGGCAAGGGATGAAAGGAGGTCATCCTCCACGGTTTTGTGATGAACAACATCAGCGGAAGCGCTGTGGTGACTGCTCCTAGGAGGATTCCTTGTGCTGCATGAATGGGTCCGAGGTTTGGTTCTAAGCGAATTTTGATCAGCAATAGGGTGATTGGATAACAGAGTGCTGCGCCTAAGACGGCCAAGACAGGCAAGAGTGGTAAAGATTGCGTGGTGGCTGTTAGTAAATCAGCAATGGAACAGCCCCCACGTGCAAGAATAATAATTCCAAAAAATCCGAGGATAATGCCTGCAATTTTAGTCATTGAAAGGGTGTTGCCTTTGATAAACAACGCTTCCATTAAGATTGCAAACAACGGAACAGTCCCAATTAAGATAGCAGTAGCGCTACTCGGAATCTTTTCCTCAGCCCATGTGATGAGCAGGGCGGGGACTGTTAACTCCAGAAGGCCAATCACCATAAAATCAGGAAAGCATTGCCAGAAAGAACGTGTAGGGTTGGTGGGTTGGGAGCGTTCTCCTGCAATAAGAAAAACGAGTGTCAAGGTCACTGCCCCGATGCTCGTTCCGCCTGCTGCAATCATCGAAGTTGAAAAACTTTCGAGTGCGATCTTGTTAAGGAAATAGAGAGAACCCCACATCAAGCCACATCCAAAAAGGAGGAGATAGTTGATCAGAATAAACGAGGAAAACTTGGAGGAGGGCTGAGCGGTCATGAGCAGGTTGGGTTAACTATATAGTCTTTTAGAGCACTTTAAAAAATTCTGTAGCCGCGCCTTGTGGTGTCACTCCGAACGTCATCCCCGCGAAGGCGGGGATCGCGTCCTCGAGTATCGCTGGCTACACTGCGGGTCTCCGCTCCTCGTTCCTGGCACTATAGTCTTTTAAATCCATAAGGGCACGATCTGAACTTGCTCTTTTTCTTGATAACAGCGTTCTCATCACTCACGTTATCTTAAGATAGCGCTCGCTCTTCGGCCTTGTTATCAAGAAAAATTTCATCGTCTTATCGTGCCCTTCTCTCTTGAAAAGACTATA
>JBMOFC010000013.1:0-37256 GCA_049314455.1 Chthoniobacterales bacterium
TTTGATAAATTTTTTATTTTTTCCTTTCTGCAAAACGCTCCAGAACAACAAAGAAAGAAGGAACTAAAACGACGGCAAGGCACGTGGAGGCTAACATTCCCGAAGCCACTGCAATACCAAGCGATTTACGAGCATTGGCACCAGCGCCTGAGGCAAAGACGAGTGGCAAGACACCCACAATAAAAGTGATGGAGGTCATTAAAATAGGACGAAATCGATTGATAGCAGCTAGTGTTGCCGACTCGATAATGTCATGACCTGCGGCACGATACTCACGAGCCATTTCGACAACAAGAATCGCATTTTTGGCTGAGAGAGCAATGAGGAGGACCAATCCAATCTGGACATAAATATTATTGGCTAATCCCAGACCGCCGAGTGCGATAACGGTTCCTAGCAAGGCAAGAGGAACCGCTAAAATGACGGCAATCGGAATGAACCAACTCTCATATTGTCCTGCAAGCACCAAATAAACGAGGAGGAGGGCGAGTGCAAAGACAAGGTAGGTCGAGGCTCCTGCAAGTTTTTCTTGGTATGAGAGTGCCGTCCAGGATGTCTTGGTGCCAGGCACCAATTCTTCATCGGCAATTTTTTGCAACTCTTCTAAAGCTTGTCCAGAGCTTACTCCATGAGCAGGTTCTCCAATGATTGATGAAGAAGGATAAATATCGTAGAGCGTCACAGTCGAGGGTCCCACAGAGTGATCAATTTTTACTAAAGAACCAAGAGGCACCATTGCATTGGTGGTCACTCCATTCGTGGAATAGGATTGTCCGCGCACATAGAAATTTCTCATCTTATCAGGATCTGCTCTAAAAGAACTATCTGCTTGAGCAAAGACATCAAAGGTATGCCCATATTGGTTGTATTGATTGACGTAGGTAGAACCGAGGTATGTTTGCAGGGAATTTAAAATATCACCGACAGCGACACCATAGGTTGCTGCTTCACGACGATCGATGGTGAGATGGCGTTGAGGTATGTTGGCAAGAAAGCTAGAGCTTACATGCTCTAACATCGGATCTTTGTTAGCACGCTCTGCTATTTTCTCGGCTATCTTTTGTAGCTTCTCATAGTTAAAAGAGCCATCGATAAGGCTCACTTGCATTTGAAATCCTTCGGAAAAACCGAGACCTTGAATCGGAGGAGGAATAATAACCGTTGAATTAGCCTCCAAATGCGCATCCACTATTTTTTTCATATCACTGTAGATCATCTTGAGATCTCCTCGTGGACCACGATTTCCCCAATCCTTTAAAATAACGTAAATAATACCATCGTTAGAATCAAAAGGAGGAACACCTCCTACAATGAGCGTGCTTTTGACCGCTTCTAATCGATGAATATCTTCTGCCATACTTTTAACCACTGCTTTTGTACGTCCCTGCGAGATTGCTTTAGGCAGGTTTGCAATCACAATCAAATACCCTTGATCTTCACTCGGCAAAAAGCCGGAAGGAATTTTTGTGAAACCCCATCCTGCTAGAGCGGCCAAGAACAAGCCAAGAAAGGTCACCTTAACGCTATGACTCACTAAGAAATGGATAGCACCGCCATACCACTTTTCAAGTGGGTTATAGAGGGCATTAAAAGCACGAAAAAAAAAGTTGAGCTTCGGATTAGGGTCTCGCGGTTTCAACCAAAGAGCACATTGAGTCGGTTTCAAACTCATGGCATTAATCGCACTAATAAGAGCCGTGCTAGCAATGACGAGTGCGAATTGACAATACATTTGTCCAATCATCCCTGGCATAAATGCTGCAGGCAAAAAGACAGACATCAAAACAAGTGTGATGCCGATGATCGGTCCGAAGAGGCTATCCATAGCCTGAATTGCTGCATCTTTGGGGGAGGCTCCTTTTTCGAGCTGCTGCACCACTCCTTCCACAATGACGATCGCATCATCGACCACAATTCCAATAGAAAGCACAATAGCAAAAAGCGACATCGTATTGACGGTGAATCCTAGAAGCGCCATTGCTCCAAAAGCACCAATGATCGTGACGGGAACGGTGGTTGCTGGGACAAGCGAGGCGCGCCAATCTTGTAAAAACACAACGATGACAATGAGCACCAAAATACCAGCTTCAAAAAGGGTCATGTAGACTTCATGCACGGACTCCTTAACAATCGTTGTGGAGTCAAAAGGGATATTGTAGGCAAGATCTTTTGGAAAACCTTTAGCTAACTCCTGCATCTTTTGCCTTACTCCTTCTGCGGTTTTAATGGCATTAGATCCCGGCAGTTGATAGATCGCAAGCCCCCCTGCAGGCTTTCCATCAGCCTCAAAAAATTGACTGTAGGATTGAGAACCCAGCTCCACACGCGCGACATCTTTGAGACGTGTGATTTTTCCTCCGCCCGAAGTGCTCGACTTCACAATAATTTCTTCAAATTCAGAAACTTTATTAAGCGATGCATTGGATGTAATAGAGAGTTGAAAGTCTTGTCCTTTTTCTGCGGGAGGCGCTCCAAATTGACCAGCTGCTAGTTCTACATTTTGTTCAGCAAGAGCATTGATCACATCGGCGGGAATAAGCGATCGCTGCTGCATCAGATCAGGATTAAGCCAGATGCGCATCGAATATTGGCCGACACCCAGAACATTAATATTAGCGACACCAGGAAGACGGATTAATTCATTTTGAAGATTGATCGTGGCATAGTTGTTGAGAAAAAGAGCATCGAATTTCCCTGTTGGTGAGGTCACTGTGATGAGCTGCAACACAGCCGTTGAGGTTTTCTTCGTAATGACTCCTTGCGTTTGCACAGGATCAGGAAGTTGCGCCAGTGCAGCAGAGACTCGATTTTCAACTAAAATCTGAGCCATGTCTGGATCCATACCAATATCAAACGTAACCGTTAAAATATAGTTCCCAGTGCTCGTTGATGTGGAAGACATATAGAGCATCCCTTGCACCCCATTGACTTGCTGCTCGATAGGAAGTGCTACCTTCTTAACCAATGTTTCAGCCGTAGCCCCAGGATAATAAGCTGTTACCTGAACAGTCGAGGGAGTGATTGGGGGATATTGCGTGACCGGGAGGTTAGCAATGGCAACTGCACCAAGCAACATCGTCACTAGAGCAATCACATTGGAAAGGACAGGCCTCTCAATAAAAAATTTAGAAAGCATGGTTTTTAGTTAAAAATAGATCCGCGATATTTCACACTGAATTGCAGAGAAGCGCAAGGCAAGGGTAGCGCTAGCCCCAATGCTATTTATAGTCTTTTAAAGAGCTTGATTAGGAAAGGACTCTAAGCAACCGATATTGGGGCTATCCCGGATATTTCATACTTATTCTCATGCAGACTGTGACTAACAACGCAGTCAATATGGAGAAGATTTTTTTGGAAAAATGATGTTAGTATTTACTGGAGGCTCGTGAAAAAGTGGCTCTTTATTATTTAGCTAAAAGATAGCAAGCTAGAAAAAAAACGTGTACTGTTGTGAGCCCCTTATTTTTAACCTTCCCCAATGATGATCTCTACTGACGATTTCACTTATGCTCTCGAAAATACCCGTGTCCTCGTGGAACCGCGGCATACTATTGAAACTTTTGGTCAAACCAGTTTTCGTTTTCAACTGGTGACAGAACCGATGGACGAAGTCGGCACGGTACGTGTTCGTACTGGTCAGATCCATGCAGAGCGCCCTCGCATCATGGCACCACAACATATGAATCGATTTTTGCTGGAGGGATTTGGTGAAGGAGCAGAGGAGATGATCGATCTTTTTCAAAAATACCCAGAGCATTTAAAAATATTACGCTATGGCTTTGTTTTTAAAAAAACCGATATCTCTGAAAAGCGCCTCAAACAGCCGAAAGAGGAAGTACTCCAGCGCCTTCGCGACGAAATTGATAATGGAGAGGATCAAACCACAACACTCATTGAAGGCATTGATGATGCCTGGGAAGCCTGTCTTATTAAATTCACTATGGACTTAATCCAACGCTCTGCAGGGGAGAACGTAGGGGAATGGAAAAAGCGTGGTTTTATTTAGTCTCTCCTACTAAACTTTTATTCTTATGCGCTCTTCAAAAATACTCATTCTCTTCATCGTTGGCTTCCTCGTCTTTGGTTCTGTGGGATTTTTTGGCTACATGCTTTTTATAAAGCCTTATACGACTGGCAGCCTTTTTAGTTTTCTGCACAAGAAAAACCTTAATACTCCTACTAAGATTGCTGTTACAGATCCCTCCATCGCAGCCTTCGAGAGTGCTCTGGCCTTACAGAATGAGGGCAAACTTTTAGAATCTCAAGCGGCATGGCAAACATGGCTTGCAACTTATCCTAATGCGCCCAAGAAGAAGGAAGCTATGCTTGCGCTCGGTAAAGTTAACATGGAACTACTTTCTGCTCCTCCATCCGATAGCCAACAGACATACACCGTGATCAAAGGAGATTCCCTAGATCGTATTGCGCGAAAACAAAAATCCAATCCTGAGCTCATTCAACGTCTCAATCATCTTCCCAACATCAATCTTCAAATTGGAGAAGTGCTCTTTGTTCCTCAACTTAGCACCAGTCTTGAAATCGATAAGGAAGCAGGTCTCTTAATTTTAAAAAACAACGGTCAGTTTTTAAAAAGCTACACCCTCCTCTCTTTCACTCCTCAAGGACCTCAAAAGAAAGGTCCCCAAACAACGACCATTGTTGATCGTATTGCCACAACCGATAATAAACGCACGGCTTTTGGCAATAAAAAATATCCAGATAGTGAGCGCATCATTCTTCTTCGTTCTTGCGGAGCTATTGTGAGTATTCCAGCGCCAGTAGCAGCTCCTAGCGCACCATCAACAGCTGTTACCACGGTGACAACAAACACTACGACTGACTCAACTCCTATTGCAGCAAGTACAGCAACCAACACTCCCACAATGCCTCCTGGCTTTGTCATCTCGACTGAAGATATGAAGGAGCTCTTTCCTTTCGTGACAAAGGAGACCTCGGTCACCATTGACTAAGTTTTTATGATGACTCCTTCACCTCTCGATTTTGAACAACCGCTCTTGGAACTAGAAAAGTGCCTTGATGAGCTTATCTCTCGTACTCCTGCGGATACCCAGCGTATTTCTGTTATGCAGGAAAAATTAGAGCTCATGCGCACAGACCTCTATAAAAATCTAACTCCATGGCAACGTGTACAAATTGCACGTCATCCCTCACGTCCCTATGCTTTGGATTATGTGGAGCGCTGTTTTACGGATTTTTTAGAACTTCATGGCGATCGTTTTTTTGGGGATGATAAAGCCATGCCGGCTGGCATTGCGTGTCTCGGCCAGTATCGCTGCGTGATCATCACACAGCAAAAAGGACGCAACGTGAAAGAAAATGTCCTTCGCAATTTTGGAAGTCCTCATCCCGAAGGTTATCGAAAAGCACTTCGACTCATGCGGCTGGCTGAAAAATTTTCACTCCCTATTATCACCTTTATCGATACTCCAGGTGCCTACCCTGGCATTGGTGCCGAAGAACGCCATATTGCAGAGGCCATTGCGGTCAACCTTCGCGAGATGATGCTGCTCAAAACCCCCATTATTTCAGTCATCATTGGAGAGGGGGGCTCTGGAGGTGCCTTAGGAATAGGAATCTCCGACAAATCCCTCATGTTGGAAAACGCCTACTACTCAGTCATCAGCCCAGAAGGATGCGCAGCGATTCTTTGGAAACATCGTAAACATGCCCCTGAAGCAGCTGCAGCCTTAAAATTAACAGCACAAGATCTCACTGAATTAAAACTCATCGATGGTATTATTCCAGAACCGCTCGGCGGAGCTCACCGCAATAGCGCTCAGGCCGCAACTGCTGTGAAAAGTGCACTACTGACAGCACTGGAGGAATTAGAAAAGAAACCACTCTCCACGCTTCTCGAGGAGCGTTATGCTAAGTTTCGCAAGATGGGTGTTTTTTCAGAATGAGCTTCGCTTTCTTTGGGAGAAGCAGGGTTAGGATGGAAGACCAAAGTGATCTCCCCTTTAACTCCTTTTTGAGAAAAATACTCTAGGACTTCTCGAGGAGTTCCATGAGCGTATTCTTCAAATTTTTTACTCAACTCGCGTGCCACACAAAGGCGGGCAGCTGGCATGAGTGTCATGAAGTCCTTTAAACATCTCAAGAGACGATGTGGCGATTCAAAATAAATCGAGGTAACACCACGTTCTAAAGCAGCCTTGATTTCCCCTCGCCGCTTGGATCCAGCATTGGGAAAAAAGCCACCAAAGTAAAAAGGAACCGGCGGCAATCCACTTCCAACTAGAGCAGTAGTAACCGCTGAAGGACCCGGAAAAACAGTGTACGCAATTTTTTCTTCCAAACAGGCCCTCACTAAACGATAGCCTGGATCACTAATCGAAGGTGTTCCAGCATCGGTAATCAGCACTACTTCTTTTCCCTCATGAAGCTCTTTGATGATGAGTGGCAAACGTTGCTCTTCATTGTGCTCTTGAAAACTGAGTGTCTTTTTGCGCAATCCAAGATGCGTTAGCAGCTGTTCTGCACGTCGCGTATCCTCAGCGACCACAAAATCACACGCTACCAGAGCCGCCTCCACACGATGAGAAAGATCTCCAAGATTGCCAATCGGCGTTGGTAAGAGAGAAAGCATTAGTGCAGGCTACAGAATGAAGACTGCAGACGACAGAGAAAAATTACTACGCCATCGCTAATACCCCTGGACAGAGACTCATCTCATCACCACTTTGAAACGCACGACGCAATTTTGAAAGAGCCATATTTTGAAGCTGACGAATACGTTCCCGTGTGACGCCCATTTTTTTCCCCACTTCCTCCAAGGTGATTGGTTCCGATCCATCCAGGCCAAAGCGGCTATTGAGAATGGCTCGTTCCCGCTCATCAAGTTGACTTAACAGCTCTGATAACTCACCATGCATATCTTTTTCATTGAGCTGATCAAACGGATTGAAAGCCAACTCGTCTCTCACGATTTCAGAAAGTTCTGTGGTTCCATCGTCACTAAGTGGCGCATCTAGTGAGGCAGGACGCACCGCTGACATTTTCAATTGAGCTACTTTGGAAGGAAGCATACCAACTTCCTCTGCAATCTCCTCATTGGTAGCTTCACGTCCCAGAGCCTCAGCAAGTCCATCACCCACACGACGAATTTTTGCAATCTTATCCACAAGATGAATCGGAAGACGTATTGTTTTACTTTGATTAGCCAAAGCTCGCTTGATCGACTGTTTAATCCACCAAGCACCATACGTACTCATTTTGCCACCTTTGGCTGGATCAAAACGTTTGACCGCCTTCATCAGTCCAATATTTCCTTCAGAAATTAAATCGAGCAAGGGCAATCCAAAGTTAGCAAACTCCCGTGCAATTTTAACCACGAGCCGAAGGTTCGCACGCACTAACTCGGCGTAAGCAGCCTTATCACCTTTTTTAATTAAAGCGGCCAATTCAATTTCTCGTTGTGGCGAAATGAGTGAATATTGAGAAATTTCGTGAAGATATTTCTGGAAGCTAGGATCGGCATTTTCAGAAGAATAATTCATGAGCAATGGTTTTGAGGTTGAAACTGTCTCGCACGTTTTTGACAATTAACAGAGGCTTGTCGTTCAAGTTTTTTTTAACTTAACAACGTGAATTGAAATGGGAAATATGGCGTAAGGACTTGCTCTAAGGTTGCTTTTTAACAGCATGCAGCACACCTGGATGCTGCGTAAGCGATTTGAAAAAGCAAACTGAGACCACGTATATTGCGTCAGATTTTCTGTTTTCATTCACGTTGTTAGGTTTAAACTTTGAAAGCATAATTCATATGTAGCAGCTTACAGGGATTGAACTCGGGTGTCTCTCCAACGCCTTCAGCATGGGGTTCTACAACCACGTCACCCAAAGGCTGAATCTTTTTTTCTGAGATGGGTGGAACCATTAAATTCTCCGCAAAGGTGATGGCATTATGATGCTGCTCTCTAGAATCGTTGAGAAGATCCGCATCTTGAACAGGAGTTACTTCCTGCAACGAAGGCTGAAACGTCGGATTGGTAATAGGAACGTGCATCCGGTATCTGACAGCAGAAAAACGATTTCGTTCATTTTTTAGTTTTTGACTCTCTAGCATCTTCCTGGTAGATGCTTTCCCCCTCATGCTAACGCAACTCTTCTCTGCTGCTGTTGTAGGAATCGATGCCACCGAAGTAGAAATCGAAATTCACACTGGTGGGTCAGGAGAACCTTCTATCATTGTCGTTGGACTGCCCGATGCGATTGTGCGTGAGAGCAAAGATAGGGTCATCGCAGCCATCAGCAATAGCGGCTATAAATGGCCTCGCACACGCACAACAGTCAATCTGGCTCCTGCAGATATTAAAAAACAGGGACCCAATTTTGATCTCCCAATCGCCTTGGGAATGATTGCACTTGCGGAATCGGCCACACTCCCACGATTACATCGTTGCTACATTGCAGGAGAACTGGCACTAACGGGTGAAGTCCGTCCTATTAAAGGAGCACTTCCACTCGCCTTGGAAGCCCGCGCACGTGGGAAAAAAGCAGTCTTGCTTCCCATAGCAAACACACGTGAAGCGTCAGTTGTACAAGGCATCGAAGTGTACGGTATTCGAACCTTGCGCGAAGCTTATGAATTTCTATCGATGCAACACGAGCTCATTTCAGAAAAAGAGGATCATACGGCCTTACTAGAAGAGCAACTCTCCTTCGATGTCGATTTTAGCGAGGTCAAAGGTCAACAGCAGGTCAAACGTGCTATCGAAGTTGCCGTAGCAGGCGGTCACAATATTCTTCTCATTGGACCACCCGGATCAGGCAAATCGATGCTTGCACGTCGTATTCCTACAATCATGCCACCACTTTCACTCGAAGAGGCACTAGAAACAACCAAGATCCATAGTGTCTGCGGGCTGCTGGAACTTGGCAGACCGATGATTAGCCAACGTCCTTTTCGCGATCCTCATCATACTATTTCCGATGTCGGACTCTTGGGTGGCTCTGCCAACATCACGCCTGGAGAGATTAGTGTCGCTCATCATGGTGTTCTTTTTTTAGATGAGCTTCCAGAATTTCAACGCTCTACACTCGAAGTATTGCGCCAACCCTTAGAAGATGGGAAAGTCACGATTTCACGAGCAGCAGGAACAATGACCTTTCCTGCCATGTTCATGCTTGTCGGAGCGATGAACCCCTGTCCCTGCGGCTACTACGGCGATTTAAAACGAGAATGTCGCTGCACGCCTCCTCAACGGGAACGTTATCGTCAACGCCTTTCAGGACCTCTCCTCGATCGTATTGACCTGCATGTAGAGGCACCGGCCATTGAATACAAGGAACTCGCGGACACAGAGCTGGCTGAGTCCTCCGAACGGATTCGTGAACGCATCATCCAGGCACGCACGCGTCAGCAACAACGTTTTTTGATATCTGCAAAGACTAGTTGCAATGCCCGAATGCCCCCCAAAGAAGTACGTCAGCATTGCAAGCTCACGAAGGAAGGAAACGAGCTATTAAAAAAAGCCATTAATGATTTGAACTTCAGTGCACGAGCCTACGATCGTATTTTAAAAGTCGCACGTACCATTGCCGATCTTGCAGCCTCGGAATCTATCGAAAAACAACATCTATTCGAAGCGCTTAGCTATCGCAGCTTAGATCGGCAGCTTTGGCGGTGAGGCTCCGCTTTGCAGAGCCAGTTGAAGTTTAGAGTTGAAGTTGAAGCTGACAGTCCTCCATTCACAGAATACATTTGATACTGTTTTATAATTTTCAAGTCCAATGCCCCAAGAAACCGTTGCCACCAGCCTCCAGCCTTTTTTTTCTGCTTGTCATGTCTTAAAAAAACTCCGCAATGCCGGCCACACAGCCTATTTTGCAGGAGGTTGCGTGCGTGATATGCTTTTGGGCTTGGAGCCTCATGATATTGATGTCGCGACTAGTGCGCTACCTAAGGAGATTGAAAAACTCTTCCCACGCACAGTTCCTGTAGGAGCACAATTCGGAGTGATTGTTGTGTTGGAACAGGAAGATGAAATTCAAGTAGCCACCTTTCGTCATGATGGCACTTACCATGATGGCCGCCATCCCACTCAGGTCACGTTTACCAATGCCGAGGAAGATGCCAAGCGACGTGACTTCACGATCAACGGACTTTTTTACGATCCGATCACCAAAGAAATTTTTGATTATGTTGATGGGCAAAAAGATCTCTCTAAAAAAATCATTCGAGCTATTGGTGATCCCCAGAAGCGTTTTGAGGAAGATAAACTCCGACTTCTACGTGCACTTCGATTTGCAACAACTCTAGAATTTGAAATTGATTCGACCACCTGGAAAGCTGTTTGCCAGCTTGCTCCACAGATCCATGCTGTCAGTGAAGAACGTATTCGCGATGAACTACAAAAAATTTTTTTAAGCCCGCATCGCCTCCGTGGTTTTGATCTTCTCGATCAAAGCGGCCTGTTGAAAGAAATTTTGCCAGAGCTAGAAAATCTCAAAGGCTGTGAGCAACCTCCAGAATTTCATCCTGAGGGAGATGTTTTTATCCACACACGGATCATGCTTTCGATGCTTCCTCAAAAAGCCTCCTTACCACTTGTCCTCTCGGTTTTATTTCATGACATTGGAAAACCAGCCACACGTACTGTTGATGAGAAAGGAAAAATGCGCTTCTACGGACATGATCAAGTCGGAGCGAGGATGGCCGAAAAACTGTTACAACGACTTCGTTTCTCCAACAAAATTATCGATGCCGTCATTCCCGCAGTACGACTTCACATGAGCTTCAAAGATGCCTCTAAAATGCGCCTCTCGACATTACGCCGCATGATGGCACGCCCTACTTTTGAAGATGAACTGGAATTGCACCGCGTCGACTGTGCTTCGAGCCACGGGATGCTTGATAACTACGAACTACTTCAGCAAAAACAACAAGAGTTTGCCAACATACCACTCCTACCCCTACAGCTTGTCACCGGTGCAGACTTGATAGAGTTAGGATTACGACCCGGACCAGAATTTGGAAAAATTTTACACGCCGTTAAAGATGCTCAGTTGGAAAATAGGATCACCACAAAAGACGCGGCGCTGGAGTTGGTCAAGCGAGAGTTTACCGTGTAATGATCTCGATTGGAAATTGCAATACATTAGCAATTTTTTCAAACGCAACGTCGAAAGTTACAAGTGTTGCATGATGATGCTTACAAATGGTAGCAATGAGTAAATCCATGGCTCCAGCCTGAATCCCTTTTTCTCTACAACATTGGCCATTACGCGTTGCCATATTCCATAAAGAAGAGGGTGTTGTCAGCACTGGTACTGTGGCTAGTGCTATTTCTAAAAATTTTCGTGAAGGGTGAGAAGCGAGACGAAACAACTCGAATGTTATAGGTTCGCATAACGCAATTGACGGACGAGACACTACTTCATCAGCTAAAGAACGAACTATTTCTTTTGTGTTAGGGCGAAAAAGGTCGACCCAAATACAAGAATCAATTACTTGGCCCATATATTTTCTCGTCTCTCCGCAGCCCTAGCAACCCTCCAATCTGGAAAATCAATGCGTAATTTTCCTGACCGAACCTGGCTTAGCATTTCTTGACGGCGAAAAAGCATCAGAGATGTGTCAATAATCTTTGCAATGGCAGGACCTTTTTTTTGCTCACCAGAAAGCCGCAAGATATCGGGCAAGGAATTTTCGGGAATATCAACGGTTATTTTCATACAACGAAACTATAAAAATCAGATTAAATTTCAATGTTTTTCTGATTTTTATCTAGCATTTTTCATTATCAAAATTACTCCCATCATCACAAAGGTTCCTCCGATAAAGGTCATGAGATTGAGTTGAAACTCTCGAAAGAAAAGCCATCCAAAAACAATAACAAACAAGGGATAGGAAATTTCGATGAGTGTTGCGAGTGTCGGATTTTTTGCCTCAATGGCCATATAGGTTACCAATCCCCCAAAGGATGCTGTTAGCAGTGAAAAAAGAAACCACATCATATTTGAAATTCCAAGTTCGCGTACTTGAAATAGGGATGATAGGCCCTTTCCTCTAAATAAGAGAATCATGGCTGCAGTAAAAATTCCTATAAGCGAATAAAAAAAATAAAAAACAAGAGGAGTTACCCCTGAACGGAAAATAGGACCGCTAGCAGCATAACTTGCCCCCCAGAGAATTGAGGCAGCTAACGCATAGATGATCCATTTTTCAAACATAAGGAAAAAATATGCTTGAAAAAAGAGAAGGAAACAAGCGTTAGAAAATTTTTGCTATTTAAAAAAATAAAGACCCCCTCAAGAGGCTCCATTTTTTTGTCCCCTACGTTCTTTTTCATCGCTACTATCTTCGAGATGGGCATTGAAATCGAACGAAAATTTTTAGTCAAAAACGATACGTGGCGCTCAGAAGCAGTTGGCATCGACTATTGCCAAGGATACCTTTCTCAAAAACCTGAGGCCACCGTGCGCGTTCGGACCGAAGGAGAAAAAGCTTTTCTCACTATTAAAGGTCGTAGCGAAGGGATCAGCCGGCCTGAATTTGAATATGAAATTCCGCCTCAAGAGGCTCGAGAATTACAGCGCCTCTGCATCACCCCACTTGTTCAAAAAACACGCTACCACATTCCTTATGAGGGAATAATTTGGGAGGTGGATGAATTCCATGGTGAGAACGAAGGCCTCATTATCGCTGAGATTGAACTCGACCATCCTGAAGAGCGCATCCCTCTCCCTCCATGGATTGGAGAAGAAGTTTCTCACGATCCTCGCTATTACAATTCCAACTTGGCGGTTCATCCTTTTACGAAATGGAAGATAGAAGCTGTAACAACGCGATAGCTTGCCAAAAAGAACCAGTAAAATTTCCTAAAATTCATTCGTTCAAGCTATACTCTCGACTTCTATCTTCCATCTATTATCTTCCAACTTCCAATCTTTATGTTGACTGCTTCTAACTTATCCAAATCTTTCGGAGGCCGCCCGCTCTTTGAAGAAGCATCGCTTCAAGTCAATCGAGGCAATCGTATCGGCCTCATCGGAGCCAATGGAGCTGGCAAATCGACCCTTTTTTCACTCATCCTCAAGGAGGCTTCTCCTGACTCAGGAACTATTGCCCTGGAGCGGAATGTGAAGATTGGCTTTCTTCCACAGGAAAATGCTACTTCGGGAGAAGAAACTATTTTAGAGCTTGCCACAGGAATCAGTCCAGAAATGGAAGAGGCCCATCGACTCTTGCGCGAGCATCCTGACAATGAAGACCCATTACACCACGAGGGGCAAGGGCTCTTTGCGGAAAATGACGGCTATGCTCTTGAAGCCAAAGCAAAGCGCATCTTGAGTGGACTTGCGTTTCGTGAAACGGATTTCAACCGCATGGCCCGCACCATGAGTGGTGGATGGATCATGCGCGCCCATCTCGCCCGCCTGCTCGTCATGGAACCCGACTTGCTCATGCTCGATGAACCAACGAATCACTTAGACCTCGAGTCACTTGGTTGGTTTCAAAATTACCTAATCAACTACAGTGGAGCCATTCTAGCAATTTCCCATGACCGTGAATTTTTAAATGTGATTTGTGAATCGATCGTTCAAATAAGCCATCGAAAGCTTCATCACTATCGCGGTAATTACGATTCCTTCCTAGAGCAAAAAGCAGCTCGTGATGAACAGCAACTTGCTGCCTACAAAAGTCAGCAGCGTGAAATCACAGAGATCCAACGTTTCATCGATCGCTTTAGAGCCAAGGCTAGTAAAGCTTCTCAAGCCCAAGATCGGATGAAACAACTTGCTCGTATGGTCCGTATTGAACCCCCAGAGCGTGCTGAATCAACGGTCCATTTTAAATTTCCTCAACCAGCACGCAGTGGACAACGTGTAGTGCGATTGACCAACATCAAGCAGGCTTATGGGACTCATGTTGTCTATGAAAATCTCAACCTGGAAGTAGAACGCGGACAACGCACCGTTCTTGTTGGTCCCAATGGAGCAGGAAAATCAACGTTGTTAAAAATCCTAGCCGACATGCTTCCGCTCGAGTCAGGAACCTACGAGCATGGCCACAACACTTCTATCGGCTATTTTGCGCAGCATCGTACTGAAATGATGGATGTCAAAAAATCAGTCCTTCAAGAAGTGATGAGCATTCCCAGGCCTGTTCCAGAACAGACGGCACGCACGGTGCTCGGTTCTTTTTTATTTCGTGGAGAAGATGTCTTTAAGCCTGTCGGTGTTTTAAGCGGTGGAGAAAAAAGTCGTTTAGCGCTGGTCAAGCTACTCCTCAATCCTCCTAATTTTTTACTCCTGGATGAACCAACAACCCATCTTGACATGCCTAGCATCGATGCCCTCATTGGTGCGCTCAAGCAGTACGATGGAACCTTGTTCTTTGTGAGCCACGATGTCCATTTTATCAAGGCTTCCGCAACAAGCGTCCTTCATATCAATGCGGGAAAAGTGACTCCTTATGCTGGGGACTACGATTATTATCTAGAAAAATCAGGAGCTACTTCCGAAAAAGCGGCCCTCGTTTCTCCAGGAAATGCACAACCACTCAGTAATCATCAGCCTCAGAGCCAGGCCAGCATGACTCCTTCAGCGCCTAAAATGGGGCTCAAAGAGATCAAAGCCCTTCGCAAAGCAGAAGCAGAGACACGAAAGTCAGCTAATAAAATGCGTCGAGATCTTGAAAAAGAAATTGCAGCACTCGAAGCTGAGATTGTTCTTTTAGAGTCTGAAAAAAAACGCCTGGAAGTTGCGCTTGAAGATCCTTCTTCGTATGAAAATGGAATAACCTTTCGACTCAACCGCGAACTTTCAACGATCTTAGAAAAACTGGAACGGATAACGTGCCGCTGGGATAAGCTTACGAGTAAGCTTGCAGAAGAGTTTCCTGAAAATCTGAATGTTGCTTGAAGCTTGCAAGCAGCTGCTGTTGCAGCTAACGTCTCACCTCTTGTTGCTCGGATGGCGAAATTGGCAGACGCGCTAGACTTAGGATCTAGTGGAGCAATCCATGGGGGTTCGAGTCCCCCTCCGAGCATTTTTTTTCTGTGCTGACTGAATCTTTTTCAAGAGTACTGGCTGTTCCTTAAGCTCCCGGGTCAGCACCTCAATGGCAACAAGAGTTGACGGACTAATATGATGTTCCATCCCCTCAATATCATGTTCCATCACCTCAGAAGGAATGCCAAGAAGTGTTAAAAAATCGGTGAGCAACTGATGTCTCTTCACAATACGAAGCGCCACTGCTTCCCCTTGCTTTGTGAGAATAAGACCTCGGTATTTTTCATAATGAATAAGCCCATCCGCACTGAGGCGCTGCAGCATGTTTGTAACGCTGGGTTGTGAAATATGAAGGCTCGCTGCAATATCAACAACGCGTGCATATCCTTTTGCAGTCATCAACTCAAGGATTCGTTCGAGATAATCTTCGACGGTGGAAGAGGAGCCTGGCGATGACTTCATAAAATGGGAGAGTATACATCATCGCTGCACCCAGGAAAAGAATTTTTAAAAAAATAAAATTTTTATTTCCTAACAAAAAAAAGTTAGCCAAGACTAATTATTGTGCTAGGATACCCTTCATGCCTTTTCGTTCTTTTTTAAAAAAAAGTTGCTGCCACTCCAAGACTCCTTCAGAAAATCCTCCCCCCCCTGAATCACATCGTTCCATTCCTGTACCAGCACATTTTAATTTTTGGAAAAAACTTTTTGCCTTTAGTGGCCCAGGATTCCTCGTTGCAGTCGGGTATATGGATCCAGGAAATTGGGCTACAGACTTGGCCGCAGGCTCTCAGTTCAATTACTCGCTGCTCTGCGTGATTTTCATTTCCAATGTGATGGCGATGTTCTTGCAGACTCTCTCCCTCAAATTGGGAATCGTTACCGAACGTGATCTTGCCCAAACATGTCGATCACACTACAGCTCTCCCGTTAATTTCATATTGTGGATCTTTTGCGAACTAGCCATTGCCGCATGTGATCTTGCAGAGATCATTGGATCAGCCATTGCACTGAATCTTCTTTTTCATATTCCAATTCTCTGGGGTGTTTGCATCACTGCACTCGACGTCTTTGCCCTCCTTTTTCTGCAACAGAAAGGATTTCGCTACTTAGAAGCTTTAGTCATCACGTTGATTGGAGTTATTGGCATCTGCTTTGGTCTTGAAATTTTATTTTCACATCCCAGCGCATCATCTATCGCAGCTGGATTTATACCCCATCTCGAAATTGTAACCCACCCAGGCATGCTCTATATTGCAATTGGTATTTTGGGAGCCACCGTCATGCCTCACAATCTCTACTTACATTCTTCGATTGTACAAACACGCTCTTATCCTCTAACACAACTAGGAAAACGGGAAGCCATTCGTTTTGCGAGTATCGATTCCAACATGGCTCTCTTTCTTGCCATGTTTATCAATGCAGCCATCCTTATTGTTGCTGCAGCAACTTTTTTTAAAGCAGGTCGCCATGATGTTGCTGAAATTCAAGATGCCTACAAGCTTCTCTCTCCGATGCTTGGCATTACGGGTGCTAGCACGCTCTTTGCCATTGCACTCTTGGCCGCAGGCCAAAATAGCACCCTCACGGGAACCATGGCAGCCCAGATTGTCATGGAAGGATTTTTACAACTGAGAATGAAACCATGGATGCGACGGTTGTTAACACGTTCTTTGGCACTGATACCAACACTTATTGTCGTATGGTTGATGGGTGATCGAGGAATGAATCAACTCCTCCTGGCCAGTCAGGTTGTCTTAAGCATGCAACTCAGTTTTGCAGTTATTCCACTGGTCAGTTTTACTAATGATTCGAAAAAAATGGGAGAATTTGTCAACTCTCGGATCATGAAAATAGCAGCATGGAGCGTTGCTGGAGTCATTGTTTCGCTCAATGGATGGCTCCTGATTCTCACTGTAAAATCGTGGCTGTAGGCAGAGCGTATCCAAAAAATAATTTTCCGGATACGCTCTAGTTTAAGTTATTAGTTGAAGTTGAAGTGATGAACTTGAACATTGTTTTGCTGCTTTAATTTCAACTTGTTTTAAAGCAACTCTAGGCATCCCACAAAAACAAAAATGCATGTACAAAATAACCCTGCCTTCATCCCTGAGCCATGGGATGACTATGAATTACTCGATTCTGGAGATGGGATGAAACGAGAGCGATGGGGTAATCAGATCTTGATTCGGCCTGAAGTTGCAGCTTATTGGCCTCGAAGAAACCCTCGTGACTGGGAAGAATGGAATGGCTGGTTTCATCCCAGTTCCAATCATCATCAGGGTTCTTGGAAATGGAAAACCGCCACTCCAGAACCTTGGATTCTTAAACGCAACCAGCTTCGCTTTTTTATTCATCCGACAAGCTCTAAACAAGTGGGTCTTTTTCCAGAACAAGCAATCAACTGGGATTGGTGCGTAAAAAAAATCAAAATGGCTGAACGGCCCGTGAAGTTACTTAATCTTTTTGGCTACACGGGAGCTGCCTCCATTGCTACTGCTGCAGCTGGCGCCTCTGTCTGCCATGTCGACGCCTCCAAAGCAATGGTGAGTTGGTGTTCCCAGAATGCAACAGCTTCTGGCCTCGCTGAAGAAAACAAAGAAGGCAACAAAGTGCCTATTCGTTTCATCGTCGATGACTGCACCAAATTCATCGCTCGTGAACTTCGACGCGGAAATCGTTACGATGCCATTATTCTAGATCCTCCCTCTTTTGGCCGAGGTGGTTCTGGTACACTTTGGAAAATCGAAGATCAACTATTATCACTTTTAACAACATGTAAAAATCTCCTGAGCGAACAACCTCTCTTCCTAATGATGAGTTCTTATTCGGCTAGCCTCCTTGAGGCAGGTTCACTCTTAGAAGAAATCTTTGGGGACCATCAGAATTCTTTGATTTCGGAAATTTTTTTAGGACTTCAAGGAACACGTGATGGAAACATTATTCCTTGTGGAATGACCAATCGCTGGGAGGCACCCATTCAACAAAACGGTTAAGGCTGAAAATTAAAGGCAGAAAGCTAAAGGTTAGAGTTTGAAAATGAAATATTCGATTCATTAATTGATGTACGATTTCAAACGGTAGATTCAAAAAATTGTTTCTCTCTTCTCAGTTCATTTTCTTATAGCCTATCGTCTAGAGCCTAATCCGTTCCTGCGAACGGGCAACCCTGTAGTCGTTACTTGCTTTCCCATTCATGATTTGCGATCATGCGGAGTCGTATCAACTTCAACTACTCCATACCATGAGCCACAAAGAACCAGTCCATAATCCATCCGAAAAATTAGAAAGCAGCCAACAGCATGCTAAAAGAGCTCTTGAAAAAACCACCGCAGCAGCTCGAGAAATAGCTGATTCAGCCTATTCTGTGGCCCAATCAGCTTATCATGAGAGTAAAAGTGAACTTTCTGCCGCAGCCCGTGACATCACGCATGCCGCACGCGCTACTTATTCCTCTCTTGCGGATCAGACAAACGTGATCACCGATGAGTGGTATCAAAAGGCTTCTGAAATAGAAGCAGAGCTAAGCGAGCATGTGCGTCAAAAGCCGCTCCAAGCACTTGGTGTAGCGTTTGGCATTGGGCTTGTTGTTGGAATTTTACTGAATAGAAAGTAACTCGCTGCCAACTCGGAAACCTCTTTTTTTAAGTTACTGCCTCTAAGGCTTGCTAGCGCTTTGACCAAGAGACTAGTAAAGAGTGAAAAGCAAGGGGTAAAGAGTCTTTTTAAGATGAATACTCATCATTTGCTTAGAATTCTTTTATTTTAAGTGCACATCATTTCAAACAACCAAATTTAAAAATTGTTGTTAGTGTTCATGCCCACTCTTCACCTTTTACCATTTACTAACCTGAACATGCTTCCATCTTCTCGACCATTGCCTAAAAATCCGAGTATTCCTGCAAGTTTTTTGGGATTGAGTCGTGCTGTTGCAGAACATCTCTTGGCGCTCTTTTCACTAGCCTCCCTCGAGGCGCAAGAGCTCTTTAAAAAAACGCTTTCCTCATTGGTTCTTTTGATTGCAACCATTGTTGCACTACTCATGGCTTACTTGAGTCTCTTAGCAACAGTAAGTATGACTGCAGTCACTTACTTTCACTATGGCTGGATCCCTGTTTTAACGATACTCACCCTTGCTCATTTTCTCGTTGCAGTAACTCTGATCCTACTACTTCGTCAGCAATGCGCGACATCCTTGCCCTTTGAAAAAACAACAGCTGAAATTCAATGTGACCTTGAAGCGCTCGCTTCCAACACCCCTAGCGATGCAAACACCTTCTGACTTCCAATATAAAATTCAGCAGAGCCGATCTCACATTACTCAAGAGTACGCCTTGTTGAAAGATGCCTTGAACCTTTCCAAACGCCTCGAGCACTCCATCCAAAGAAAACCGTGGTCCTGGATAAGTGGACTTTTCTTTATCGGCGTTGGTCTTCCTTGGTTTTTGAAAAAATCAATCCCCCTGGTTTCTCAAAAAAGTGACCCTTCTCCTATTTCCTTAGTAGAAGAAGAAAAAAAGACCTTCTCCTTTTCCAAAGTAGCTTTGTTAGCAGCCTCTCTCCTGCAGGATAAGACGGTACGCTCCGGCCTTTTTTCAACGGCTCGTTTTCTTTTTCCATTAGCACAAGAAGCCGTGGCAAACTACGGCGCTCGTAAGCAAAATGAGGCAAAGCATGCCCCAGCTGAACATCCCGTACCCGTTCAGCAAACGGGTACAGTTGAAGTAAAAAGCTGAAGTTGAAGCAGCAAAAAAGCGAATCTATTCATAAAATGAGCATTTCATTTTGGTGGAAAGCCTCATTTTATTTAAAGCCTACAGCCTTATCCATTCCTGTGAAGGGATACAAAGAGATTTCAAAAACGTTGTGAAAAGCTCCTCTCTTCCTACTGAACGCTGGCTTTTGATTGACGCAAGCAATTCAACCTCCAAGTTTGCACTCTCAACACCACAACGTTTGCTTTCGATACGACGTGCTCCAACGGTATCCCTCACAACAACTCTCCTTGCAGAAATCGTCGCAGAATGGCCTGTAGAGCGTGTCATCGTAGCCTCTGTTGTTCCAAAAGCAACGCGTCTTTTGACTTCATTTTTTAAAAAGAAAAAAATTCCGTTTCTTTCTATTGATACGACTCTTAATCTCGGCATCCGACTGCGTTATCCCAATCCCGCTTCTATCGGAGCTGATCGTCTGGCCAATGTCATTGCGACTACTCATCTCTATGGATCTCCTGCCATCGTTGTCGATTTCGGCACAGCAATCACCTTTGATATCATCGATATCCAAGGAGCCTACTTGGGCGGAGTGATTGCTCCTGGGCTCAAGACAGGGGCTGATGCACTACATCAGCGGGCAGCACTCTTACCCCAGACACTCCCTGCTCCTATTCGGCGTGCCGTTGGGAAAAGTACTCTTGCGGCAATTCACTCAGGATTGCTTTTAGGAGCACGCGGCCTTGTGCGAGAAGTTGTGGAACGGGTCACAAAAGAAAATTTTTCAGGCCAGAAACCAATGATTATTGCCACGGGCACAGATGCAAAACTCGTCGCTCGAGGAATGAAGCTTGTTGACCATGTCAATCCACAACTAACGTTAGAGGGATTGCGGGAAGCAGGAAACCTTCAGCCTGTACCCTGTAGTCTGTAGACTGTAGACTGCTTTCCATGCCCACCATTCCCTTTGTCCACCTACATCTTCATAGTGAGTATTCGATGCTCGATGGCGCCATTCGCATTGATGATCTCATCAAAAAAGCAGTGGAGTTTCAAATGCCAGCGGTGGCCTTAACGGATCATGGAAATCTTTTTGGCGCCATCGAATTTTATCAAAAAGCCACAGCTGCTGGAATCAAGCCACTCATTGGCTGTGAAATCTATGTAGCTCCAGGATCGATGCATGAAAAAAAGAGCAACAATCATGGAAAAGATACTGCTTATCATCTGACCCTACTCGCAACCAATGACATCGGTTACCACAACTTAATCAAACTCAGCACCGCAGCGCATCTCGAAGGCTTTTACTACAAACCACGTGTCGATAAGAAACTCCTCGCGGAGCATGCTGAAGGGCTCATTGCGTTGAGCGGTTGTTTGAAAGGAGAAATCAATGTTGCTTTAAGCGGTGGAGATTTCGAAAAAGCAAGAGCGCTCACCCAAGAATATCGAAGCATTTTTGGAAAAGAAAATTTCTTTATCGAGCTCAGCGACCATGGAATAGAGGCTCAGCGCCGGAATCGAGCTCCTCTCATTCAGCTTGCCAAAGAATTTGAATTAGGACTCGTGGCTACTAATGATGTTCACTTTCTGGAACGTGCCCATCATGAGGCTCATGATGTCATGATCTGCATTGGTACAGGGGCCATGGTTGCTGATGAAAAACGGATGCACTACGTTCCTGAGCTTTATTTTAAATCAGGTGAAGAAATGGCAGCCCTCTTTGCTGATTGCCCCGAGGCACTCAGCAACACCCTCAAGATTGCAGAACGTTGCGACCTCACCATCGAGTTTGATCAATCTAAATATCCTGACTACAAGCCACCGACAGGAAAGACGCGAGAAGCATTCCTCCGGGAACTGTGCGAAGAAGGATTGCAACACCGTTATGGAGAGCGTGCTCAGAATGACCTGGAACTTCGCAAACGATTGGACTTCGAACTTTCTATTCTAGAAAAAACGGGCTTTGTCAGTTACTTCCTCATTGTCTGGGATTTTATTCATTATGCTAAGACAAACGGTATTCCTGTTGGCCCAGGACGTGGCTCTGCAGTTGGCTCTATTGTTTCCTATGTTTTGGGAATCACCGATCTGGATCCCCTAAAGTACGGATTACTCTTTGAACGCTTCTTGAACCCTGATCGTATCAGCCCTCCCGATATCGATATCGACTTTTGTCAAAACCGCCGTGGCGAAGTGATAGACTATGTTCGCAACAAATATGGAGAGCGTGCTGTTGCTCAAATCATCACCTTCGGCACCATGGGTGCTAAGAGCGTCATTCGCGATGTAGGACGCGTCTTAGGCTGGAGCTATGGCGATGCCGATCGTATCGCAAAAATGATTCCCAATGAACTCAACATCACTCTTAAAACTGCCGTTGATAAAAATGCTGATCTCAAAAAAGCGGTTGAGGAAGAACAAGCCACGAGTCAACTCTGGAGCTATGCCACTTTTTTAGAAGGCCTCACGCGTAATGCCGGGGTTCATGCGGCTGGCATTGTTATTGCAGATCGGGATCTTTCAGACTACATCCCACTCACTCGGGGTAATGACGGAGGTATTGTGAGCCAATATTCCATGGCTCCTCTCACCGAGCTAGGACTTCTTAAAATGGACTTCTTGGGGCTGACTACCCTAACCGTCATCCATGATGCGATCAAACTGATCCATCAAAAACATCCCGGTTTTTCTTTAGAAAGAATTCCAATGGATGATGCCACAACTTTTGCACTTCTCAACCGAGGTGAATCGGTTGGCATCTTCCAATTAGAATCAGGCGGCATGACCAACGTAGCCAAGCGCCTCCAAATCGACCATTTCAGCAACCTCATCGCACTTGTGGCGCTTTATCGTCCCGGACCGATGCAAAACATCGATGAATATGTTGAGCGCAAAAAGGGAAATAGAAAAATCAGCTACGCTCATCCCCTCTTAGAAAAAATTTGTACTGAGACCTATGGGATTATCATTTATCAGGAACAGGTACAGCAGGCTGCTAACGCGCTTGCGGGCTACACACTCGGCCAAGCTGATCTCTTACGACGCGCCATGGGAAAAAAGGATAAAGAAAAAATGGCCAAGGAGCGTCTCACCTTTGTGGAAGGATGTAAGCGGCTCAATAATATTCCAGAGAAGCAGGCCAATGCGATCTTTGATTTCTTAGAAAAATTTGCAGAGTACGGTTTCAACAAAAGTCATAGCGCCGGATATGCCCTGATTTCCTACCAGACCGCTTACCTCAAGGCGAACTATCCAGTAGAATTCATGGCAGGACTCTTAAGTAACGCCGTCAACAATACAGAGAAGATCACCACCTTTGTCGCTGACTGCGCTCGTATGGAAATTGCGATTCTTCCGCCTGATGTCAATAAGAGTGGACTTACGTTTCTACCGGAAGAGCATGGTACAGAAGGTGGCATCAGATTTGGTCTCTCTGCCGTAAAAAATGTCGGAGCTGCAGCCATGGCAGCAGCACTTGCAGAACGTGAGGCCAACGGACCTTTTAAATCATTGGAAGATTTTTGTGCACGCCTCGATTCGCGCAGCGTGAATAAAAAAATCCTCGAAAGTTTGGTCAAAGCTGGTGCCTTTGACTTTGACGGACGTCATCGAGCCGAACTTTTTGAGGCCATCGAACCGGCCATCGCAGCTGCCACTTCCATCCAAAGAGATCGTGCTTCAGGACAAGTCTCGCTTTTTGAGAGTTTTGAATCCTTTGCACCATCACATCAAGAACGAAGCTCCCACTCCAAACCCCAGATTTCACCATGGCCTAGAGCCCTTCAACTTTCTTACGAAAAAGAGCTCCTTGGATTCTATGTCACCGGTCATCCTCTCGAAGATTACGAAGGAACCTTAGAAAAAGAAAAATTCACACCACTCGTGAACCTTCAAGAACCGACAGAACCACTCAAAGAGAAAGTAGCTGGACTCATCTCCACAGTAGAAAAAAAATTCACTAAAAAAGAAGGAAAGCCTTTTGCCATCATCCAACTCGAAGATTATAGCAGCAGCATTGAAATGACCGTCTGGAGTGAAGCATTTACGGAACACGAAACACTCTTACAGCCAGGCACAGCAGTCTCTTGCGTTTTAAAAATCATTCCACGCGATGGAATGATTCGGGCTATTGGCTCCGACTTCAAATTACTCACTCCCCTCCCCTCTAAAAAGCCAATTACAATAAAATTGGACCGAAACAAACTAACTCTAGAAAACCTTCCCGTGATCAAAAAAGTCTTAGAACAACACCAGGGTATTCGCTCGTTGATTTTGGAAATTGTGCAGCCTGATGGAAGCCTCGTGCCCTTAAAAATAGGTAAGAATTTTTGTGTTGATGAAGAACGTGCTCTTAAAAAAGACTTGAATGCGTTTTTGTCTATGTAACCGATACATCAAACAGCAGGAAATTTACTTATGCTTTTAAAAAAATTTGCAGCACTCAATAAACCGCTCTTATTTTTAATGTTTGCGCTGATTGCCTGTGGGCTTTATTCCATCTACAGCGCCACATGGATGCGCGAAACTCACTTTGTGCGCAGCCAATGCTTTTGGTTGCTTTTTAGTCTTCCCCTTTTTTTCATGGTGGCTTTTACCCATTATCGCTGGGTATGTTTTGGAGCGATCCCACTTTATGCAACTGCTCTTTTTGGATTACTCCTCGTGTTAGTCCTAGGAGTGAAAGTTTACGGCGCACGCAGTTGGCTGAATCTCGGCTTCTGCCATTTTCAACCTTCGGAACTGGCCATTATTGCAGGCATTATGCTCCTTGCGTTGTATCTGAGTACTTCGGAAAAACGCCATCCGTGCATCCGTATTATGACGTGTGGTGCCATGATGGGTATTCCCTGCCTGTTGATCTTAGTACAGCCAAATTTAGGGGGGGCCATTGTCTGGTTTCCTGTTTTTTTTGCAATGCTCTACGCTGCTAATGTCCCTGTCAGGTATCTCCTCACGATGCTTTTACTTGGTATTGCCTTCACTCCACTGATGATTAATTTCGGGATGAAACCGTACCAACGTGATCGCATTACCGTTTTTCTCGATCCCTCGCTTGATCCTCAAGGTGCCGGGTGGAATATCAATCAATCACTCAATGCTATAGGCTCCGGCGGGCTTTGTGGTAAGGGCTTCAAGGCTCCTAACACACTCAATGAACTCGGTTATCTTCCAAGCACCATCGTCCACAACGACTTTATTTTTTCGGTCCTTGGGGAACAACATGGATTCCTCGGTGGCGCTCTCCTCCTTTTTCTTTTTGCATTGCTCATCATCACGGGACTCTTCATCGCTGCTCATGCTGCTGACCGCTTTGGACGACTCTTGGCCGTAGGAATCGTCTTTTTATTTTTTACACATACTTTTATGAATATTGGAATGACCATCGGAGTGACTCCCATCACCGGCCTTCCCCTGCCGCTGGTCAGCTACGGAGGCTCTTTCATGATTGTCACTATGTTGAGCCTTGGTCTGCTACAAAGTATTTGGATTCACCGAAAATTGGTTTATTAACGAGCATTCCCTTTTAAGAGGAGCTTTTATCACATTCCCAGCATATGCCCTTGGTTGACTTCTGACTCAGCCCCTAGAGCATTTTAAAAAATTCTGTAGTTGGGTGCATTGTCAGAACACGACCCGACGGGAGTCGGTCGGGCAGACTGCTGTTAGGCAGCCCAGCAAGGGCGAGGTGAGCTTCGCAAAGCGAGTCAAACGAGAAGCGCAGACCCGCAGTGTAGCCAGCGATACTTGAGGACGCGATCCCCGCCTTCGCGGGGATAACGTTCGGAGTGACACTACAAGGCGCGGCTACAGAATTTTTTAAAATGCTCTAAACTTCTAAACTTCTAAACATCTCGCTGTTCATATCTTATAATGGCATTCAATTTTTCTTTTGAACAAGAGTGATCTACCACCTTCCTATCCGTTGTTTTGAAGGAACACACCCAACCACGAAAATTCGGAGTGACACTCCGAGATTTCGTGGTTATCGTTTTTGAATGATTGGACGAACAGCATTCTCAAAGGAGCTTCAAAAACGCTTTGCCCATTTTCCCATTCTGGCCATTCTAGGGCCTCGGCAAGTTGGTAAAACGACCTTGGCAAAAGCCTTGGCGAAGTCATGGAAGAAGGGTCCTGTTACTCATTTTGACTTAGAAGATCCTGATGATCTTGCTCGTCTCACTGATGCAAGTTTTGTCTTAAAATCTCTCAAAGGGTTAGTTGTCCTTGATGAGATTCAATTGCGACCGGATCTTTTTTCGCTCTTAAGGGTACTAGCTGACCGTAAGCCGCTTTCCGCACGTTTTCTGATTCTTGGAAGTGCTGCTCCTGAGTTGCTGAAGAATTCTGCGGAATCGCTTGCTGGTCGCATTTCATTTTTGGAGCTTCCTGGGATCTCTCTTTCAGAATTCGCTACTTCGAGCAAGAAGAGTGTGAATGCTTGTTTAAATACCCGTTGGGTGAGGGGTGGTTTTCCACGATCGCTACTCGCGAAAAATTTATCGCTTAGTCAGGGGTGGAGGAGTGCTTTTATTCGGACCTATTTAGAGCGTGATCTTCCTCAATTAGGAATTACTCTTCCAGCGGTGAGGTTACGACGTTTCTGGACCATGTTAGCCCATTATCACGGACAGACGTGGAATGGAAGTGAGCTGGCCTGCTCCTTGGGAGTCAGTGATAAAACAGTCTCCCGCTATTTGGATATTCTCGAAGGAACCTTTATGGCCTTTCGGTTACTTCCGTGGAATAGCAATCTCAAAAAACGAGAGGTAAAGGCGCCGAAGATTTATCTTGCTGATAGCGGCATTCTCCATAGCCTACTTGGTATTGGAGGTCAAGAGGAGTTGCTAGGACACCCTAAATGCGGAGCTTCTTGGGAGGGATTCATGATTCAAGAAGTGATTTGGCGTTTGCAGGCTTCGCCGAAAGAGCTTTTTTTTTGGAAGCTCCATTCTGGTGCTGAACTCGATCTTTTAGTGCTTAAAAACAAAAAACGCCTCGGCTTTGAATTTAAACTCACTAACACCCCCTCGGTGACCTCTTCGATGAAAGCAGCCTTGGAGGCGCTTCGACTCAATCATCTTTATGTTATTTGCTATGGCACTGGGAAACCATGGCCGCTAGCCAAAAATATTTTGGCGATTCCGGCGATGAGTTTAAAATCATACGATGCTTTTTAGACCAGCCTGTTAAACTCCACTTTTGAATCGGCAAACCTCATTTCCTTCCATGCCAGCACTAACAACTTCGACCTCCCCTCCCCCATCCTACCGCATCGGTAATGAAAAGCTCTGCCGCATTACCACGCATGCTTCCAAAAAATTACTCTCCCTCCTCCAGCGCCAGGGACGGCCTCACGGAGCACTTCGCATTGCAATCATTGGGGGAGGTTGTTCAGGACTACAGTATAAAATGGATCTTGTGGAAGGACCTGTAGCACGTGATATCTTAATCGAATCGCAAGGAGTACGTATCGTGATTGATCCTAAGAGTGCCCTTTTTGTGAGCGGCTCCGAACTGGATTACAGCGATGACCTCCAAAAAGGAGGATTCAAAGTGACCAATCCCAATGCAGTTGCGCATTGTTCCTGCGGCGAGAGTTTTTCGGCATGAAACAACTCCCCTCCGACCCTTTCGCCTTACTAGGCATTCCACGTCGTCCCGTCGTTAATCTTGATCTTTTAGAAAAAAACGTTCGTGTTCTTGCTTCCAAGCACCATCCCGATCACGTCACTGGAGCTGAAAGTATCTTCGAAAAGATTCAAGAAGCAGCCACACTTCTTCGGGATCCAGCTTCCCGTCTTCGCTTTCTTGCAGGAGAAGTAACCCCGGAAAAAAGTATTCCAGCTTTTGCGGAAGAATTGTTTTCCATTATTGCCAATGCATTAACTCAGGCAGAAGAAAAGCGCGTAGCCTACCAGGTTGCTTCTGGAGCACTGGCAAAGGCGCTCCTGACCAAAGACCTTCTGAAAGCGCGGACAACATTAGTCACAACCCAAGAATCGCTCCACGTATGGAAGCATTCCTTGGATCAAGAATTACAAGCAATCGATCTTCGTTGGCCCAGTGTCGATGCCCAAGAACTTTTCTCACTGGCTAACGGCTTCCTCTTTGCACAGCGCTGGGATACTCAACTGAGAGAGGCTTTATTCCAAAGCGACGTAATCCATTAATTTTTGGGTAACTACCAACGTCATTTTTTCAAAAAAGAATGAACCACAAAGAACACATAGATGGCACAAAGAGCACAAAAAGAGCATCGGCAGCTGGGAAGCTGCGAGGTAGACTGCCTAAACTTGTTTAGGCATCCCTTTAGGACGAGACTTGACGAGAGTCAAGTAAGTCCATTTTTTAATAAAAAATTCTAAGAGTTTCAATCAAGTAAAATCGTTTGTTTTCATTTTTTCTATGATTACAATCCCCAAGCTTTAAAATTTTTTATAAAAATTTTAATCTCTGTGCTTTCTTTGTGTGCCGCTTTAGCGGCTTTGCGTTCTTTGTGGTTCATTCTTTTTGAGACGTTGGTAGTTATAGAGCGTATTAAATTGAAAAAGGCACGCCACAAGCTTGCTCTTTTTCCTTAGGACTGCGTTTTCAGATCTTGCGTTATCTTCAGATAGCGCTTCGATCTTCAGCCTTATCCTAAGAAAAAATTTCTGCGCTTCTAATGCGCCCTTTTCAATTTAATGCGCTATACATTTTTCGTAAGGACCAATCAAACTTCCAATCTCGATAGTTTAACCCGGATATTTTCTACGAACGATGAACCATAAACTACAACCTGGACTTGTACCACAAGGTCGCATTGTCGGCATCGACTTGGGAACTACTAACTCCCTCATCGGTCTCTATGACGCAGGTTTTCGAACTCTCTTTGCAAATAAGGAAGGGTTAAGACTGACTCCTTCCGTGGTCTCTTACGCTACACCATCTGTACCACTTGTAGGCCGCCCTGCCGAGCGCCAACAGCTTCTCTATCCTGAAATGACAGTTGCCTCGATCAAGCGTCTTATGGGACGACGGATCGGTGATCCAGAATGTACAGGATGGAGCAATCTTGTAGGAAACCGTGGAGAGGCCGTTAAAATCAAGCTCGGAGAGAGACTTGTCACACCAGAAGAAGTATCTTCGGAAATTTTAAAAGAATTAAAAAAAATAGCCGAAACGGACTTAGGAGAGCCTGTTACGCGTGCTATTATTACTGTTCCAGCATACTTCAATGACGCCCAACGCCAGGCTACACGCCTTGCAGGTGAGCTTGCTGGTTTCACGGTGGAGCGCATTATCAGCGAACCAACAGCTGCGGCCTTGGCTTACGGACTCGATAAACTTCAAGATCAGTCCACCATTGCCGTTTATGATTTGGGAGGCGGCACCTTTGATCTTTCGATTTTGCGGCTCGATCAGGGTCTCTTCCAAGTCCTCTCTACCTGCGGTGATACAAATCTGGGTGGTGACCTCATTGATGAGGCGCTCACAGAATTTCTTCTTGCCAAATTAGAAAAAAATTCAGACTCCAAAATCCTCGCGCGTTTACGCCAGGCTGCGCGCCAGGCCAAAGAAGAACTCTCATCCCTCGAAAAAACTGTTATTCGTTTTCCATTTTTAGAAGGAACTCAAAGCCAGGAAATCAGACTCACACGCACCCAACTAGAAGAGATTGCCCTGCCGATTATTGAACGAACACGCACTTTATCTCTCCGCTCCCTAGCTGATGCAGGCCTCTCGCTCGAAGAGCTTGATGCAATCATTCTGGTCGGTGGATCCACACGTATGCCTGCCGTGCGTACTTTTGTGGAGCAACTCTTTAAAAAGCCGCCCAATCTTAGTCAACATCCGGATGAGGCCGTTGCGCTTGGTGCTATTTTGCAGGGAGCTATCCTCGAAGGAAATTTAAATCATGTAACGCTGCTCGATATTACGCCACTCTCGCTAGGTATCGAAACATTTGGAGGGCTCATGAATGTCATCGTTCCTCGCAATACGACCATTCCTACAAAAGCAGGAGAGCTTTTCACCAACGCGGTAGCTGGCCAAAAAAAGATGAAGATCACGCTGCTTCAAGGCGAACGAGAACTGGCCAAAGATAATTGGAAACTAGGAGAACTGGAGCTTGCTTTTGAACCTGTTCCCAAGGGAAAAGCACGTGTTGGCGTTCAGTTTTCTATCGATGTGAATGGTATTCTTCAAGTGCTAGCACGCGATGTCACTTCAGGAAAAGAAAAAGTCATCGAGATCACCCATGCTGTGGATGTTTCTGATGAGGCGGTGGAAGCCATGATCGCAGACTCACTTGAACATGCTTTTGAAGATCGTGATGCACGTCTTTTTACTGAGGCAAAAATCAAAGCAGAAGAGATGCTCCCCGCAGTAGAAAAAGCTTTGAGTGAACTCACCACGCTACTTCCCCGTGAAACAGAGGCTGCCGTGAGGACTGCGGCAACGCAAGTGCAACTTGGCTTAGAACGGCAAGAACTAGGATCTCTTCAAAAAGCCCTCCAAAAACTCGACGAAGTGACCCAAACCTTAGCAACACTCCTGGTGGAACAAGCGATGAAGCATTAACTTCGAGCCACCGTCACCGCCCAAACTCCATCTGCTCCAGCATCCAACAAGACCTTCGCACACGCATCAAGCGTCGACCCTGTTGTGAGTACATCATCCACAAGAAGGTAATTTCCGGAAAGAGAGTGCTTTTTTTTCAACACAAAAGCGTCACGTAAGTTTTCTATTCGTTCGTGTCGATCGGAATGAACTTGCGTCCAAGTTGGCTTGATACGGCGCAGAATATCTTTCATCGGAAGTTTCGATCGCAGCGCCACCTCCTGTGCTAAAAGTCGTGCTTGGTTGAATTCCCGTTCGCGTTCGCGACAAGGATGAAGTGGCACAGGAACAACTGCTTCAAAAGTCACAGCATCCAGGCGTTCATCATTGATGGCACATTCGATCAACTCGCCCATCACTTTTTTGAGACTCTGATCGCCTAAATATTTGAATTGAGAGACTAAAGCTCGGATGAGTCCTTGATAGCGGAAGGAGCTCACTCCGCTTACAAAATGCAGCTTGCGATCAGCACAGTTTTCACAACGAGCAGCTGCCGCATGGAGCTCATGAGAACAGATTGGACAGAGATTCTCGGAAAGCCTAGGAAGACTGTTCCAGCAGGTTATACAGAGCCTGCTTTTTTCAAAAAGAGCTTCTCCACATCCCGCGCAATGAGAGGGATAAAAAAGTTCTAATAAAACCGAGAACCACATGGCGCTCTTTGTACCCCGGGCAGAGTTAAAGTTGAAGCAGTAAAAAAAAATTCGACTGATTCTTTCTAAAAAATGACATTTTAAAATTCCAGCCTCCAGCCTTATTACAAAGAATGAGTCACTAAAAACTTTTCAATGCGTCGGTCCGGAACGAGCCACAAAAAAGCAACAAAGACAAATAGCCCCGTTGAAATCCAAGTGCTCACAAAGGCAAGAGGAATGCTTAACAAGTAACAAAGAATAGAAATTTTACCTTTGCAATCTTTGCCTAATGCAATAGCGAGTGCCGAGTTGTCTCCCTGTTCAAAAATAATAGCCCACTGTAAAATGTAGAAGGAACAACCTGCCATCAGGGCCACAAAGCCATACAGGGCCACAGAAAAAGAGGAGAGATGATTCTTCCCAACCCAGGCTGTGGCAAAAGGAAAGAGTGAAAGCCAAAAAAGCAGATGTAAGTTAGCCCACATGATTGCTCCATTAACCCGCTTGGTCAGATGAAACATATGATGATGATTGTTCCAATAGATTCCGATGTAGATAAAGCTGAGCAGATAGCTACAGAAAAGTGGCAAGAGAGGTTTCAGGCCGGCCATTCCAGTCAATTCAGGAATCTTGAGTTCAAGAACCATAATGGTAATGATAATGGCAAGCACTCCATCGCTGAAGGCTTCGAGTCGATCTGTGGTCATGATATTTGCAATCGCCAATGTACTATCGGCACTTAGGAGATAGAAGTTGAAAGATAAGAAATAAAAATGACGATCTATTTCTTTTAAAAAAATAATTTGAAAAATAGTTTTTTTGCTTCAACTTCAACTTGCTAAAAAAAAGTTTTGGATGTCCAAGAAAAACAAATGCTCCGTCTCTAAAATTATTCATTTTTTAAAAACCATGGCAAATCATCCCATCACTTTTATTTCGCCGATTCAGATCACACAGGCATCCATGGCTCAAAATACAGGACGTCTTACTCCTGCAACTTCAGAACTTCCTTCAAGCGGCGCTACAACCTCTGAGGCAAACGTCTCTACGGCCGGCAACGCTGCAGCGACAGATGTTCACCTCATGCAATCCAGTGATGCCACCACTTTTGTTTATGGTTCTACAGCCAGCAATAAAGCAGCAGAAGCAAATAACTACACGACTGTTGATGACGCCGGCAAATTGGCAACTAGGGTCGCGAGTGATAATGACGTTATTGATGAAATCAAACGTGAAGACCGAAGAAGAAGAAAACAAAAACAGCCTGAAGAAAAAAAATCCAAGGGAGCAGAGAGCAGCAAAGAAATAGAGACAGAGCCTTTGGACGATACTCATTATGGTTTCAAAAAAACAATGATGTTGGCAAGTCATGGCCTTGTTTAGAACACAGTATTGAATTATGCATTTTCCTTATCACTTGATTGACCTCACACACGCTCTTGATGAAATGATCCCTTCATGGAATGGAAGCTGTGGCTTTGAACAAAGCATCAAGCTCGATTATGAAAAAGAGGAACCGCTTTCTTTCCGAGTCCAACAACTCAAAATGCATGCTGGTATTGGCACTCATCTCGATGCCCCAGCTCACTGCAACCGTGGAGAACTCACAATCGATCAGCTCTCACTCACCGATTTGATTGCTCCCTGCGTCGTTATTGATGTTAGCGACCGTGCTGACGCAGAGTACGCTCTCTGCGTAGAGGAAATTGAAATTTTTGAAACCTCTTATGGTCCTATTGAACCTCATTCTTTCGTGATTCTGAGAACAGGTTGGGAACAATTTTGGAATCAACCAAAACGCTATCATAACAATTATCTCTTTCCCTCAATCTCTGGAGAGGCTGCTCAGTTTTTTTTAAAACGAAATGTCGTTGGTCTCGGCATCGACACGCTCTCTCCAGATAAACCTCGTGACGGCTTTCCAGTTCATGAAGCCTTATTAGGAGCCAACAAATACATCATTGAAAATGTGGCCAACTCCTCAGCCCTACCAACAACAGGAAGCCTGATCATAGCCCTCCCCATCAAGACCAGAGGCGGGACAGAAGCTCCCATGCGACTTGTGGCACTAGTGAGCTCCAATTAAAAGAACCATAACAGCGCGTGATACGCCTTTTCCTTTATCTTGTCGTGTGACAACTTAGTTAGTTTTTGATATCATCCCAGATTCCATGTCTACACTCTCATCAGCGGACTATTCCAAAATTTCCGAACAGATCTCTATTGTCATCCCTTTTTATAATGAAGAGGAAAATGTGGAGGCTGTGCTCTACGAAACGCGTCTTACCAATCCTGATGCAGAAATTATTGCGGTCAATGATGGGAGTCGTGATGCCACGGAAGAGTTGATTAAACAGTTTGATCACGTTCGCCTCATTTCTTTTCCTAAAAACCTGGGTCAAAGCGCCGCCCTCTATGCAGGCCTTCTCAATGCCTCGCATGATCTCTGCGTGCTCATGGATGGGGATGGTCAAAATGATCCTGCTGATATTCCGATGCTCGTACGTGAGGCAAAAAATTATCAGGTCGTCTGTGGTTATCGCCGCCAGCGTAAAGATAGTTGGCAAGTCAAAATTGCCTCTAAAATCGCCAATAAGACGCGCAAACTTTTTACCGGTGACACTGTGCGTGATGCAGGCTGCACGCTCAAAGTCATCCGAAAAGAATACCTTCGATTCTTGATCCCTTTTAATGAAATGCAATGCTACATGATTGCGATGCTCGAACACGCGGGCCTGACCCTAGGACAGTTCCCGGTCAATCATCGCCCTCGCCGCTTTGGGAGTTCTAACTACACGATTCTTCGTAGAGCCTGGCGCGGCATCTGGGATCTCTTGGGAATCACATGGCTCCTGCGCCGGCAGATTTGTTGGCCTCCAAATTACCCTAAAAATCAGTATTAAAAATCTGTAAAGAATGAGTACCTATGCAAGAGAACGGGTAAGAAGCTGGAATTTTCAAGATAGAAAATAGAAGTCAAGAACTGTTTGCGCAGATAAAAAATAGTTTGGTCAATGGCCGAAGGCCTTGGGTCCTATTTTCTATCTTCCTATTCGTTATTTAGAGCATTTTAAAAAATTTTGTAGCCGCGCCTTGTGGTGTCACTCCGGTGCTTGCGTCCTCGAGTATCGCTGGCTACACTGCGGGTCTGCGCTCCTCGTTTGACTCGCTCCCGCTCACCTCGCCCTTGCTGGGCTGCCTAACGGCAGTCTGCCCGACCGACTCCCGTCGGGTCGTGTTCTGACAATGCACCCAACTACAGAATTTTTTAAAACGCTCTAGCAGACACGATTCTCTTCTTACTGCTTCAACTTTAACTTTTAAATGCAACAGCCGCGTAGCGGCCTTCTCTCCCTTCATCAAGATCCAGAAAATCAAAAATCGTCTGAATATCGGTGCTGTCTGCATAGCCACCTTCTTGGAGACGACGCTGTAAGATCTCAGAAGCACCATCACGCCAGCCATACTTCATCATATAGGCATTCCAAATGAGGATTTCTTCTTCAGAATGTTTCTTCCCATATTGGAGTGACCATTCCCAAACCTCTTCATCTGTGGCTCCCGAAGCAACCAAAGCTACCAGAGGTTCATAGTCAACTCCTAAAAAACGAAGAGAGGCTCCATCCATTTTTTCAGGATTCCCTAGATTCGGAAGATAATCCTCAGAAAGCTTTCTTGCAGCATGCAACCGAATCTTATCAAGCATGCGAGGAATATAAACAATGCCATGAAGTTGATCGTAGGGACTACGTGGAACACTCTCATTCATAAAGCTATCGAGCTCGCTGTGATGAAAATGCACTCAGGAAAAAAAACCCTGTCGCCATGCAGATACAGGTATCAGCGACGTTAAAGGGAGGCCAGTAGTAGTTCCAAATTTGAAAGCCGAGAAAATCAACCACATGCCCACGCCACAAACGATCACACAGATTTCCAAGAATTCCACTCAAGATCAAGACCCAGCCTAGCTGTAACGCGAGCGAGACAAAACGATGTCGCTGCCAAAATAAAATCACTAATGCAGCCAAGGAAATCCCCATAAAAAACCGATTGCTATCATGCATGATCCCGAAAGCAGCTCCTGTATTGTAGAGGTGGGTCAGATAAAAAAACCCAGGAATGATTTTAAGTGTTCCGTAGAGCGGCACCGCATAGAGGACTAAAAGCTTGGTTAACTGATCAAGCGCAACGAGCAGAAAAATGAGTGGAATGAAATAAAGTGGAGCTGTCATAAAAAGTTCTGCAAAACAGAACTCGAATCAGAAAAAAAGGTCAAGTAGATTGAGTGAATTTATTATTTATTGCTTGATATAAAGATTGTCATGGTGAAAGCCAGGTCTATAACATCAAACACGTGACGAACCATATATCTGTCGTAAATGCCGCTAGCAGCATTTTGCCAGTTTTAGAAGAACTTTGTAACGCTCACGCTGATTCTGAAATTAAGTTTTCTAAAAAAGAAGGGTTTTATACTGATTCTAAGAAATCCAATACACCAATCGGCAAAGTAGGAGCAGTACTTGTGAGAATACTTCCTGGAGGAAGTCATACAAGCTTTAGAAAGGCTAATAAGTTTTTGGCAGCTCAAGTTAGAGCTACGTATGGAGCAGAGGCTCACGATCTTTTTCTTAAAGATTTTTCTTCCAGAATATATTGGTGCAGGCCCATTACTGTAGGGAGAT
Source organism: Chthoniobacterales bacterium (assembly GCA_049314455.1). GTDB lineage: Bacteria > Verrucomicrobiota > Verrucomicrobiia > Chthoniobacterales > UBA6821 > CAIWMF01. The sequence continues at coordinate 35,617 of JBMOFC010000013.1, forward strand.
TGCAAGAGTGGGAAAAAAAACTTAGTTCAAAAAAAATTACAGAAATTGATCAAACACTAGATTCTCTAGGAGAACTGCTTGCTTCACAATGGAAAGCAATTCAAGAAGCCCCAGAGATTGGCGATAAAGATGAAGCATTGAAATCTAACTATTATAAATCAAAAAACGAACTTGAGCAGAATGCAGTAAGATTAATTAAGCAAAAAGCAGTTTTAAACGCTATACCTTCTAAAGGCTTAGCCAAATACAAAAGTGAAGAGCTAAGGCTTTGGAGAAACTCTTGTTTTGAAAAGAAAGAAAAAATAGAGCTAGATCAAGAAGACTATGAAGAATATCATAAAGAAATTGAAGATCCTCCACTGAGTAAGACTCAGGTTAGTTCTATAGTAGAAGATAATATTTTAAGAAAAATCAGTATTAGCATTTTTGTTAACAATAGAGAGCTTGCTAGTTTAGCAAAAAAATTAGCTTCAGTAAGACAGGCATCTCTTGAAAAAACAGATCTTAGTGCTGCTGCTGAACCATCATACACTTCAAAAGACATGCCTTTAAGTGAAGAAGATCTTAAAAAAGAGGCTGAAACATTAATTAAAGAAAAAGCAGCTTTAGAAGCTATACCTCTTAAAGAACGAGATGAGTATGTACAAAAAGAGTTAGTTTCTTGGGAACGTTCTTGTGATCCCATAGAAAAACAAAAAGAAGAATCTAAAGATGGTATGAGTGATAGATCTTCCTTTGATGAAGACAATCGATCGTCTTTTAATAATGAATATGATAATTCATATCGTGAAAGTATATACAGCACAGACGATCGATACCTAAGTAGAGACAGTCAAGACAGTCAACTTTCATCAAGTACAGAGGAGGATATGTAGTCTCTTAAATCCATAAGAGTGCGATCTAAACTGAAGATGATCATTTTTAATGAATCTAGCGCTTTGTTTCAGAGAAGAGCTCCTCTCAAAACTTCAATATGCTGTTTTCCTAAAAGAAACAGCATTAGGACGCCATATTCTGTGATGTGTTATCGTTGCGTCACAACTGATGCACACCGCCCACATAATGTCGGATGATCTACATGTTGGCCCACATCATCGCGATGGCGCCAACAGCGTTCACATTTTTGAGCGTTCTGTTTTTCGACACGAATCTGTTCTGGACCTTCTAGAACTTCAAGATGACTGAGGATAAAAAGTTCTTCGACTTCGGCAAGGGCCTCAGGAGTTGCGGTGCTTTTTAAAATGTCAGCATCTTTGGTTGTGACAAAAACATGTGCCTCGAGTAGATTAGAAATCAGGCCATCGCGCTGTGCTTGTTCTAAGGCTTGCGCAATATGGCCGCGTAGTGCAAAGAGTTTTTCGTAGCGCTTGAGCAGTTCTTCATCAAGCGGAGCTACCTCTGGAAAAAGTTCCAAATGCACAGAACTTTCAGGGCGATAATATCCCCAGGCCTCTTCAGCGGTGAAGACCAAGATAGGTGCTAGCAAGCGCGTGAGGGTCTCAAAAACAGTGACCATCGTAGCCTGCGTGGAGCGACGGCGTACTGAACCAGCTGCATCGCAGTAGAGGCGATCCTTGGTCGCATCAATGTAGTGACTACTCAAATCGACCGTACAAAAATGATTGATCGTATGATAGACC
>JBMOFC010000014.1:0-36325 GCA_049314455.1 Chthoniobacterales bacterium
CATAAGGAAAAAGATCCAGCTTATAGCGTGCCTTTATCGATTTAACACACTATATGCGTCCAGAACGGGCAGGCCACTGGTACTTTTAACTTCAACTGCATCTGTTCCCGTCAACGGATACATCACAATAATTCTTCACTTTAGCCAGGCAGAAGAAGGCCAAAAGTGCCACGACGAGGAGGCAAAGAAAAGGAATCAGATAATTCATATGCGTATACCCGATGAGTGTTGTAACAACGATGGGGGTAAGGCCGCCAAAAAACACAAAGCCGATGTTATAGGATAACGCAACTCCGGAGAGGCGAATCGGCAAAGGAAAGAGATAACTCAAAAAAAGTGGTGGGAGACAGGCAATAGAGCCTTGAGCGATGGCGAATAACGCAAGAGCAATGGAGAGTTGATGGTTGTTTGCAAGCATCAGATAACAGGCGGCAGAGGCCACCACGAGCAGGATAAGGCAACTCTTCATGAGTACATAGGGAGAGAATCGCGTCGTGAGTACTCCCCCGATATAAACAGAAGCAATACTCAGTACTGTCATCCAAAGCATGATCTGACTAACTTGTGAAGGTTGAAATTTTAAAATCTTCGTCAAGTAAGTTGGCATAAAAATAATCGCTAGGATGATCGAAGTAGCCATGATAGAGACCAGTCCCGCTCCAAGAAGCACCTTGCCAAAATGATGACGCACTAATTCTCCTAAAGGGAATTTGTAGTGTTGCTTTAAATTACTAAAAGCAGCCGTTTCATGTAGCTTGTTCCTGACTTGATAACCGACAAAGCACAAAAGACTTCCTAAAATAAAGGGTATGCGCCATCCGAAATCATGAATTTGCTGTACTGTTAAATAATAGGTGAGGAGTAGATTGATGAGCATTCCAGGAATTAATCCACCAATCGTACCAGCAAAAATCCCCCCCATGGCAATACCACGTTGATCGGGTAATGATTCTGCGATATAGACAATCATACTCGGCAACTCACCGCCAATCGCCAACCCTTGTAACAGGCGTAATAAGAGCATTAATACAGGAGCCCAGAGCCCAATGAGAGAATACGTTGGGAGCAGACCTAATCCTAAAGAGGCAAGACCCATGAGAATCATGGTAACAATCATAACTGTCTTGCGCCCTATTTCATCACCAAGATGACTAAAGATGATACCACCAAGTGGTCGTGCAACATATCCAATAAAAAAGACCGCATAAGTAGAAATAATGGTCGTAAAGCTGTTATTGCTTGGAAAAAATTGTTCCGCAAAATAAGTCGCAAATAATCCATAGATCGTAAAATCATAGAACTCCAACATTCCCCCTACGGAAGCTAATACCACAATGCGTCTTTGTTCTTTATTAAGAAATGACATCCGATTCTCATGCCAGAGAAAGCTGTTAGAGTCAAACAACAACTGAGATTTTAGGATTACGAAATAAGTTTGAGTGCAACCAGGTTGAGTTTGAGCTAATGTCACTGCTTGTCAGAATTGTATGATATCAAGCGCAAAGCGCCCACGGAACTCAAACGTTCAACGCCTCGTAATAAAAAAATTTCTTCTCTTGGTGCCAGGGCACCCTTTTTCACCTAAGAAAAAATGTCTCTTCAACAACGCTCTATCGCCATTATCGGAACTGGCATCTCCGGTCTAGCCTCTGCTTATTTTCTAGCTCGGAACAAAAACTATAACGTCACTCTTTTTGAAAAGGAGAATCGCATCGGAGGGCACGCCCATACGGTAATGGTGAATGAAGAGGAGAAAAAGATTCCAGTAGATACCGGTTTCATGGTCTACAATGAAGTCACCTATCCTCTCTTAAAACGCTTATTTCAGGAGTTAGGAGTTGCGACAAAGCCGACCACGATGTCTTTTAGCGTTCAACATCGTGGAGATGATTTGGAGTACAATGGAGCCAGCTTTAATCTCCTTTTTGCACAACGTCGCAATCTCGTGCGTTTTCGTTACTGGCAGATGTTGGGGCAGATTGCTCGTTTTCACAAAGAAAGTATTGAAGAGCTCCATAACCCACACTTTGGAGAAATGCCCCTTCGGGACTACGTCGTTGCTCGTGGCTATGGAGAGGATTTTTTGCAATGGTATCTCTCTCCTATGGCAGCTGCTGTCTGGTCGAGCCCTCCAGAGTGCATTGAGGAATTTCCAGCACGAACGCTCCTGCGTTTTTGGCATAATCATGGTTTTATGGGGCGTCATACGCATCATCCTTGGCGCACAGTCACAGGCGGTTCTCGGGCTTATGTCGAAAAATTAAGCGCTCCTTTTCAAAAAAATATTTGCCAAGGAGCCTCTATTAGAAACATCACGACCGTGGCGCAAGGTGTTCAAATCAACTTTCAAGATGGAACATGTGCTTTTTTTGATGCCGTCGTGTTTGCTGTGCACGGAGACCAGACTCTTCCTTTACTCACAACTCCTACACCATTAGAACAAGAGCTGCTCTCCTCTTTTCACTATCAAAATAACGAGGTCTATCTCCATACCGATCCTCAATTCATGCCCAAGCGCCGTCGTGCATGGGCTTCCTGGAACTATCGTATTGATTGCAATGATAAAGGAGAAAAGCACTACTCCACACACTACTGGATGAATGAACTTCAAGGAGTTTCAGAAAAGCAGGATTATTTCGTCTCAGTCAATCCACCGATGATCCCTGAAGAAAAGCACCTCAAGCGTCATCTCCTCTATGAACATCCCCTTTTTGATGTGAAGGCCATTGCTGCTCAAGAACGCCTGCCAGAACTCCATGCCGCTGGACAAGAGACCCGACGCTACTTCTGCGGCGCCTGGCAACGCTACGGTTTTCATGAAGATGGGCTGCTCTCGGCAGTGCGTGTATGTCAGGAGATTTTAGGACACGATCCTTGGAAATAGGGGTCAGGCTAAGAACATTGACAAAACATATGCCGCCTGTTTCTAACTGCACCTCTAAAAATAGTTTTTTGTCAATATTCTTAGCCTGACCCCTATTTCTATTATGAGTAGCTACAACAACATCTACGAGTGCAGTGTCACGCATTGTCGCTTAAAGCCAAAGCGCCACACATTTTCTTACCGAGTTTTCATGCTCTGGGTGAATATTGAAAATCTTCCTCAGTTAGCAAGCACGACATGGGGTTTGAGCCACAATCGTTGGAATCTTTTTTCTATTAACGATCATGATCATATCGACCTTGGACTTTCTGGTGGCATCGCTCCTAATCTCCTGGCCTGGCTAGAACAACACGGGAAGACCTTTGTTAAAAAACCGTCGATCTACCTCATGACCTTTCCGAGTGTTTTAGGCTATGGCTTTAATCCGATCTCTTTTTACTACCTCTATTCCGATGAGCAGCAACTGCTCGCCGTCGTAGCAGAAGTCGTTAACACCTTTCGCGAGATGAAACTTTTTCTTATCGATGCCTGCGATGCTCATGGATGGTGGCACCGTCGTGTTGCCAAGAACTTCTACGTCTCTCCCTTTTCAGATCCAGGCCTAGAGTTTGATTTTAAAATAGGAGTTCCCAAAAAAAAATGGAGCGTTCGTATCGATGACTATGAGGCAGGAGAACGTATTTTTCTCAGTGCCATCCATGGAGAAGCACGTTCATTTTCCTCTAGGCGTTTGCTCTGGTATTTCTTAAAATATCCGTTCTTATCACTTCGTATCATCGGACTCATTCACTGGCATGCTTTTCTTTTGTGGAGAAAAAAAGTTCCTTTCTTTCAAAAATCAGATCGCTCCGAAGCACAATGTGACGTTTTACGTCCCTACCGGTGACTACCAAGGCAGTCACAGTTCTCAGTTGTCAGTTCCTAGTTCTCAGTAAATTTAAATACTAGGAACTAAATAACAGTGTCATGTTGATCACTATCAAAAGAAACCTTAACTTAGAGCTATGACTGATATTTCACCTGCAGAAACCGTCCCTTTCAACCTTCCTGCTTACCACAGCAAGAGCCTCTCGGAATACTTTGTTTTAAGCGCTCTTAAAAAAATGAAGAAGGGCGGCCTGCGTGTGGACTTCCGTAACGAACCCAGCCGTTATTTTGGAGAACCCGGAGCACTTGTGACTGCTAGCGTTACCATTAATAGTCCTGCAAAATTTTTTAACCATTGTGCTTTTTATGGAGATATAGGACTTGGCCAAGCCTATACGGAGAGCCTCTGGGATACTGATGATATCAAGGCAGTCATTTCCTGGTTTATTGAAAATCTCAATGAACTCCAAGGGACCAACACCAAGTCAACCAACATTCCTAGTGTTAATTTTCTCACCATCCTCAACTGGGTACAGCATCTTAAACGCCGTAATAGTGTGACAATGAGTCGTCGCAATATTGCGGAGCATTATGATTTGGGAAATGATTTTTATGCGCTTTGGTTGGACCCAACGATGACGTATTCAAGCGCTAAGTTTCAACGCCCAGATCAATCAGAACCTGTGTTCAAAGTCACTGTGACTGACGATGGGGAAGGAGTCGACGGCGCGCAGTTTCGCAGTTTACAAGAGGCACAACAGAATAAGTACGAAGCCCTATGCAAGAAGCTTCACCTCAAATCAAACGATCATATACTCGAGATCGGCTGTGGCTGGGGAGGTTTTGCTCTCTATGCTGCTCAAAAATATGGCTGCCGCATCACAGGCGTTACGATTTCTCAGGCTCAAGCCAACTGGGCCAAGAACAAAATTGCTGCCGTAGGCTTGCAAGATCAGATCACGATTCTTGTTGAAGATTACCGCCACGTGACCGGTCGTTATGATAAAATCGTCTCTATTGAAATGCTCGAAGCGGTAGGTCATCACTATCACAATGCCTTTTTTTCCAAATGCCATGAAGTACTCCAGCCACATGGGCTCCTCGGTGTCCAAATGATTACGGTTCCCGACTATCGTTATCCTAGCCTCAAAAAAAGCGTTGATTGGATTCAGCGCCATATTTTTCCAGGATCTTTGTTGCTGAGTGTTGGGAGAATTAACCAAGTACTCTTAAACACAAGCGACCTTTTCCTACACGATTTAGAAGACCTCGGTAATGACTACGCACGGACCCTAGCCGCTTGGCACCAGAATTTTAATGCTCATTTACCACAAATCAGAGCCTTAGGCTTTGATGAACCTTTTATACGCAGCTGGAATTATTACCTCAAATATTGTGAAGCGGCTTTTGCCACGAGAAATATTTCCGTGGTGCAGGCGATTTACACGAGGCCGAACAATAAAACATTATGCTAAGTCCTTCCCTGCTTTTTGTTGAAGTCACAGCAGTCATCATGCTCCTCTTTACGTTTGCCTGGCTATGGGCACGCTGGGCTGACAACTACTCACTCGTCGATGCTTTTTGGGCGGGAGGACTTGCGATCACAGGGCTCTTTTTTTTATTAGCGACGGGCCCGTGGAGTCCCAAAAAAGAGATCATCACTCTCCTCTTTGCTCTTTGGAGTCTCAGGCTCACCTGGCATTTAACCTATCGTATTGCAAAAGCACATCCGCACGAAGATCGGCGCTATCAGGAGCTCCGTACTGCTTGGAAAAAAAACGAAACTTTGCTTTCTTTTCTCTTTTTCCAAGCACAGGCTCTTTCTGTGGTACTTTTGACGCTCCCATTTTTCTTCATCGGACGGGATACCAATCTGGCATGGAACGCCGTAGAAATTATAGGATGCCTCCTGCTCCTCGTTGGCATTGCAGGAGAAGCGGTAGCAGACCACCAATTAGCCACTTTCAAAAAAAATCACTCTTCTACGGCTCTCGTCTGCCAAGAGGGCCTCTGGCGCTACTCGAGACATCCTAATTATTTTTTTGAAATGCTCCTCTGGATCAGCTTCTACCTTATTGCGTGTGGCTCTCCTGGTGGATGGATTACTTTTTATGCTCCTGCCACGATTATTTTACTTCTACTCAAAATTACTGGTATCCCTCCTGCAGAAGCCGCTTCACTACGAAGCAAGGGAGAGGCTTACAAGCATTATCAAGAAACAACAAGTGTTCTTATCCCTTGGTTTCCTAAAAAATCATGAAGCCTTTCATCAACCACCTTCTTACTAAAAACCTCCTCCCCGATTTCCTAATTCGTTTTGGGATTCGCAGGCAACTTGCAGTACATCTTGCTCGTTTTGAAAAACGGAGTTGTGAAGAGCGTCAGGCCCTCTTGATGAAGCATATCGAGTCGCTCAAGCAAAGTCCCATCGCTATCGCAACAGCAGAAGCTAATGAACAGCATTACGAATTGCCAACGGCTTTTTTTGAACATGTCTTAGGAAAGCACAAAAAATATAGTTCTGGCTATTGGAATGAAGGAGTCAAAAGCCTTGACGCAGCCGAAGAACGCATGCTAGCACTCACCTGTGAGCGAGCTGGGCTTGCAGATGGAGAGCGGATTCTAGAGCTTGGCTGCGGTTGGGGATCTCTCACCCTCTGGATGGCTTCTCATTATCCTCATGCAAAAATTACAGCCATTTCTAACTCACAAACACAACGGGCCTATATTGAATCAGAGCTCGCGGCACGCCATCTAACCAATGTCACTGTTCGAACCGTCAACATGATCGACTATGCGGGAGAAGGAGAGGCGGCCTTTGATCGTGTCGTCTCGGTAGAGATGTTTGAACATATGAAAAATTATCAACGCTTGCTCGAGCGGATTGCCACGTGGCTCAAACCAGGCGGATCACTTTTTGTCCATATCTTTACTCATCGAGAGAGTGCCTATCATTATGAAATAGGTGATGGGGAAGATGATTGGCTGGCACGTTATTTTTTTACGGGAGGACAGATGCCCTCAGACGATCTCTTGCTCTATTTTCAAAAAGATCTTCAACTCCAAAATCATTGGCAGGTCAGTGGCACTCATTATCAGAAGACCTCTCGTGCCTGGCTAGAGCAGATGGACGAAGCAAAGAAAGAGATCATGCCACTCATGGCTGCAACATACGGTGAAGAGCAACAAAAACGCTGGTGGGTTTATTGGCGCGTTTTTTTTATGGCCTGTGAAGAGCTATGGGGTTATAAAAATGGAGAGGAGTGGATCGTCTCTCACTACTTATTTCAAAAACCAAAATAAAAATGAATCAATCGCTATTAGGGCCCCTGAGTGGCTCAGGCGCTCAAAACTATGGTGCGATTTCTCCGGAGGTTTCTCCTCCTTCACATAACAACCTGACTTCATCTAACATAAGGATAGAGCAAGTAGAAAACCGCGCTGCTTCGGAACGAGTAGCAATGAACTCAAATCCAATTTTAGAACCTCATGGCCAGACTCAGTATGCTGTAGCACAAGTTGCTCCATCATCCCAACAAAGAAGAGAAGATATTTTCCTTCCACAACCATGGACTTCCACCCATATCGCAATAGCAGAATCATTATATACAGAAAAAAAATTAACGACCTCTGATTCGGGGCTTCAAGCACACTACAGAAAGATCGCATTGTTGTTGAGAAAAATGCTGCAGATCGAAGATGCTTCAGTAGCTGCAACATTAGATGAAAGAACTGATGAAGCCTCTTTATATAAGCATACTAATTGGTGCTATCGTCAGGCTATCGAGGAGAGTGTTCTTAAAAAAGATCCTGATTGGGAACAGAAATCTCAACTATTCGAAGAAATAGCGATTAACTTTTCAAAAGCTGCTTATTGTTTAGAACAAATTGCTCTTTCATTAAAAACAGAGCCGCCACTTATAGTCGATACACTTCCTCAATTACATGAAGCTGTTACAAGTTCACATTTGCACGGGTCCTTAGAACGAATAAAAGAACGAATAGAGGATAGCTCTCTACCAAAATATATTTATGACTCTTTTTTTGGTGAAGCACCCATGGGCATTATGCGTCGTAATTTATCCAACTTTTCTTTTCAAGAACCTGAATCGATCAAAAAATATCGCGGAATCATTAAGAGTACTTCTGGAATAACTCAAAATCCTAATAATGTAGTAAAATTACAGCTACAACAGTCACTCTTTGAACAGGCCTCTCAATACCTTGAAAAAACAAGAGACTTCTTTTCTCGTATTCCTGGTCAAAATATTGAGACAATTAGCATTACTTCATTGTTGTAAAAAAAATGAATATTTCTACTGAAAAAACATCCTTGCTAGGAGATTTCTCATCACACACTGAACAAGACACTGGAACTGCTGGTCGTCCCTTATCCCAACAACCTACTATGTATGTTATTGGAGTTAATCCTAATCTACACCTCTATGATAAAATTCCCGAGACGAATTTATCTCATCATGATGTGCATGACTCATCTTCTCTCAAAGAGAGCTCTATCACAGTAGTAGAGCCTGCTCTGGAAGAATCGGAGAAATTAGAAGAACAAGAAGATCTACTACCTCAGTCACCCTTATCCACCTACGGTACTTTCCCTTCTAGTAATCCAACTAGTAATGCAGCAGCAGATTTCTCTAGACCTAAACAGTGGGACCTCTCTTCTCTCGTAGAAGCGCAACGCTTTTATCAGACACAATTGCAACATACCGCAAACCCTAAACTAAGAGAGCGCTACCACCAAGTATCTCTTTTTTTAACAAAAACGATAGAGTCTCAAGAGGCTTTGCGTGATGCTGCTCGCGAAAAAATTGGTGACGCAAAATCTGCCTACCAAGACGCTCTTTTTAATTATAGTCAAGCTACTCAATGTTTCCTCAAGGAAGATGATCGATCAGCTCACTTTTTGAAAGACCACGCAACGGAGTTCATGCATGCAGCCTCTCATTTCAAAAATGTTGTTTCTTTGGCAAAACCTCATGAACTAACAGGTCCTCTCCGGGTTAAGATTCGTAATGAGTATGGAACGACTCAAGAATACAACCTTTCTGAGTTTTCTTTTGAACAAGAGGGAGCCATGAAAGAATATTATCGCATTATTTCTTCTCACATCGTAGGTGGCTCTAATATGGAAACGATCCAAGATCAAAAAAGTTTAATTGAATCTGCTAGGAAACATCTTAGAAAAGCCACCGAATATCCAGTACTCGGTAATCAAAATTTTCCAACCACCAAGTTAGGGGGTGGGTTTTAGCCCGGATATTAAGAAGCGCTCTGTACCCATTCAGAAGAACGGGTACAGTTGAAGTTAAAAGTTGAAGTTGAAGCAGCAAGAAAATGTCCATTAAGAAAGCGAATACCTGAAACTTATTTTTTTGTGCTCTTTGCGTTTCTTTTTCGTCTGTTTTTTATTTTTCTCCGTTCTGGTGAACGAATGCCTCGTTTTACCTGCAGCTCGTAGTCTGTAACCTTACCCGTTCTGTTGAACGGGTACTATTACGAAGCACTCTGACACGAGCAAAAAAGATTACGATCGCCGTAGACGTTGTCAACACGAGCAACGCTTGGCCAGAATTTGTGTTGCCGTAACCACGGAGCTGGATAAGCGGCTTGTTCGCGAGAATAAGGCCTATCCCAATGATCCGCAGTCACCGCTCTAGCTGTATGTGGAGCACGTTTCAGCGGGTTGTTCTCACGATCCATTTTTCCCTCTTCGATCGTGAGGAACTCTTGATGAATAGCAATCATAGCATCGCAAAAACGATCGATCTCTTCTTTGGACTCACTCTCTGTTGGCTCTATCATCAAGGTTCCGGGCACTGGCCAGCTCATCGTCGGCGCATGAAATCCATAATCAATCAGACGCTTGGCTACATCTTCTACTTCGATACCAGAACGCTGTTTCCAGGAACGCAGATCCAGAATGCATTCATGAGCAATGCGACCATGCGTTCCACGATACAGAATTGAATAATAGGACTCGAGGCGTTTGGCTATGTAGTTGGCATTGAGTATTGCGATCTTAGTAGCAGCCGTCAAACCATCCGGTCCCATCATCCTAATATACATCCAGCTGATCACGCAAATGCTAGCGCTCCCCCAAGGAGCAGCACTCACAGCTCCCACCGATCGATGATGGGTACGTTCAAAGAGATCTACATGTCCCGGCAGGTAGGGCGCTAAATGCTCTGCCACACCAATCGGCCCGACACCTGGCCCGCCCCCTCCATGTGGAATACAAAATGTTTTGTGAAGGTTAAGATGGCAAACATCTGCCCCGAGCTCATAAGGACGACAAAGCCCCACCTGAGCATTCATGTTGGCTCCATCCATGTAGACTTGTCCACCTGCCTCATGCACACACTGGCAGAGCTCTTTAATAGAGGCTTCAAAGACACCATGAGTCGAAGGATAGGTAACCATCAAAGCTGCTAGACGATTGGCATGAAGTGCAATCTTTGCTTTAAAATCCGTGAGGTCAATATTGCCTTGTGCGTCACAAGCCACCCCAACAACTTCCATTCCCGCCATGACAGCGCTTGCAGGATTGGTGCCATGAGCAGAATGAGGAATGAGACAAACACGACGCTTATGATCTCCTCGAGCACGATGATAGGCACGAATGGCAAGAAGACCTGCATATTCTCCCTGCGAGCCAGCATTAGGCTGTAAGGAAACAGCATGAAATCCTGTAATTTCAGCAAGCCATTGTTCCAATTGACGGAACATTTCCAGATACCCTTGGGCTTGTTCCAGCGGAACAAAAGGATGCAACCCTCCAAACTCCTCCCAACTGAGTGGTAGCATCTCGGAAGTTGCATTTAATTTCATCGTGCACGATCCGAGTGGAATCATCGATGTGGTGAGTGAAAGATCTTTTGCTTCGAGACGCCTCAAGTAACGGAGCATCTCTGTTTCACTATGATATGCATGAAAAACAGAATGCGTTAAAAAAGCTGAGGTTCGTTGTAAAGCATCGGGTAGTTTCCAGGAGGTCGATTCTTGTAACGTAGCAACTTCTGCTACCTGAAAAAGTTTTAATAATGGCTCTAGTGAAGTCGTCGTCTCATCGAGGGTGATAAGAACGGATAAACCTTTTTCAAAATTCGCTGATGCTGATGAAGTGCCAGGAGCCTCCGGCGCGCAGTCCCGGAGTGTAACTGAAGTACTCGAGGATGTGATCCCTGCCTCCGCAGGGATGACGTTCGGCGCGACGCAACCATTCGCAGCAGCAGTAGAATTTTGGGATAGGTTTTTTTTAAGAAAACGAAGGTTCACTCCCTGCTGATGCGCTCTTTCTTGGAGCGAGATCATCTGTTTTTCAGTCAAATGAATTTGAACCGTATCAAAAAAAGGATGCTCGGATACCTTCCAACCGGCCTCAGATAGTGACACAGCAAGACGGAGCGCTTGATCATGAATTTTTTTTGCAATCTTTTTGAGGCCTTCAGGACCATGATAAACGGCATACATGGAAGCCATCACCGCGAGTAAAACCTGAGCTGTACAAATATTGCTCGTCGCTTTTTCACGACGAATATGCTGCTCACGTGTTTGCAACGAGAGGCGCAATGCACTGTTCCCCTCAGCATCACGTGAAACACCAATGAGACGTCCTGGCATACGACGCTTCCATTCATCTCGAACGGCCATAAAGGCTGCATGTGGGCCTCCATACCCAAGAGGAATCCCAAAACGTTGTGTGGAACCAATCGCTACATCTGCCCCCATCTCTCCTGGAGGCGTGAGTGAGACCATGGCAAGAGGATCGCAAGCCACTACCGAAAGTCCTCCTGCAGCATGTGTCTTCTCGATAAAAGAACGAGGATCCTCAATAGCACCCGTTGTGGAGGGATATTGAATGAGTGAACCGCAGAGTCCTGTCGATGGCATTTCATCAATGGTACCTACGAGCAACGTGATGCCAAGAGGCTCACAGCGGGTTTGCAAGAGTGCTCGTGTTTGAGGATGAGAATGCGCCTCCACGAAAAAACACGGATTTTTTTTAAGATCAAAACAAAGAGCCATCGCCTCGGCAGCTGCGGTGGCCTCATCGAGTAGTGAGGCATTGGCGATAGGCAACCCCGTGAGATCACCAATCATCGTTTGAAAATTCAAAAGCGCTTCAAGGCGTCCTTGAGCAATCTCCGCTTGATAGGGTGTATAGGCGGTGTACCAACCAGGATTTTCAAGAATATTACGACGAATGACTGCAGGAAGATGCGTTCCATGATACCCCATCCCGAGGTACGTAGGACGGAGTTGATTGCGTGATGCCAATTCTTTCAACTCAGCAAGAGCCTCCTCCTCGCTGCTAGCAGCAGGCAGGTCGAGTGGACGCGTAGAGCGAAGCTCCTTGGGAATGGTCTGCTCGATTAATTCTTCAAGGGTTTCACATTCGAGCAAAGAAAGCATCGAGCCAATTGCAGCCTCGTCGAGACCGAGGTGTCGCCGTGAAAAACGGCCTAATAAATCAGTTCGCAGCTGATCCTGCTCAGCATGCTTGTTGGTCCGTTGTCGATTGTCCGTTATTGGAAAATGAAGATTCATCATGGGGGGAATAGAAAACCGCTACTTTAAACTGCGGCGCAAGAATTAAGCAGTAATTTGAGCCGTATAAGCCTCTGGTGTCAGCAGCGTTTCAAGCTCTTGTGGCGTACTGAATCGCATTTGAAACAACCATCCCTCTCCAAAGGGATTCGTATTAACCAGAGCTGGATTACTTCCTAAAGCTTCATTGACCTGAGTCACCACTCCAGAAAGAGGAGCATAAATATCACTCGCTGCCTTCACCGACTCCACGACCGCAGCAGGAGCGGCTGCAGCGACAGTCGTTCCTATTTTTGGAAGCTCCACATAGACGATATCGGTCAATTCCGCTTGGGCATGATCAGTAATACCAACCGTCACAAGGGCTTCATCGGAAGAATCACGCCGAATCCATTCGTGCGTTTTAACATAGAGTAAATCGTTAGGAACATTCATCAGATGACTCTAGAGGATGGATTCAACAAAGTGAATGCTAAAAACTTCCTCTCTACGAGCCTCAATGCCTGCAAGGAAAATAGGCGTTGGAGTTAAATGGCACCTGACCGTCATAGCATCTTTAAAAAAATTGCACTCGTTCACAGGAACGGATGAGAGGCCGTAGGCTCTAGCCTATAGGAAAATTCACTCTCTTTTGCGTTCTTTGCGTTTCTTGTGCGGCACTTTTTCATTTTTCCCCGGTTTTGTGAATGGGCACAAAAAATCGATCGCCACATTATTACAGCGATCGATTCATGATTTTTCTATAACTACCAACATCAGCCAAGACGTTGGTAGTCACATTTATTTTAGAAAAAATTACAAAACAAACCATTTCGTAGGATCTTCACGAGCAACATTTTCATAAGCGATCATATCTAGCTGAGCCTGCAATAAGGCCACGGGATTACAAACATCTATATTGGCAAGAAGCTGCTCCAGTTTTTGCTGAAGAGCTCTGAAAGCTGCAGCTTCGTTGGGATTACGGCTGTAATTACGTCTGGTGAGAGATACATGGAGATACTCATAAGCAACCGCTTGCTTTAAAAGAGAGAAAGTAACAAGTGTGGCGAAAGTTGCCTTAATTTTTTGAGCTTGTTCTGGACTGTACTGCTCTTCTATTTGAAAAGGCGCAACCTTTTTATTGTCTTCAACATAAAAAGGAATTTCATTCCTCTTATAGTTAAAATAAGCGACATTGTACGCATCCAAGAGTTTTTTATTGAATTGGTTAAAGGACGTAGATTCATCCACTGTAAAGTGAGAACCGGCAAGAGACTGATCTAGTTGAAATGTATTCATATTAGAAATGCTATTCTCATAATCCTCCAAGTTTTTACTCTCATCAACGCGAATTCTTTTACTCTCATCAACGCGAATTCTTTTATTCTCATCGTAAGTAGATGGAGAACCAAGGCACTCTGACACTCTAGGATCTGAGTATATGTCTGTCAAAAGACCATCTTCCTCCTTAGAAATGAAATGACTATCCCAAGTCCGTTGCTCGTAAGTTAATTTCCAAATAAGAAGAAATTCCAAAAAAACATCATCATTAACTGATAGTTTGTTATCTGTTGCCTGCAACAATCTATCTCTTTCTATCTTCCCTGATATTGACTGTACTGACTCTGTCACTGGCTTATAAATAGCCACTAGTCTAAAGTTATTATTAAAAGTAGGGTTCTTAAGCTGCTCATCCGGCATTTCCTTTTCTATTTCTGTATCCAATTGAGATAAAATAACAGCAGCTTGTATCTCAAGAGTAAATTTATAATTGCTAATCGCTAGTTGAGCCTGCAATAGGTTTGTGAGATAGGGGGTGATTTGACTAGAATATGAGGGATCAAAAGCATGGAGCTTATCTACCTTCATGCTCGCTTCAAGATCATCTTGAGCAGGCTTTATCAAAGGAGCACAATAGGCCTTAGCAACATTAATCCTTGTTGTCTCATCATCACCCACAGAGCATGGTGGTTGAGAATCATCTGCTGACTGCGCCTTGACAAGAGCTATGGAGCTCATAAAAGCCATGAGAGTCATGGCAAAAAGAGTGAGGAATTTTTTCATAGGTAGTTTATTATGGGTTGTTTTTATTAGGGGTTGTTTTTGGTTTTTATAAAAGAAAATGTTAGCCAAAAAATCGACCCCCACATTGCTGCAACGATCGATTCATGATTTGTTTGAGAGAGCGTTAAGAAGAAAAACTACTTCGCAACGTCTTCACAGACAGCATTCTCATAATTGATCATATCCATCTGAGCCTGCAACAAGGCTACGGGATTACGAACATCAACATTGGCAAGAAGCTGCTCCAGTTTTTGCTGAAGGGACTTGAAAGCTACGGCTTCATTTGGATTATTAAGGTAATCACGCTTGGTCACAAGCAGGTGGAGATAACCATAAAAACAACTTTGCTTCAGGATAAAAAAGGTGTCGATCTGTGCAGTTGCCATTATATCTTGCAGCTCGTTGGGATCCTCTACATTGGTATCAGGGCAGTCACTTGCTTTATAACTAGTAACAGCAGCTTCATATCGTTCAGAGAGCTTTGTTTTAAAATCATTAAAAACAGCTAACTCATCGTCTTTCAATTGGACGTCTCCAATTGCTGTACTGAGCTCAAGAACATTAACATCAGAAAAAACCTTTTCACATGCCGCTGAACTAGTTCTACCTCCATGAGTTACCATCTCGTAAACATCGTAAAGAGCAAGATATTCTGGAGTCATACTCACATCTTTATAGGAAGCACCGACCCACTCTTGTAAAATCTTTCTCCAGCTAGCAGAGAAGAGTATTGAATCAAGCTTAAGAGCAATTGGATTACTAAAATCGTCATTACTTATTTCTGCTTTTATAGCAGAGCTATCCCAAAAATTATTTTGACTCACGTCATTGTAATAACCAATGACATATTTTTGAAAAACATATTTATTCCCAAGAGCACGTTGATACTCAAAAATAGTATATTGAGCCTGTAACAGATTCTCTAATCGATTAAATAGAGCTGATTCATCCAATGGTGAATTCGGTAAAAAATCACTAGAATTAAAAAAAGTTTGTTTGTTGAGGCTATCGACCGTCATGCTTTTTTGAAGCCTATTCCAAGCATGTTTGATTTTCTTATTCAGCCCCTCGATAGTGGGTATTTTTTGTTGAAAACCATCTGTTAATTTCTCTTTCCCAGGAGCTATGGAGCTCATAAAAATCATGAGAATCATGGCAAAAAGGGTGAGGAGTTTTTTCATGAGTAGTTTATTTTGGATTTGTTTTTGGTTTTTATAAAAAAAATACTGACAAAAAAAATCGATCGCCACATTGCTGCGACGATCGATTCATGATTCGGTTGAGAGAGCGTTACACAGAAAAACTACTTCGTGACATCTCCACCAACAGCATTCTCATAAGCGATCATATCCATCTGAGCCTGCAACAAGGCTACGGGATTACTAACATCAACATTGGCAAGAAGCTGCTCCAGTTTTTGCTGAAGAACCTTGAAAGCTGTGGCTTCATTGGGATGGCCAGCAGATTCTTGTTTTACAAGAAGCACATACACATATTCAGCAAGAATATTTTCTTTAAGGGTAGAAAATATAACTTGTTGTGAATTTTTTTGTTGCTGTTGAGGATCTCTTTCATTGGAGTCATGGAGTTCACTTGCTCTGTAGCTACTAACAGCTGCGTCAAACTGTGCAGAGAGCCTCGTTTCAAAATCATTAAAAGCAGTAGACTGATCTGTATTAAATGTGGGTTTTAAAGGAATTCCATTGTTAAAATCATCAGCGGAAAACTTATTATATGCTTTTAAAATTTCTTGCTGAATAAAGAAAAAATCCTGTTCAATTTCAAGACATGCAGCTGGATTATTCAAATCGTTGCTCGATATTCGTGCTTGGGAATCAGTACTATCTTCTTCAGTGTCCGGAGTTATTGCAGCTTCATAATCAGCGCCATACTTTTGAAAAGCATATTTATTTCCAAGAGCACGCTGATAATCTAAGATAGCAATTTGCGCGTTTAATAAACTCCGTGGACTATCAGGAGCCAAGTATTCTGAATCAGAAGTATGCTCAGCATTGGGGCTATCAACCGTCATGCTTTTTTGAAGCCTAGTCCAAGCATGATCGATTTTCTGATTTAGCTCCTCGAGAGTAGGTGTATTTTTTTGAGTATTATCCGTCGATTGCGCTTTTATAGGATCCGTAGAACTCATAAAAACCATGAGAGTCATGGCAAGAAGAATGGGGAGTTTTTTCATAGGTAGTTTATTTTGGGTTTGTTTTTGGTTGGGTTTTTTTTTGGTTTTTATGAAAAATGAAAATCTATATTAGTTTATTTTGTACTCAACAGAAATTTTGCACTCAACAGAAATGATGCCCCTGCTGACATGCGGTTGACATTGATGAAAGGTAGAGGCAGCAAGATTATCTTACCATGACCACAGTGTTATCAGAAAAAGGAGACGTAGTGCGTTCTGCACTTATTAGAAAACGCCTTAACTCGGATATTTCATGCGGATCTACTGCGGAAGCCAGGCTAGATGCAAATTGCAGCAACAGCCAAACAGCACCGACTGACACTCGTCACACGCAATGTTAAGGATTTCAAAAAAATCGATCTGCTATTACTCAATCCTTTTGAGGAAAGCTCCTACTTCCTATAAAATGGCAATGTCGTCACAGCGGCTTTGTAGCGCTTTCCGCGGACCTCAATTTCTACGACGACTCCAGGTTGTGTGAATGCAACTGGCAAATACGCCATCGCGATCCCCTCTCCTAAGCTAGGGGAAAAGGCGCCACTCGTGGTCTCTCCAAGAAGTTTTTCCCCAACATAAATCGGATAATGGGAACGAAGGGGCGGCCCCCCTTCGCAGAGTTGGAGCGGTGTGAGGCGTGAGGCCACTCCGGAAGCACGTTGTTTTTCTAACGCTACACGACCTCTAAAATCACCTTTGAGTGGATCATCGAGTGCCACGAATTTTTCAAGACCCGCTTCGAGTGGTGTTCGTGTCATGGAGAGATCAGAACCGTTAAGTGGATAGCCCATCTCAAGGCGCAATGTATCGCGTGCTCCAAGACCACAAGGCTTGGCACTAGCGGATACAAGCTGACGCCAAAGATCGAGTCCATCATGATGGTTCACAAAAATTTCAAAGCCATCTTCACCGGTGTAACCGGTGCGCGCGATGAGAGCTGATTCGTAACCGGGAATACTCGTGATTCCGTTGCGTTTAGGTGGTTCCACATCTGGAAGAATTTTTTTGAGAAGCTCTTCTGAATTGGGCCCTTGTAATGCAAAGGCAGTAAAGGTATCGCTTCTATTTTCAAAAAGAACCGTCCCATCTTGTGGGAGATGTTTGTTGAACCAAGTCACATCTTCCTCACGTCGTCCTGCATTGATTACTAAGAAAAATTCTTTTTCTCCCGTACGATAGAGAATCAAATCATCAATCACCCCACCCTCTTCGTTCAACATCAAGGTGTATTGTCCACGTCCAAGGGCTAGTTTTCCAACACGATTGGTCAACATGGTTTCAAGCCATGCAGCAGCTCCCTCTCCTGAGACAAAAATTTCTCCCATGTGAGAAACATCAAAAATCCCAGCAGCAGTTCGTACCGCTTCATGCTCCTCCTTGATGCTCGTGTATTGAACCGGCATGAACCATCCGGCGAAATCGACCATGCGGGCGTTGGCTTCGAGGTGCGCTGGTTCAAGTGGAGAATGAAGGACATTTTTGTTTTCTAAAGACGATTGCATTTTTTAAAATCTTAATTTGATGTCATTTTTAACTTCTTATATCACTTCCATGAAATGAACTTCCCTAGCCCGGATATTTCATGGTGATCGTGACGAGGAAGGAGCGGCGGCGCACAGCGACTGAGTGTATAGGTAATACTCGATGAGGCGAGCACCGATGCGACGCAGCTCTTCGCCGCAGCAGTAGAATTTACAATGTGCTAGGAAAAATTTAAATACGTATACGACTGCAATGTCTTTTCATACTCACTCAAGAGCCGCATTCCCTCATTGGGCTTGAGCCGATCGCTTTTGATCGCAGCATCAAGCTGTGCTTTCATACGGCGGACCATTTCTTTGGTGTCCCACTGAGTATGATTTAAAACACTACCTACGGTTGTTCCTGGAATGACTTCTTCGATGTAGTACCCATCTTCTTCATCCTCATCGAGGAAGATGTGCATCTCGTGAACACGTCCAAAAAGATTGTGAAGATCCCCCATGATATCTTGGTAAGCACCTGTGAGGAAAAATCCCAAATAATAAGGCTCACCCGGAATTAAAGGATGAATAGGGAGTGTCTGCCGCACATCTTGGAAGTCAATGAACTTGGCAATTTTCCCATCAGAATCACATGTAATATCGACTAGCGTTCCTGAACATTCTGCTTTTTCATGCAAGCGATGAATCGGCATGATGGGAAAAAGTTGACCTAGCGCCCAATGATCGATGATGGATTGAAAGACGGAAAAATTACAAATTAACTGATCGGCAAGCGAGATTTCCAGCTCTTTCACCTCCTCTGGAATGTAGGTGACACCTTGGTAGAGCTCGACCACTTTGGTGGCTATCTCCCAATAAAGAGCATCAATCTTGGCCTTAGATCGAAGATCAAGCAGCCCTAGCTCAAACATCGACTGTCCTTGATCACGAATTTGTTGAGCTTCGTGAAGATGTTCCTGACGTCGTTCTTTATTCAGGGTAGCGCGGATTTCCAACATCTCTCCAACAAGCTTATGATCGGTGGTTGCCGCAACCACGGAAGCAGAGGCATGATCTTTTTCAATTGCTCCAAAAGCTTCTACAACCAAGACAGAATGTGGTGCAGCAATGTAGCGCCCACTTTCACTCACCACAATAGGATGAGGAACTTTTTCTGCATCGCATACCTCCATGATGTTGTAAATGAGCGCTCGCGTATATTCGTGAACAGAGTAATTAGCAGAACTATCAAAGGAAGTACGAGAGCCATCATAATCGATAGCGAGCCCACCTCCCACATCGAGATACTCGAGGGAGTGTCCCATTTGAGAGAGCTTTGCATAGAAACGGGTCGCCTCACAGGTAGCACGGTTGATGGTGCTAATGTCAGGAACTTGAGAACCGACATGATAATGAAGCATCTTGAGCGCCTCGGGAATTCCAGCTGCATGAAGAATGTCACTCATCTCGACGAGTTCTGCGGTATCGAGACCAAATTTCGCATTTTCTCCGCCACTCGTGGCCCATTTACCAGCGCCTTTGGAAAGGAGACGAACACGGGCTCCGATGAGCGGCATCACTCCCATTTTTTTCCCAATAGCTAAAATTTGATGCAACTCCTCTAATTTTTCTACGACTAAAATCACTTTTTTTCCAAGCTTTACACCCAGTAAAGCCGCACGAATAAACTCAAAATCTTTATACCCATTTCCGACGATTAAACTTTCTGGATTATCATGCACCGAGAGAGCAGCGATCATCTCTGGCTTGCTTCCAGCTTCAAGGCCAAAATGATATTTTTTCCCAGCATCTACGATCTCTTCAACGACTTCATGCAGCTGATTGACTTTAATGGGAAAAACACCACGATAGACATTTTTATAACCAGCTTCCTGAATAGAACTCTCAAAGGATTCATTGAGCCGGCGAACACGATCGCGCAAAAGATCTTGAAAACGAATTAAAAGAGGAGCCCTCAATCCACGCTTCTTTCCTTCTGCTACAAGCTCCATGAGGTCGATTGCCTTCTCCTCTTCACGTGTCGGTAGAATAGCAACGTGACCTCGCTCATTAATCTTGGCATACCCTTCCGACCATTGGTGAATATTGTAAGAAGAAGCGTAGTCAGCAATAGGCTCGAGCAGAGGATCAGAGATGGAATCGGATGAATCAGACATTAAAATAGGATGGAGTGGAAGATGACAAGGGTTAGGTAAAGGGTGAAGGCATTCAGTAAAGAGTAAAGAGTGAAGGGTAAAGAGTCCAAAAGTTGTTGGCGTAAGTTTTATTTTTTTAGAACAACTGACGTTGTGAAAAATCTATATCTTTGAATAACAGACTTAACTCTTAACTCCTTACTCTTCACTCGCCCCTTTACTGTTTACTCTTCACTTCATTTTCACCTCTGCGACATTTTTTTGCATGCCTCGACAAAGCCCTTAAAAAGAGGATGTGGAGCATGAGGCTTACTTTGAAATTCAGGATGAAATTGCACAGCGATAAACCAAGGATGATTGGGGATTTCTATAATCTCCACCAATTGACCATCCAGGGATGTTCCAGAAACAATGAAGCCTGCTGCTTCAAGTTTCTCTCGGTAATCATTGTTAAATTCAAAACGATGGCGATGGCGTTCTGCAATTTCATGGCGCCCATAGATACGATATGCAGTAGAGCCATCTTTTAACAGTGCAGGCCATGTTCCTAGGCGCATAGAAGCACCTTTATCTAAAATTCCTTTTTGTTCTTCGAGGAGGCAGATCACAGGATGTGGCGTTATAGGATCGAACTCCGTACTATTGGCTCCCTCGAGGTGACAGACATGGCGTGCAAATTCAATGGTCGCAATTTGCATTCCTAAGCAGAGACCAAGGTAAGGAATCTGATGTTCGCGTGCGTACTGAGCTGCTTTGATTTTGCCTTCTGTACCACGATCTCCAAAGCCTCCTGGAACCAGGATTCCAGAGACATTGCGAAGATATTTTTCAGGGCCATGATGTTCTATATCTTCTGCATCGATCACTTCAATAGAGATACCACAATCGTTGGCTCCACCAGCATGCGTCAAAGACTCATAGATACTCTTGTAGGCATCTTGCAATTCATACTTCGTGATGATGGCAATTTTAATATGATGTGTTGGATAAACAATGGCTTTGACAAGCTCTCGCCACTGGGACATTTCCGCAGGAGGAGCGTTGATCCCAAAAAGACGACACACTTTTTCATCGAGCCCTTCGTGTTGGAGCAAGAGAGGATACTCGTAGATGGAATGCTCTACATCGCGAGCCTCAATCACTGCATCTACAGGAATATTACAAAAAAGAGACAGTTTCTCTCTGACTTCTTGATCCAGCGGACGTTCTGTACGACAAATAAGGACTTGCGGCTGCAATCCAATTTCACGTAACTTGGCGACACTCTGCTGTGTTGGCTTTGTTTTGAGCTCTCCAGCCGCTTTAATAAAAGGAACGAGAGTCACATGCATGAGAATCGCATTCTCAGGACCGACTTGAAGGATGAACTGACGAATCGCTTCTAAAAAAGGAAGTCCTTCAATATCTCCAGTCGTCCCTCCAATTTCCGTAATCAAAATGTCGGCATTGGTTGTTTCTTGAAAGGAAAGAATGCGGGCTTTGATTTCATCGGTAATGTGCGGAATGACTTGCACCGTTTTCCCCAAATAATCTCCACGCCGTTCTTTGGAAAGAACCGTCTCATAGACTTGCCCACTCGTCACGTTGTTAGCGCGTGTTAGTATTGAGTTGGTGAAACGCTCGTAGTGCCCCAAATCAAGATCGGTCTCAGCACCATCGGCAAGCACATAGACTTCGCCATGCTGCAGCGGATTCATCGTGCCGGGATCGACATTGAGGTAAGGATCGAGCTTCTGCAACGCCACGCGTTGTCCTCGACGCTCCAGCAAGGTTCCCAGAGAAGCAGCTGCAAGGCCCTTCCCAAGAGAACTAACCACACCACCTGTGACAAAAATATATTTCATGTTCCTAAGAACATAAAAGATGTCTGCAGAAAATCCAGCTTCGTGATAAAAAACTTAGCTCTTTTTTATAACGGCATCCAAAAGGGCACGTCGTTCTGCATGCGCTTCATCACTTAAGACAGAAACCAAAGTTCCCAATGTTATCTCAGGAAGGTGCACCCAAGAGCGACATCCTCCGAAGCGCTTTTCCATGGTGAGTTGAAGTGGAGCATCAAGACGATAAATGCGAACAAAAGCCACATGAATACCTGGCTCATTTTTTTGATGTTTATCACGATAGTGAAAACGCTCTTCAATGACTGACTCATGCAGAATATGAAGCGCTGCAAGCTCCGCGAGCTTCTTGCGGTCGGTTACAAAATCACTCCATTCAATGGAGGCCACATATTCCAAACTCAGCACCTCGGGTGCTTCGCTTAAAATAGCAGAAGCACGACGAGGGTGCGTTTTTTCAACCTGTCCATGAAACCAGGTTGGAAAGAGAAAAAATTCCTGATGCTCAAACCCAAATCCTTTTTTCCCTTCCGCAATCCCTCCCTTGCGCAACAGGAGACTTTGATCTCCACTTCCAAGCGCCTCACAAACAATTGCCCATTCTTTGAAAGCAAACGGAGCTATGGGATGAGTGGCACTGAGTAACATGGAAGAAACAGCTAAAACAACTCATTCCGTAGCGACGCAATATCAATGACAAACCGATAATGCACGTCGCTCTTAATCATCCGTTCAAAAGCTGTATTGATGTCTTGAATTGAGATGAGTTCAACTTCAGCAATGATGTTGTGCTCTCCACAAAAATCGAGCATCTCCTGAGTTTCCTTAATGCCACCAATGATGGAACCAGCCACTGTTTTCCGCCCTCGGATTAAATCAAACGGTTGACATTCCATGGGATTTTCAGGGATACCAACAATAACCATCTTTCCATCGCGTTTGAGCAAGGCCAAATAGTCAGCAAGACTATAAGGTGCAGAAATCGTGCTCAAAATAAAATCAAAACTATTCGTGTGCTCGGCCATCTGCGCGGTATCTTTGGAAACAACAATTCCTTCTGCACCCAGCTTGATTGCATCTGCTTTTTTGTGGGGTGAGGTTGTAATCGCGTACGTCTTAGCCCCAAAGGCATGCGCAAATTTAATCCCTATGTGCCCCAAACCACCCAGACCGACGACACCAACTTTTTGACCAGCGCCTACGTTCCAATGTCGAAGTGGAGAGTACGTGGTGATCCCAGCACAAAGTAATGGGGCCACTCCGGCAAGAGGCAAATGCTGTGGAATGCGTAACACAAAATCTTCGGTGACGACAATGTGCTCCGAATATCCACCATAGGTCGGTGTTTTCTGATCTTGCTCGGTTCCGTTGTACGTGGAAGAAAATCCTTTTTCGCAAAATTGCTCTACTCCTTCTAGGCAAGAGCCACAGTGCCTGCAAGAATCGACCATAACGCCGACTCCAACAAGATCGCCTGGCTGAAATTTTGTAACCTTGGATCCCACTTCTTTCACGCGCCCCACAATCTCATGTCCAGGAACCATCGGGTAGCAACTGCCTCCCCACTCATTTCGCGCCTGATGGATATCACTATGACAGACTCCGCAAAAATCAATGATGATCGCCACATCATGAGGACCGAGAGAGCGACGTTCCAGCGAATAAGGTGCTAGAGACGTTGTTGCACTTAAAGCAGCATAGGCTTTGGTAGTGGGAAAAGGTTTTTTATCCATCAGGAAAAAATAAACCACAACAGCATCAGTTGACAATTAAGATCTATGAAAAGATAATGAGGTCGATCAAAAACGGTTGCTGATTTGCTGCGCGGCCATGAAAGCAAAAATTTCCGTAGCCTCCCCTGTGTCATAAAAGCCAATCATTTTTTTATTAAATTCTTCCCGATATTTCGCAGGAACAGTGATGATGTCTTGGCCTGCAGAGAGAAGAATACCATTCATGAGGAGGCGGCCTGTTCGTTTGTTGCCATCCCAAAAAAATTGATTTTTAGCACACGAGAGAAAGGTAGCAATACCACGCTCGATCGGGTTTTGAAGAATGGCATGCGCTTCGAGGAGTTGCCGAAAAATAATATGCAATTGTTCTGCTGCTGGAGGCGTTATGCTGCTTCCAGCAATACTCACAGGACCTGTACGAAACACTCCTTCCTGCAACGATTCTCCTTTAGCCACCAGCGCATTAAAATCACAGGCCACATTTTCAGTAACAGAAAAGCTTCCTGATTTGCACAGGAATGCTAATTTTTTTAAAGAAGCTGCTTGATTTAAGACTTGATCGCTCTCTGAAATTTTCCGACCACCAACAGTAATACCATCAAGCAATGTCTGGACTTGTGGAAAAGTGAACGGATTTCCTTCAAGCGTGGTGATGTCAAAAACAATTTCAGGGAAAAGTTTTTTTAGGCGCCACAAAGAACGTTCTTGATCAGGAGCATCACATTGAAAAATTTCTTTTGGACAGGACCAGCAGAATCCAAGAAGCTGTTCTATCGTTGCCTGATGAGATTTCATAAAATTTCATCCGACAAAATGAGATATTAACGTTTCGAGAACTGGAACCGCTTACGTGCACCTGCTCGACCTGGCTTATTACGCTCCCGGCGACGAGGGTCACGAGTGAGGAGTCCGTTTTGTTTCAAAACCGGACGGAGTTCTGAATCGATGCTGTTGAGTGCACGAGCAATAGCAAGGCTAACAGCACCTGCCTGGCCGTTAAGCCCTCCACCTTGTGTCTTGACAATAACGTCGTAAGCCTTAATGGCATTAACCGCATCAAAAGGTTTTAACACTTTGTTCTGCATCGAAACCGTAGTGAAATAATCTGAAAATTCACGCCCATTAACGCGGATTTTCCCAGAACCGTCAACGAGGCGAATCGTGGCGACAGCTGTTTTGCGACGTCCTGTTGCAGTCGTTGGACCTGACTTGAGTGTTCCAGCTTTGGCAGGTTTTTTTGTAACTGTGGTGACTGTTGTTTCTTCGGGCATAGAAATAAAAATAAGAGCGCTGTTCAACCTGTTTAGGCCACTGAAATGAGCTGAGGGGAATGAGCTTGGTGAGGATGCTCTGATCCGCTATAGACTTTGAGTTTTGTATAAATTTTAGATCCAAGACGGTTGTGAGGGATCATTCCTTTGACCGCTTTCTCAATCAAGAGTTCAGGGCGACGAGCACGTCGTTGACGAAAGGTTTCTGATTTGTGGCCTCCAACAAAACCGGAGAAACTCATGTAGGTCTTTTGCACCTCTTTTTTCCCGCTAACTTGAACCTCAGCAGCATTAATGACGATGACAAAATCACCGGTATCAACATGAGGTGTAAAAATAGTTTTATGTTTACCACGAAGAAGATTAGCTGCCTTGACAGCAATATGACCAAGGTATTGATTTTTGGCATCAATGACCCACCATTGGCGTTTTACTTCGGGTTCTTTTGCGGAAAAAGTTTTCATGGAATGTGCGAGAAAGGGGGTGAAATTATGTGCAGAACAGAGCGCTGTCAAGGAAAAATGTCTATCATCACTTCTCTTCTTGAACTTGAACCACCGGAAATGGAATACGAAGTTGCAGCTCATCATCAAGGTGCACTTCAATATTGTAGATACCAAAGCGTTTAAATTGAATGCCCGCAAAAAAATGAACATTGGTGGCATGAGCATTCATATTTGTAAGCTCAAAATCAATGGCCGCTTCCGTCATCGGACTTTTTTCCTCAGGATCAAGAATAGCGGCTCGTTGCGTAAACTTCCCAACACCGCCACACCAACGCGTCCAAAGACAGAGCTTGAAAAATCCAATCGGTAACGAGGGTGTTGGAATCGCGCCTAGAATACCAACGAGTGTCTGTTGACCGCTTCGTTCAGCACGTACATCCTCGCAGAGAACGGCTGCTTGTAGATCGGGTAAAATAGAATCGTTCATGCGAAGAAGGCTACAGACTACAGACTGTAGACTACAGGAAAAAGTGATTCAAAATTGTAATTCCTCCTGCTGCAAAGAGGCAATAAAACCCAAAAAATTTCCAATGCCCTCCTTCCAGCCAGCGTGAAAGCCATTTCAAGGCCACAAGACCCGCAAGAAAACTGAGTACCATCCCCATGCCACATTGGGAAAGCATAGAAAATGTTTGCGTGTGTTGGCTCATTGTAGAGTCTTGAAGAAATCGATGCAGTTCTTTTACAAGCACAATCGGTGTTAGCACGACGGCAAGGGCAAAGCTAAATTCCTCAATATTCTTTTTGGAAATTCCTAGCAATAGTCCCATCGAGATGGTTGACCCAGAGCGCGAGAAGCCCCGGAAAGGAAGGCAAAAGCCTTGAATAAGGCCAATCCAGCAAGAGGATTGAATATTCAACACTTGAAAAGTTTTCATTAGACTTCTTTCAAAACTCGCTGCGGGTGATGAAGGACAAGGCGCTTCGGCGCGCAGACCCGGAGTGTACAAAGAGGTACTTGAGGACGCGATCCCCGCCTCCGCGGGGATGACGTTCGGAGCACCGCCGTCATTCGCATCAGCAGTAGAGTTTCGAAAGAAGTCTATTTTTTCTGAGCGTACTCCAGCTACAATCATCAGAAATCCAACGGCTGCCAAGGCAACTGCGATCAAAGGAAGATTGGAAAAAAGATGTTCCACTTCTGCATGTGGAAGATGGCGCATGAAAATTTTCTCAATGAGAATTTTAAGGCACCATCCCACAATGCCCGTTACGAACGTGGCCACAAAAAGCTGTTTTGCAACCTTCCAAAACGTCTTCCAAGAAGAAAAATAAGAACGCTTCCACTCCTTCCAAAAATAAAAAATAACAGCAAACATCGTTCCGGTATGCAGCATCACAAGCAAGAGCGTCATAGAAGGTGCTGAGGGATTCAGTCCCATGATGCGTTCAGCAACGATGACATGAGCCGAGCTAGAAACAGGTAATAGCTCGCAGAGACCTTGGATAACAGCGAGGATAACAATTTGAAAATAGGAAGGCATGAGAGGCAAGCTACAGGCTAAAGGCTGCAGACTACAGGAAAAATTTGCCTCGGCAACGCGAGTTGCTTTCAAATTTTAGTAACTACCAACGTCTTTTTGTTCAAAAAAAAATTCTAATAAGTTTTGATTCCCATTTTGTTCCTGTGGTCTTTATTTCTTAACTTTAAAATTTTTTATGAAAATTTTTATCTCTGTGTTTTCTTTGTGTACCGCTTTAGCAGCTTTGTGTTCTTTGTGGTTGATTTTTCTCTGTCTTGGCTACGTTGGTTGTTAAATATTTTATAAAGATTTTCACCGAAATTTAAACGACCCTTCAACCTTTCAACATTTTAACCAGCTGATTATCTTGGAAAAAAAGTATTGAGGTTCATCTTATGGGAATTCTGCGAGTCTATTTATACCTTTCACGAATGATTTTTAGGATTTTCTACTAGTTCTTATTGCCTCTGGCTGCGTTGTCCTCGCTTACGTTATGTTCGCATAGCGTCTCGCTCGGAACGCCTTGCCAGAGACAATAACTCCTGCGCATAAAATTCCTAAAAATCATCCGCAAAAGGTATAACTTTATGTGTGATTGCCTCACACACGAATACTTTTCTTCCTTGAACGATGCATTCTGGCAATCAGGCTGTCCAAATCTTCTACGCTATTTCAGGATTTTATATGGCACTAGTCCTCTCCTCGAGGTATGCCACACTTCGAGATTTTTACGTTAGCAGAGTGTTGCGCATCTACCCACTGCATGGGGTAGTACTTTTGGGAACGCTTCTTTTTTGCCTCGGCACAGGATTGTTATTACATCAATGGCATTTATTAAAAGCCTATGCCAATCATCCTGAGATGCATAACGGGAAAGCTGGTTTCCTCTTGGCTGCTCTTTCCAACATCACCTTGGTAGGTCAGGACTGGGTGATGTTTCTGAGTCATGATCTTGGACATCCCCTCCACTTCACAGAAAATTTCAGAACAGATCATACCCCGCTTTGGGCTTATTTACTCGTTCCACAATGTTGGTCCGTGGGAATAGAACTCACTTTTTATGCCTATGTTCCATTTTTAAATAGATTGCGAAGTCGATGACTTATCCTCCTCATGGAACTCTCCTTTGCAGCACGTCTACTCGTCTATTGGCATGAAGGCTTGGTTCATGATCCCTGGGATGTCCGTTTTTTCCCTTTTGAGATCAGCATGTTTATTATTGGAATGCTCGGCTATCGGCTTTATTGCAGAGTCACAGCTCAATATGCCTTAGAAAAGTTTCATTTCTCATCACTCTATTTTTATGGAGCAGCGGCGGCGATTGTTCTTTTTCTGCTGCAGGTTCACGCCAAAATACTGCACTACCTTATTAAGCTAACGGGATCTGAAATCGGCATCTGCATAGCTTCGCCTCTTTGGATTGCATTGCTTCCCATTTTATTTTTCTTTTTTCAAACCTCACACAAAGATCGCCTCATCGGCGAACTCTCCTATCCGATCTATCTCCTTCAAGGCATAGCCATCATTATCATTCGTGCAACCTTTCCTTTCCTCCATCTTAACGCAAGCATTGGCCTTGGGAGCGCTTTTCTTTCCATCTTTCTAGCAGCTCTTCTTTATCACTACGTTCTTCTTCCTCTAGATAAAAAACGTCATCGGGTGGCACATATGATTACTCATTAATGGGATCAATATTTTTTAAGAGCATCCGAAAAAAACTTGCAAAGAGCATGTTTCGAATTAGGTTATGCGACAGTTTTATTTTGTATGTTGATGATAAAATGGTCTTTGTGATTTTTGTTTTCTTTGCAATCAATCGATAAACTCAATAAAATCCGAAACAACAAACTGATAATCAGTGACAAGTAATAAAAAATACAACGAATAAAAAATGAAAAAAATATTTCCCTTGGTCTCCGTAATTTTTTTCACCCTACTTACGTTAGCCATAGCTCCTTGTTGGGGCTCTGAAAGTTCCTATTCAAACTTGCATAAGGATACTACTCCCACGGTATCTGTAGAGGAACCCGATACGGATCCCATTGTCCAAAAGTTCACTACTGAGGACCCATCTCCTAAAAAAATTACACTTTGACTCGGCGATATTTTTGACGTTGATCTTAGTGCCGCTATCTCGGCAGCTGAATCTCTCAATCATTGTACATATAGACATAATCACTGTACTGTAGGACCAACGGAGATCACATTTACAAATTGTTGGTATAATTATTGGTCCCCCGTATATGCCGTTACCCGACTAAAAGTAGGATCAAAGGGATTATTCCAGTGCACAACCGCTAAAACCACTTATATCCATTTTAGGATGACTCCCTTTGGCAACAATTGGTTTCCAAAGGATTTTTTATATACTATTGAAGTTACCGTGAAGCCTTAGGGAACTCCGATAGGCTTCAATTAATTCCTCGCTGGGGACAGAAAGCGAAGTTTATCCTGAATATCCTGAGAACCTGTATTCAAATTCTACTGAGACTGCGAATAACAGTGTCGCTCCGATGCTCGCGTCCTCGAGTACCTCTTGTACACTGCGGGTCTGTGCTCCTTCGACTCCTTGTTCTTCATCAGTCTGAGCGACTTTGAATACAAGTTCTGAATAGTTTTTATTGTTTTTGAGCAGCAAGATGAGATGCTTGCCGGACGATGATCTATCTCGATTACAATGCCACAACTCCTTTATGCCATCAGGCTTTGGAGGCGATGCTTCCGTGGCTGCAGGGGAAAAATGGAGCCTATGGCAATCCTTCGAGCATTCACTATGCAGGACGTCAGGTGCGTGCTGCCATTGATGAAGCTCGCGATCAATGGGCTTCGTGGTTGGGAGCCAAATCGCATGAAATTATTTTTACTGCTGGCGGAACGGAGAGTGATAATCTCGCGCTTTTGGGACTAGCTCGACGACATCGCACACGAGGCAATCACCTCATCACTGCTGCCACCGAACATCATGCAGTGCTTCATGCAATGCATGTTTTACGGGATCGGGAGGGATTTGAGCTCACTATGTTGCCTGTCAATCAGGACGGCCTTGTAGATCCAATGATTTTGGAAAGAGCCTTACGACCGGAAACAATTTTGGTTTCGATCATGGAAGCCAATAATGAAACAGGAGTCGTTCAACTCATCGCAGAACTAGCTCTACGCTGTCGAGAACGCGGGATTCTTTTTCATACCGATGCCGTCCAGACTTTTGGCAAACGTCGCTGCATGCCCCTAGAACTTGGGGTCGACGCCTTGTCGATCACGGCACATAAATTCTACGGACCCAAAGGAGCAGGCCTCCTCTGGTTGCGTTCTGGTGTTCCCATCGACTCCATTGCGCATGGCGGTTTTCAAGAAAATGAGCGTCGCCCTGGAACCGAAGATGTCGCCAGCATTGTGGGAATGACAGCCGCTGCGAAAGTCGCACTTGCTGAGGTAGAATCAGGTATAGAGGCCCAACGTCAGCAACAGCTGCGAGAGCAACTCTGGCAAGGAATTCAAAAAATATACCCTCCAGCAGTACGTCATGGAAATCCTAAGAACACACTCTCTAACACACTCCATGTTCATTTTCCCAAGACTGATGGAGAAACGCTCATCATGGCACTCGATTTAGAAGGTGTGGCTGTCTCCAGCGGCTCCGCCTGTATGGTTGGTTCAGTCCAAGCATCACATGTGTTACAAGCGATGGGAGTCCCTCCAGAAGAGGCTCAGACAGCGGTGCGTTTTTCGCTAGGACGGCAGACGAACGTCGCTGATATTGAAGGAGCCTTGATGGCACTGAAAAAAGTTTTAGAAAGACAGTTTCAGCGATCTTGACAGGCTTGATTGGAAATAGGCACGATGAGCGAATGGCACTGCTATTTTCAAAAAAAGATGATGCAATAGCCGAACTAAAAAGAGCAGCACCTATAAGAGATATCCCATTAGAATAAATGCAACAATGGATTACAGAGGATGAAAAAGAGGCAGAGATTTTTTGGCACAAGGAGATATCAAAAATTAGGAAAATATCCCGTAAAAAGTCTACACTAGTTTCCGCAAATGCTCACAAAGATTCTTCGTCACTTTATCGCTCCTTTACCGAGCCCGTCATTAGCGATTAGGACGAAGAATCGAACTCATTGTCAACCTGATGAGATTCTTAAAAAAAAGGCACAAGAGCTTGTACTACCTTATGCTACGGCCTTAGCAGGACGCCTGCGCGTGAGCTGGAATCCCAAATTACGGACAACAGCTGGACTAGCGCTCTATCACTCCTGGGAAGTCGTATTGAATCCTAAACTCAAGATAATTTCAGACGCGGAGGTAGAAAAAACATTGCGACATGAATTAGCACACCTTCTCGCACGCGACCGCTCAGGAAAAAAAAAAATCGCCCCTCATGGGAAAGAATGGCGTCAGGCGTGTATTGATCTGGGCATTCCCAAAGAAAAAGCGACCCATCAACTTCCTTTTGTTCGCACCAAACAGCAACGGAACTTTTTTTACCGCTGTCCCGCATGCCGAGAAATACTAAGTCGTGTTCGCCAACCACGATGCGACATTGCTTGTTTGAAGTGTTGTCGCAAGCATGCCGGAGGAAGATACGATAAGCGATTTCGCTATGAGATGATCCAATGAGAAAAGCACCCTTTTATAGTATAGCGCCTTAAATTGAAAAGGGCGCATTAGAAGCGCAGAAATTTTTTCTTAGGATAAGGCTGAAGATCGAAGCGCTATCTGAAGATAACGCAAGATCTGAAAACGCAGTCCTAAGGAAAAAGAGCAAGCTTATGGCGTGCCCTTTTCAATTTAATACGCTATATCT
This sequence comes from Chthoniobacterales bacterium, assembly GCA_049314455.1. Lineage (GTDB taxonomy): Bacteria > Verrucomicrobiota > Verrucomicrobiia > Chthoniobacterales > UBA6821 > CAIWMF01. The sequence goes on from JBMOFC010000014.1 coordinate 31,788, forward strand.
TCCTATTCGTTCTTGTGAACGAATACTGAGAAAATCTCGTGGATCATTGAAGCAACGTGGATAGTCAAATCACGTTGAAATTACCTACACTGTTACAGCTTATAAGCATTCCGACTTATCGTGAAATAACGTCGCTGGATCACTTTTCCTGTTGCCTGATCAAAGGTTTCAATGCGCATTTCTTGGAGCATCCAAAGACCATCGATTTTTTGAGCAGAGATGACTTCAAAGCGTTTTACTAGTTGACCCTGCTGATTCCATCCCTCCATACGAAGTGGAGCCCCACTATTTTGATCGATCCAAAGGCGAGCGCTCCCATACGGCGAAGTATGATGAGCAGGAGGAGTGAGTTCAACAATCGAGGCCTTGATACCACGTAAGGTCTCCTTTCCTGCTAAGCGAGGATGGGGCCAGTAGAGGAAGCCAAGAGAGAGATCATCGTAGGTGACACCCGTTCCACGAATATCTTGATAGCGTCTTTCATCACTCATGACACTACTCTTTCCATTTTTGAAGTCACTCACCAAGGAAGATGTTGGTTCTAAGGTTAACAGAATCGTTTCATCAGGATCATGAAGCTGATAGCTAATGTGACTTTTTTCGATTTTAAAGGTCAACGGAAGCGCTTCTTCTCCTCCTCGAATTGTTGCAGCGAGCGTCATGGGGTGGGTCGTAGGGCGAAGCCGAGCTTCTTGGAGGAGTGTCTCTGCCGTAGGCTGATTAGCTCTACATAACGAAGTGGCAATAAAAATTGTTAATGTTAATAGGTTCGGGATCAGGCTGGAGGCTGGAGACTGGAGGCTAGAGGCTTGTGTGATCGAAATCATATTAGAAAGCATCATGATTTTTTGAGAATTCGTAACTACCAACGTCTACAAGGAAAAAACTAACAGAATACAACGTGTCGGGAGGCCGCTGGGTAGACTGCCGTCAGGTAGCCCGAAAGGTGAACCGAGCGGGAGCGAGGGAGTCAAATGAAAGAAGATCAAAGAAAAGTGAAATTTATTTGACTCTTCCTAAAAGATCACATTTTAAATTCAGCCTCCAGCCTGTTTTAAGCTGGAACTGGAGCCACGAGTCCCCCCGTCGGAAAGTCGGGAAGATTGGGTTTTGAAATTTCACCAGAAGAAACCATTGGAGCAGGAGGAATCGGTGGGGGCTTTTGCTCGATAATAGGAGGGTTTTTCATATAGCCCAGATTGATGAGATCAGCAACTTGAGCTCCATCGAGTGTTTCAAATTCCAGCAGTGCCTTAGCAATGAGCTCTACCGTTTCTTTTTTCTCTTGCAGAATTTTGGCAGCACGCGCATAGGCCTCATCAATGAGACGTTTGACTTCAGAATCGATTTGTTGCGCTGTGGCTTCGCTGTATTGGCGTTTGCCTGCCATGTCTCGTCCGAAAAAAACATAATCGCTATCTTCACTAAAGCGAATCATTCCAAGACTACTCATCCCCCATTCACAAACCATTTTGCGAGCCAGGGTCGTGGCTTGTGCAATATCTCCAGAAGCTCCATTAGAAATATCATTGGTGAACATCTCTTCGGCGATACGTCCTCCCATCATCATGACCAGGCCATCAAGCGATTCTTTACACTGTGTGGAAAGTTGATCCTTTTCAGGAAGGTACATGGTAGCACCCAGGTATTGACCTCGAGGAATGATCGTCACTTTGTGCAAAGGATGTGTATGTTCTAGAATCACATTGAGCAAAGCATGGCCAGCTTCATGCCATGCGGTAGTCGTCTTTTCTTTTTCTGTCATCGCCATGCTGCGCCGTTCTTTTCCCCAGCGGACTTTGTCGCGTGCCTCTTCGAGTTCAGACTGCGTGATGGCTTTGAGACCCTTACGAGCAGCCATGAGAGCCGCTTCATTGAGAACATTGGCAAGTTCTGCACCAGAATAACCAGGCGTCCCTCGAGCGATTCTAGAGAGGTCGACATGTTCAGAAAGTTTTACTTTCTTAGCATGAACTTTGAGGATTTCTTCGCGGCCTTTGACATCAGGAAGACCAATGGTGACCTGACGATCAAAGCGTCCTGGACGTAACAATGCAGGATCAAGCACATCTGGGCGATTTGTCGCGGCAATAATAATGACCCCTTCTTGAGCATCAAACCCATCCATTTCAACCAAGAGTTGATTGAGTGTTTGTTCACGCTCGTCATGACCCCCACCAACACCATGTCCACGGTGACGTCCTACAGCATCAATTTCATCAATAAAAATGAGACATGGAGCAGACTTTCTCCCTTGTTCAAACATATCGCGAACACGCGAAGCTCCGACACCCACAAACATTTCTACAAAATCGGAACCGCTAATATTAAAAAAAGGAACATCTGCTTCACCCGCAATCGCACGTGCTAAGAGGGTTTTTCCGGTTCCTGGTGAGCCTATCATGAGCACCCCTTTAGGAATACGACCTCCCAATTTTTGAAACCGTTTGGGGTCACGTAAAAATTCGACAAGCTCCTGAACCTCTTCTTTGGCTTCTTCTACCCCAGCCACATCTTTGAAGGTAATTTTATTTTTTTCCCTCGCCAGCATCTTAGCCTTGCTTTTACCAAAGCTCATCGCGCTTTTGCCTGCCATTTTAATTTGAGAACGAAAAAAGAAATAGAGCACCAAGAGAAAAAGGATAATCGGAAAAAAACTTACGATCGTTGAAAGCAAAAGGTTGGACTCTGCCTTCGGTGTGACGGTGACACCAGCATCACTCAATTCTTTTTCAAGCGTGGCACTATTAAAGGGCATGAAGACCGTTGTTCTAAAAGCCGTTGCTATTTCCTCTTCGGAGTTTTGGATTTTTTTGCGATAGAATCCACTGAGAGACTGAGTGTTTTTGCCTTCTTCAACAAGCAGCTCTAATGGCTTATCCGGAGTCGAAATAATTTTCCCATTTTTGAGAAGCGCTTCAAATTTTGGAAGAGAGAGCTCTTCGGAAGGCATCAGATTATTTCCTCTAAAAAAGAAGGCTCCACCGATGAGTGCAATTGCAATAAGGACTAGCACAACGCCACGCCAATTAGTTGGATCGTTTGGGGTCTTGTTGTTTTTTAAAGGAGAGAGTGGGTCCTCTTGAGGAGAAAGATTTTGGTCAGACATTGATAAAAAATAAGTTACTCTAACCTTACAGAGATCTGGCTTGAATGCAAATGATACCTAGAATTCCATGTGGAAAAATGGTTTTTTGAAGGCAGCTAATTTCTGGTTCAAAATCAGGATGAAATCAGACCAAGTAAAGAGTAACGGGTAATGAGTTTAATTTCTTGCCTGCGTCAACATGGAATAAAAAAGAATTCCCCTATGATGTGTTGATTTTACCAAACGTGTTATTTTTCATCTTCCTCTGAACTTGTAAGCGGATAACGGCTATGGCACCAAAATACCGAAATGCCGGAACCGATCCCTTTTCGATTTTTGAGACACTTTATTCTTCATCCTTTACTCATTACCCATTACCCGTTACCTCCTCTCCTTTTCATGAAAAAAGAAAGTCTTGTCATTTCTCTGCACGATGTCTCTCCACACACCCAAGAAATTGTCGCAAATCAACTCGAAGAATTGCGTGCGCTTGGCGTTTCTCGTTGCTCACTCTTAGTGATTCCAGATTACCATCACCAAGGTTCTATCACGCACTTTCCTAACTTTATAACATGGCTTGAGGAACAGGCTGCACAAGGTCATGAAATCGTCTTGCACGGTTATTATCATATCAGGCCTCCTTCCTCTCATGATCATGGGATGAAGCGCTGGATCACCAAATACTATACCGCAGGTGAAGGAGAATTTTATGATCTTGACTATGAACAAGCTCGTACAACTTTGCAGCGCGGAAAAGAGGTGCTGCAGCAAACAGGCTTTGAGATCAACAAGCTCGTTGGCTTTATCGCACCAGCATGGCTTCTGAGCAAAGAAGCCGAACGGGCGGTAGCTGATGAAGGTTTTTTTTACACAACTCGCTTACATGGCGTCGTTGACCTTCAAAAAAAACCTCCTCACTTTATTCCCTCTCAAAGCATGGTCTACAGTGTCCGCTCAGCTTGGCGTCGTTTTGTAAGCTTGGCTTGGAATGAATTGATTTTTCAGTATGCCACACGAAAAAAATGGCCTCTATTACGGATCGGGTTTCATCCTGTGGATTGGAGCCATCCGGCAATCAAGGCTCATCTCTTATCTAGCGTGCAGCGTGGCCTGATAGATCGTACTCCAATGACCTATAATGCTTGGCTACGCCAAGCTGTAACGCGTGAAGGACAAAGGGTAAAAAGCAGCTAAGGCAGTGATGCACTTTCATTCTTGTCCAAAATAAAAATTGAAGGCCATTTTAAAAAATATGAAAAGCGAGATGTTTAGACGTTTAGGGGTTTAGCCAAAAGGCAACCAGGGGCATATGCTGGGAATGTGATAAAAGCTCCTCTTAAACTCCTAACCAGCTGTGTTAGCAGCGACTCGGGCCCCTAAACTTGATGCTTAGAAGCTAGAGCATTTTAAAAAATTCTGTAGCCGCGCCTTGTGGTGTCACTCCGAACGT
>JBMOFC010000015.1:0-36083 GCA_049314455.1 Chthoniobacterales bacterium
CCCTCTAAGAAAAAAATTTAATAAAATTTTTATGAGCTTGAGAAAGTTTTTTTCAAGATCACTGATGTAATCCGTGATTCAAGAATTGAGGTGTCAAAATAATTTTTTCTAAACCCCTAAACCCCTAAACATCTAAACTTCCAACCGTTTCTATTGACCTGTAAAAGCGCGAATCAGCGCATAAATCGCAATCGATTCAGCAAGAGCCATGCCGATAATCGAAAGGGTCAAGACGCGACCAAAGGATCCTGGGTTGCGGCCGATAGCCTCAACAGCTTTGGCTCCAATAAAACCGATGCTCAAGGCAGCGCCTGCGCCAGCAACACCAAGGGTGAAACTACCGGTGATACCTGAAGCGACAGCGTCAGCTAATAATGTAGGAATAATCATAGATATGTGTGGGTTTGTGTGTGTTCGTTCCCGCTCGCACGCTTGGCACGATCCCGAGAACAAAAATAGTGATTCTCTGTAACGTTAGTGGCTCTCTGCCTCATCTTCATCATGACTCGTAGAGAGATTGAGGTAAACGGCACAGAGAAGTGCAAAAACAAAAGCTTGGAGAACCCCAATGAGAAGCTCCAGAAAATAAAATGGGATTGGTAAAACAACACTCGTGATCTTTGCAAGCCACATAGGGAAGTGTAACGTCTCTCCCATCGACATCATGGTGTTCATTAAATTTTCACCAGCGAAGACATTTCCAAAAAGTCGCAGTGAGAGTGAAACAGGACGAATGAGAATGGAGATGACCTCAATAATACCCACAAAGAAAAAGACAGGCATTAGTAGGTAGGACATCACTCCCGTGACTCCTCCTTTCACTCCAAAAAGATGCTTTAAGAAAGAACCAAGTCCCACTTCTTGGAGTGTCCAGATAAGCCAAAAAACCATAAAGACGACAGCTAGTCCAATCGTAGTATTCATGTCCGCAGTGGTCGGTCTTAATAGTGGCAACAGCTCACCATTGGCCTCTTTCCAACCGATAGAGCCAACTCCGGGAAGAAGACCAAACCAGTTTGCAGCAAGAATGTAGAGAAAGAGCGTCGCCAAAAGACTAAATGCTTTTGGGATCATATGCTTTCCAACAATTCCTTCAAAAAAATCATACAGTCCAGAAACGATGAACTCAAAAAAGTTTTGCATCCCCACAGGGATCAATTCCATATGGCGGGTGGAACGTTGGGCCCAAGCAACAAGTGCCACGACAAGCAAAGCCGATACGAGGATGGAATTTGTCAACCAAGATTGAGTCGTCCATTCGTGAATCGCCTTTGCAAAAATTGGCTCCGCTTCGATAGGAACAATAGATGCAAGAGGTGAAAGATACATGTGAAAAACCTGAAATATTCGAAGTGGCCCGTCGATGAGTTAAAAAACGAGAGCTCGGCATCCTAATCCTATTCCACAAAAGTTGCAAGAACCATTTTACTTTTTTTGTTGTCACTTGTTCATAGCAAAGCGATACGAAAATGAAAAAGTGCCGCAAAAGAAACGCAAAGAGCGCAAACAAGAGTGAATTTCCGGAACACGTTACTGAACAGGCACGTTTTTTGCTGCTTCAACTTCAACTTGTAACTTCAACTGTACCCGTTCTTGTGAACGGGCGCTTTGTTGTACCATTCGATTGAGTAGGGTGACCCAAAAGCGATTGAAAAACAGGAGTGGTAGCGCAGCGAACGGGGTGACTAGCAGCGAAGCCGCGATGGCTGCAATGCGCCCATAGTGCAGATAAATAAGAGATCCGAGGGAACAGATGACAATGATGTGAATGAGATAAATCGGAAATGAAAATTCTCCGAGCCATTTCCAAAAAGAGCCTGAGAGAAAATGATGCCATGCGGGGACAATCTCGACGAGACCAATCACGAGGGCCGCTCCCAGAATATAAAAATAGGTAGTCATTTTTTGAGAAGGATCGATCCAGCCTAGGGGCGTATAGATTCCTATTCTTTTGGCAGAGGCTCCCAGCAAATAGAGGGCCACGAGTAAAAGCGGGATCGTGAACAGGTTTGCTGAAACCTGCTTATTCCGAGGCAAGAGAGTGGCCATGGCGACGCCCACAGGAAAAGCGACGAGGTCAGGTTTCGTAAAGTGAGCCATGAGGATCAGGCATCCTGTCAAAAACAAAACAGCAGAGGTGGAGATTTTTCTAGCTTCCCAGAAAAGTGGGGCCATTCCAAAAGCAATGAAGCTTCCAATGAGCTCTAGCTGCATGGTCCAGAGGCTGCTGTTGTAAAAAGAGTCTCCTCGGAAAAAGGTAAAAAAAGAACCTTGGAGCAAAGCGCCCCAAAAGCTCACGGGGAAAGGCTTCTCGGCATTCCAAACAAATTTTGCCAAAAAAGGCGTGTTGGCCATGGCTCCCGCTTGTTCAAAAAAATACCATCCACATTTAAAAAATAGATACGAGATGAGTACCGTGAGGAGGACTGGCCCCATCAGGCGAGGCCATCGTTTGAGGGCTCCTCGTGCTAGCATCTTGGTCTCTCCTGATGAAAAATAACGTCGGGTTAAAATATATCCCGAAAGCACAAAAAAAAGGGAGACAGCAGCTGTTCCATTAATCAAAAAGAAAAAAGGAGATCCTTGCCAAGAGCTGATTCCATCGTGCTTGGCAACGACCCCCACATACTCAGGCAAGAAACCGAGGCAGCAATGCCACAAGAGAACCGAGAGTGCAGCAATACCGCGAATCGCTTCGAGCGCAATATCTTTTTTCTTTTCGTAAGTGGAAGATTGAGTCATTTTAGGGGCTAGCGTTTCTACAGCAGTTTGCACCCCAGCGAAAGTTTTTCTTTTGGGTGTGTAGGGCTCGATGAGTGTATTGGGTTCAAAAAACTATAAAAAATCAATATGAGTGGCGGAGCTTCTAGCATAAGCGCGGGTAACGGTTCGGCTTTTTCTTCAACTGTAACAGAAGAATCGAGTAATTTGTCAAAAGCAGGTTCATTAGTTCAAAAATCATTTGTTGATGCGAATGGACATACAATTTCATTTCTTAGTACAGCTGTTCAGGCTTTTCAACGAAAGATACTTCAAGCGGCTTATCATGCTGCGCGTGCCTTTTTTCCAAGTTTGGTTCAATTCGGAGCAATGGCGATGCGTCCCACAGGTCTGATTAACGAGGCTGTCATCAGCACTCGCGGTCATATGATCACACACCTCTACCAGGGAAATGATAAAATAGCAGTGCTGTTAGATCTTAAAATCAAAGCGCTCAAGGGAGGAGAGACAGACTTAGCCACTGCTTATGACAAGGCGATCGCAGCGTTCTCCGAAGGAAAGGAGCAATTAGGTGATATTTATAAAAAAGCAGCTGATGCCACCGCAAGAAAAGATGAAAAATTAATTGGCCTTTATAAAAAAGCAGCTACTGCCCTTGAAGAAGGAAAGATAGATCTAGGTCATATTTATAAAAAAGCAGCTACTGCCTTTGAAGAAACAGGAATCATGGATGTAGTTCACGTTTATGAAAAATTAGCTGATGCCACCGCAAGAAAAGATGAAAAATTAATTGGCCTTTATCAAAAAGCAGCTACTGCCCTTGAAAGAGGAAGTGTAAATCTAGGTAATGTTTATGAAAAATTAGCTAATGCCACCGCAAGAAAAGATGAAAAATTAATTGGCCTTTATCAAAAAGCAGCTACTGCCCTTGAAACAGGAAGTGTAGATCTAGGTAATGTTTATGGAAAATTAGCTGATGCTACCGCAAGAAAAGATGAAAAATTAATTGGCCTTTATCAAAAAGCAGCTAGTGCCCTTGAAAAGCACTTTGAAATCAAAAAGCGTTCAATTGATGCAATAGAATACAAAAAATTATTTGAAGAATTACTGTCACATGAATATAGAGAACGTTTGCCTGATGAAATAATTAAAAGTGCTGACGATGGGGCTTTTGCTTGTGATCAAGAAATAGATGCGTGTGCAAAAGCAGCCGACTTCCAGCAACGCGCATACCATGCTCGCATGGAACAAGCTGGGGCGTTGGAAGGAAAAAATTTTACTGAGGCTGAACGAATTGAAAAAACAGCTAATACTTATGAGGAGAATGCTGCTACTCTTGAACAAGGCGCTAATTTATATTTTGCTAGGCAGCAATCGGCCGGGAATAGTATTATCGCAACAATAAAAAAAATAGTCCCTCAATCGTAATAGATTGGTGAGTCAGCGATAACCTGATTAGAATCCTAATAAACAAAAAAAACCTGATATTCAGATGAATGTTTCAACGCATAATGGAGTTCCTATTAGCGCTGCTGCTAATTCGGGTTTTCTTGAAAAAAGGATCGAATCAAGCGACTCGGGAATACTTTCTAATAGCTCTCAACACATTACTGTTCATGATCCAGCTGCTCATGCTCCTCAACGCGGCATTATAAAAGCATTCTGTGATAAGGCGTATGCTTTTTTTCTAGGAATACCACAAGTCGCACTCAGGATTTATCATCGTGTGACAGGTTGGGCTAATGAGGAGGTCTTGGATGCACGCGGTGATCGCATTAAACATCTCTCTGAGGGAAATGATGAAGTCGCAGGGCTGTTACGTCTGAAAATAAATGCGCTGAAGGCAGGGAGTAGGAAGCTTGCAGATTGCTATGGAAAAGCGGCTGAAGTTAGTGCTGAAAAAACTAAAAATAGTATAGAATACCGAGAAGCTATCATTGCAGACAATCTTTTTTGTGCCAATGTGCTTGGAAGTTCTAATCAGTTTTGTGATCAACAACTAGGAGCGCTTCAACAGCAAGCAGAGGCTTATCAAAAAGAAGCAGAAGCAATCGAGTCGTACGACGATAACTCTGCTGAGATTTACCAACAAAAAGCTAACGTTTATCAACAGCAAGCTGATGCATATTACAATGCAAAAAAAGCATTTGAGCTAGAGGATAATGCTTCCTTTCAGATTTACCAAAAGCAAGCTGATGCTTATCAAAAAGAAGCAGAAGCAATCGAGTCAAATAATAATAAACTGGCAGAGACTTATGCTAAGATTTCAGAGGTTTATAAAAAAGCAGTTCTGACTATTGCTGAAAAGAACCAATATATAAATTCAGAAAAAGCTAACAAAGAAGAAGATGAACCACTTGCAAAGTTTTTAAGCAATTCGATTGGTATTTGTGATCAAAAAATAGAATTGTTTCAAGTAGAGGCAATAGTCTTAGAAAACAATGGTAGAGAAGTTGCTTCAGCTTACGAAGGCGCAAAAGATTGTTTTGAGATGCAGCTTTTTTTTCTTAATAAAGCAGCAAAGGCTCTAACAGCAAATGATCAAGGCAAGGCTGGCATCTATGAACAGTTAGCCCTTGATGCTCGAGATGCAAGTAAAGCTTATCTAAAACAATTTAACGCTCTAGAAGAAAGAGATAACAACCTTGCTGCTTATTTTTTAGCAGAGGCTAGTTCTAAGGTCAGTACTATACGAAAGAGTATTAATTCCATTGAATTACAAGCGCAACGAAAAGAAAAAGTTCTATTAGAACTGAAACAAGCAGCAAAATTTCAAGAGCTTCTTAAAATCTATGGAGAGTATGACAATCTCGAAGTTGATGAGACCCATGTTCTTCAAAAAGAAGCTGAAGCTGCCGTACAAAGAGATCTCTCTCTTAAAGAGATAGAGTTGCTTCATGCGTCACAACAAAAAGAGTTAGAAAAACGAAAGGTATTTCTAGCTGACGCTAAAAACTTAACTACTCTTGCTGATGAAATAAAAGCTGCTGCTGATCTTCAACGGCAAGGAGGAGCTGGAGCAAGTTCTTCTCGTTCTAATGTTAGAGTCATAACAGCTGGAGAGTCTAAGGAAAGAGGTTTAGCTTCGAATCAAAACCAACTTGCTGATAATTGTTTAAGACAAATTAATTTGTATGAAGAAAAGATTCAAATATTGGAAAAATCGGTCCAAGAGTTAGAACAAAAAATAGAAGACTATTCAAAGCTAGCTACTGCTTATGTAAAATTAAGAGAAATTCATGCCAAAGTTGCAAGTATTCAGGAAATCATCGGAGGAGAACCAAGTCAGGCTACTCTTGCTGCTTATGATGGAGCGATTAAGGCTTATACTGAAGTGGTCAATGAGCGTAAAAAATATATACAAAATAAGTATGAAGAGGAGCCAAGTGACGGAGCATTATGGTTGGCTGACTATAGCTATGGAGACGAGGATCGAGTTTTTGAGGATTTGGAAAAAAAAGCCGAAGCTTTTGGAAAGACTCCTGAAACGGTGCTTGTTGATACTGTGTTTCAATACAAGCTACTACTGAAAGAACGAGATCAACTTCAAAAAGAAATCGATAGCGGTTCCCTTTCAGAAGGAGTGAAGAAACAAAAAATTCAGATCCTCGAAGATACCGAAGATGAAATTGGTTTTTATGAAGAGATGTTGGATTTGCTTTCAAAGCAACTAGAAGCTTTCAAGAGCAATGACCATAAGCGTGCTGGGGAATTAGGAGAGAGTGTTAGGCTTCTAGAAAAAGATTTTAATGATTCCCTTCACTCGTGGAATAAGCGGATTCTCAGACCCAATTCAGGTCCTGCTCAACCACAAAAAAGAGCTGCTACTGTTGCTGCTATCAGCCAACGTGCTCGTGTTCCTATAGGCCCCGACTCCGATGATGAAGAGGAAGAAGAAAATATTTCGCAAAGTTCATCGATGAATGACAATAAAATAAAATCAGGCAGTATTCAAGAACTAGAATCTCCGAGCACAGTCACTGGGCTAGACTCTCCCACGACCCCTCTAGTAGCTTCTCTTGAAAAAACTCCAATCATAGTGGAGAGTTGAACGGGAAGGGGTGTTAGGGGATCTGACTTGGATAATAGACTTCTTTCAAAACTCTACTGCTGATGTGAATGACAGTGTTGCTCCGAGCGTCATCCTCGCGAAAGCGTGGATCCAGGCAAAAGTGAGGAGGGGCTGTGTTCCCGCTTTCGCGGGAATGACGGTGGGTGGAGCTAGTGTCCTGATAGAAAGTCTATTGGGTTTTTGCCTTCACGGGAATGGATAGGAAGATAGAAAAACAGTCCATCATGATTATAACTCCACCATCGTCATCCCCGCGCACGCGGGGATCCAGCAGAAGGTCAATAGTCCTCAGTGTAGGAGTACAAAAAAGCTTCAACTATAGTCAAATTACTTTGAAATTACATGAAAAACCGCAGGGGTTTTTAGAAAGAGTAAGGCCGAAGACCGAGCGCTATCCAAAGATAACGTGACGGGATGAGAACGAAGCTATTTACTAAAAAGAACAAGTGTATTTTTTGTAATTTCAAAGTAATTTGACTATACAGCAAAGCTGCTACAACCAGCTTTGCTCTTTGCTATTACGCCCTAGGATGAGCTTCTTGATAGGCCTGTTTCAAACGCTCCGTGGTGACGTGAGTGTAGATCTGAGTGGTGGTGAGGCTGGCGTGGCCTAGGAGTGACTGGACGCTTCGTAGGTCAGCTCCACGATCGAGGAGGTGGGTAGCGAAGGAGTGTCGGAGTGCATGGGGGCTCAAGGTTGCTGGGAGAGCGGCATCGCGCAGATATTTTTTGAGCATTTGCCAGATAGCGGTGGGACTGAGTCGGCTTCGACTTTTATTGAGGAAGAGGGGACCGCTCTTTACTTTTGCCATTTGGCGATAGCGCTCTATCGCTTCTAGGGCAAGGCGGCCTACCGGAATGATACGTTCACGAGAACCTTTTCCGACAACACGAACGGTTTCTTGCAACACATCGAGGTCACTGACATCGAGTCCGACTAATTCCGACAAACGCAATCCTGAGGAATAAAAAAGTTCCAAAATTGCCACGTCTCGCGCGCTCATCCAAGAGGGTGCCTGTTTTGTTTTTTCTTTTTTTGTGGGGTGTTCTAAGAGCTCGGTGACTTGAGGAAGGGTGAGGAAATGAGGGAGTGATTTTTCTAATTTGGGAAGGGAGACTTGCTTGAGGACATTACTCGAGAGATGTTGTTGCTCGGTTAAGTAATTAAAAAAACTACGCAAAGCCGCAAAACGGAGTCGTATAGTCGCTCGCGAGGCATGATGTTTCATGAGCTCCAGAAGGTAAGAGCGAAAATCATCCGCAGTCGCCTCGTGCCATGAAAGATCTGGTTTGAAAGAACGAAAGTCTGCGACCGCCTGCCGATAAGCCCGCAGCGTCTGAGGGGAATAGTGGCGACCGCTTTCTAGGTAGTCAAAAAACTTAGATGCTAGGAAATCTTGATCGAAAGAAGAGTTGATGGAGGGAGATAACATAAAATTTTTCTCGTGAAGAACTCTTGTTTTGATTGAAAATAGCAAATTCACTGACGCATGAAAGCAATCCCTACAAAAAATCAGCAGAATTCAGTTGCTACCATTGGCTTCGTAAGACGAGGCTACTCGACAACAGGGGGCGCAGAAGCTTATTTAAAGAGGCTTGCAGCGGGCATTCTAGCACGAGGTTATCGTGTCGTGTTGCTTGGTAGTGGAGAATGGCCTACGGAGGCGTGGCCAGGAGGAGAGGTTGTTGCCTTTCCCCATCACTCTCTAAGATCTTTTGCTAAGGAGGTTTTGGAATATAAAAAAGCGGGAAAAATCGATCTTCTTTTTTCACTGGAGCGTGTTCCTGGCTGTGACATTTTCCGCGCGGGAGATGGTGTTCACGCTGCTTGGCTAGAGCGTCGAAAAATACGAGAACCTGCTTGGAAGAGGCTTCTCTCTTCGCTGATGCCGCGTCACCGCGAGCTCTTGGCACTCGAGCGGGAACTTTTTTCTCCTAGCTCCTCCACGCTCGTGATTGCGAATTCCGCCATGGTAGCCCGAGAAATTCAAGAGCGCTTTTCATTTCCTGGGAGCCACGTAGAAATTATTCCCAATGGGGTTCCTCCTGTTGCTCTCTGGAGTCCAGCAGAACGCCATGCAGCTCGGGAAGCGCTCAGAATCGAAGAGGGCACGTTTGTTCTTCTGTTTGTCGGTTCTGGTTGGAAGCGCAAAGGAGTTGCTATTGCGATTCAAGCAGTAGACCGCCTTCATCAACAAGACCCCAACTCCAACGTTCGTTTGTGGGTTGCAGGGAAGGGACCGTCCAGAAATTACAAATCGAAGGCAGTTCGTTTTTTAGGACCTGTTCAAAAAATGGAACTGCTCTACAGTGCTGCTGATCTTTTTATCTTGCCCACGCTTTATGATCCCTTTGCCAATGCCTCTTTAGAAGCACTTGCAGCCGGTTTGCCTGTGATCACAACTGCTGCCAATGGCTGTGCTGAGGTGATCGAAGAAGGAGTGCACGGGTCTGTGATTCAAGATTCCAATGATGTTGAAGCTTTCGCTTCAGCGATTTCATTCTGGCAAGAGCGTCTGCAGAGTGCAGAAGGACCAGTCATTCGTGCTGTGTGTCGAGAACGTGGGTCTACTTTTGATATGGAAAAAAATCTTGAGCGAACTATTGAGGTGATGGAAAGCCGCTTCGCGGCAGTTAGTCACTAGGCAGTTGTTGAAGCTGAAAGTTGAAGTTGAAGCAGCAATTTCTGTGATTTCTTTCATCGCAGGGAATCATTTTCTTTATTCTCCATCTTTGTGAATCTCTTGCTGCTTACGCTCTGATTCTCGAGGCAACATCTCAATAAAAAGTGGGCAATGGTCGCTTGCCTCTTTCCACCCAGCTGACCGAGCGATTCCTGAGTGCTCGTGCACAATAGCTGGTGCGAGCTCCTCATTGACCATCATGTAATCGATACGAGAATATTCATCGGCTTCTTTCCAATACTCGGTCCAGGTTTCCCCTCGGTCATCGGTGAGGGGAAGTGCGTTGAGGAGTCCTGGTTTTTTGGCATTCCCAAGGAGGGTGAAGAGTGGCTTGGAATTTTTAGTATCATTAAAATCACCCATGACTAAAAGATGTGTCTTGGGATCTGCCGTCAGGATGTCACGGACATAGTTTCGCAAAGAAAGTGCTTCTGCTTCTCGTAAAGAGGCTTGATTGCACTCTGGAATAGGAATTTTTGATTTGAAGTGGAGGCAAAGCAAACGAAGTTTGTACTCAGGTTGCAATGACACTGTGACATCTAAAATACCTCGTGAACTATGCTCCGACTTGCCATCTACAAGAAGAGGGATCATTGCTTGAGAGTGACGCTCTATAAAAGGAAAGCGACTGAGTAAGAGAAGATGTCGTTCTTGATCCCATCCTTGCACGTACTCTGAGTAAGGATAGTCAAAGCCAACGTCGTGCAGGTGTCGCTCCAAATCATGAACCTGCCGGAGATCGCCGATCTCCATCAAACCAATGATGTCGGGATGAAGCGAGGCGAGCATCGTGGCCACTGCTTTTTTTTCTGTTTCTGGCTTTCCTACATTGTTGCGAAAGCGACCATTGATCCAGCGTGGCATGGTCAAATAATTTTCTACATTGTAACAAACAATGACAACGGGCGTGGTCTTAGAAGGCTCTTGCTGGCCTTGGAGCTGAGCAAGAGCGACAATACTCGCAAAGAAACAACAGAAGTGGAAAATTTTTTGATAACGTTGAGACGAGAGGAACAACGTCACAAAAAGGAGAGAGATTATCCTTGCTTCGGTGCCTCTTCAGAAGGAGCAGTGGCAGGAGGAGGCGTCGTGGAGGGTGTTGTTGGTTTGGAAACCTGATCTTCAAATTCTTGTTTCGCTTTTTTAAATTCATGGACGCTTTGACCGAGGCTTCGGGCAATTTCAGGAAGACGCTTTGCTCCAAAAAGCACCAGGACGATGATGAGCAGGATGATTAAGTCAGGACCACTAGGAATTCCAAAAGCCAAGAAGAGAGAGGATGAAAGCAAGAAGGAAGAAATCATTTGGTGATAAATATCAGCTAGTGCAAGAAGGTGCAAGAGTACTTAATGATTTTTAGCCTTCTCTTCTTAACAGTTTGACTATCTAGGAGACGTGTGCTAGAAGCGCACGGTGACCACTCTACTCTTCAGCGAAAAAATAACACCCGGCGTAAAAACGAGACCTTCTAAAAAAGTCACTACCGTTGTGGAGTCTTCTTGCCAAGACATATTAAAAAAAGCAGACGAAGATGTTTCTATTCTAGAAGAAGAGCCGCCAGTCTGGCATGAGGCGGTCTTAAAGGAACGTGAGAAGGAGTGGGAACAACGTGACTTAGTCAGCAGAAGTTTTGAAGAAGTATTCAAAGATTTAACAGCTAAGTCGCGTGGAAATTAGGATCCAACCCTCTGCAGAAAAAGATTTAGATTGCGGCTTTGAGTTTCATGAACAACAAGAATCTTTTCTTGGAGATTATTTTTAAAAAAAATTCGTTCTGACATTGAAAATCTCCAATTCACAGCAGGTATTCATTCGAAGAGGGGCTTCCTGTTTCGCGTAAAATCTAAGAAGTTTCCTTACTGGATTTACTGCAGGATTGCTGGCTCCGTTATTTATATCGTTGCTGTTTTGGACGCTCGTAGATCACCCAAACTCATTCATAAGCGAGAAAAAAAAGAGCAATTACCATCTCATGACTCGGGTGTTTTTAAGCATTAGCCTATGTTGCTTGTTCTTTTTGAGCGGTTGTAGCACTACTTCTTCAGAGCCAGTCGAACAACCTTCCTCTCGCGAGAGTGTGCGTTTGCGATCACTTCAAGAACAAAAAAAGAGTTCTGACCAAGCTCAACGCTATCCCTCTCAACCATG
Source organism: Chthoniobacterales bacterium (assembly GCA_049314455.1). Classification (GTDB taxonomy): domain Bacteria; phylum Verrucomicrobiota; class Verrucomicrobiia; order Chthoniobacterales; family UBA6821; genus CAIWMF01. The sequence continues at coordinate 11,626 of JBMOFC010000015.1, forward strand.
GGTTGATCGTAGCACTCGCTCGCATCAGCAGTTTTCTTCTGCTGTTGTGCCTGCTGTTTCTTATCCGACTCGTTCTTTTTTTGGGATAAAAAATAGTTTGATGGGAGAAAGAATGGTTCCAGTGAGTGAGGTTTCTTTGTTTTCTCAACAACGTGTGCGTGTTGAAAAAAAAGTTTTCCCAACAGCGCTCTCTTCCACAAAAATGTATCCTCTCTCTCAAAAAAAAACGGATGGTATTATGACTCGCGAATTTTTTACACACTCCATACAACTCGCTCCTAAAGCCCAAGGAGCACTCGATCGTGAGTCATCACTCCAACAAAATTCAAAAAAGAATTTCAATGTAAATCAGGTGCGAGCACTGCTTGATAAAGAAATTTAGGAATATCCGGGCTAGTCCTGATATTCGACCATCTGCTTCGGCCTTATAGTCATCAAGGCGATCATGGCCAGGACGGTAAAGAAGCAAATATAAAGAGCTGGAACCCAAATGATGCCAGTAACCTGGATAAGCCATGTTAAGATCATTTGCGTGCAGCCAGCGACGATCCCAAAGCCGATATTATGGGCGAAAGCGACACCGCTATAGCGTACGGAAACTGGGAAAAAGGAGGCAATCAATACAGGATAACGACCACAAATAATTCCAATTTCTAGCAGGAGAAGGGAGTGAAAGAAAAAAATCTGAGATAGCGTTAAATTCCCATAGTTAAAAAAGAGGAGCAGAGAACCCATTGAGATAGTGAGCACAAAGCAGAGAAAAAACTTTTTTCCAAGCCATTGATGGAAAATTCCTGCCAATAAAGAACCGACGCTGAAAATAAGAATCGTATAGGTATTGAACTTCATCAATTGTTGTAGCGGAAAATGATAAAATTCTGACAAATAATATGGTGCATAGTAGTTAAAAACAGCTAAGCCAGATGAGAGTAAGCAACCGATGCTGATCATCTGGAACAAAGGCTTTTTATATTTTTCAAGAAGTAATTTTAACGGCGCGCTTTCTTGTTTTAGAAGCCTCTTGTATTCAGTAAAGGTAGGTGTCTCAACGAGACTCTTGCGCATAAAATAACTTACAATGCCAAAGAGACCTCCCAATAGAAAAGCAAAACGCCATCCTTCTATATTTTGAAATTGGAATCCAATGAACAGTGTACAGATAGAGGAGGCTAAGAAAAATCCAATGTTTGTTCCCATGATAACCATTGCTGTATTGAATGATTTTTTCTGAGTGCTCGATAATTCATAAGCAAAAACGATCGATCCAGAAATTTCCCCTCCCAAAGCGAATCCTTGTAATATTCTAAAGAAGACCAGCAATACGGCCGCCCAAATTCCAATAGAATGCGCACTCGGAATAAAGGCAATGCAGGTTGTCGGCACAGCCATTAGCAAAATGGTATAGACAAATGTATATTTTCTCCCACGTGTGTCTCCCAAATGTGCAAAGATAAAACCTCCTAAGGGGCGCACCAAAGCGCTGATGGCCAAAATGGAATAACTTAAAAAAAGATTGAACCAAGCGCTGGAAGCTGGAATCAGACTTTTTCCAACGAGGGGAGCCAAAAAAATATAAATTCCGAAATCGTAATACTCGAGCAGTGAGCCAAGGCTGATGAGGAAAAGGAGCTTTTTGTTATCGAGTTTCATAAATCGATTTCATGACATGTTGGGCTGCAATGGAAACTGTTCTTTGAAAAAAGTCAATCTGAGATGGTTTTGTGCAGAGGGATTATGTATAAAAGCGGATCATTTTTTTATGTCATCTTTCATGGATCAATTAGAACAACTCATTGCAGGCTCTGTCCAAGTACATAGCAAGGTAGAGCTTGGAAAAAAACTAGCTCTTGGAAAACCTCTTCGAATCAAGCTGGGCGTTGACCCCACTTCCTCCGATATTCATCTGGGGCATACGGTGGTTTTGGAAAAATTACACCAGTTTCAAAAGCTCGGTCACCAGGCAGTCCTTATCATAGGGGATTACACAGCCATGATTGGAGATCCGACTGGGCGTTCTGCAACACGTCCTCCACTTTCTCATGAGCAGGTTTTGGAACATGCTAAGAGTTACCAAACGCAGGCTTTTAAAATTTTAGATCCAGAAAAAACGGAAATTCGTTTCAATAGCGAATGGCTCGCTCCGCTACGATTTGCCGAGGTGATTGCGCTCAATGGACGCGTCACCCTGCAGCAGATGCTGCAACGCGAAGATTTTCGAAATCGTCTTGATCAAGGGCAGCCGATTCATCTTCACGAACTTCAATATCCATTGATGCAAGGATGGGATTCGGTGATGATCAAGGCTGATGTGGAGCTGGGTGGGACGGATCAACTTTTTAATTTGCTCGTGGGACGTGATCTCCAACGGGAGGAAAAACAAACAGAGCAAGTAGTGATCACCATGCCTCTTTTGGTAGGACTCGATGGGGTGCAAAAGATGAGCAAGAGTCTTGGTAATTGTGTCGGAGTCGATGAAGCCCCTGGCACCATGTTTGGAAAGCTGATGAGCATTTCCGATGAGCTCATGGAGAACTACTACACGCTGTTACTCGGTGAGAAATTAAATGCCACACTGCATCCTATGGAGGCTAAGAAATCCTTGGCAGAACGTCTTGTGAGCCGCTATCACTCGGTTTCATCGGCACGTGAGGCACGTGAGGAGTTTGAACTTCGTTTTTCAAAGCGCGATTTGGATGCAGCTGACTTACCAGATTACCTTCCTGCCGCAGATCTACCACGCGATGTGACCTCTCTGGTCGTCGATGCGTTTCATCAATGCTTTAGTATCACCAAATCACGCAGCGATGCACGGCGCCTTATCGAAGGAGGAAGTGTGGCCTGGCGTGGAGAAAAAATTTCAGATCCGAAAGCCTCCATCGAAGTTGGCGCAGAGGGGGTGCTCAAGCTCGATCGGAAGAATGCAGTGCGGATATAAAATAACGTTACGAAACAGTATAATCATCTTCGCCAGGTGGTTTTGGAGTCATATCTCTCATAACGTTTCCATGCATATCAAGAATGATATGATAATTGGGTGAACCATCCCTATTGATGGGATGGCGTGCGTAGTCAGGGGCTAGATCGCTGTATTTTTCAGGATCTTGCATTTCATCACTTTTAGAATTATCATGTGAATCAACAGTATTGCTTCCAAAAGAATAATTCCTTTGTGGTGCTCGTAAGATTGGTTTTTGTGGTTTCTCGGTTTGTTCTTTATCTTTTTGGGAATTAACAAGAGTTTTTATTTCATCCAAGACAGGATCTCTCTTAGCCCACGGTTCTTGTTTAGTTAGTTCAAAATCGTTATTAATTTCTTTTAAACTCCAATCTGAACTGATACTAAAGCCACGATTTTCCAGTTTTTTTGCTAAAATTTTATTTCCACCAAGCAAAAAATTTCTAGTATTCGCCCAATCAGAATATTTCTTAGCTTTAGCTGAATAGTCTTGAAGAAGCACAACTTTCTCTTTGAGTAACATAACTGTTGACGCCTCAAGATTGGGATGATCAGTAAAAAGGCTCGCCGTAATCGATTCGGCTTCCTCGTATTCTGCAGCTCTCTCTTCTGCATTATCTTTAGCCCATTGTTTAACTTCAGCTGACTTATTAAGGATTTCTGGATCTTGCTTCGATTTGAGGATGCTTCTTGGTTGTGGAGTTATATTTTCTATAGTGCCCTCAAACGGATAAACGTCTCTCATTAAAGCAAAATCAACACTTTTAGTTTGAGAAGAAGTTTGAGAAGAAGATAATTGGCTGTCTAGTTTTAAAGAGCTTTTCAAAGGAGCAATAGAATGATTTTCTGAGGATCCTTTTTGAGGGCTATTGTCTACTTCTGTTGATTGGTTTGAATTTTGTGAAATAGTTGTTTCTAATGGTAGGCGAGGTCCTATTGGAATAGAATTTGACATAAAAATAGAGTGGTTTTTTTGGTGCTATTAGGAATGTGGTTTTCTATTAAAAATTCTGAACCAATTTCTAAAATTTTTTATCATCAGTTGATCAAATGAGAGGTGGTTTTCCAAGAGAACTCCTCCTTGAGGGACTGCTGCTAGTAGAGCTGCTAGTGATAATGTTGGTAATTGATAGCTTGTCGTGCTGATGCCAGCCGTTGAGATTTGGTGGGCATCGCTGGAGGCCGTTCCAGCTAGTTTTCGACGAGCAGCATACACGGCAGCATGTTTATTGAAAAGGTTTAGCGAGATAGCAGCGTTGAATGTTTCGATAGCAGCAAGGTCTAAATCATTTAAGACTTTTTCACGAATGCCAGCACGAAATCGGTCAAAAGGATGCGGTGCCACAGCAATACCGCCACGTTCCTGAATGGCAGAGACCACTTCTGTTGCTGGTCGTCCTTTCATAAAAGGGAGGGTAGTACCGAGGCAGAGGAGGTGGCCTTCTCTTGTTGAAACCTCAATGCCTGGAATGATGAGAAAGTCATCAACAGCTTCGCCGTTATCACGAATGAGTCCTTTGCGGCGTAGATATTCGACTCCTTCGCATGTGTCATGATCCGTAATGGCAATGCCGCTGAGTCCACGCTTTTTCGCAGCAGCGATCATATTTTCTGGGGAGTCAGCAGCATCACGTGAAAAGAACGTGTGGAGATGAAGATCAAAGGCGTAAAGCATCACGGCATGCTCTCATAGCGTTGCGCTAAGTACAAGTTTTCTGTCTCTCTCCTGCTAACCCTGATATTTCATGCTGATTCTGCTACGGCTTGCGAGAGCCTGATGAGGACTGCGTTGGTCTCGAATTGCTCCTCGGGCAATACAGCTGTCCGGGAGGGCGCTGGATAGACTTTCCGAAGGAAAGCCCCAAAGGGTCGAGCCGAGTTTCGCCAAGCGAGTTAATATGAAACATACAGCCACATCATTCCCACGAAGGTGGGAACGTCGCAATCCATCGCCTTCATGGTCTAATAGCGTATTAAATTGAAAAGGGCACGCCATAAGTTTGCTCTTTTTCCTTAGGACTGCGTTTTCAGATCTTGCGTTATCTTCAGATAGCGCAAGATCTTCAGCCTTATCCTAAGAAAAAATTTCTGTGCTTCTAATGCGCCCTTTTCAATTTAATGCGCTATAAATCAGGCTGCGCGGCGTCTCGCGACGAATCAGTATGAAATATTCTGGCTAAGTGCAAGTGCACTGCCGTTTGCTTACACTGCTTGCGATCATGGGAAAATTTGATAGGCTCACTGAATGCCTTCCATTTCTTCTAAAAAGTCTTCTCTTGTTACACGTAGCTCAGGCCCACAAACCTCTCCATCGGCACCTAATGACAAAATTGTCATTATCGATTTTGGATCGCAGTACACGCAGGTTATTGCGCGTCGTGTGCGTGAGTGCCATGTTTTTTCGGAGATCCTTCCTCATACGACAGCAGCCTCTCTCTTAGCCAAGGACCCTACGATTCGCGGCATTATCTTGTCCGGTGGTCCTGCGAGTGTTTATGCAAAAAAAGCACCTACGCTGGACCCTGGTATCTATGAACTGGGCGTACCGGTGCTAGGCATTTGTTATGGAATGCAGTTGATTGTTCATGATTTAGGTGGAGTTGTCGCTCGTTCGGACTGCCGAGAATATGGTTCTGGTGTATTAACACTGAAGAGTACTACCCCTTTGTTTAAAAAAATAAAAAAGAAGCTGACTGTTTGGAATAGTCATGGCGATCGTATTGAAAAATTACCCAAAGGATTTTCTCCTCTTGGTTCTACGGAGAACTCTCCTCATGCAGTTATTGGGGATACGCATCGGAATATTTATGGGCTTCAGTTTCATCCTGAGGTGGCGCATACAGAGGGAGGAAAGGCCATTCTCCAAAATTTTCTTTATGAGATCTGTGGCTCTCAAGCAACCTGGACCATGGATTCTTTCATCGAGCGGAGTTGTGAACAGATTCGGAACCAAGTAGGGAAGGGGTCTGTTATTTTAGGATTGAGCGGAGGAGTTGATTCCTCGGTTGCCGCGGCCCTTTTGCATCGTGCACTTGGAGACCAATTAACGTGTATCTTTGTTGATAATGGTCTGTTGCGTGCAGGTGAATGCAAAGTAGTGCAAGAGCTCTTCGAGAGAAATTTTAACATGCGCTTAAAAGTGATTCGTGCAGAAAAATCTTTTTTAAAGAAGCTCCAAGGAGTGACTGATCCTGAAAAAAAACGGAAGATTATTGGCAACGAATTTATTCGTGTCTTTGAAAAAGTAGCCAAAGCATTGAGACGTTCTTCTAAGGGGACAGTGCATCCTGTTAAATTCCTCGCTCAAGGAACGCTTTACCCTGACGTGATTGAAAGTGTTCCGATTGGGAATAATCCGGCCTCCTTGATTAAAAGCCATCATAACGTTGGAGGGCTTCCTAAAAATATGAAATTGGAATTAGTAGAGCCACTGCGCCAGCTTTTTAAAGATGAAGTTCGCGAGTTGGGACGTGAGTTGGGACTTCCAGTCGAAGTGGTCGATCGTCAACCTTTCCCTGGTCCTGGTCTGGCTGTCCGCATCATTGGTGCCGTGACTCCAAAGCGCCTGAAGATTCTTCGTGCTGCAGATCGCATCGTGATTGAAGAGATGAAAGCATCTGGTTGGTATTATAAAATTTGGCAATCGTTTGCCGTTCTCTTGCCGCTCCAGTCGGTCGGCGTGATGGGTGATGAACGGACCTATGATCAGACAATCGCTATTCGTATGGTAGAGAGCCAAGATGGAATGACCGCTAACTGGGTGCATCTTCCTTATGAAATTTTAGCTAAAATTTCGAGTCGTATCATTAATGAAGTCGATGGAATCAATCGGTGTGTTTATGATATTTCGAATAAGCCACCAGCGACGATCGAATGGGAATAAAAAATGCCTTACTAGTTCTACTGACGTCGCGAAGCGCTATGTCACGCCGGTGCTCGCTGCTCGAGTATTTCTATATACACTGTGCTGCTACGCTCCGTCGTTCCTTGCGCTTCATCAACGTTAGCGAACTATCAAGGCATTTTTGTCGTTGCATAGTATAGTCAAATTACTTTGAAATTACACAAAATCTACTTGTTCTTTTTAGAAAATAGCTTCGTTCTCATCCCGTCGCATTATCTTTGGATAGCGCTTGGTCTTCGGGCCTTGCTCTTTCTAAAAATCCCTGCGTTCTTTCATGCAATTTCAAAGTAATTTGACTATAACGGCCAGTTTGTAGTTGGTAGTTCACAGAATATTTAAAGCGACGTTTATATAATGCAAAAGAGCGACTTAACTTGCTTCGCGGGTATATCAATGACCTTTCAATAAAGATGGCAAAAATTCTTCCTAATGAATCAACGAACTGACAAAAACCGACAACTGGCAACTGATAACCGACAACTGCCATCGCGCAGCGATGGCTCACGCCGCCGAGCCATTTACCCTGGTAGTTTTGATCCTGTGACCAATGGTCATCTGGATCTCATCGAGCGAGCGCTGAGTATTTTTGATGAGGTGATTGTAGCTGTGGCTACGAACAGAGCAAAGCAGCCATTTTTTTCTACGCAGGAGCGTCTTCAATTGCTACGAGACATCTTAGGTGATCGGCCCGGTCTTTTTATCGAATCGCTCGATGGTCTTTTAGTAGAATGTGCTGCACAGCGAGAGGCTTTTGTCGTGATTCGAGGATTGCGTGCGGTTTCTGATTTTGAAGGTGAATTTCAAATGGCATTGACAAATCGACGTTTGGAACCACGGATTGAAACAATTTTTTTGGCTCCTCGTGAAGATTGTATTTTTTTGAGTTCTCGTATTGTGAAAGAAGTTGCTTCGTTAGGTGGAAATGTGGAGGCCTTTGTGCCAAGACCTGTTGTGGAAGCGCTACGGAGAAAATATTCAACAAATAATTCACAGGGATAAAATATCCGGGTTATAGCGCATTAAATTGAAAAGGGCGCATGAGAAGCGCAGAAATTTTTTCTTAGGATAAGGCTGAAGATCGAAGCGCTATCTGAAGATAACGCAAGATCTGAAAACGCAGTCCTAAGGAAAAAGAGCAAGCTTATGGCGTGCCCTTTTCAATTTAATACGCTATAATCCCTTTTACCACTTTTATCCCTGTAAATTTCTTTATTCTTCTATCTGTTTTCTTATCCTTGTTCAAAGCTCATGATCCAAGTCCATCTCCAACACATTCCTGAAAATGAAACGTTACATCTTAACGGAGAGGCTGACCCTCGTTGTCTGGATTTAGAGGAAGCGGAAGCAGAAGCGATCGGTCCCCTTTTTTATGATTTACAAGTAGGTCTTTCTGGTCCTGGTCTCTTTGCCACAGGATCTCTTTCTCAAAAAGTCAGAATGACCTGTGTTGCCTGTTTAGAGCCTTTTGAATTTCAAATCGAAACGACGCAATTTGCGATGCAACGTGATTTGGAAGGATCTGAATTAGTAGACTTGACCGAAGAGGTAAGAGAGGATATACATCTCCTTCTGCCCATGCATCCTCGATGTGATGTGGGCGGAAATACAACGTGCTCAGCGCAATTTCCAAAGAGTGAATTAAGCTCCAGGAAACATTCAGAGCATCGCTTGGTAGAGCCTCATTCTGAAGAGAAAAGTTCTATCTGGGCTGCACTTGATCACCTCACAAAACATTAATTAAACCCCATGGGAGTCCCAAAACGTAAAGTCTCTAAAATGCGTCTGCGTACGCGCAAAGCAGCCAATCGCTGGCATGCTCCAAGCCTCGGAAAGTGCCAAGCTTGTGGTGCTCCCGTTTATTCTCACACTGCTTGTCCTGCTTGCGGTTTTTATCGTGATCGTCAAGTTCTTGATGTTACTCCAGCCTAGGCTAGTTCTACGAACTAGCGTTGTTCAACAACGCTCATGAAAATTGTCCTCGATGCGATGGGCGGAGATTATGCTCCCGAGAGTACCGTTGCTGGAGCAGTATTAGCGCTTCAGGAGTATCCAAAAATCAGTCGCCTCTTTTTGACAGGTGATGAGGTTTCCCTTAGCGCCGAGTTAAAAAAACTCGATTATAGCGATCCTCGCATTGAAATTGTGCACACGACACAAATCGTGGCCATGGAGGATAAGGCTATTGATGCCGTGCGACGCAAGAAAGATTCTTCGATTTCGCGTGCTGTTGATCTTGTTAAAAGTGGAGAAGCTGAAGCGGTTGTTAGTGCGGGTCATACAGGTGCTGCCGTGGCTGCAACCACAATCAAGCTTCGAATGCTTGAGGGAGTAGAACGTCCTGGTATTGCTTCTTTTTTTCCTACGGAAAAAAATACCTGTATACTCATGGATGCTGGTGCCAATGTCGATGCACGACCAGAACATATGCTTCAATATGCCATTATGGGATCGGTGCTTGCGAAACATTTCCTAGGATATGAAAATCCAGTTATTGGATTGATGTCTATTGGTGAAGAAGACGTTAAAGGAAGTGAATTTACCAAAGAAATTTTCAAGCTGCTTAAGTCGAGCTCTCTCCATTTTCGAGGAAATATTGAAGGAAATGATCTTTTTAAAAATCCTGTGGAGATTGTCCTTTGTGATGGTTTTACTGGGAATGTTGTTTTAAAGACAATGGAAGCCACCGCAGGAGCCGTTTTTCATTGGCTCAAGAAAGAACTTATGAAAACTCCTATTCGTATGGCCGGAGCATGGCTTGCGCGCAATGCCTTTCGTTCCATTCGCAAACAGACAAATCCTGAAATGTACGGTGGTAGTCCCCTTTTAGGTGTCAATGGCATCTGTATCATTGCTCATGGTTCGAGTTCTCCTCTTGCTGTTAAAAATGCGATTCGTGTTGCCATTGAGTTTATTGAGCAAGGGGTGAATCCTAAGATTGTCGAAGCATTAAGAGAATATAATGCTCAACATGCTGCTGAGAGTTAGTTGTCAGGCTGAATTAAAAGCGGTTCATATAATGCCAAAAGTCACAACAAAAATTCCGTACATTTTTTCTGTAAGTTGCAATCATACTTTCTAAAAATAATATTTCTTTTCTCATGGAACAACGAGCTGACAAAAACTTGCAACTGACAACTGACAAACGACAACTGCCATTGCAGCGCGATTCCCTCTCCGCCTCCATTCTTGGAACAGGGAGTTATGTTCCTGAGCGTATCATGACCAATGCAGAGTTAGAAAAAATTGTCGATACCAATGACGAATGGATTCGCACACGTACTGGGATTCGTGAACGTCGTATCGCAGCTCCCAATGAAACGACCAGCGATATGGCAGCTGCTGCTGCCCGTGCAGCTTTAGAAAATGCAGCTATTACCGCACAAGAAATCTCTATGATTATTTGTGCGACGGTGACGCCAGATATGTTTTTTCCCAATACTGCTTGTTTCGTGCAGGCGAAAATTGGAGCAACCAACGCCGTCTGTTTTGATGTTAGCGCTGCTTGTTCTGGATTTCTTTATGCCATGGAGATTGCGCGTCAATTTATCGCGAGTGGTCATTACAAAACAATTTTAGTGATTGGTGCTGATAAGCTTTCTACGATTGTCAATTGGGAAGACCGTAACACCTGCGTTCTTTTTGGGGATGGTGCTGGTGCCTCTATTTTACAGCATCGCGAAGGAGGACGTGGAATTATTACAACCTCGATGGGGAGTGATGGAAGGCTTACTGATATTCTCTATACTCCTGGTGGGGGCAGTGCTGCTCCTATCACCTCAGAAAATATTTCAGAAAAGTTGGCCACTATACGCATGAATGGGCGAGAAACCTACAAACATGCAGTCAAAGCAATGGTGAGCTCTTCAGAGCAAGCTCTTAAGCAGGCTGGGGTCACGATTGATGAGATTACTTGTATTATCCCACACCAGGCTAATTTACGAATCATTGAAACCATAGCTGATCGTCTTCATGTTTCACTTGATAAATTTCATCTCAATCTCGATCGCTATGGTAATACTTCTGCAGCTGCTGTTGCGATTGCCCTCGATGAAGCAGCACGCACAAGAAATTTTAAACAGGGAGATCTCATTTTGCTGGTTGTCTTTGGAGGGGGATTGACATGGGCGGCTTCTATTATCGAATGGTAAAAATGCCTCATAAATTCTACTGCTGCGGCAAGGAGCTGTGTCGTGCCGGTGCTCGCCTCGTCGAGTATTTCGATATACACTCCTCATCTGTGCGCCGTCACTTCTTGCTCCTTATCCGCACCAGCGAATTTCTGAGGCATTTTTTTATAACCCGTAACTCTACTGCTGCTTCAACTTCAACTTTTAACTTCAACAGCCGCATAGCGGCTTTCATCCCCTAAACATTCTCACATGAATACAATCTTAATCGGCTCTCAATGGGGAGATGAAGGAAAAGGAAAAATTATTGATGTCCTGACAGAAGATGTCGATATCGTGGTTCGCAGCCAAGGTGGGAACAATGCAGGGCATACCATTGTCAATGGTGACAAAAAGTATATTTTGCATCTCATTCCCTCTGGTATTTTGCGCTCTGGAAAAGTTTGTGTGATTGGTAATGGTGTGGTCATTGACCCGATTGCCCTAGTAGGAGAAATCGAAGGATTGCGTGCTCAACGCATTAAAGTTAATGGGAAAAATCTTCTGGTGAGTGAAAGCGCTCATCTCGTTATGCCCTATCACCGTGCGTTGGATGAGGCTCGCGAGCGCATGAAGGGGAAAAATAAAATTGGTACGACCAAACGCGGTATTGGTCCTGCTTACGGTGATAAAGCAGCACGTGTTGGAATGCGGTTAGCAGATTTAATGAGACCTGAAGTTTTTGAAAAAAAACTACGCCTTCGTATCAAAGAAAATAATCTTGTGCTGAAAAGTTTTGGTGAAAAACCACTCTCCTTTGCAAAAGTTTTGAAGGAATATAAGGTGGCCGCAGCGCTGCTAAAGCCTTTCGTAACCAATACAGTTGCCTATTTGCATGAAGCTGTGACCCAAAAAAAGAAGATCCTTTTTGAAGGAGCTCAAGGAACATTCCTCGATTTAGACCATGGCACTTATCCCTTTGTCACCAGTTCGAATACGACTTCCGGTGGTGCTTGTACAGGGTCAGGGGTTCCTCCTAATCGTATCGATTCAGTGGTGGGAGTCATGAAAGCCTATACAACACGTGTTGGCGAAGGACCTTTTCCGACAGAAGATGCAAGAGTGAGCGAGATGCTGCATAACATGGGGCGCGAGTTTGGATCAACAACAGGACGTGCGCGTCGCTGCGGATGGTTTGATGCGGTTGCAACGCATTACGCCACCATGGTCAATGGAGTCGATCGTCTTGCTATCACGAACGTTGATGGATTAGATAGCGTTCAAGAGATTTGCATTTGCATAGGCTATCGTATCGATGGTCGTGGAAAAACAATGATTATACCTCCAACTGATGCGGAAGAGCTGGCTCGCTGTAAGCCTATTTATAAAACTATGCCAGGCTGGATGACCTCAACGAGTGAGTGTAAAAAATACAGCGATCTTCCTCTCAACGCACGTCGCTATTTAGAGATGATTGCAGAGCTTACAGGATCAAAACTTTGGATTGTGAGTGTTGGTCCAGGTCGTGAGCAGACACTCTGGATAGAGGATTCATTTTCAAACAATTTTTGAACACGATGCTACTCTCAATGTCCATAATTACTTTAAAAACTAACAAACTAACAAACTCATAATATGAAAATAACATTAGCACTTTTAGCTATTGCCTTAACTTCAACTGCTCTTTTTGCAAGTGAAATCAAAAAGGTCAATATGAACCTTGAAAATGGCAAGATCGTCACTCTCAGTAAATCTAACGATGAGCTAGTAGAACTTTCATTCGATACTTCATTCGATACTACTTTTAAGCCTGCCGAAGGCGAGAATAACGTCAAAACTACATGGGCTAATTTTGAATTTAGTGACAAAGGTATTCTTATTATGAACAGGATAGGAGTTACTACTAAGTATTATGAGGATCGAGGTGATTGCACAACTCAGACCATCTTGCTTTCTGCTCTTAAAAAAGGAATGACAACCGTTTCTGCTTTTAGTACAGATAAAGACAAAGCTACTGATTCAACAATTACAATCAATGTTGGTGATTAAGTGCCAGTCATAGGCCTTTCTATTTGAAAAGCGCCTTTTTAGGCCCATCTCAAAGAAGTGATCTTCTCGATGAGATGGGCTTTTTTTATAACATTTTCATCTTCTTATTGTTGCCCATCCTTCTATGTCCATTACGCATCTTTGGACGAGACTGACCTCTAAAAAACACGAAGATACTTGGGTAGAGCGTCTTCATTTTGTAGGTCCTGAAAATCTTGTCATTACTGCTTTTCCTGCCTCACGCACCCTACGATTACAGGTTTATACGAATCAAGTAATCTCCAAACGCCTTGTAAAACTCTTTCGTGGTTCTGTGCGTCCTTTTCGAATAGCCACCTGGAAGCCTCCTGAAATCAAGCGTCAGAAGCCACTCTGTATCGCAGGTGGATTGCGCCTGCACAATGATCCTCAATTATTTTTGGAAGATCGTAAAAAGAAACAGGGCTATCCTTTGCTGATTCCAGCAGAGATGGCTTTTGGGACAGGAGAGCATGCCACGACACGCAGTTGTCTTCGGATGCTGACTGGTATTGCTCGCGAGCTTCCACAAAAGAAATGGTCGTGTCTTGATCTTGGCACAGGCTCGGGAATTTTAGCGCTAGCAGCTGAATTGCTTGGTGCTCACAAAATTCTTGGGATCGATTTCGATGAGCGCTGTGTGAAGGTGGCACGTGCCAATGCCAAGACGAATCAACTTTTAAAAACGCAGTGGCAGCATGCTGATTTGCTAAAGTGGAAAATTCCAGGAAAGTGGAATCTGATTGCTGCTAATATTTATTCCTCAGTTTTAAGTGCTGCTGCTCCCAAAATAGTGAAGGCAATGACTTCTCAAGGGCATGCTCATTTTATCCTCTCAGGGATTCTTGCATGCGAAGTAGAAGAAATAGAAGGTCTCTTTGTCAATTTAGGGCTTCAGAAAAAGGGCCTCATCGTTCAGGGAAAGTGGGGAGCATTACATTTTAAAACATCATAGTTGTTAATCTACAAACTATAAATGTGTCACAGTTATGAATGATTACCTTGCTTGAGCCCAAAATTTAATACCAATATCTAAGCCACAATGAATCTATCTTCTGTAATTAATCCTCACGAGAAAGCTCCATTAATTGGTGTTAATAACAACATTCTACCAATAGGGGAGAAAGAGGGCGACTCTCCCATTCATTGGGAAATGGAGGCTGTTAGGCAAGGTGTTTCAGCTTCTAGCAGTATGCAAGAGGCAAGAGAGAAGATTGATAGCACCGCTGCCGAACCACATCAAGTAGATGTTGTTTCTCCTTCTTTTCTTGAAGGAAAAAAAGTGATCAGTGATGATTTTCCTCCTTTCACGACCATTGGAAAACTTTTTGGACAATACTACCGATCCTGGTGCAATCAATGGGAAACATTTCTAGAGCCAAAGTTGAGTTCCAAAACTATTTCTCCTGATGCACTATTAACGAAGCGTCATGGTTTCACAGGGCTGTCTAATCATCATGATACGTGTTATTTAAACGCAGCGCTTCAGCAAATCACAGAAGTTTTAAAAATAGTATTTCAAAAAAGAAGTTCTACAGAACGGAGAGCGCTTAACGAAGCTCTTATGACAAGGATGCCTTCACTTCTTAATCTTATGAACCAGGAGCTCAATACGGAGGCTGATTGTCAAAAACTCTATCGGGAAGTTGCTCATGAGCTCGCTAGTGATCTTTGGTATAGTTGGAATACGCGATCAGGCATAGGCTCAGTTCAACTGCAAACAGGATATAGAAAAACTGGATTTCCCGTAAAATATTTTTTAGTCCTTCTTCATCAATTGGGAGTAAAACCGATTTATCTAGCCCCTTCTCACGGGAATAACAAAAAAATTTATCATTCTCAACAGTTTCTTTCTTTACGAACAGAAAAACTTCACGAATCTGTGCCACCTTATGTAAGCCCGCTGATAAGGAATAGTACTAACTCTGCTCAGGCTGCTCTAACCAAAGTTTCTACTCCACTACTTTCTGTACAAGAACGCATCATGGAGGTACTACAGCAAAAAAATCTTCTCGTTGTAGAACCATTACCTGCTGTTTTAGTCATTACTAGTATCAATTCTAGCACTCATATCTTAGATGCAATTACTCTTCCCTGTGTGGAAAAAAATTCTAACGTTTATGAAGCAAAGGTAGTGAATGTATCAACTAAGGGGCATACTTATGTTTTTATAAAAAAGAATGGTTCTTGGTATGAAGTTAACGATCAATGGGTTTTTTTGATTCCTAAAGAATGGGAGCAAGATCTTGAAAAATATTGTGAACAACATGCGAGAGCTCTCACTTTTGAAAAAAAAGAAATAAGTTCGCCTGAGCTTTCTTTAAAAGCGACGGATCAACTTTTTTCTGAACAATCGCCATTGCTAGTACCTGAGCAAAACATCATGACTATTATTGATGAATTAGAAGGAGCGTGGGGACTGAAATCTTATTTTTTTTCTTCTGAAGAACAAATTCAAGAAGCCATTGGTGATAATTATAATTACTCTTTTTTTCTTCATCAACTCCGCGAGCTCATCAACTCCGCGAGCTCATCAACTCCGCGAGCTCATCAAGAATAGCGATGTATAACTAGAAGAGTATCCTGTAGTCGTTGCTGTCAAGGAAGCATATGAAGTAGCAAAATACGCTGATCAGGCCACGATTCTCGAGGAAATCGTTTCTTCATGGGATGAGGCTATTAGAAAAGCTTACGATGTTATTAGCTCACTAAATCAGAATGAAGGTTTCAATCAAGATGCTTTAGATGTTCGAGAATCCTGGGAAGCTCGAGCATTGCTTTTTGAAATCTATAAACAAAAAGACATTGCTCATGAGCTCGCAGAAGAATCTGTAACAAGTTCTAACACGGATGTGGCAGCTTCTTGGAACAATGCTATAGTAGAAGCGAGCAGAGCGCTTTCTAGTTGTGAAGATATTACTAGAATTCTGAATGAAAAAAGTAAGCGTGCGAGCAACGAACTGAAAACGTGGTGGACAAAAAAAATAGAAGAAGTTTTAACGATTCAACATGGTATGAGCAATCTTCTTGCTGACTGGAATGAATAAAATAGATCTTCGGATCTTTCATAGGGTGAAAAGAATGACAGATTATAGAAGATCATGAAAACAGATCAAAGAATCATGAATGTGTTGCGATCTCTTCCACGTCACATTGCTATCATTATGGACGGAAATGGTCGTTGGGCTCAGGAACGAGGCTGGGCACGTCTTAAGGGGCATGAGCAAGGAGCGCAATCAGTTCAAGAATGTCTTGATGCCTGCTTGGAAGCGGGTGTGGAATACTTAACGCTTTATGCTTTTTCTTCTGAAAATTGGAAAAGGCCGAAGTTGGAGGTCCAAGGGCTTATGCTTTTACTGGAGCAATACCTTGGTAATAAAATTGAGGAGATGAATAAAAATGGAATTCGTTTTAATGCCATCGGTCGTTTAGCAGAGTTACCTTTAACGGTGCAACAACGCTTGGAAAAAGCAATGAGAGCGACGGCTCATAATAAAAAACTCACGCTCACCTTAGCTCTCAATTATGGAGCGCGTAACGAAATCATCGATGCTGTGAAAGCAGTTGTGGACAAGGCTGCTCATGGGAAAATAATTTCCGAGCAGATTACAGAAGAGTTTTTTTCACAACACCTCTATACAACAGGCATGCCTGATCCAGACTTGTTTGTGAGGACATCAGGAGAATATCGCATTTCTAATTTTCTGCTCTGGCAACTGAGTTATGCAGAGTTCTATATTACTGAAACATTGTGGCCTGATTTCAAAAAGAAAGATCTTTTAGAGGCAATTGAAGATTACAAGAAGCGGGAACGTCGATTCGGAGGAGTGCGTTAGGTTCTTTTTATTTAAAGCATTATGGAGCTCATCTTTGGTTTAGAAAAACAATCATTATTTCCTCATGCCTCATGGATACTTCAAGAGAATACGATGCAGCCGTGCCTTTACGGGGTTCCTTTAAGTGATCGTGGCTTTCGCTACGGTCAGCACCTTTTTGAAACAGTTGCTGTTCGTCATGGTCGCATTTTTTTTGCGGAAGATCATTTGGATCGACTCGCGCAGCTTGCCATACAACATCATTTTGGTTTTGATACCGCCTGGCGTCAGGGAGCTTCTCTTTTTTTAAAAACAACACCATTCCCAGATGGCGTGGTGCGTATCTTCCTCACTGCTGGAGATGGCTCTCTAGGTGCTCCTATCACGCAGCCACGACTCTTCGCTTTTTGGGAAGAGATTACGTTTCCATCAGTTTCAGAGATCGAGCAAGGAGTGACTCTTGTTTCCCTTCAAAAGCATCTTGGAAATGAATACTGGGGGCTAAAAAACGGAAATTACTGGGATCATATTTGTGCCTTAAAGGAAGCGCAGCGCGGAGGTGCTTCAGAAGGGTTAGTTTTTAATGCAGAGGATTATTTGATTTCTGGAGCAATGGCCAATGTGATTCTTTGGATAAAAAAAAATCACAAGATTCAGATGATCACTCCTCCTTGTACACGTGGAGCACGCGATGGAGTGGTTCTTCATTGGGTGCGGCAACAGTTTCCTGAGCTGCTGGAGTGTGACCTTACTCGTTCTGATTTGATGAATGTTCGAGCTATGGCGTTGACCAATTCACGCCTCGGTGTGATGCCAGTCCAAAGTTTAGAGGGGAGGAGGCTGCCTGATTTTCATCACTCTCTAGAGCTTGCAAAAAAATATGAATCCTTATGATCGAGAGTTCTTCTCATCATGATCTTTTCTCCAAAGCTCTTCGTGCTCCTTCATTAGCGTTGCTGCTTAAGAAGCTCGATTCCTCCAATGCTGGAGAAGAAGTTGTGTTGACGCAGGCGACCGAAGCTGCTTGGTCTTTTCTGTGTGCAACAATCATTCATGCACACAAAAAAGCGCGACCCATTTGGATTGTGTGTGCTGGGATTAAAAGTCAAGAGTACCACTTTCAAGAATTACACTCTTGGTTGCCTTCGACTCTTTTCTTTCCCGATCTTGAGATGTCTCATGAAGGATTGGGTCTTCCTGATCCAGAGCTCTTGTCGGAGCGATTAGCTATTTTGGGAAGATTAGCTCAAGGAGAAATACTGACAACAGTTCTTACGGGACGTGTATTGAAGCAAATGGTTCCTGCTGTACAAGAACTTCAGCAGGGTCTCTGGAGGTTAGAGCTGGGACAAAAGGCTTCTCCTACTCAGATCGTAGATCGACTCTACGAACTCGGTTTTGCGCGCACCTCCCAAGTTGGGTCGCGTGGGGAATTGGCTCTTCGAGGAGGAATTCTGGATCTCTTTCCGTGGCAAAGTAACTTTCCTTATCGTTTAGAATTTGATGAAACGGAGATTGTTTCGATTCGTACGTTTGATCCTGATTCCCAACGCTCGCTGCAGGAACAAAAATCGTGTGAGGTTCAAGCTGCTGAAATTGAGAAAGGAACAGTTTCTTTTTGTAATTTAATCAGCAAAGAAGATTTGGTGCTGATTTTGGGAGATGGATTTCAAGAGGAAGAAGAAAAACTTGTTGCAGAAATTTCTGCAACCAAGATTCGTATAGTCGAGGGAATAGAACATCCCCCAACGATGAGTAGTAGTTTGCAAACGAGCTATGAAGTAACGTGTCATCCTGTTCCTTTTGCCTCTTTTGGTGTTGGTGATTTTGTGATGCAGGAAGCACGGCGCCAGGAATTTTTTAAACAACTCCAAGTATGGCATCAGGCAACGTATGATGTAGTCTTGTTTAGTAGTACGGAAGGCGAAGAGGAGCGATTTTCAGAGTTTCTAAAAAAAGAGAATTCTGATACTTCAGAGAAACTTGTCTCATTACGTCTTGGCGAACTCACGCGTGGCTTTTCTTTTCCAGAAGCAAGTATGGTCATGCTTTCTGATGCAGAAATTTTTGGACGTTCTGCTCGTCAACAGTGGCGTCGTTTTCACCGTCGCCATGAAGAAGCCCGGAGTGTTCGCTCCGCACTTGATTTTACAGAATTCTTGGAAGGAGATTTTGTGGTGCATACCGATTATGGTATTGGGCGCTATCAAGGAATACAGCTGTTGCCTGCTGCAGATGGAACTTCCTCTGAGGTCTTGGTATTAGAATTTGAAGATGAGGCGCGGCTCTTTGTGCCGCTTGAAAACGCGTGGAAGGTATCTCGCTATGTTGGGGTGGGGAAGGCTATTCCAAGCCTCTCCTCGCTGAACAATGAACAGTGGCATAAGGCACGTGCTGCAGCAGAAAAATCCATTTTTCTCTATGCTGGAAAGCTACTCAAACTTCAAGCGGAGCGTGAAATTCACGTGGGCCATGCTTTTGCTCCAGATACCCCATGGCAGAGGGAACTGGAGAGGAGTTTTCCTTATCGCGAGACACCAGACCAGTTGCGTGCTATTGCAGAAATCAAACAAGACATGGAATCACCTCAACCGATGGATCGCTTGTTGTGCGGTGATGTTGGTTTTGGAAAAACAGAAGTTGCCCTAAGGGCTGCATTCAAGGCGGTGATGGATGGAAAACAAGTTGTTTTTTTGGCGCCCACCACCGTGCTTGCACAACAGCACTATGAGACACTACGTGAACGGATGAGTGCCTATCCCGTTTCTATTGATCTCATGAGTCGTTATCGCACTGCTGCAGAGCAACGCAAGGTAGCAAAAGGTCTTGCGGCAGGTTCTGTGGATTTGGTCGTAGGGACACATCGTCTTTTTTCATCTGATATTATTTTTAAAAATTTAGGGCTCGTCATTGTGGATGAAGAACAACGCTTTGGGGTAAAACATAAGGAAGCCTTTAAAGATCGTT
This sequence comes from Chthoniobacterales bacterium, assembly GCA_049314455.1. Classification (GTDB taxonomy): domain Bacteria; phylum Verrucomicrobiota; class Verrucomicrobiia; order Chthoniobacterales; family UBA6821; genus CAIWMF01. Next base: position 31,441 of record JBMOFC010000015.1, read on the forward strand.
TTCGTCTGGTCGATATGCTCACGCTTTCTGCTACGCCGATTCCACGAACGCTCTACCTTTCACTCATGGGAGCACGTAAAATGTCATTGCTAGAAACAGCTCCTGCCGATCGTCAATCCGTAGAAACACTGATTGCAGGCTACGATGAGCGTCTCATTCGCGAAGCTGCAGAGCGGGAACTTGCACGTGGTGGACAGGTTTATTTTTTGCACAATCGTGTTGCAACTATTGAAAAAGTTGCTTGCAGATTGCAAGAGCTGCTTCCCAAAGCTCGTATTGCCTGGGGTCACGGGCAGATGAAGGAAAAAGAGCTCGAAGAAATCATGAGCTGTTTTGTGGCTGGAAATCTTGATATTCTTGTTTCCACGACCATCATTGAGAGCGGGTTGGACATTCCTAATGCCAATACGATCATTATTGATCGCGCCGATCGCTTTGGACTTGCTGATCTCTATCAATTACGGGGTCGTGTGGGTCGCAGTCAGCATAAAGCCTATGCCTATCTCCTGTTACCACGGAGTCTGATGCTTGAGGGAGAAGCACGTCGTCGTGTTCAGGCTATTAAACAATATTCTGATCTAGGCGCTGGTTTTAAAATTGCCATGCGTGATCTAGAAATTCGTGGTGCTGGTAATCTCTTGGGAACCGCTCAGAGTGGTCATATTACGGCGGTTGGTTTTGATTTTTATTGCAAGATGCTTCATCAAGCTGTTGCACAACTCCAAGGCGAAAAGTCGGAAGCTTTGTCACAAGCCAAAGAGGTGACGCTTGTACTCGATTTTGTAGCTTTTTCTTCTTCTGCCTGGGTTGTGGCGTGCGATCAACACAAACAAAAAGAAAAAGAGCTGCGGAAAAAATTTGTGCAGCAGCAGCTACCTGCTTTTCTTTCTGATGAGTATCTTTCTGAGTCAATATTAAGAATTGATGCTTATCGTCATCTTGCAGCAGCTCCAGATCGAGAGACTCTCCGAGAATTAGAAAAAGCGTGGCGTGATCGTTTTGGGCCATTGCCTCCGCCGGTCAAAAATCTTTTGCTTGTGGAACACATTCGGCGCGTAGCTTCCGAACATGGAGTGACCAAGGTCGAAACACGTGGTCCAAAGCTGATGCTAACCCGAGGTGGCGATTTTATCTTGCTAGGCCATCAGTTTCCGCGCTTAACGAGCATGAAATCCGAAGCAAAGCTGAAGGAAATTTTAGGATTCTTGGAAGGGTTGCGTTGAGTATCCTGATGAAAAGTGATGGCACTCTTTAGGTAGCCTATGTAAGATCACTGTTCGTTTTTATTCCATGAATTTTTGGCGTTCGTTTTTACTTCTAGTTCTGCTTGGGTCTCTTTTTTGTAACACGGTCTGTGCCGAAGAAGAGATCATTAATGGGATGGCTGCTATTGTTAATAATGAGGTCATTACTTTTTCTCAAGTTCGAGATCTGGTTGCTGCACAAGAAAAAGCTGCCGCTGAAACATTGGAAGGAGATCAACTTGCAGCCAGGATTAAAGAGCTGCGTCAATCCGCTATCAACGATCTTATCAATCGGTCTTTGATTCTTCAGGAGTATAAGAAAAAAGAATTTACGATTCCTGAATATGTCATCGATGATTCTGTGGCAAAAATTATTCGTGATGAATTTGGAGGAGATCGTACTGTTTTTATTAAGACGCTTCAAAGTCAAGGGTACTCGCTTGCTCGCTTTCGTCAGATTCAAAAAGACAAAATTATCGTGAGTGCAATGCGTAGTTCTAAGGTGAAGGATAATTATGTGATCTCTCCTGTGAAAATTCGGGCTTTCTATGAGCAAAATCGAGCTGCTTATACGACTCCAGAGCAAGTGAAATTACGGATGATTGTCTTGCATGAAGGTGATAATACAGGAACAGTGACAAAAATTTCAAAACAAGGAATGGCAGAGGAAGTGCGCCAGAAAATTGCAGCAGGAGCGGAATTTGATCGTATGGCACAAATGTATTCCGAAGATTCCACACAAGATTCGGGTGGTGATTTTGGCTGGGTAGAACGCAAGACACTCAATGAAACCCTCTCACAGGCTGCTTTTTCAATGAAAGCAGGAGAAGTAAGTCCTGTTATTAAACTTGATAATGCTTATTATATTTTGATGGTCGAAGCCGTGAAAAATGCTTCTACCAAGCCGCTGCAAGAGGTCCAGCAGGAAATTGAGCGTCATTTGATAGAAGCAGAGATGCTGAAAGCGCAGGATAGGTGGCTCAAGGGACTGCGCGATAAGGCTTATATTAAGATTTTATAGACCTCTTTGAAAATTCTACTGATGCAGCGAAGGGCTGCGTCGTGGCGGCATGTTATTTCCGCGAAGGCGGGGATTGCTCCACACTGGTACCTTAGGTACGCTCCTTCGCTGTATGCCGCTGACTCCTTGCCCTTCGTCAGCCTCAGCGAATGTTGAAAGAGGTCTCGTAGTCGCATTCTGTTTCGTAATTTAAATAGACGATTATTAAAATTTAAAAACTTTTCTGATGAACCAACGAGTTGAATATAGCCGACAACCGACAGCCGATAACTGGCGACTGCCAACGCGTAGCGATGGCATCATTGGCCTTACCACTGGTGACCGGGCTGGTGTCGGGCCTGAGATTCTGGCTGCCACACTTCAGCGCCTAAAAGCAGAGCCAGCCCTGCTTTGTGGTTGTACGCTGAAAATTATTGGAAACCCAGAAGCGCTAACTCTCGGACACCCCACACGCGTAACCTCTCGTGAAGCCATTAATGTCTTAGAAGAGGCTGCTCGACAATGTGTGGCCGGTGAACTAGCCGCGGTGGTGACAGGTCCTGTGAATAAGCATCATCTCCATGCAGAAGGATTTTCTTTTCCAGGTCAGACTGAGTTTTTTGCAGCACGTGCTGGAGTTGAAAATTTTGCCATGCTCCTCACAGGAGGAAAAATAACAGTAGCTTTAGTGACGGCACATGTTCCCTTGTGTGAAGTTGCAGGCATGTTGAACACAGAAGAAATTATTCGTGTTGGGACACTTCTCATTGAGTTTTTAAAACGCCGTGGTATTAGAAATCCTCGTGTCGCTGTTGCAGGACTTAATCCTCATGCTGGAGAACGAGGTGACCTTGGTGATGAAGAGGAAAAAATCATTACTCCGGCAGTTGCTATACTCGTTCAAGCTTCTCCTGAGTCAACAATTGTTGGACCGATGAGCCCTGATACCGTTTTTTGGCAAGCCTCGATAGGAGCCTATGATGCCGTTCTTTGCATGTATCACGATCAAGGTTTAATTCCGCTCAAGCTCCATGCCTTTCACAAAGGAGTGAATGTGACGCTTGGCCTTCCTTTTGTACGCACCAGTCCTGATCATGGAACGGCCTATGAAATCGCAGGAAAGGGGATTGCTCGCTCTGATAGCTATTTGGCCGCAGTCAGGCTTGCAGTGGAATTGGTTCAATATAACAATTAATGTATGTCTTCAGAAAAACATCTTACGCCTGAGTACAAATTAAATAAGGAAACGATTCTTAAAGCGCTTGAAGGGCTTTCTGATTATTTCAAGGAACACGGAGCGCAAGGAGAGATTTGTATTTTCGGTGGAACGGCAATGTTGTTGGCATTTGATGCGCGTGAAATGACACGTGATGTCGATGCTATTTTTCAACCATCTGAATTGTTTCGTGATGCTGCAAAAAAAATGAGTGAAACCCATCATCTTCCAGAGCACTGGCTCAATGATGGTGTAAAAGGGTTTGTTTCTTCAGTTGCAGATTTTACCAGTGAAGGGCTTCCTCAATTTTCTCATCTGCGCATCATGCGACCTACAGCCTCATATTTACTTGCAATGAAATCCCTGGCCGCTCGCGATAGTGGCTATGGAACCGATGGGGATAAAAAAGATGTCACGGCATTGATTACTCATCTCCAATTGCAAACAGCAGAAGAAATTTTTAAGATTATCGAAAATTATTATCCTCAAGAGCGTATTGCTGTTAAAACAAAATTTTTTATTGAGGAAATTATGCAAGAAATATTAGCTGCATCAGCCTCTTTAAGACAATGAAAGCGTCTAGAATAGCATCACTTTCGGAAGTAGCCCAGCGAACGAATGAGGGACATGAATTCGGCCATTGCCTTGCTGATTTTTTAGATGGCTTTTATCCCGAGCCTCATAAGGCTGCAATCGATGAGGAGCCTGAAAAAATTTCTCCCTATTATGATTCTTACTTGGCCGCTGTGGCAGATGATTGCTGCCGTCGTTATCGTTGGCTGCTGCCACGTTGGTGTATCAAAGAGGAACGGTTTTTGAAAGTCCCCTTCTTTGCTGCAAAAACACACAATCTTCGGATGCTCTACTTAATGGACAGCCCTGCTGCTTTTCGCGAGCGGAATATTTTTGTAAGTCCTAATGCTCTTTCGAGAGTTTAAACTTCTTATTTCATCTTTTGTTGAATCTTTGAGCTCTTATCTTAAGATTTGTTGCATTTAATGAAATGAAGGGCGCCTTAAAGCAGGATTTGTTGCATGAAGGTTATGATGAAGTGATTATTTCTAACATGAGGAATCATTCTGCTATTCACCGTGCGGTGAAGTCTGGTAAGCTTCGTAAATTAGAGCATTTTAAAAAATTCTGTAGTTGGGTGCATTGTCAGAACACGACCTGACGGGAGTCG
>JBMOFC010000016.1:0-36000 GCA_049314455.1 Chthoniobacterales bacterium
CGCAGCGACGACGCTCTTCGCTGCCTCAGTAGAGTTTTCGACATGGTTTGGCTAGTTAAACGAAAACGGAGAGTAACACGACTCCTCATACACCGAATCATACCAATCATCAACAATCGGTTCATTGTAGAAGAAAGGTTGTTTATCCTGATTCAACATAGAATTAGCGCGAATATATTTTGGAATCTTGAAGCCGTGGGAAGGAGTTTTGTTGTTCCCGTAAAATCCTTGGGTCTCACTCAAATAATTTAACACCTGTGGAGTAGCTCCCATGGCTCTCAAGTGCCGAAGCTGTGCATAGGTAAAATTGTAAACGGCTTCCGTACTCCGCAAATAACCAACGATGATATAGGAAGGAACCCGGCTCTTCACCAGATTTAAAATATCGTTATAATCCAAATGCTGACCATGAATCATCTTATCACGTGTCTCAGAAGGAACATGGTCTGCGGTAACGGTAGCGGTCACTTGCGGATCGACCGTTGGCCCCTGAGCGCAACTCGAAAGAAAAACAGGCGCCATTACACCAAGGAGACAAAGAATAACCGAAGAGAGCAGAGAAAAAGAACGCTTCATCCGAAGAGAGCTATCCGGTTATGGTATTTTGCGCAACTCAAAATTATTCCTAAGCAAACAGGCAACTACCAATGGGACGTTACTAGAGACGAAAATAGATGAATTAAAAAATCGACTTAAGCTTGGAGTGAATTTTTTTCTCAACATCATGCGCATCACCACTAGTTTTTTGAGAAATATTTTTCTCTGCTCTATTTTTTTCAAAAGAACCTAAGGAAGATTCTTGTTTTGCCTTGTTATTACGATCGTCTATGGCGTGTGCAATCTCGGAATCTAACGCCCTTACAGTTTCATGGCCTTCATGAGAAAAAGTGCTTACGGTCGCAGCTATATTTATTTTTCCACAGCGTTCTGACATTTTGGTAGCGTGGGACTCAAAATCTCTCGCCCTTTCTTGGGTTGCGAATTTTTTAAAAGAAGCTTCAGCATTATTAGTAGCTTTTTCAAACTCACGAGTAGCAAACAAGGAATGATGCTTTGATGCACTCACGCCACTCCCATTTACACGATCGAACTCTTTATCCATAGAAAAGGTTTGGTGAGAAGAAACATCATTTCTTGTGCTGACCTGACTCACATTTTCTTGAAATCCTGCTCGAGGCCAGTGGTGATGGGGGGCATGATTCCGATGCCTAAAATAATAATTATTTTGCTCGGTATAGAGGTAATTGATTGTCTCTTGAGGAACATGACATGCTTCCAACTCCATGATGTCATTGTAACTCAGTTCCTGGCCTAGGGTGATCCGCTCATAGGTTTCTCGCCGGATCCCGTAGCTGGCTAAGCCAGAAGAACTCTGTGAATGCATCATGAGATCATTGGCACATCCTGAGAAAAAAAGAGTCAGGGCTAGGGTGCCTATGTAAACAAGAGTGCGACGTGCGATAACGATTTTCATGGGGGGATGACAAAAATTGATGTTCCGATCAACCTCGCACACAATTCCAACAACGCAAACGGGAGACTATTACCAAGAAGAATACGTTATGATAGATTTTTCTATCATGAAAACTGTTCCGACTATCGAAACCGCTACCGCAGCTGATTTACGAAATCAATTTCGCCGTGTCTCCGCTTGGATTGATAATGGACAAGTCGTTAACATCACACGCCGTGGGGTTCTTTTAGCACAGCTCACACCGCCCCCTACTCCAGAAAAAAACCATTCAAGATGCCTGATTTTAGAGCACAAACAAAAAAATATTGGGGTAATCACCGAGTCTTAAGCATGAAAGAAGTTGAGGAGATGAGGGCTTGGGAATTAGGAGAAGCGTGATATGAGCTTCTTCGCTGACACCTCTTTCTTGTGTGCACTATATCGTCTACAAGACACTTCCTCTAATGCATGGTCATTGGCTAAAACGATAAAAAACCCAATTTCTCTCTCTTCACTCATCCTCTTTGAGTTTCGTTAATCAGTACGTCTTCAAGCATTCCGATTTTCCAATGATCGCACACAAGGATTTTCAAAGACCATTGCTGATGACATGCTGACCAAGTTAGATGAAAATCTTGCCAGCGGCACTTTTATTATTCCTGCAGTCCATTGGGCTGATGTACACAGTCTCGCAGAGCGACTCAGCGCAAAGCATGCGTTCACTCATGGATATTACACCCTCGATGTACTCCACATCGCTACTGCTATTCATATCGATGCCACAACCTTTATTAGCTTTGATCAAAAGCAAAGAATACTTGCAAAAAAAGAAGGACTGCGAGTGCTTGGATCCTAGCATTCTAGAGCCTACAGCCAGTTTTATCGAACAATCCCACGTTTGCTACAAGTAATAAAAGCGATCAGCTGCTGCACCAAAGATGACTCTGGATATTTTTCTTGAAGGGCCTCGACTGCCTGAGCGGTATTGAGTGAACCGCGATAGATGATTTTATAAGCATCGCGAAGATCTCGAATCTCTGAAGTGCTCATCCCATGACGCTCCAAGCCGATCTGGTTGACTCCACGGACCTCTGCAGGATTGCCATCAGCAATCATGAAGCTCGGGACATCTTGAACAATCTTGGTGCATCCACCGATGATAGCATGTGCTCCGATGCGACAAAATTGATGAACCGCGCTCAGGCCTCCGATTACCACATCATCTTCGACGACCACATGTCCAGCCAAGGTTCCATTGTTAGAAAAGATGACATGATTTCCAACGACGCAATCATGGGCAATATGGGCATAGGCCAAAAAATTTCCATAATGCCCAATACGTGTTATTCCGTGAGGAGCCGTGGCACGATTCACAGTCACGAACTCTCGAAAGCAATTGTGATCTCCAATTTCTAAAAACGTCGGCTCTTCACGGTATTTAAGATCTTGTGTACGCCCTCCAATCGAAGAGTAAGGATAAAATTCATTATGAAGCCCAATCTTGGTTGGCCCAGTCAAGGTCACATGATGGTGCACTCTACAATTTTCTCCTAACACAACCCCTGCCCCAATTATGGAGTAAGGCCCAATATAGGTTCCTTCACCGATCTCGGCAGTAGGATCAATGATTGCTGTAGAATGAATGTCAGGCATGGCATCTATTTCGAAATAAGCCCAAACATGAGCATTGCTTCTGAGACCACAGCACCATTCACCATACAGTGGCATTTCGCAGAACCCATGTTTTTACGAGCACGGGTAAGTTCTGCATGGATAAAAAGAGTATCACCAGGCACCACTGGCTTTCTAAACTTCACTTCATCGGCACTCATGAAATAACCGATCTTTCCAGCATTCTCAGTCTTACGCATCATGATGATGCTTGCCACTTGAGCCATGGCTTCGACTTGGAGCACTCCCGGCATGACTGGATGCCCTGGAAAATGGCCTTGGAAATAGGGTTCATTAATGGTCACGTTTTTGACACCAATGGCCTTCATCATACCATCAAATTCGACAATACGATCGACCATTAAGAAAGGATAGCGATGTGGAAGCACCTTCATCACTTCATCAATGTCCAAAACAGGAAGAGAGGAAGTAGTAGGATGAGGTGCCATGGAGAGAAGCTCTGCATGGCGCTTAGCCACAAGACGCGCTAACTCCGTATTGGGCCCATGTCCGGGACGCACTGCTACAATGTGCCCTTGCAAAGGACGTCCGACCAAGGCGAGATCACCAATGATATCGAGAATTTTGTGCCGCACAAACTCATCTGCAAAACGAAGCGGCTCCTTGCTCAAGACAGAATCACCACGGACGACCAAGGCATTTTCGAGACTTCCCCCTTTGATAAGGCCTTTCTCCATGAGTTCTTTGACTTCTTCGTAAAAAACAAAAGTCCGTGCCGGAGCGATCTCCTTTTCATAAACTTCGGGAGTGATCTCAAGCGACAAATACTGGGTGAAGCGCCCCTCTGGTCCAACTTGAGTGCACGAAATACGAAATCCAGGACCGGGAAAAAGAGTCATGATCGATCCGTTCTTAGATTCCATATGAACAGGGTCACTCACTTCAAAAATAGAACGAAGTTCTTCTTGCTCCACGATTCCAGCGCGTTTGATGAGGTCTACATAGGGCAATGCACTCCCATCTCCAATCGGTGGTTCATTGGCATTCATTTCAATAAGCGCATTATCGATACGCATTCCCGAGAGTGCCGAAAGTACATGCTCTACGGTATGAATTTTTGCATTCCCTTCCACTAATGTTGTGGAGCGTTCTACCGTTTTGACATGCTCCGCCTTTGCCTCGACCATCGGCTCATCGGGCAAATCGGCACGACGAAATTTATAACCATGACCTGCTGGTGCAGGATGAAGGGTCAAGGTGACATGAGCTCCTGTATGTAAGGCACAACCCGTAAGGCTAGCTGATCCGGCAAGTGTTCGCTGTTTTTCCATAATCATTGTAATATCCAAAAAAGATCCGATGATTCTCTAGTATTGCGCATGACTAATCAAGCAGACTTCCAGATTATTGCAGAAACAAAAGATCTCCTCATCATCAACAAACCCCCTTTTCTCCTTGTTCATCCAACCAAGCCAGGCGGTCCAATCACCCTCTGGGATCGTTTAAAGGAGCTCCTTGCTTATGAAAGAACGACAGGGGGACAAGTCTCTCTCATCAATAGACTCGATCGTGAGACAAGCGGACTGATGCTCATTGCCAAAAATTACAAAGCAGCTCGCTTTTGCTCCATGGCAATGGAGCAGGGAAAAATCAGAAAAGAATATCTAGCTCTTGTGGTCGGCCATGTTGAAAAAAAAGAACAAACAATCGATCTCCCCATCATACGCCTTGGTGAAGCTATCCACTCAAAGATTTGGTTAAAGCGTGGAGTCCATACCAGTGGCGCACCTGCGCAGACATACGTTCGTATTGAAAAAAAATTCTTGCATCCTAAATATGGTCCATTGACATTACTCCGCTGCTACCCGCTCACAGGACGCACTCATCAGATCCGCGTTCATCTTGCGTTCATCGGACACTCGGTTGTCGGCGACAAAATTTATGGCCCCTCGGAAGAATGCTACCTCGCATTTGTCAGTACAGGATGGACCTCTGCACTAGCTAAAAAATTGTTGCTTCCACGCCATGCACTCCATTCAGCCGCACTTGAAATTGTTTATGAAGGAAAAGAAGAGCGTTGGGAGGCGCCACTACCTATCGATATTGAAAATGTTGTGAAAGCATGTCCCCCAGCGTGATTTTTCCATAAAATTTACTTGCCGCTCAAAGTTTATCTCTTAGCTTACTTTTTTCTTTTCATGCCATCCAGCTTACCAAAATATTTAATGCTGATCATAACAATGAGCCCACGAAGTCTAATGGGATAAGGCAGGCGAGCATTTTGAACATGTGAGTCTTACCCAGCATCCATCTGACTTCCCTGACTCCACAATGGATCAGTATGAAATATCCGGGTTAACACTCATGCGTTCCTATTTTTTTGTTGCCCTTCTTCTTAGCATTACCTGGATCTCTTTCTCTCAGGCTATTCCTGAAGAAAATTATTATCAGGACTATGCAAAGGAAGTGATTCATTTTTTAAAAAACCATCAAAAAACGTTTTCTTTTCCGAGCTGGGATCAATGCTACATGCTCAGTGCGGTCCGCATGCTCCATGCTCAGGATGAAGTGGGAGAAAGCTCAGCAGGCATCATTATTTTTTTGGAGGGAGTCAAAGACTCTTGGTTTTTTGAAGGAGAAACATTTTATGATCTTTTTCAAAAAGGGTATGATATCTACGCTTATGACCATCGTGGCCAAGGATGCTCTCCTCATCTCAGTGATGCTAACCCCCAGATCAGTCATATAGAGCACTTCAGCGACTATACTAAGGATTTTAAAAATTTTGTGGATTTGGTAAGAGCAGAAAATCCGGGACGACCACTCTTTTTAGTAGCTCACTCCCTAGGAGGAGCCATTGCGGCCGAATATTTAGAAAATGAAACTGCTTCTCCTTTTACCTCGGTCGTGTTGCTTGCACCTATGTTTGAAATTAATTTCTCTCGCAATGGAAAGAACTTTACTGAACAGCAAGTTTTATTTGATGTCTCCTGGCACATGAAAGAGCGCCCTTCCACAGCCAATAAATATGCCTATTCGAAAGAAGATGGAGATGTTGATCCAAAAACCTGGGATGAAGAAACAGATAATCCACGACTTGCTCAGATCCATCAGCTCTGCAAAGAGAAACCAGAAGTGATCGTGGGTGGCCCTTCTAACAAATGGCTCCAAGAGGCTATTAATAGTAGTAGGCACATCCGCTCTCAAACCAATCAAATAAACTGTAATACGTTGATTCTTGTACCAGAAAATGACCAGATTGTCGTTAGAGCTGCCACGCAAGACGCTTCAAAAAAAATGCCGCAAGCCACCTATGAGCTCGTTGAAGGAGCAAGCCACCCTCTCTTGCAACTGAGCAACGATAGAATTAGGAACGAGGTTTTAGATCGAATAGATTCTTTTTTTGCAACTGGCAACGTAGCAAATATAGCGCATTAAATTGAAAAGGGCGCATTAGAAGCGCAGAAATTTTTTCTTAGGATAAGGCTGAAGATCGAAGCGCTATCTGAAGATAACGCAAGATCTGAAAACGCAGTCCTAAGGAAAAAGAGCAAGTTTATGGCGTGCCCTTTTCAATTTAACACGCTATATAGATAAAAATTAACCGCAAAGAACACAAAGCCGCTGAAGCGATACAAAAAGAAAACACAGAGATAAAATTTTTTATAAAAAAAGCCCTTTTGTGCTCTTTGTGCCATCTATGTGTTCTTTGTGGTTTAATCAAAAAGCGTCGGCCCTTCATCTACCACACTCCTTCTAGAAGCACGCGTACTGGGCATTCCATGTGCTGCTAACTGGGGACGCCCTTCCGTATTGAGTTCTGCTTTCTCTAAATTGGTAAGGATTTCTTGAGCCCGCTCCAGCACGGACTGTGGAAGTCCTGCTAAGCGCGCCACCTGAATGCCATAACTCCTATCAGCAGCACCAGAAACAATTTTATGTAAAAAAATAATAGAGTCATCTCGCTCACGCACCGCAACATTGAGGTTCTTAACCCCAGTACGTGTTTTGGCAAGGTCGGGAAGTTCGTGATAATGTGTCGCAAACATCGTGCGTGCACGGGTAACATCATGAAGATGCTCTGCAACACTCCACGCGAGCGAGAGTCCATCAAAGGTTGATGTACCACGTCCGATCTCATCGAGCAACACAAGGCTTTTGCTCGTAGCATGGTGGAGAATTTTTGCCGTCTCATGCATCTCCACCATGAAAGTTGATTGACCACGCGAAAGATCATCGCTTGCACCCACACGCGTAAAGAGTCGATCAACAAGGCCTAGACACATGTTTCTAGCAGGCACATAACTTCCCATCTGTGCCATGATGGTGAGCAGTGCAATTTGTTTTAAATAGGTCGATTTACCTGCCATGTTAGGCCCTGTGATAATGGCCATTCGGTCTCCCTCCCCATCGAGTGCAGCATCGTTAGGAACAAATATTTTTTCTCGTAACTGCTGATCAAGCACCGGATGTCGTCCATCAGTAATAGAGAGAACCGTTGACTCCTGGATCTCCGGACAGGTGTAATCATAAAGCCGTGCCGTTTCCACCAGCGCAGAAAAAACATCGAGTGTTCCTGCGGCAGAGGCCGTTTCTTGAATTTTGTTGAGTTGTTCTAGGACCTTGGCTCTGAGATCTTGAAAAATTTCTAATTCTACGGCTTTGGATCGCTCTTCTGCACCCAGAATTTTCCCTTCCATTTCTTTGAGCGCCGGGGTGACAAAGCGTTCTCCATTGGCGGTTGTCTGCTTGCGAACGTAGTCGGTAGGGACATGGGTCAAATTCGCATTCGTGATCTCGATAAAATAACCAAAAACGGCATTGAAACGGACTTTCAACGACTTAATTCCTGTTCTCTGAATTTCTTGTTCTTGAAGTGCAGCAATCCAGTTCTTGCCTTCACGAGAAGCTGAGTACAATTCATCTAATGCCTCATTAAAACCTTCACGAATCATCCCTCCTTCTTTGATGGTAGCAGGCGGTTCTTCGACAAGAGCACGCTCCAATGTTTCACGAAGTGGAACCAAGTCATGAAGTTGATGCACGAGTTGCTCCAACAAGAAAAATTCTAACTTTCGAGCTGCTAAAAGCGCTGTCCCTATTTTCTTCAGTTTAGGAATACGAACGAGCGAAGAACATAACGCAGCCAAATCACGAGCATTGGCGCTATTTTGGCTCAGACGTGAAAGAGCACGTTCCATATCACGGATGCCCGCGAGTTGATCCCGAAGATCGCCAAGCAATAGTGTTTGGTCCAAGAATGTCGTGATAACCTCTTGGCGGGCACAAATAGCACCACGATCACGCAAAGGACGCACCATCCAATCGCGCAGCATCCGACTTCCCATGGGGGTCTTCGTACGATCCAAGGCTCCCAAGAGCGTCATTTCACGACCAGCACGTGAGCTCACCAGCTCTAAGTGGGCTTGTGTCGCTGCATCTAGAATGAGGTAGTTATGATGATGATAAGGTTGAAGCGAACAAAGATGAGTAACATCACGACGCAGATGTCGTGTGAGGTAATGAAGCAAGCCTCCTGCGGCCGTCATGCCAAGAGGAAGCTCCTCTGCTCCGAATCCATCGAGAGATTGTAGTTTAAAATGAGTACGTAATAGCTCATGGGCTCCTATCGGATCAAAAAGATAATCATCCAGCAACTCCGTCGAAGGAAGGTCGTTTTTAAGTTCGGGCAAGGCTATTTCTATTTTGCGGGGAGCCACTATTTCTGCAGGAGCGACCCGTACCACTTCATCGACAAGTGCTTCATAACTGGAAAGCTCTGTCACAAAAAATTCTCCCGTACTCAGATCCACATAGGAAAGTCCAAAAGTAGATACTCCTTTTTCTCCTTGCTTTTTCTGATGCAACACAATAGCTGCTGTGAAATTATGTTGACCCTCCTCCAAACCTACATCTTCTAATGTTCCAGGGCTCAAGATTCGCGTAACTTCACGTTGTACAAGCTTTCCCGTTTGGACTTCTCCCACCTGTTCACAGAGCGCGACGCGCTTGCCTGCTGCCAGTAACTTTTGTAAATAGCCCCGAGCTGCATGATAGGGCACACCGCACATCGGTACCTCTCCACGCTTGGTAAGTGCGACATTGAGGATGGGAGCTGCTTTCAGTGCATCTTCAAAAAAAAGTTCGTAAAAATCCCCTAAACGAAAAAGAAGCAAGGTGTCCGGAGGAAGATCCCGTCGCAGTACATGATACTGCTTCATCATGGGCGTGGTAGTTTTTGCGTCGCAGGAGTTAAGTTCCGTTTTTCGTTCACTATTCACAGTAATTTCAAATGGGTGTTTATAGATTCGAATAATCACTCATGCAAAGATAAAAAGAAGAAGAAATATGTTTGACACTCCATGAGGCGAGGCATACAGGTTGCTATGCGAGCACCCTGGATTTTCGCTATGCAGGTAAAAAATTCCATTTATTTTCGTTTCACACAATGCGTTAAAATCCTCTAAGGGCGTATTCTAAAAACCAAAGCCATGACTAATACTGCTTCAACTGAAGTGCAAGATGAGATTCTGAAAATCATTGAAAAAGCAAAAAACCTTTTAAAAAATAAAGATACTCCTCTTTACGAGTTAGCAAATATTAGTCCTGAAAAAATAGAGAATCTTTACAAAAAAGCGTATGCTTTTTATTCTGCAGAAAGGTATCAACAAGCAGCTGAGCTTTTTAAGACTTTGGTTTTGTATAACCACCAAGATCCAAATAGTTGGATGGGCTTTGCAGCTTCTTATCAAATGCTCAAAAACTACGAGAAGTCCATTGATGGATATTCGAAGGCTTTCAGACTTGATAGGCAAGATCCTTCACCACTCATTCATCTTTTTGAATGTTATTTTGATATGCAAGACTATCCAAGAGCCATTGCATCCTTGGAATCAGTAATTTTAATAATAAAAGATAGTCCGGAATATTCTGATGTGAAAATCCAGGCAGAGTCCTTAAAAGAAATTTTAAACAAGAATATAAGCGATAAAACATCGCCAACTCTAATGCCATTTTAAAACTCATCACCTTATGTCAACCTCGAGTGTCTCTTCCTCTTCAAGTTCAGCTTACTCTACTCCTCCTCCGCATCCAGCGGAACACGCCTCCTCCACAAACGCCTCTAACGATCATTCTGAGTCCTCTGTTGCTTCAAATACCGCTATTCCCGGGCAGGCACCTCTCACCGAAGTCTCAGCCAGTCAAGATCCAACAACGCAAGCGGGATATCTTTCCCAAATAGTGGAAGGCGATCAAGGTTCTAGTCAGATCTTGCAAAAAGAGTTAGGCACATCGCTAGCTCCAACGCCATCACAACAAGGCCTCCAAGGTGCAACTTCTCTGGGAGAGAAAACAGCCCCACTCTCTTTGTCAGAAGGAGGAATAATTGTTGAAGTAGCAACCTCTTCTAATACTACTTCCTCAGGCTCCAAAGTAGTAGTAGGAGCTCCTACGATTTTTCAAAAATTTAAAAATACTAATGGAGCTCCTAAAATAAGTGACACTTCTCGAAAACAGAGTGGCCTCGCTTCTAAAACTACAGCTTTCCCTTACGGTAGGAGTAAGAACGAGAATCCTCTAGGATCCTCCTCAACTACAGACACCAGCTCCAGCTCTAGTGGTTTTAATGTTCTAGAGGAGATCGAGTTAGCAGGAGCCTTAAACCAAAAGATACAAAATGAGAATGATCTTGGAGCTGTGGCTGCGCATCAGCTAGAACAGCAAAATGACCAAAATAAAATTAATGAAAAACAGCATAAAATCAACCTTAATATTCAAGCACAAAGAGCACGGCCCGGATCGCCTGTCAAGACTGGAGGCCCTTTCCCTTTGTTCACAGATGCTATAAATTTTATTAACTCGTTATTTATTCCTGAAAGAGCCGCAACTCCAGCCACTATCACTACTTCCTTAACTGGTCCAAATGGAAAAACAATGCGCTCCACAACAATCACCGCTACACCAACAAGTGATGGATCGACAGCTTATACAAGAACCACTACAGGAGCTCGAGGCCAAACCACTGATATCAGCGGCAATGTCACAAAAAACAGCAATACTGAAATTAGCAATGGAAGCATCATCATAAATAATGAGTATACGAAGACCTATACTGGAACGAGAACAACTGCAAGAGGAAGAACTATCGATGAAGGGGGAATTAGTATCTATGATAAGGAAAAAGTAATTGACATAGGATTAGGTACCACAGGCCAAGGAAAATCAGATCACAGCTCTACCACGTCACGTACCTTCGACGGAGCAAGAGTTTATTCTGATCCTAATAACGACCATAGGACGAAAGTGAAAAAAATTGAAAAACAAGACGATCGAACTTCTATAAACGATGCAGAGATCGAAGCAGCAGAGGCGATTCAAGATGCAATGCAAGCTTTGTCTAATCTAAACCGTCATGATCGTGACGTTATTATAAAGTACATGAGCATATTAACAATCGCTACACTATCTCAATGAAGGCCGCTGCCTAAGAATCTATTAATATGAATACATCGAATACACCTGAAGCAATTGAAAATGATCTTGTTTACAACATCTATAAGTCGTTTGCATTGGCTTTTAAAAATAATATTCCGGTGACTATTGATGGAAGGACAATTAAAACAAGATCTCTCTTTGAAGATGCTCAAAAAATTGAAGCTTTTTTGGATGTTATTCTAAAAAAAGAGAATCAGGATCCCTCAGAAAGAGTAGTTATCGATATTTTTCAAATTAAAGAAAAAATAAGTAAAATGCGAGCAGCTCAAGAGTTTTTCAATTCGGAACCAACGATAGAGTCTGGACCCTCTCAGGATGGTTTTGTAGAAGATTCTTTTTTCCTAAAAACAGTTTAGTCCGAATATGTTATAATGATCGAATACCGAGACCGGGAAAACAACCTACTCGCTATGGTCCCCGTTCAGAAGACCGGGCACAGTTGAAGTTGAAGCAGCAAGAAAATGTCCATTAAAAAAGCGAGCACCTAAAACTTACTTTTTTGTGTCCTTTGAGTTTCTTTTTTAGAGCGTTTTAAAAAATTCTGTAGTTGGGTGCATTATCAGAACACGGCCCGACGGGAGTCGGTTGGGCAGACTACCCTTAGGCAGCCCAGCAAGGGCGAGGTGAGCTTCACAAAGCGAGTCAAACGAGGAGCGCAGACCCGCAGTGTAGCCAGCGATACTCGAGGATGCGATCCCCGCCTTCGCGGGGATGAAGTTCGGGGTGACACCACAAGGCGCGGCTACAGAATTTTTTAAAATGCTCTAGCACTTTTTTATTTTTCTCCGTTCTGGTGAACGAATACTTTGTTTTACCTGTAGCCCGTAGTCTGTAGCCTGGCGCCTTATCCGTTCTGCTCAACAGGTACTCGCTACGATCAGCATGAAGTATCTGGGTTAATCCGAATGTACAGTCAAATTATTTCCTCAAAAACCCTGTCAATGGACTTGTTGGCAATGCATGGTCTGCTTTTAAAGGAAGACCAGCTGAAACGGCCTCCAGAGCACTTTCCACAGTCAGTCGAAAAGCCCGTGCCATGCGAATGGGATCGCCCGCAGTAGCAATGGCTGTATTTACTAAAACAGCATCTGCTCCCAACTCTAAAGCCTCTGCCACATGACTGGGAGCGCCTAAACCCGCATCCACAATCACCGGAACGAAGGCTTGCGACACGATAATTTCAATCATGGCACGCGTTTCGAGACCACGATTCGATCCAATGGGAGATCCAAGCGGCATCACAGCTGCAGCTCCCACATCTTGTAACCTCTTAGCAAGGACAGGATCAGCATTGATATAAGGAAGCACGGTGAATCCTTCTTTTACTAATATTTCTGTAGCACACAAGGTCTCGATGGGGTCAGGAAGTAAATAATGAGCATCGGGATGAATTTCTAATTTTACCCAAGGAGGCAACCCTGCTGTCACCGCCAAATGAGCAAGACGCACAGCCTCCTCTGCCGTATTAGCTCCACTGGTGTTGGGGAGAATTAAATATTTTTTGGGATCCAAAAATTCTAAGATGTTTGCAAAAGGATCTTTTCTGCCACTCAGATCAGCACGACGCAGTGACACCGTCACTATTTCCGCACCACTGGCTTCAAGAGTCTCAGCCATGAGCGCAGAAGAAGAAAATTTTCCAGTGCCCAAAATCAGACGTGAAAAGAAGGGACGACCCGCAATAGTTAGAGGAGCTCGTGAACTTGATAATGGCATAGTCATCAATGCTAATGGAAAATGAATAGAGATGCCATTAAGAAAAAACTTCCTCATCCGAATATTTTTTTATGCCCATGACGCTTTTTTGCAGCTATCTGTAACTACCAACATTCCTTTGGCAGCAAGAGGATAAAAGTTAAGAGATAGAAGATGGAAGCCGAGACCTGCCTGCGCAGGTAAAAATCATTTTGCTGAAAACCTAAATACTGTTTTCACTCTTCTATCTACCA
This sequence comes from Chthoniobacterales bacterium, assembly GCA_049314455.1. Classification (GTDB taxonomy): domain Bacteria; phylum Verrucomicrobiota; class Verrucomicrobiia; order Chthoniobacterales; family UBA6821; genus CAIWMF01. The sequence goes on from JBMOFC010000016.1 coordinate 13,531, forward strand.
TCTTTCCCTACGGACATCTTTGGTGACTTTGGTAGCAACAGTTATTTTTTTATTACTATGGATCTTTTCATTCCGAGCGGCATCTCTTTTACTCAAGCAATGTCGCAGGTCACTCATCTTGGTATTGGAGCACATCAAGATGATCTTGAGATCATGGCGTTTCATGGTATTTCAGAATGCTATCACCAGGGTGATAGGCATTTTGCCGGCATCACCTGCACTACTGGTAGCGGAAGCCCCAGGCAGGGCGCCTATGCCTCGTATAGCAATGAAGAGATGAGACAATGCCGCCACGAAGAACAACGTCGAGCTGGCTCTCTTGGAGAATATCTTTTCGTGGCACAACTCGATTTTTCTTCTACAGCAATTCAAGATCCAAAAAGCCATCATCTTGCCGAAGCCCTTTACGAACTGCTTCAGCAACTACACCCTCGAGTCATTTATACACATCATCCTCTTGATAAACATCCCACTCATCGCGCTGTTTGCCGTGCTGTGATTGAAGCGCTACGACGCTTGCCAGCTACTCAATGGCCAAACACATTACTTGGTGGAGAAGTCTGGCGTAGTCTTGATTGGGTCAACGATCAAGATAAAATCTCTCTAGATGTGAGTGCGCATCCTGAGTTGTTAGAAAAACTCATTTCCATTTTTGATTCTCAAATTTCTGGAGGCAAACGTTATGACCTTGCCACGCTAGGCAGATACAGAGCCAATGCGACCTATGCAACACCACACACGACGGATCAAGCCCTTCTTATTGCCCATGCGATCGACCTGATGCCACTGTTGAACAATACGCACCTCTCCTTCCGGGAATTTGCACTTAGTTTTGTAGATCGCTTTCGTAAACAAGTGACAAAAGAACTTCCATGAACAACCTTCCTTTTTTCTTACTCTTTTTTTTAAGCACACTCTTATTAGGCCTCATCATCGGATGGTGGCAACGTTCAAGACGTATTGAAAAAGAACTCGCGTTAGCAGTTGAACCCTGGAAGCAGCGTGTTGAGGAGCTTCTCTCTTCAGCAGAACGCGAGCGGCAAGAACAATACAAACTGACTGCTACAATGACTGCACAGTTTCGAAATCTGGCCACAGAAATTTTAGAAGAAAAAAACGAGCAACTAGGCCGCAAGAGCCAGGAGCAACTGGGTCAAGTGCTTTCTCCTCTCAAAGAAAATCTGGAAGTCTTTCGTAAGCGGATAGAAGAAATTCATGGAGCTAACCTTCATCATCATGGAAGTCTGCAGCAGCAATTGCAGCAGCTCGCAGCTCTCAACCATCAACTCTCCACAGATGCTCAGAATTTGGCCTCTGCCCTCCATGGAAAATCACAACGACGCGGCGCATGGGGAGAACTCATTCTCGAGCGCACCTTAGAACTCTCAGGCCTAGAGCGGGGACGCGAATTTGAACTGCAAGTTTCGACTCCAGAACGTCTCCGACCTGATGCCATCATCCACCTTCCGGAACATCGACTCATTGTTATTGATTCAAAAGTCTCTCTTGTTGACTACGAGCACTCTTGCAATGCAGCAGAGGAAGGGGAGCGCCAACAAGCCCTCCTACGTCATGCGGCAGCAGTACGCACTCATATCAAATCTCTTTCTGAAAAAGGATACCCTGATCTTTTCGAAGGAAAGACGCCTGAAATGACACTCATGTTTCTTCCGATTGAACCAGCCTTTGGAGCAGCCCTCACAGCCGATCCACAGCTTTTTGAATTTGCATTTGCCCATCGAATTATCTTAGTTACGCCCAGCACACTCCTAGCGGCACTACGAACTATTCATAATTTCTGGAAAGTAGAGAAACAGACAAAAAATGTACTCGAAATTGCACGCTTAGGAGGAGTCTTACATGACCGCTTTGTTGATTTTGTGAATCATCTCCTCGCTATACGAAGCCAACTGGCTAAAACGCTTGGGGCCCAAGATGAGGCCATTGCACGCCTCTCTTCACAAAAAGGAAATCTCATCATCACCGCGCAACGCCTTCAAACCTTGGGTGCCAAGACAGAGAAAAAAATGCCACGCGAACTTATACCTTTCTCGCAAGAGACACCATTAACGATGGAGTAATTTTTTTGATGAACTACTTTTTTATTCTTTTCTTTTATTTAATGACACTTGTCGGCTGTCAAAAAAAAGCTGACCCACAACTCCTACGCGTTGGGATGGATCTTTCCTTTCCTCCCTTTGAAATGATTGATCCCCACGGAAATCCTGATGGAATCAGCGTTGCCATGGCAAAAGCATTGGGTGAGTATCTTCATCGCAAGGTGGAAATAGAGAATATTCCTTTTGCAGGCTTGATTCCCTCACTTCAAACAAAAAAAATCGACCTCATCATTTCTTCGATGACCGATACTCCGGAACGTCGTCAAAGCATTGCTTTTTCGGACCCCTATTTAACACTCAGCCTCGGAGTCTTAACGCATCAGCCAAGCCCCATCCATACAAGCCGCGACCTGGATCTTCCGGGCAGGAAGATTGCCGTACGTCAAGGAACTATCGGTCAACAATGGGCTCAGCAACATTTAAAACAAGCAACCCTTCTTACGTTCGATCAAGAAGCAACGGCTGTTTTAGAGGTTCTTGAAAATCGTGTCGATGGTTTCATTTACGACGTGATTAGCATTTGGAAATTTTATAAAGAACATCCTACACAAACCGTAGCCTTGCTCACCCCACTCGAAGTCAGTTCATCAGCGATTGGGATACGACTCGAAGACCATGAACTGCGCGAGCAAGTAAACAGCTTTTTAAAGACCTTTCGTCAGCAACAAGGATTTGAACAACTCGGCGATCGTTACCTGCGTGATCAAAAAGAATTCTTTGCGAAACAAGGAATTCCTTTTTACCTGTAGCTAGATGATTTTTATGACGCGGTTAGGTGAATAATCCAAAAATACACTTTCAATATCATCACTGGTTTTGCTTTCTTCTAATATCTTAGTAATATCTGTTCGTAAATTTTTAAGATAATTAATCAAGACTTTAGTTTGATCAACTTGATTTTCTTTAGCTGAAGGTGGTACATCTCCCTGTATTGCTTTACTGTCTGTTTCATTCATGACCGGATGATCTAGAGCATCGGTGGCAAGAGGTTTATTCTCTACTACACCTTTATTAGTTGCAGGCTCTGCGTCTTCTGTATGCCATCCAGTAGCACCACCAGCAAGTAATCCAGCAAAGCCTCCAAAAATAGCAGATGCCACACCCAACGAGATAGCCGTCGGCTGAAAGTTTGTTGCTACAAGAACTGGAATGAAAAAATACATTCTCATCATCTCTTCGGTTTTTCCAACAGCTTCATTTGCAGCGAGAGAAACAGACTTTGCTTTAACAGCCGAATCACCGAATAAGCATGCAGCCGTTATAGCCCCAACCAACAATCCAGGTACACCCAAAATCAAGCCACCAGCTAGACCAACAAGTAAGTCACAACCGTAATGAGGGTCATATCTATTTTTTTCTTTATCATTTCCATATCCATCATGAGTAGCATATTGAAAAAGATGTTGATCAATTCTCCCTTTATCAGTAAGAACATTATGCGTAGCCGGATAATGAATAACATATTGATTATGTGCATGAGGATCGTTTGAGTCGGGTTTAAATTGTTTGCACCTTGAAGAAACACGGGCTAAATTCAATCCCACTTCGCCTCCTAAGATAGCTCCATCCCTAGCTCCTCGAAGGGCATTAGAAAGCGTATTAGAAATCCCACGGACGATCGGACTTATCCATCGAGAAACTTGTAACATCCCACTCCTTACTTGAGATTCCAAAAAGCTATCTGCGGGGACAGACTCTTGTGTCGGCTCCTGACCTTTCTCTTTAGTAGATTTATCATCCAATGAAAAATCACTAACCAACTGATCACGAATTTGTTCTTTATTTTTTTGTATAACTAAAATAACACTATCTGCAAGCTGATTGGCTTTCTCCAAAATAGAAATAACATTCTCCCTGGTTAGATCCTCTGGATCGGCTTTGCTATTGTCAATTTTTGTAGCCTCTATGGCCATTTTTGCGACCTCTGTTCCATAAAGAGATTCTAGGGTTTGAACAAACGCTTTCAACTCTTCACCTGTTGTAGGAGGGGTAGTAATAAAACCCTTGAGTTTCTCTACCCCACCCGTTATTGCTTTCCGATTAGCACTTAATTCGTTATTTAGTTGCGTAAGCAGAGGAAGTAATTGTTGTACACCTTGCTCTACTGCTGCTCCTTGAACTCCATCTACTACTTCTGTTGTACCAGTCGTTTTCGTTGATAAAAGACCTACGAGTTTAATGGGATGTTTAGCAACATGATCTGATTCAGCTTGACCAAGACCATGCCCTCCAAACTTCCCTGACTGAAGTGAATCATTAGATTGGTTTCTTACTACGGATATTAGCTCTATCTCTGCTGAGTTTATTGGTTTTATTGAGTCCATAATATTCAAAAACAAGAGTGACTAAAACACAGTTCTCTCACCTGCATTCGCTCACAAGAACAGATACCCCAACGGTGCTCTACTACGCTTTTTTTACTATACTTAGTTGTACTTGCAAAACGGAAACTTTCCCTGGAGGAAGCTCCTTAGCGAACTCTCCGACATTTCCAGATTCCACGCAGAGCATCTGCTTAAAATCGTCTGGAGCAAAATCAGGTAGTGTCTTTGCTTTTTCACTCCAGGGATTCCAAACGACGGTGGAATGAGAAAAGTTTTTCTCGATGCGAATAGTGCGCTTTTGAGCACGGTCATGAATTTCAATCGGTGCTGTCGAGTTCAAATAGATGCGATTGGTTTCTTGGGTGATAGGAATTTCATCCTCGTGTTCTAATTTCGAAATAAGATCTTCGGTTTTGTCTAGGTAGTGAAGATCCTTTAGCCCGTGAATGGTGGTTTCCCCAATATCTCCCACAAGAAAATAGGCATGAAGGCACTCTTCGTAAGAAAATAATTCTTGAGTCGTATTATTGACGTTGAGTTCTAATGTTAATTTTTCTCCGATGGTGACTCGATAAAATGTTTCTACTGGCAACCATCCTGATTCCTTTAGGAGCGTTTGGGGAAGTTGAAAGAGAAGCTCGACCTCTTCTTGAGCATTCACCGTTGCCGTGATGAGGTCCCAAGGATAAAGACGCGCAAAGCCGTGTGATAGCTTTTCTCCGGGACGATTTCCAAACCATGGAAAACAGATCGGAATCCCACCATGCAGCATCGTCCCACGACTCATACGACCGGAAGCACTCATGAAGAGCATCGGATCTTCTCCGTGTTGTTGAAAGGCAGTGACATGAGCCCCTTGCAGGTAGACTTCAGCGCTGCTTTGTGGGGTAGCAATGTTTATTTTGACGAGCCCATCGGAGTCTTTGGAAAAGGCAACCTTTCCTGGAATTTCAAAGTGCTTCCACTGGTCTAAATCGGTATTCGAATGTGTCATTGGTCGATTCTAGCTATACTTTTTGCGGATGATTTTTAGGAATTTTATACGCAGGAGTTATTGTCTCTGGCAAGGCGTTCCGAGCGAGACGCTATGCGAACATAACGTAAGCGAGGACAACGCAGCCAGAGGCAATAAGAACTAGTAGAAAATCCTAAAAATCATTCGTGAAAGGTATATAAGTGGCAACCTTTTGAAAATGGATTTTTATTTATTTTTCAAAAAAGACTCCAACCCGATGGCACTGATTTGGCGACTCAATTTAATAAGATGTGTCCCCGGGTAGATCACCGTCAGTTTTTTTAATTTCAGATCTTTCATGGCTTGTTGCATCGAATGCGTCATCTGGGGTGTTTTGGAAAACTTGAATTCAAACCCCATTCGCTTGGTTCCTTGTACAATGAGCAAGTCTAACTCAGGGCCATTATGCACATTCCAAAAATAACAATCTTGAGCATCGACGTTCAGATGGCGAATGACCTCTTCAAGCGCAAATCCCTCCCAAGAAGCTCCCAGCTTCGGATGAACTAATAACTCGAGGCGATCAGGAATATTGAGAAGTGTGTGGAAAATTCCTGAATCACGAAAATAAATTTTCTTAGCCTTCACCTGTCGCTTTGCAATATTCTCATGCCATGGAGCCAGCTGACGCACCATGAACGTGCCTGACAAAATATCGAGGTATTTTTGAACGGTGTGATGCGAGAGATCCAAGGCGTTTCCAATCTCAGAAGCATTCATGATCTGTCCGTGATAATGAGCCAGCATCATCCAAAAGCGCCTCAAGCTTGCCGTAGGAATACGAATGCCCAAGGCTGGAATATCTTGTTCTAAAAAAGTGCGCACATAATCAAGCCTCCACTGCATGCTCGCAGCAGTACTACGTGCCAGGTATGAAAGGGGAAAGCCACCACGCAACCAGAGTTTTTTTAAATCAGAGACCTCGCCATAAGAAAAAGGAGTGAGTTCTCGATAGTGGATACGTCCTGCAAGCGACTCAGAGCTCTGTTGAATCAAATCGCGCGAAGCACTTCCAAGAATGAGATAATGCTGCTTCGGCTTTTTTTTATCCACAAGCACGCGCAACACGGGAAAGAGATCAGGGACACGCTGAATCTCATCCATGACAATCAGCCCCTTCATCTCCTCCAAGGTCAGCATAGGATCAGACAAGCGCAAGAGGTCATGCGGATCTTCCAAGTCAAAGTAACACTCGCTTAACCCGTGATATTTTTTGAAGTAATCACGAGCCAGCGTGGTCTTACCGCATTGCCGTGGCCCAAGCAAAGCGACCACTTTACTCGTATTAAAATACCGATGGAGATCTTCTAACTCGTTATTTCGTTGCATGAAATATTATGAAATTTGGAAGTCATAGTTCCAATTTTCATGAAATTTCTCTTGCGAGCAAGAAGAAAATAGGAACGCTGTAGCAATGTCCTCTTCTCTATTTTGAAAAGGCCTTCACGAGTTGTGCCTTTGTTAAGAGCTCTGAAAAAGTAACCGGTTCAGACAGCTGACCGGGTGTGCTCGCTGGATAGAAAAGATAAAAGGGAACTCCTACGCGACCAAAAGATCGCAGCGTTTGTGTGATCTCAGGGTTTGCATTCGTCCAGTCTGCCTTCATGGGGACGATAGCATGTTCGCGTACTACGCCCCTGACTTCAGGTGTGTTGATGACAGTACGTTCATTGAATTGACACGTGAGACACCAAGCGGCGGTAAAATCGACAAAAACAGCTTTCCCCTCAAGACGCAGTTGCTGCAAGAGAGCGTCAGAATAAGGAACCCAGTTGATTGACTCTTCGACAGGAGACGCATTTCCTTGTTTTGAGGATGCTGAAGCGAGATTTGTTGGAGCAGCCATGACTATTGTGGGAATCACATACCAGCACGCAGCAAGCGCCAGAACGAGACTCACCAGACATGCCAGTTGTTTGATTCTTTTTCTCGAAGAAGCATAGGCTCCATAAATCCAAGCACTCATTCCCAAAATAAGAAGCAAGGTTAACAAAGAGATGACTCCTGAAAGTCCACGCTCGACACCAATCACCGAGAGTAGCCAGAGATCGGTCGCAAGGAGCGGAAAACCCATGAGCATCTTTACTTTCTCCATCCATACTCCAGGACGTGGCAACCATTTCATCCAGGCTGGCTGAGCCGAGAGCAGCAAATAAGGAAGAGACATTCCTGTGGCTATAGAGAAAAACATCATAAGAATCGTCAACCCTGATTGGGCAAAAGCAAAACCGAGCGCACTTCCTAAAAAGGGAGCCGTACATGGTGTCGCGAGCAAGGTTGCAAAGAAGCCTTGAAAAAAAGAGCCAGCATAACCGGTGTGTGAGGCAAGTGAATCAAGAGAGGTAGTAGCACTCCCAGGAAGATTGATTTCGAAAACACCAAAGAGATTCAGCGCAAAAAGAAAAACAATCAGGCTTACCACGACAAGAAAGAGAGGATTTTGAAATTGAAATGCCCAGGTCACCTGCATCCCATCATTTTTTAAAATCACCACAAGAGCTCCGAGCACTAAAAACCAAAAATAGATTCCAGAAGCAAAAGCTAATCCATGTTTTAAGACGCTCATCCGACTTGTGCCTGCTTGTTTGATAAAGCCAAAAATTTTTAAAGAAATCACAGGTAAAACACAGGGCATCAAATTGAGGATAAATCCTCCTAAGAATCCCGAAGCAAGCGCAACTAAAAGAGCCCAGGCATTTGCTGCAGTTGGCATGGCGGCAGATCTCTCTGGGGTTGGAGAAACACTTGGCAAAAACCATCCCTGCACGATTCCCACAGCATCTTTTCCAGTGAGCAAGGCATGAAAGGAACCCGCTCCTTCCCATGGAATTTTCATTTCATAAGCACGCCCGTGTTGTGTGGTGGTGACATGTCCTGCAACCTCACCGGATGCAGGAAGAGGGAAGAGCTCGTAGCAACATCCTTGCTCTGCTTGAAAAGAGACCAGATAGTTTTTTGCTTCCTGACGAATAAAAACAGCAAAGGGAGGCGCCATCGTAGAGGGCCAAAACGCCGAAGATTCCAAAGCACGCGCCATCGTTTGCTCTTGAACGGTTGCTGGTATATTCAACGTGAGCGTGCTTTTTCCAGGGACACAAAGCTCCTTACATGCGAGCCAGGAAACAGCGGCACTCAGCGTCCAAAATTTTTTTTCGGAAAGATGCCGTGATGGTGTGATACGAGCTCGTAGAACCGCGGTATGTTCATAACCATAAACAACGATATTACCTGGCTCTGAGAATATTTCTGGCAAAGAAAACTCCAAATCACTCGCACTCCATCCTTCTGGCAAGGTCCATTCTACACGCGGTGGAAATCCAGCATCTCCTGGATAACGCCAATACACATGCCATCCAGGGGCCAGGTCAAAGAGTAGATAAACATCAAACGATTCCCCTTCCTTCACCACAGCAACAGGCGAAAGCAAATGAGGAGTGACTGTTTGAGTAATGTGCTCAGGCTCGGATGAAGAAGTGTTGATCGCTCGGATCTGGGTTGAGAAAAAAACCGTGCTGAAAAAAATAATGAGTAATGCGCGACCGGCAACAGGTAGATTTTGTTTCATAAAATCAAAGAGGTATCGTTTTTTATTTGGAATTGATGCAGGAAAGGATGCAGACTTATGTTTGAGTTCACGTGCACCTGATTTAGCGAGTGCCATCTTACCCATCCGTCAAGACAACTGACAACTGACAACTAAAAATATGCCTACGCTCTCTCTCATCTTTGGAATACTACTCAACCTCGTTGGCCTCCTTGGATTTTTTGGAACAGGAGCGACTCATTATACCGCACTGATTCCTTGTGCTCTCGGATTACTCCTCATTGCCAGCGGTCTCGTAGCCTACCAAGAACATCTTCGTCGCCATGCGATGCATGTTGCTGTGTTGGTTTCTTTGATTGGACTGCTAGGAACAGCCTCAGCCTTTACAAAACTCCCCCTCCTCCTCGATCATGCTGCTGGAGATAAGACTCCTGCCTTTATTGCCAAGATTGCGACAGCCCTACTTTGCGGCATCTTTTTCCTCCTCTGCCTACGCTCTTTTGTCCAAGCCCGCTTGCTCAAGAAAAAGTATTAGAGTGCTCTTTATTCATTTTTTAAAACCTTCTTATTTCTTATGAACAACTCTAAAATACCAAACATTCCACAAGAAGTGAGCGAAATCGCTCTATCAGAAAATCTGTTAGAAAACATCAAAGAAATCAACCCGGATTCTACCGGCACTATTAAAACATCTGATGGTCCACTTTCGTTCACTGCTCATCTCTCATCAGAGGAAACAATCCCAAAAGCACTGAGAGAGGCAGCAGTGACTGAATACTCAGGTGGTGATACCTCAAGCAACAAAAGCCCGCTCTCCTCAGCAAAAAGCCTCTCACCTGCAAAGCACGACAGAGATCAAACATCTGACTCTTCTACTTCTGTTGGCTCCTTAAAATCGATATCCACAGAATCATCTTCCTTATCTAAATCAGCACTCTATGAGAAGCTGACTACGGAACAAAAGAACGCACTTGATCGTGGGGAGATAGTCATGACTGAACGTGAAACTGATCCGAATAGCCTCACTCCTAATTTTATAAGAGACCGAGGAATGTTTGCGACAAAGCTTGGACCTACGTTTCAAGCTTATAAAATTGTGAATGCTGATTGCACCACTGTAGCAGACAAGTTGTTCTTACCTGGCAATGCTGGAGCGTTTATGCCCGTTAAATCTTTTGATTTCAAAGATAAAAGCATACGATGTGCAGAAGACGGTAATTCTTACAGCGCAACTTATGTACTAAAAGATAAGATTTCCGGTTTGAACTTTCATGATGAAATTCCATTAGAGGTAAAAAAAGAATTTGGAACAAATGGGGAAGTTACAGTTTCTTTTGATCAACCTGAAAAATCAGAATATTTCAGAAAGATCCGAGGAAGTTTGACCGCAGAGCCTCATGAGGGTAAGGCATTAGCGCGTTTTGAAGTTTTTGTGGACTCTAGAGGCAGAGTGATACCTCGTCTACTAGAGGCAAGCACGAGTGGGATTAAAGCAGGCATTCAGGAAGTCTTTCAAGGCATTCTTACTGCTTAAAACACCTCATTAAAAAAAGTGGAGGGAATGAGGCTGTTTCTTTTTTATCTCCCCAACGTCACTAAAGATATTGGTAGTCACCCCCCAACAATGAAGTCTCTATTTCCCCTATGAATCTTTTGGATCAACTTCACTCCTTCGGTAAAGAAGCTCGTAACGCTGCTCGCATCCTAGCCACCTCCACCACAGCTCAAAAAAACGAGGCTCTTTTGAACATGGCGGCTCAGCTTGTGAGCGATCAAGAACTGATCTTAGCAGCGAATCGTCAGGATCTAGAAGCAGCTAGAGAAAAAAAGATCGCAGATTCAATGGTTGATCGTTTACGGCTCAACACAAAGCGTCTCCAGGAAATGGCAGAAGGTATTCGTACAGCAGCAGTATTACCCGATCCAGTTGGAAGAACCTTAAAAACATGGAAACGTGACACTGGACTTGCCTTTCAAAAAATCAGCGTTCCTATTGGGGTCATTGGTATCATCTACGAATCACGTCCAAATGTGACCTCTGATGCCGCTATTCTCTGCCTTAAGGCGGGTAATGCCACCATCCTACGAGGTGGCTCCGAGGCCTTCCATTCGAATCAAGCGATTGCAGCCTCTTTACAACGAGGTCTTGTAAAAACAGGACTTCCTGCGGCCGCTATTCAATTGGTTCCCTCGACCGATCGGAGTGCCATTCCTATTCTTTGTGAAATGGATCACTATATCGACTGCATGATCCCACGCGGTGGAAAAGGCCTCATCGAAACAGTCATGCGCCACGCACGCATGCCGGTCATCAAACATTATGATGGAATTTGCGCTGCCTTTATCGATGAATCTGCTGATCTCACCATGGTGGAATCGATTCTTCTTAATGCAAAGTGCCAGCGTCCTAGCGCCTGCAATGCCCTTGAAACACTTCTTCTACATCGTTCTTGTGCTGCTGCCATATTGGCAACAACTGGAACAGCCTTACTCCAAGCAGGTGTGGAACTGCGTTGCGATGCAGCAAGCATGCAGCTGCTTCCTGCCGACGTAAAAAAAGAATTTTCCTCGCAACTCAAGCAAGCCTCAGAAGAAGATTTTCGCACTGAATTTCTCTCGCTAAGACTAGCGATAAAAGTCGTCAACTCAGTTGAGGAGGCGATCACCCATATCGAGAATCATGGATCACACCATAGCGATCTCATCATTACTGAGAACCAAGAACACGCCGAACAATTCCTCCGCGAGGTCGATAGCGCCACGGTTTATTGGAATGCTTCCACACGATTCACCGATGGAGGTGAATTTGGATTTGGAGCCGAAATTGGCATTAGTACTGACAAACTCCACGCACGCGGTCCTATGGGTCTTGAGGAGCTTACGAGTTATAAGTATCTGATTCGTGGAAAAGGAGAGGTAAGGTGAAAGCATCCGTTTCAGAGCAATGGATAGGAAGATAGGTGATGGTAGATAGAAGATGGGGTTTTGGTCTTCTCACATAGATAAAAAGGAGAATGATTCTTATAAGAGAGCTTTGATCCTATCTTCCATCTTCAAACTTCTATCTTCTTACCCGTTCCTGCGAACGGGTACGTGAATCTGCCTGCAGCCTTATCCGTTCCTGTGAACGGATGCAATCCTCCTCCCCACATCTTCCTGGAGCCACTGCCAGCGGGCTCCCAGGGTTTCTTGAAGCTGTTTTTTAATGTCAGGAAGTTCTTCGAGAGCAAAGGTACCAGACGTTGGCTTTGCTGCCGCAAAAAGATAAAATTTAATTTTTGGCTCGGTTCCTGAAGGACGAACGATAACTCGATTATCACCTTGGAGTTTAAAAAGCAGCATCGCTTCTTTCGGTAATGTTTCTCCTTCGCTATCGAGGATCGTTTCGGTGGCGTAATTCTGAAAAGCAGCGACCGTTTCTCCCTGAATACTTGTGAAAGGATGACGAATATAGGAATCGATCAGTAATTTCATCGTGTCAGAACCTTCCGCTCCCTCAAAAGCCAATGATTCTCCACGTTCGCAGTAGAATCCATAGTCACAGTAAAGTTGATCAAGAAGCGCCAAGAGGCTTGTTCCCTTGCTTGCAGCGTAGGCTGCTACTTCACAAAAACCGAGCGCTGCTGCATTGGCATCTTTATCGCGCACAAAATCACCAAGGCTATAACCATAACTCTCTTCTCCTCCAAAAACGAAGTAACTGGAGTACTCCAGCCGTGCTTGTCGGGTCTCTTCTTCAGAAAGCAACCGATACTGTTGCTGAATAGCTGCTGGAAGCTGTTGCTCGTATTTCGTCAATTTCGCTCCGATATATTTAAAACCGGTTAATGTCTCCACACAGTGCACCCCAAATTGTTCCGCGATCGCTTTTTGAAGATCGGTTGTAACAATACTTTTAATGAGCACCGCATGCTCTTTATTTTTTGCGTTTACGAGGCCTTGTTCAAAAAGTGTTTTCAAACGGTACCAAGCCATCAAGGACCCAATCTGATTTCCGGTGAGAAGCTCTAAAGCACCTGACTTATCGCGCACCGCAACGCCCATCCGATCAGCATCAGGATCTGTAGCAATCACAAGATCTGCTTTCTCTTCTTCTGCCAAAGCGATTCCAAGCGTTAATGCTTCCGCATTTTCAGGATTAGGTGATTTTACGGTAGAGAAAAAACCGTCAGGCTGCATCTGCGAAGCTACAGGCAAACAAGGAACACCGACACTTTTAAGGAGCGGCACGATGATGCTTCCACCAACTCCATGAAGCGGCGTGTAAACGACCTTCAATGGTTGCTGAAACAAGGAGGGATTTAAGGTTACTGTTTGCAATCGCTTTTTGTAAGCCTCATCAAGAGCTTCTCCCAGGAAAATAATCCTACCACACTCCTTGGGAGGAAGTGGGTTATAACGTTCTCCTTCCATCTGGTTGACAAGAGCAATAATGGCCGAAGCATGTGGTTCGATCACTTGTGCTCCATCTTCAAAATAAACCTTGTACCCGTTATAAGCAGGTGGATTGTGGCTTGCAGTGATATTGATTCCAGCAGTTGCAGCATATTCTCGCACCGCAAAAGAAAGTTCTGGTGTTGAACGAGGAGCTTCAAAAATCAAGGCATCACATCCATGCTCGCTGATCACTGTTGCAGTCAACTCCGCAAATTCTCGTGAAAAAAATCGTGTGTCATAGCTAATACAAATTTTGGGTTTTCCAGAGCGTCGTTCTCTTTGATGCCATTGCAGTACATAGGTCACAAGGCCTCGTGTTGCTCTGATAATGTTATAATCGTTAACCGCGTTAGTACCGACGCATGCAAACTCAGGACGCCCGTTAGCACGCTTAGAACCTGCCTCTGCAGCCGTCACAATATCACCCATTGTTTTTCCACGAAGACCACCCGTGCCAAAGGCGAGTGTACAAAAAAACCGATTGTTCAGTTCCTTCCATGCTTTGTGTTCGATGAGTTCGGCAATCACACGCTCTGGCAAGTCGGAAGAGGCTTGTCGCAAGAGCCTCTGCATATTTTCGACAGAACTGGCTAAAAGATGGCCATCTTGGGCTGCTTGGGCAATGGAAGCTAAAACTGTGCTTTGCAAAATCGGTTCGTAGTTATTAGATTTTTTCATAAGAAAAGGGAAACAACGGGTGGAGAAATGAATATTCCAAAATAACTGACAACAGAGAAGTGACAACTACGAACTTAATTGTTGAAACTCTATTTCAACGGCCCCTCAATGATCTCTACTTCGGCTCCTCGGCCTACTATCTGGTCCAGACGGATGGCATCAGCAGAACTCATCCGAATGCAGCCATAGCTCCTAGGCAGCCCTAGACATCGTTCCTCTGGAGTCCCATGAATATAAATACACCGTTTGTAGGCGTTCTGATTATGAGGCTCTTTCCCAGTAAGCCAAAAAATACGGGTGACAATAGGATCTCGACCAGCTGCGTTGGGCGCTAAAATTTCTCCCGTCGGCTTTGCATCTTTAAAAACCATCCCTGCAGGAGCGTCTTTTCCTATTTTTTTACAAATAGCAAAATGCCCAAGTGGTGTTTTGCAACTTCCCATAACATCACCCACTCCATATTTTGAAGTAGAAACAGGATACGAAGCTACCTGTCGACCATGGCCAAAAACTACCATTTTTTGATCGTAGATACTCACTACTATTTTATGGTCTCTATCTCCTACGCAGCCTGCCAAGAGGAGAAGCAAGAGCGAAAATAAAAATCGAAAGCACAATAGACTTCTTTCAAAACTTGCTGCGGGTGATGAAGGAGAAGGCGCATACGATGCAAGGCATCGCTCGTACTTCAGAGCGCATACCCCCGCAGTGTACAACGAGGCGCTCGAGGATACGCTCTTCGCCTCCGCGGGGATGATATTCGAAGCAATGCTGTCATTCGCATCAGCAGTAGAGTGTTGCAAAAAGTCTAATGGCATCTCTTGAGATAAGCGCATTGATGCATAAAATCAAAATAAAATTGCTCCCAATTTCGCAATACTACAGAGTACAGAGTTACTATTTTTTAAAACATGCAAACCGTTAAAAGCGCCTTTATTTTAGCAGCAGGAGAAGGGACTCGTTTACGTCCACTCACCGAGAGCATCCCAAAACCACTGCTGCCAGTTTTCCATAAACCGCTCATCACTTTTGCAATTGATCACCTCATTGCCTTAGGAATAGAAACAATCGCTTTGAATACGCGTTATCTCAGCAAGGCTTTCTATGAGGCCTTTGAGGTTAAACCCAAAAGTCCCTATTTTGGGTTGGGAGAGTATGAAGGAAAAACTCTCTCTGTTTTTCATGAGCATGTTCACTTAGACACAGGTGGAGGTCTGCGTAATGCTCGTTCCGTTCTGGAACAAGGAACGTTTCTTATTCACAACGGTGATATTTTAAGCGATGCGCCGCTCCACGACTTGATCAAGCATCATCATCACGTTGGAGCCATGGTGACGTTACTCCTCCGTCATGAGGGAGCGGCAAAAAATGTTTCCTATCATGAGGAGACTGGCCTGATCGAAGGGTTCAGTGGAACGTGGAATACCCTGCCCCCACTTCTTACCAAAAAATCGAGTTCGTTGGTCTATGCAGGAATTGCTGTCGTGGAACCTGAATTCTTAAATTGGATTTCACCCGAAGGTCCTGCTTCGATTATTCCAGCATTAACAAAAGCTATCCATGCGAAACAAATCGTAGCTGGTTTCATTCCCTCTCAGAACTATTTTTGGAGTGAACTTGGAACACCAAAATCATATCTCGAAACGCACCTTCGCATTACTCAAGAACAATGGATTCCACCCTACCAGCTAGGAAAAAAAAGCCTTCCATGGCCTCAGCCTATTCATCCTTTGGCAACAATCGATCCCTCTGCCATCCTGGAAGAAATGGTGGCAGTCGGAGCTCATGCTCATATTGGCCCTAACGCACATTTAAAAAATTGCATCCTGCTTCCTGGAGCAACCGTCCCTCACAATGCAGATTTTGCTGAGATGATTGTTGGCAATCTGTTTTCTGTTTTAGGCAGATAAGCGTCGTCAGAAAAAAAACGCCACCACACCAAAAGCAATCAGTATTGCACCCGAAATTTTATCGATAAGGTACATCGATTTTTCTTGGATACGATGATGTAGGACACGAGCGACAAAGCCACTTAAAACAGACCACCAGAGACTAGACCCTAAAAAAATTCCAGAGACAAAGATAACAGCATGAAAATATTCTCGGTGCTGAGTCCCTAAGCCAAGTCCTGCACAAATGGCTATATAAGCTAAGATTGTTACTGGATTCGTAATCGTCAGCAAAAGAGCAGTCCCGTATGCATGCCAGGAAGAGTCATCTTGGCTATTGCTTGTAAGCTTGTCGTGCTCGTGCTTGATCATGAGCTTCAACCCAAGAAGAATAAGAAAAAAACCTCCAAGAAAATGGATCCATAATTCATGCTTCACCAGAAACGCAGAGAGAGCCGTCAATCCCAACGCAGCGATAAGACCATAAAAAGCATCTGCCGTAGCTGCTCCAAGCCCGGTCATCAAGCCAATTTTAAAACCACTCCGCAAAGAACGTTGAATGCAGAGAAGCCCAATAGGGCCTACAGGAGCCGCAATTGCAAACCCAATCACAAAGCCTTTTAGAAAGAGAAAAAACACGACTTTTTATAAACAGCTTTTTTTGCTGCTTCAACTTCAACTTTTCACTTCAACAGCTTCAAAGCAGCTAATAGCGATAATGAGCAGGTTTATAAGGTCCCTCAATCGGAATATCCAAATAAGCCGATTGTTCCTCAGTAAGCACCGTAAGTTTCACACCAATCTTCTCAAGATGCAGGCGTGCTACCTCTTCATCCAATTTCTTGGGCAAGATATAAACACCTGGTTTATATTCATATCGATTTTTCCAAAGATCTATTTGAGCGAGGACCTGATTACTAAAGCTATTGCTCATCACAAAGCTGGGATGACCTGTAGCACACCCAAGATTAACAAGACGTCCTTCTGCTAAGAGAAAAATTTCATGCCCGCCTGGGAAGGTGTATTTATCGACCTGTGGCTTGATATTGGTTTTTTGAACTCCAGGAAAAGCAACAAGATTATCCACTTCGATTTCGTTATCAAAGTGACCAATATTACAAATAATCGCCTGGTCTTTCATTTTCTTCATGTGCTCGAGCGTGATCACTTTGAAATTACCCGTTGTGGTGATATAGATATCGCCTCGACCCAACGTTTCTTCAACTGTAGTGACTTCGTATCCCTCCATGGCTGCTTGAAGTGCATTAATCGGATCAATCTCAGTCACAATGACACGAGCTCCTTGACCGCGTAATGACTGAGCACATCCTTTACCAACATCGCCGTAACCACAAACAACAGCCACTTTTCCAGAAATCATCACATCCATCGCACGATTAAGACCGTCGATAAGTGAATGACGGCAACCATAGAGATTATCAAATTTAGTCTTGGTGACCGAATCATTCACATTGAATGCCGGAACCAAGAGTGTTCCTTGCTCTTCCAGCTTATAGAGGCGATGTACGCCCGTGGTGGTCTCTTCTGAAACGCCCTTCCAGTCTTTGACCATATCATGCCAGCATGTGGGATGTTCAGCGTGAACTTTTTTTAATAATTCTTTGATGACTTGTTCTTCTTGATTACCAGAAGAGGTATGGACCCAAGTATCTCCATTTTCTAATTCATAACCTTTGTGCAGAAGAAGCGTGACATCGCCACCATCGTCCACCACGAGCTCAGGACCTTTACCATTGGGATGACGCAGCGCCTGGTAAGTACACCACCAATACTCTTCGAGACTCTCGCCCTTCCAGGCAAAGACTGGAACACCACTTGCAGCGATGGCTGCAGCAGCATGGTCTTGCGTTGAAAAAATATTGCAACTTGCCCAACGGACGCTGGCTCCTAGCTCTCGAAGTGTCTCGATGAGGACAGCTGTCTGGATTGTCATGTGTAGCGAGCCTGTGATACGAACGCCATCAAGAGGCTTTGTCGCCGCATATTTTTTTCGGATACTCATGAGCCCTGGCATCTCCTGCTCTGCAATGGAAATTTCTTTGCGTCCCCAGTCAGCTAGGGAAAGATCGGCTACTTTAAAGTCAGTGGTGTTAGTCATAGAATTAGGCAATGTTTGAGTGAATTTTTTTCATAATAGCTGTTGCTGCTTTTTTCAAAGCCGGAACCTTGTCAATGCGTTCCCAGGTGATACTTTCAAGGTCATCAATTTTTCCAAAATGACCATAGTTTGTTGTTTTAGAATAGATCGGCCGTTTGAGTTTTAAGACTTCGATAATATTAGCTGGTTTGAAGCAAAAAGTTTCTTCAATCGATTTCTTAATGACATCTTCTGGGAGTGTGGCTGTTCCGAAAGTATCAATGTGGATACTCACGGGATCAGCACATCCAATCGCATACGCAAACTGAACCTCACAACGCTTCGCAAAGCCAGCTGCAACCACATTTTTGGCAACATACCGTCCCATATAGGCTGCAGAGCGATCTACTTTTGTGGGATCTTTTCCAGAGAAAGCGCCTCCCCCATGACGTCCCATACCACCGTAACTATCGACAATGATTTTTCGTCCCGTCAAACCAGTATCACCTTGAGGTCCACCAATCACAAAACGTCCTGTAGGATTGATTAAAAATGCTGTTTTCTTCGTGAGCATGGTTGCAGGAATCACCTTACGAATCACCTGATTGATAATAAATTTTTCAATCTCTTGGGTCCTGACTTCTGCAGTATGCTGCGTTGAAACAACAACATTCACAACGTGCGTCGGAATACCATCTTCATACTGCACTGAAACCTGAGTTTTCGCATCAGGACGAAGCCACTTGGCTTTTCCTAACTTACGCAAGCGTGTTAACTCCCGGCCCAAACGGTGCGCATACATGATGGGAGCCGGCATGAGCTCAGGAGTTTCATCACAGGCATATCCAAACATGAGACCTTGATCCCCCGCTCCTTGTTCATGGATTGTTTTCCCGCGGCTTTTACGCACATCCACTCCTTGGGCGATATCATCACTCTGCGAAGTAATGATATTGTTAATGAAAATTTTCTCCGCATGAAAAACATCATCATCGTGCACGTAGCCGATCTCTCGGACCACATCACGCACAATTTTATTGATATTGAGCAAGCTATCTATGTTCTTCCCCTTATGCTTGGGAATGGTGATTTCACCACCAACGACCACGATATTACTTTTAGCATAGGTCTCGCAAGCTACACGACTATTAGGATCGGCAAGCAAACAGGCATCCAGAATAGCATCAGAAATTGTATCACACACTTTGTCAGGGTGTCCCTCCCCAACAGATTCGGAAGAAAAAATAAAATTTTTAGGCATGTCAAAGGCCGCCGCGCGGCTAGTTGAAGTGAAAAGTTGAAGTTGACACAGCAAAAACAATGGGCATCAACAATGCTTGAACTTATATGAACGTATTGATATATGTCAATGCGATTTTCATTAACACTTTTAACTACAGCCTACAGCCTACAGCCTACAGCCTACAGCCTGTTTATATGCCTTCCATCCTTCACATCATGCGGTTACTTTCGGAGTCAACACGACTTCGTCTCATGCTGTTATTGATCGAAGAAGAATTAACAGTTGCAGAGTTGCAGGAGATTTTGGGGATGGCACAATCGCGCATCTCGGCAAGCCTTGCTCAGCTTCGTCGGCAAGGACTCGTTAGCGATCGTCGCGTTGGAAAGAATAGTTATTACACCGCCCTCACATCCCATTTAGAACCACTTAAAAAAACCCTCTCTGCCGCTCAAAAAGAGCTTTCTGAGTCATCTCGCGATCAACGAGCCTTGAAACTCATTTTGCATAAACGGCGTGATCGGGCTGCAGAATACTTTGATAAATTGGCAGGAAAATTTGGGCACTCTTATGTACCAGGCCGCTCTTGGCAAGCCTTGGCTCATGGATTATTACGCCTATTGCCACCGCTAGTCATCGCTGATCTAGGGGCTGGAGAAGGAACTCTTTCTCAACTTCTAGCACGCTCTGCCAAACAAGTGATTGCCATTGATCATCTCCCCAAAATGGTCGACTTTGGAAAAAAAATCGCCAAACAAAATGGCTTTAAAAATTTAGAGTATCGCCTCGGTGATATAGAAGATCCACCGATTAAGAGCAGTTCGGTTGACATCGCCCTCTTAAGTCAAACACTGCATCATACTAGCAGTCCTCAACGAGCCATTGATGCTGCATTTCGCATTCTCAAACCAGGAGGAAAAATCCTCATCTTGGATCTCGCCAGCCACCATTATGAACAGGCTAAAAAACTCTATGCTCATGTCTGGCTGGGTTTCTCTAGCATTCAACTTCACGAGTTTTTGAGAAAAAGTGGCTTTGAAAAACCGGAAGTCTATTCGATCGAACGTGAACATGCGACCCCGCATTTCGAAACGATCTTAGCAACAGCAATCAAACCGTCGGCATCTGTAAAAAAAAACGGCTGTAGTTGAAATTCAAAGTTGAAGTTGAATCAGCAATATAGTGTTTTAAATTGAAAAGGGCTCACTAGAAGCGCTGAAATTTTTTCTTAGGACAAGGCCGAAGATTGAGGCGCTATCTGAAGATAACGTAAGATCTGAGAACGTAGTCATAAGGAAAAAGATCCAGCTTATAGCGTGCCTTTATCGATTTAACACACTATAACAACAGAAGAAGATGAAAAATGGCCCTAAAAGAAGCGCACAGAACACAAAAAGAATGAACTCCAACATCTTTTTTCTGAACAAATACGTTTTTTACTGCTTCAACTTCAAGTTTTCACTTCAACTGCCGTTGCGCAGCAACGGCTATCCGGGAATACTTTTAAGAACCTCTTCATTCGTCGGATGCTTACGAATGAAAAAGAGGATCCGATCAATTGCCTCTAGAGGCTTATGTCCTGCCAATCCACGACGGATGATATTAATTTTGTGAAGATCCTCTGCAGGGAGAAGCAATTCTTCACGACGTGTTCCTGAAAGAAAAATATCAATAGCTGGATAAATACGTTGGTCGCTAATTTTTCGATCGAGCACGATTTCCATATTTCCGGTTCCTTTGAACTCTTGGAAAATGAGATCATCCATGCGGCTATTCGTCTCAATCAATGCTGACGCAATAATTGTCAACGAACCAGCTTCTTCGGTATTACGAGCAGCAGCAAAAATTTTTCGAGGGATTTCCATCGCCCGTGCATCCATTCCCCCACTCATCGTACGACCGCCACCACCCATCGAGTTATTAAAAGCGCGTCCAATGCGGGTTAACGAA
Source organism: Chthoniobacterales bacterium (assembly GCA_049314455.1). Classification (GTDB taxonomy): domain Bacteria; phylum Verrucomicrobiota; class Verrucomicrobiia; order Chthoniobacterales; family UBA6821; genus CAIWMF01. The sequence goes on from JBMOFC010000016.1 coordinate 34,826, forward strand.
TCCATCAACACGAAGACATCTTTTCCTTGCTCCACAAGACGCTTGGCACGTTCAATGGCTAATTGTGCAATACGTGTATGACTCTTTAAGTCACTGTCATTAGAGCTGCCAAAGAGCTCTGCTTGTGGAAACATGCGCCTCATTTCCGTAAGCTCTTCAGGACGTTCATCGACAAGAAGAATCAGCAACTTCATTGTGGGATGATTTTTGATAACGGCATCAGCAATGTGCTGCAGAAGGGTTGTTTTTCCTGTTCGTGGAGGTGCCACAATCAAACCACGCTGACCTTTTCCAATGGGTGCCATCAAATCGATAATGCGCGTTGTGTAGCGCTCAGTCACGGTCTCAAGAGCAATACGCTCGGTAGGACTGATCGTTGTGAGCTCTTCAAAAAGGGGAAGGTTGGCAAACTTCTCCGGTTCTTCCCCTTCAATTTCTGTAAGTCTAAAAAGTTGCAACCCACGATGACCTTGGCGTGTCTGACCTTTAATGTAAACGCCATCACGAAGATTGTATGTTTTGATCACATCATACGTCACAAACACATCACTAGGAGAAACGTTGTAAGAGCGCTTTGCTTCTCGAAGAAAACCATATCCTTTTCCCGACAACTCGAGCATTCCTTCCGCAAAAGTTGGCTCCGCATTGGGATCAAGTTCCCCTACTGGCTCATAATCAGCTTCTACTCCAGAAGGCTTTTTGTAGGAGGATTGAGAGCGAGGAGGACGGTTAGGATGACGATTAGGATGACGATTGTTACTGCCGTTGCCACCCCGACGATTATTGCGATAAAAGCGCCGCTGACGATGTCCTCCACGATGAGGTTGGTCGCTTTGTTGATGAGGGCTATCGCCAGTAGAGGCATCAACTTTTGCAGGATTCGAAGATGAGTTTTCTGTGGGAACAGAGTTATGAGGTGTTGATGAAGAGATAGTGTCTTGCATGAATAAAATTTTGACTAAGAAAATGAAAAGACGTTTTGAAAGAACTTTTCTTGAACGTGAAAATCTATTGTCATCTCAGTTTTTCAAGAAAAATTGAAATCTGTTGAAATGAAAATATACCTTTTTCGGATGAATTTTAGGATTTTTTTACGCAGGAGTTTTAGTGGCTAGTAAGGCGTCGGCGTGCGCTGCTACCGAGGTAACAAAAGCGATGACAGCGCGGCCAGCGCC
>JBMOFC010000017.1:0-33797 GCA_049314455.1 Chthoniobacterales bacterium
GTCGGGTCGTGTTCTGACAATGCACCCAACTACAGAATTTTTTGAAACGCTCTAATAAACTATAAAGTACTACTTCAACAAAAGGAGCGTTGAGATTTTTAAAACCTCAACCTTGAAGTTCTTCTTCAATACCCACAGGCACTAAAATAGCCTCACTCATCCCATGGAGTATTTTTTTATCGTCTGGGCAAATGGTGGCAAGGCCACCAGCAAGGGTCACTTTTTCTCCTGAAGCAAAATAGTAGGGGGTAAGGCGCACACGTCCTGCCATCTCAATGATTTCTGTGGGACTACTAAAATAGGGATATGTTATGCGTCGAGAATGATGAAATTGTTGGAGAAGATGTGGGTGCGTCTCATATTCCTCGAGCGCCTTGGAAAGAGCCAGCTTCCATTCGTTTTTAGAAAGATCGTGTCCCACTGCCACCCCTCGTGATCCCCAGGCGCGCTCCTCAAAGCCACTAATTTTGATAACGAGGTCACGCTCTTGTTGGCTAAAATGAGCAACCTCATTCCATGACTGTACTTCGAGTCGTGGATAGACTGCCTGCGGAGGCAACGGGGTCGGATCTAAAATCCAGCTGTAGGGAATAATCTCTTGAAGCTGCTTCCAGCCTCGCTCGGTCAGTTGTCTTATCCAAAATTCTTCAAGTGGCTTCATCCAAAAAAGAGCAAACCAAAGCTTCTCTTCGAGCTGTGGCCTCGGTGGTGGCGTAATGATGAGCTCTCCCCCGAGCGCTCGTGCGAAGAGATCGACAGCACACTCGATATTAGCAAGGTCAAAGAGCTCAAAAAAACGATAGACGTGCGAGGCCCATTTTTCCTGATGTTCCGTAGAAAGGAGACGCCATTGCTCTATTGGAAATGCTTCTCCAAGCCGTTCCACAAGGTAACACATTTCAGGACGGTAGGTTGCCGATTCTTCCGAAACCAAAATATCTCCTCCCTCGAATTGAAATAGGGAATGAAACCCGTGGAGCATGCCTTCTGAACCTCCCAGCATTTCATAACCCAGCTCTGAGTATATTTTTTGCAACCAGGCGGTGAGCCCGATACCACCTGGGATTTGGTCGAGTTCACACATCACAAAACCCTCTGCTGTCAACAAGAGATCAGGGCGAATAACAGATGCTGTTTGACCACGGAAAATTTTAGCGCGAGAAAGTTCAATGAGCTCCTGTGGCTTTCCTCGATCGAGCAGCGACGCAATCCACGCTGGTTGTTTCCCCTCCACACTCTGACGATAGAGAAGATCGCATGCTTTATTGAACGCATGTAAACGATACCCTAGTTTTCCTAGTCTTTCTTGGAGTTTTTTTGAAATCAAGAATGGTTGCGGAGACTGACGCCACACTTTCTGGTCAAAGAGACCCTGCTCGGGCATCGAGCTCTGAAGGGCTTGAAAAGCCTTCTGCTCCTGTTCAGAAGCTGGTCTAGAAAGCTGGTGTTGATTCATAAAAGGATTCACAAGGATGAAAGAGATGAATGGGATAAAGAATCGAAGAAAGTAAAGAGTAAAGGGTAAAGAGTACACCCTGTATCGAATGAATTTTTTCCTTTTTGCAAACATTAAGATGATTAAACTCATTGCATGTTCGAAGAAGGAGAAAAAGTCGTCTGCATCAATGATACTTTTGAATCATTGCACCGCAAAATATATCGGGAGCTTCCTAAGAAGGGTCAGGTTTATACTGTTCGGGAATGTTCTTTAGGACGCCTTAAAACGGGAGCCGCCAACCCAGGGGTCAGCTACCGTATTCTTTTGCAAGAAATTTCTAATGACCTTGATCCTTACATGGATGAAGGAATGGCAGAAGAACTCGGATTTCGCTCGGATCGCTTTGCTCCAATTGTGAACACGGAAGAATCGATAGAGGAAAAAAACGTTGCTGCCATTGGTGTGGAATACTGAACGGCAGAGGCAAGCTTCTAAAACGCCTCTAGTAATAGTACATTGGTGGAGACAAATTTGTTAAAAAAATTTCCTTACTTTTGAGGGATCTTTTTTCCCAAATCCTGGCAGAGAAAAGAATGAAGAGGTCGACTTTTTAGTATTGTTTGTTTCTTTTGTAGAAGAAACTGTTCCATGAGAAATCAGAGGAGAGATTTCTGTCTGTTCTATTCCTATTTGAGAGCTCTTCTTAACAGATTTTGATGGAGTATTACCTGCCGTACTTGCCATTGTTCCGATTGATCCATAACCTTTAGAAGAAGGCTGAGCATTCATAGTTTGGTTTTTGAGAGGCAATTCCAACACTAGTATAATAAAAGAAAAGTCTAAAAATTCATTGGCATTCCTGCAATGCAGCTTGTCACACCAAAAAGAAGTTACTATGCTCTCAGACTTTCGTTCATGTGGGGGTATAGCTCAACGGTTAGAGCAGCCGGCTCATAACTGGTTGGTTCCTGGTTCGAATCCAGGTACCCCCATGCCATTGCTACGTGGTGACATTTACTGGGCTTTACGTTGCAACTACAGTTCCTAGTAAAGAAAGACAATCGACGACTCATAATTGCATGGTTGATTTATTCAAAAACGCTCTTCACAATTGTCAAAAATTTCAACACGTTAGTATGATCATGATCGCTTCTCCTCTTTGCGAGAGTCTCTTTGGTGTTAACTCTTATTTTTACCTTTCTCTATGAGCTCCTCCGTTACTTTTGAACAGCCCGATACGCTGGCCCGCACGCTACAAGGGCTGGAAGAAACTTCCTCTGAACTCGGAGAAAAAATGTCACTCAACATGGGGCCATCACATCCTGCGACCCATGGTGTCTTGCGATTGGAGCTAGATCTGGATGGTGAAATTATTAGCAACGTCGTGACTCATATTGGCTATCTCCATCGTGGTGATGAAAAAATCGCCGAGAACATGACCTACAATCAATTCGTTCCCTACACCGATCGTCTCGATTACCTGGCTCCTCTAGCCAATAACGTCGCTTACGCACTCGCTGTCGAAAAATTATTAGGATGGGAACTTCCTGCACGTGGAAAAGCGATTCGCGTCATCTGCTGCGAATTAGCCCGCATCTCAGCACATCTGCTTGGCATTGGTGCTGCAAGCATGGATATTGGAGCTCTTTCGATTTTCTTGTACACCTTTGCAGAGCGTGAAAAAATTTACAACCTCTGCGAACTCCTTACCGGAGCACGCTTCACCACAAGCTACACCCGCATTGGTGGACAAGTTCGTGATCTTCCTGAGGGTTTTATTCCGCAACTTCGTACCTTCCTCGAAGGATTCAAACCAACCCTCGAAGAAATCAATAATTTGCTCACGCGCAATCGTATTTTTGTTGATCGGACGCGTGATCTTGGAATCATCTCACGCAGTGATGCTATTAGTTACGCCTTGACCGGCCCCAATCTAAGAGCCTCTGGAGTCGAACATGATCTTCGAAGAGCTAATCCTTACCTCGACTACGAGCGTTATGATTTTGAAATCCCTGTAGGAAGTGTTGGGGATTGCTACGACCGCTATCTTGTGAGAATGGAGGAGATGCGCCAAAGCGTGCGCATTTTAGAACAGGCGATCAACTCCCTCCCCTCCGGTCCTATCAATGCAGTGGATCCTAAAAACATGCCACCAGAAAAAGAGACCGTGCTCGAAAAAATGGAAGAGCTCATCCATCATTTTATTATCACCACAGAAGGAATCGATGCCCCAGAGGGAGAAATTTATTTCGGCGCCGAAAATCCTAAAGGAGAACTCGGTTTTTATATCAATAGCAAAGGAGGTGGCGTCCCTTATCGCCTCAAGATCCGTGGCCCTTCCTTCATGAACTGCAGCATCCTTCAAAGACTACTCCCTGGCTGCATGGTCTCCGATATTGTGGCCATCGTTGGGAGCCTCGATTTCGTCTTCGGAGAATGTGATCGGTAATAAATACCAGCGTTCCGTTGGCAATCAAAATAATCACCCCATAACAACCACTTCACTTTTTTGAATTAGCAGCTATTAACAGGAACAGAGAAAAATGCCTTTTCGGCAACCACTTTCTAAACAGATATTTTCTTACTGCTTCAATTTCAGCCTTTCACTTCAACTATATTCGTTCCTGTAAACGGATACTTAAATCACCTTACCTAATGCACGTCACCACAGAACAAAAAGAAAATTGTATCCTAGATCTTCATATTGAATTACCCCCTGAACGCTTTGAACAAGAGTGGAAGCGGATTGCAGGAGAATATTGCCGACTGGCACGTATTCCAGGATTTAGAAAAGGAAAGGCTCCTCTTGCTGCCATTAAAAAAAAATATGGCAAAGAAATCCAAGAGGAAGCGCTCGAAAAAACAATCGAGGCAGCCTTGCGTAACGTGATTCGCGAGAAAGAACTCAAGCTGGTCCAATATCCAGAACTTCGTGAGAAACAACTGGAGCAAGATCACACACTTCGTTTCACAGCCACGCTTGTCATTAGCCCTGAGGTTGATTTACCAGAGTATCGTGGGCTCCCTCTTTCTGTGGAAAAAGAAGCAGTGAGTGAGGAGCGTCTTAACGAACTGTTCGAAAAAATGCGTAGTGACTTTGCAGAATTTATCAATGTCGAAGGACGTGTGCTAGAGCTAGAAGATTTTGCCGTGCTCGATTATGAGGGAACCATAGATGGAAAAACCTTGCTCGAAGTAGACCCTGCCATTCCCTTGAGTTTCGTAGGTGGAAAAAATCGCTGGATCAAGATTGAGGAACCAGGCTCTATCCCTGGTTTTGGAAAGGCCCTTGTAGGATTGAGTCCTCAAGAATCACGAACATGTCGCATTGCCTTCCCTGCTGATTTTTCAGAACAGAGCCTTCGTAACCTCACTGTTACCTATGAGGTTGTCTTACATGAAATAAAAACACGGCAGCCTGCTCCTCTCGATGATGCCTTTGCCAATAAAGTAAAACCAGGGATGACGTTAGAAACCTTGCGCCACGAAATGCAAACTCAGCTAGAATCATTCGTAGAGCAGCAATTTCAAACCAATCTTCGCACTGCACTCATTCAAGAATTACTAACCCTCATTCCCTGTGAAGCACCGGCTCCTCTAGTGCAGCGCGAGAGTCATGCAATCTTGGAAAAAATCATTCGTGAAAATCAGTCGCGTGGTGTTTCCGAAGAAGAGATTCGTTCTCATCAGCAGGAGCTTCTGGAGTCAGCTCAGAAAAGTGCTGACGAAAAAATGAGACTTCATTTTATTTTGAATGCCATTGCGGCCAAAGAAAAAATTGCAGTGACCCCTGAAGAACTCAACGCGTATCTCACGCTTCTTGCGGAGCGCTATGCGATGACGTTAAAAAAGTTGGTCGGCGAACTACAAAAGCATCATGCGCTTGGAGGCATTCAAGAAGAACTTCTTTTCAACAAGACGCTAGAATTTTTAACAAAGCATGCCAAGGTGACTGAGATTCCTTCTTCTAAAGCAACAGGCTCCGTCCATCACAATCACAATCATCATGAGGAGGTGCATGTGCATGGGCCACATTGTAACCACTAAGAGAGAGTCTGTCAAAATGCTACTGCTAGAGCGCAGGACTGCGTCACTCCGGTGCTCGCGTCCTCGAGTATTTCCATATACACTGCGGGTCTGCGCTCCTCGTTCCTTGTCCTGCTCCCTAGCAGTGCATTTTGACTAGACTCTCAAGCGCTATGCACCTCGCTGAAGGGTTGAAGGGAGGCCCATTCAAAGATGAAGTGCTCACAAATCAAAAAATGGATCAGGATTCTTTATTTACCTTTGAAAAATTACGTGTGTGGCAGGATGCTCGCAGTTGGGTGAAATCTGTTTATACTATTACACGTCTATTTCTTAATGCAGAAAAATTTGGAATGACCTCACAACTTAATCGAGCTGCTATTTCTGTTCCTAAGAATATAACTGAAGGTTCAAGTCGAAAATCTTCCAAAGACCAAGCTCATTTTACTCAATTAGCCTATTCGTCTTTGTTGGAAACATTAAATTTATTGATTCTTGTATTTGATTAAGACTACCTTCCTAAAATCGACTTATTCTCGCAGCGAAAGAAAGTCCAGATCCTCGCTGCTCAGTTAAATGCTCTCTATACGGCACAAAAAGACTCTTGAATATGATTCTCTCCCCTAAACCCCTAAACCTCTAAACCCCTCAACTCTCCTTATACCCATGCTTATTCCCGTTGTTATCGAACAGTCTGGTCGTGGTGAACGCAGCTACGACATCTACTCACGGCTTTTAAAAGATCGTATTATTTTCATTGGAACTTCCATCGATGATCATGTGGCTAATTTAGTCATTGCTCAAATGCTCTTCCTTCAAATGGAAGATCCCAAAAAAGATATTCATCTCTACATTAATTCCCCAGGAGGGTCTGTCACAGCTGGCCTTGCCATCTATGACACCATGCAATTCGTCACTTGTGATGTGACTACTTACTGCATGGGAATGGCCGCAAGCATGGGAGCTGTGATCTTGGCTGCTGGCACAAAAGGAAAACGTTTTGCCCTTCCTAACTCCGATATCATGATCCACCAAGTTTCTGGTGGAGCTCAAGGAACGGCTAGTGACGTCGAACGAAGCGTCGAGTTCATGTACAAATTAAAACGTCGCCTCAATAAACTTCTCGCTCATCATACGGGCAAAGATGTCAAGGAAGTGGAACGTGATGCCGACCGCGATTATTACATGTCTGCTGAAGAAGCCTGTAAATATGGGCTTGTAGACAAGGTTGTCCAATCACGCAAAGAACTGAAAAATCCACCAGAGAGCAGCAAAAAAAGTAGTGAGTGATGATTCGTTGGTAACTTGCCACTAATTAAGGCATCAGTTCACAGGAATGGGTAAGGCTGTAGGCTATAGGAAAATCCACTATCTTTTGCATTCCTTGCATTTCTTTTGCGGCACTTTTCATTTTTTCCGGTTTTATAAACGGCTACCACTAGTATCCATTCACAGGAATGGGTAAGGCTGTAGGAAAATTCACTTCAGAAGAAAGAAGCAATTTTTTCATCTAATATGTGTACTCGTAAATGAATTGATTCACCGAGTATTTCATTCAATCTTCTGACCTACAGCCTATAGTCTACAGCCGTACCCGTTCTCTTGAACGGGCACGAATGTTTTATTTTGGACAAGAATGAAATCCTAACTTCTATCTTCCTATTCGTTCTCATGAATGAATACTAATCTGCATCAGCTGTCTCTGGTGCATTAGGATCTTCTTTTGGACTTTGCGTTGGTTGATCCGGTTTGCTTGGTGTTGTTGCTGGAACAATTTTAAAATGAATCCACACTTTCTTGATGATGTTATTATTCTTATAGCAGCATAACGTAATGCTTTGCGTTGTGCCCTCCTCGGTTACTTTCTTTGCCTGCAGAGTACGATAACAAGCAAGTCTAGGATAGCAATACGTTCCATCGAAATTACTTGCTATATTAAGATCAGCATCAGTCAAGCGATTCTGATTATTTTCTGGGCAATTATCTTTATTAAGACAAAATGCTACATGTTTTTGATCTTTATCGGCAACAATGGCAGTAAAGTATTCTGGAGGAAAATTTGTCTTCCAGGCAGCTGCTTTATCGTTGACGGACCATGTCTTTTCCTCTTCAGTATCAACTCTTGGATAGTTCAACATGATTGTTATTGTTTGACCCACGTGAGCTTCAATAGTAGATCCGTTGTCTTCATCAACGAGAAAGATCTGTGACCGATCACTAGAATTAACTAGGCTTAAGAACCAAGAAAATAGGTTTTCCTGAGAAGAAGTATTCTTTGCTTCAACGGGAGACAATTGCCCTAATACCAAGATGGCAAGAAAGCTGAAGAGGAGGGTGACGCAAAGCGATTGAGCGGTTATTTTTTTCATGAGTTTTTTTAAAAAAGCAAAATGATCTGCTTCATTGAACGGTGGGGTTTTAACCCGGATAAAAATCCGGAAGGGAATTTCTAGGAGCATTTCTGCTCCAAGTCAAGTTTTATCGATAGCGCTCTACAATGCGCCTAATATTGCAAGCACGGCCAGTTTCCTCATCGATTTCTACAATGGCTCCTAGAGCAATCGTGGGGCCTTCGGCAATAGGAAACTTTTTAGGCATAGAGGTGAGGAATTTTTCTACGACAGCCTTGGGATCACGTCCTAGAACCGAATGTTCTGGTCCACACATTCCTGCATCGCAGAGAAAAGCGGTCCCTTGAGGCAAGATTTTTTCATCGGCGGTGGGAACATGAGTATGCGTCCCGACCACAAAGGAAACGAGGCCATCGAGATGATATCCCATCGCAATTTTTTCGCTGGTGGTTTCTGCATGCATATCAACGAGAATCATGGGTGTCTCTTTGCGAAGGCGCGCTGCTTCTTCTATGGCGACAAGGAAGGGATTCTCTAGTGGATTGTTCATGAAGGTACGACCTTGGAGATTCATCACAGCCACTGGCCCTTTTGCTGTTTCTAAAATAATACTCCCTGCACCAGGCGTTCCCGATGGATAGTTGAGTGGCCTGAGGAGTCGTGGCTCGGTGGCCAAGTAAGGGATAATTTCTTTTTGGTCCCAAATATGGTCCCCACTTGTAATCACCGCAATGCCGCTGCGCATCAGCTCAATAGCCAGCTTGGGAGTGATCCCGCGTCCTGCAGCCGCATTTTCTCCATTAGCCACAACAAAGTCGGCATCACCACGCGTGAGATAAAGTTCAGCTGTACGAATAGCCGCCAATCGACCAGGCTCGCCAACGATGTCACCTAAGAAAAGAATTTTGAGCATCGCTTATTCTTATTAGAAGATGATCAATGTGCGATCTTAAAATGTTTCGCATCTACTCAAAAATGTTTTTTTCAGATGTCTGAGCCGTTACAGTGATTTCCATTCTCTACCAACGTTCTTTTGGTAGAGACGGTTTAGAAGGTTAGGAAGTTGGTGAAGGTTACTTTTTAGATTCAAAAATGCTTTGAATGCGATACAAAATTCACTTTTTACTCCTGCTTTATTCTCAAACCCTAAACTTTTAAACTCCTAAACACTGCCAATCTTTTTTATTTCAAAGAAATAAAATGACGTTGATAGTTACGATTCTCATGAAATTTTTTTCTTTTATTGCGCTGCTCCTTTTTTCACCTCTCCTGCTTGCAGCTTCTGAGCAAGTTCCATGGAGTCTTCCTGCGCATTGGGCCTCCCTGGAACGTTACAATAAGACGATCACTGCTTCGGAATTAGAAAAATTGCTTCAAACCGTCTATGTCCCCGATGGTTCTTGGAAATCCTGGATCACGATTACTCCAGAGACAGCTTTTATTGAGCCCTATCCAGGAGCACCACAGCGCTTGCAGCTCTCACTGGCTGCTTCTTCTCAAACTTGCAAGCCGGTATCACGTTATTGGAAAACGCCTCGTGAACGAACTCCCCTTCCCGGAAAACCACTTACAGGACTCAATATTGTGCTAGATCCTGGGCATCTCGGTGGCGCCTGGTCAAAGATGGAAGAGCGTTGGTTTCGTATTGGAAAGACACATCCTGTGGAAGAAGGAACAATGACTTTTTTTGAAGCTCAATTATTAGCCAAGCGTTTGCGAGCTTTGGGTGCTCATGTTCAACTTACTAAAAATCATTTGGGACCGACAACCCCACTTCGCCCTTGGCAGCTACGTCGAGCCGCCATCAAACAATTCCAAAAAGAGGGTCGTACTACCTGGACTCCTCGGCAATTAAAACTGCGTCAAGAAATACTTTTTTATCGCACTGCAGAAATTCATTACCGTGCCCAGCGTGTTAATCAACAGTTAAAACCAGACTTAGTCATTTGCCTCCACTTTGATGCAGAAGAGTGGGGAAATCCCAACCATCCTCAATTGCACGATTCCAATCGTCTTCATATTCTCGTTTCAGGTGATTTCAGTGCGAGCGAATTACAAAAAGAGGAAGACCGTTATGTGATGTTACGAAAACTCCTAGGTCGCGTACACCATGAAGAGGTCGGCATTGCCAATGCCGTGGCCAAGGCTTTTGTCACAACAACCGGAGCGCCTCCACCTCCTTTCACCTATCACAATCCCGTGGTAGCCCGCCCCGCATTGGAATCAAATCCTTACCTTTGGAACAGAAACTTACTTGCCTCACGCTTGATGGAAGCTCCTGTTATTTTTTGTGAAGCCTACTCGATGAATGATCCTTTGATTTTTCAGCGCATTCAGCTCGGAGATTATGAGGGGACTCGCAGCATTCAAGGGAAAAAATATCCGAGCATCTACCGCGAGTATGCAAAGGCTATAACCCAGGGGCTGGTGAATTATTTTGGAACGTAAACATCCGTCGTCGCTTCGGCACGAGCTTCACTTTCACAGTCACCTGTAACGTAAATAATAGGTTTGGCTGTAGCTGCATGGTTACCATCTACATGCATTGGTCCCCGTCTGGCATGAATGTCGAGGACCAGATCATCAAATCCACGGAATCCAAGCATATTTCTCGTGAGCTGAATAACATCTAAATCGACCTCATCAAAATAGGTGAAGGGAGAATGATCGTCATGAAGCCACAATTTTCCTATAAATGTCGAGTTGGGATAGCGATCTTTAATGGTCTGTGCAGACGCATGAGGGTTTTCAGGATAATTCAACATCTTACCGTTCATGAAAATAGTCGCCCCAGGAATACAATCCATCACTTGATAGGCATAATAGGACATCAGATCTGCTCTCATTTTATTAGAAATTTTTTCAATATCTTCAGCATTTTCTGCAACATAAATAGTAGGCTTAGCCTCAGCTGAATGTTCGCTGTTTTCAGTTATTGAATTCCATCTAACAGAAAAAGCACAGCAAGGATCATCGAATCCACCGGATATAAGTGTGTCTTTCGTATAAGTAATATCTTGGTCCACCATATCAAAGTAAGTGCAGAAAGACCCATCTTCATGGCACCCGAATTGTTCTATATATGGCAAGTTGGGATAGCGATCTTTAATGGCCTGTGCAGACGCATGAGGATTTTCGGGATGATTCAACATCTTACCACTCATAAAAATAGTCGCCCCAGGAACGCAATCCATCACTTGATAGGCGTAGTAGGACATCAGATCTTCTTTCGAAGGAACTTGAGACTCTTCGGCTAATAAAAAGCCAACAAAAAAGAGAAACAGAAAGAAAAGTAAGGGGGTGATTTTTTTCATAATAGAGAAAAAATAGCCATCTTTTAGTGTTTTTACAAATGCAGTTAAAAAATGAGGCAACGCAACAAACAGAGCGTCGGGCAATTACCAGCGAAAGGATAGAGAGGATTTTTATATCATCTCAGTGACATTGAAACTTGGAAAATAAAGTATAATGTGCAAAAAATGCCTCCTTTAGCTATTTATAGGAATTATGATTTCTATTCTTGGAGAGAAAGAGGCACTCAAAAAGCTAGGTGAACGCCTGCGTGGAGAACGCCTACGACGGAATCTCTCTCAATCTTATGTCGCCACTTTGGTAAAGATTACAATCCCAACGTATCGGAAAATCGAAAAAGGTGATAGCAAGGTAGCATTCAGGCACATGGCTCGTACTCTCGGATTTTTTGGTTACAGCGAAGCTCTAGGCAACGTTATTCCAGAGCTACCTGTAGAGTTAGCACTCAAAGATCTTCTGGCCCCCGAACGCAAGCATGCGTCGGGGAAGCGCCAGTTGACTCTAGGTGGTGAAAAATAGATTTTTCAAAAAACTAACCATAGACTAACCATGATCGAAGTTCGATTTGCTCATCACGATGACCTTGCGGGACTGTTGCCTCTGATGGCACAGCTAGGTTATCCGTGTACTCCGGAAGAGCTCGAAAGCTACTTCTATTCATTTATTGCGTTTGATGGACATAGAATCGCTGTGACTTGTGATGAAAGTAAAATTATTGTATGTATTGCATGGACAACAAAAAACGTTTTCGTAGTAAATAAAACACGTTTTCATCTTGAAGGTATCGTTGTTGATGAATGCTACCGTGGGCAGGGAATTGGTAGAAAATTGATGACTTTTTTGGAAGAGATTGCTAAAGAATTCGGCTCTGTCATCATTGACCTCTGCACAGGCTTGAGACGCTCCAAAGAGGGGACTCATGAGTTTTATAGAAAGCTTGGTTATGCCAATGAAGGCCCCATGGTCAAGCTCTACTTGAGAAAAGAGCTCCATCCATAAATTCTCCAGCCTCTAGTCTCTAGCCTCTAGCCTATACTCACCATGCCTACAAAAATCATAGCCGTTGCAAATCAAAAAGGAGGTGTTGGCAAAACAACCACGACCGTCAATCTTGCAGCAGCCCTCGCTGAGGAAGGCCATTCCATCTTGCTTGTTGATCTCGATCCTCAAGCCAATGCCTCGAGTGCGCTTGGAATCGATGGAGCAGAAACAAGTGGGCTTTACCGTGGCTTAATGGGGGAGATTTCTATGAATGATCTCATTGTCCCAACGCGTCTGGCTCATCTATCGATCATTCCAGCCGACCTCGATTTAGCAGGTGCTGAAATTGATATTGCGCGTCAGGAGCAACATTTGATTCAACTAAAAATAAAACTAGAAGAGGTGAAAAAATCAGAACGCTTTTCCTTTATCTTCATCGATTCTCCTCCCTCGCTCGGCGTCTTGATGTCGAATGCGCTAACGGCTGCTGATGAAGTCCTCATTCCGATTCAATGTGAGTACTACGCTCTTGAAGGTCTCGGAAAGCTTGTTGGTGTGATGGATCAACTTCGCCAAACAGGGATCAATCCGAAACTAGCCATGGCCGGACTCCTTATGACGATGTTTGATATGCGCACCAATTTAAGCGCTGCAGTGGCCAAAGATGTACGCGATCATTTTCAAGAAGTCGTTTTTGAAACGGTCATTCCACGCTCCATTCGCATCAGTGAAGCTCCGAGCTTTAGCCAAACTGTTTTGGAATATGATTCGAAAGGGCCTGGAGCCACGGCGTATCGAGCATTAGCGCTCGAATTTTTAAAACGCCAAGCAACAGGGATGGCTTTTGTTGGTGCGGCATGACTACCTTGGTAATTACGTAGCAATGGAGCATTGAAAAAAGTCTAATGACATAACGCCAACGATGAATACAAAGAGTTTCGATCTAAAATTACTGACAACTGAGAACCGAAAACTGACAACTCTTTTGCTGCATAGCAGCAAGAACTTCCTCACCTTCATTCGCTTTTCGCATACGCTTTTTGCATTGCCCTTTGCCCTTGGTTCGATGCTTGTTGCTGCTCATGGATGGCCTGGCTGGAAGCTTTTTGGGCTAATCGTAGGATGCATGGTTTTTGCACGTACCGCTGCCATGAGTTTTAATCGCATTGTCGATTGGGAAATTGATCAGCGCAATCCGAGGACGTCTGGACGGCACCAGCTTTTAAAAAAGTCTCAGGCCATTTTCTTTTGTAGTCTGAGTGTGGCTTTTTTTGTGGTGACAGCATCTGCGATCAATAACCTTTGTTTTGTACTCGCGCCGGTGGCCATAGCGGTAATTTTTTTCTATTCTCTTACCAAACGGTTTACTCATTTTGCCCAGTTTTTTTTAGGGCTCGCCTTGGCTGTTTCACCCGTAGGAGCGTGGATTGCAGTAACCGGAAAGATCGCCTTTACTCCTCTTATCCTAGCGGCAGGAGTTCTCTGCTGGGTCGCGGGATTCGATATTATTTATGCCACTCAAGATGAAGAAATCGATCGCAAGGAGGACCTTCACTCGATGGTGGTTTGGCTCGGAGTTCCACGTGCACTGAGGCTGGCAGGATGGCTTCATTTTTTATTGTTCGTGGTCTTGATCGCTTTTGGCGTGATGAACAGGCAGCATCTGGGTTATTATCTTTTTTTGGCTCCTGTACCGCTCTTGCTCTTTTATGAACACAAGATGGCTGCAACACTTCAACTCGATCTCATTAACCGCGCCTTTTTTCAAACCAATGTAGTGGTCGGTTTTTTATTTCTCTTAGCAACCTATTTCGGCGTATGAAACAATACCTCACACGAGAATCAGCCCTCGCTCTCCTTGCAAGTGATCCCGAGGAACTACGCGCACAGGCGCATGCGAAGCGCTGTGAGCTTGTCCCGGATGGAACTGCCACGTACGTGATCATGCGCATTGTGAGCTACACGAATATTTGTGTGGCTAACTGCAGCTACTGTGCTTTTTATCGCAAGCCGAATGACCCAGAAGGTTATGTACTCAGCAATGAAGCTATTTTTAAAAAACTAGATGATTTACTTGAGGTCGGCGGAAGCCTTGTCGCGATGGAAGGAGGATTCCACCCCAAGTTAAAAATCGATCATTACGAAAATCTCTTTCGCACAGTACGCGCTCGCTATGGAGACACCCTTGAAATCTATGGTCCCACGATTGTGGAAGTTATTTTCATTGCGCGTAGTTCGAAAATTTCGCTTGAAGAAGCTCTCTTAAGGCTCCAGAAAGCTGGTCTGCGCTGGATTCCAGGTGGTGGTGCTGAAATTTTAACCGATCCATGGCGTCAAAAACTATCACCTCGCAAATACTCCGTTCAAGAATATCTGGATGGGATGGAGCTCGCGCAACGCCTTGGTTTTGGAACCACCGCTACGATGGTAATCGGTTTTGGAGAATCGTGGGAGGATCGCATTGAGCATTTGGAGCATGTTCGCCAGCTGCAAGATAAAACCGGCGGCTTTCGTAGTTTCTTACTCTGGACCTACCAATCCGATAACACCACACTGGGCGGTCAGCGCATCAGCAATGAAGAATATTTAAAAGCAGTCGCATTAAGTCGCCTCTACTTAGATAACATTCCCATAATACGTGCTTCTTTTTTGACCCAAGGAAAAGAAGGTCCTCTCGCCTTGAAATGGGGTGCTTCGGATTTTGATCTACCTTTGGAAGATCAAGTCACCCAGCTAGCCGGAGCCACGATTGAACCCAGTGTTGAAAAGGTCCTCGGGTGGGTCAAAAATGCTGGGATAGAGCCGATGAAAAGAGAGCCTTTCTCAATATAATCTTTTTTTGCATAGTTTATTAAATTGAGAAGAGCGTGTTAGAAGCGCAGAAATTTTTTTCTTAGGACAAGGCCAAAGATCGAGGTGCTATCAGAAGATAACGTAAGATCTGAGAACACAGTCATAAGGAAAAAGAGCCAGCTTATAATGTGCCCCTCTCAATTTAATAAACTATAACTACCTTTGCATCCGTTCAGCCTAGAGAAACAGGCTCTTCACTTCACCTCTGCTCGTTTCTCAATGAGTAGAACGATCCAGCCGGTCGACGCTGGGACACAACTGACGCAATCCACATACGGTGCAGTCAGGATTGCGCGCACGGCAGCAGCGTCTTCCATGCCAGATGAACCAATGGCTTAGAATTCCCCAGTATTGACGCTCGAAGAGCTTCATGAGCGCCTGTTCAATTTTGGCAGGATCGTTCTCTTTGGTGAGACCAAGACGTTGAGAAAGACGCCGCACATGGGTATCGACAACAATTCCTTGGTGAACACCAAAAGCATTTCCTAAAACGACATTAGCTGTTTTTCTTCCAACACCAGGAAGTGCTGCTAATGCAACAAGTGACTGGGGAACCTTGCCTCCATGACGTTCTAAGAGTGCAGCGGCGGTTCCTCTAATGGCTTTTGCCTTGCTACGAAAAAACCCCGTAGAGTGAATGATCTTTTCTAACTCCAGTTGCGAAATTTCTGCATAATCCACAACGGTACGACATCGTTCAAAAAGAGCAGGTGTAACCTTGTTCACACGTACATCGGTGCACTGAGCCGAGAGAATTGTGGCTACGAGGAGCTCTAGTGGATTATTGTAATCGAGCTCACAATGAGCATTGGGGTAGAGCTTCGAAAATTTTTCCGTCAAAAAAAGGGCTCGTTCTTGTCGTGTCATATCAATATTGGTTCGTAGTTCGTGGTGCGCAGAAAATTTAAAACGATCCCACTGCGAATGAAAAAGATGCTTCTTGATTGACCATTTGTTCAGGGGGCTTCATATTCATCAGCTCTCCGTATGTTTTGAAGTAGGGAGTAGTATCTCTTATTCGACATCATTATTACGAGAAATTTACAAGTTATGAACTCTGAATTTATTGCCATGCTCGATTACCTCGAGCGTGAAAAAGGTATCAAACGTGAGATGCTCATCGATGCTATCTCGACGGCACTCATTGCAGCTGCCAAAAAAAGCTTTTCGATTTCACGAGAAGTGCGCATTGATATTAATCCTAAAAATGGACAAATCCGTGCTTTTGCGAAGCCATTAGTCGTGGAAACAGTCACCAACCCTCAAGAGGAAATTACCCTCACCCGTGCTAAGCAGGTGAAGAAAGATGCCACTATTGGGGATGAAGTTGAAGTAGAAGTGACTCCTTCTGATTTTGGTCGTATTGCTGCGCAAACAGCACGCCAAGCTATTACGCAACGCATTCGCCAGATCGAAAAAAATATGATCTACGAAGAGTTCAAAGATCGTGCTGGGGAAATTGTCAATGGAACAGTACGTCGTTTTGAACGCTCTGATGTCATTATTGACCTGGGTAAATTTGAAGCTGTTATGCCATCTCGGGAGCGTGTTTCTACGGAAGAATATAACATTGGCGATCGTCTGCGTGCCTACGTTCTTGCGGTAGAAAATGGGACTCGTGGTCCTGAAATTATTCTTTCTCGTAGCCATCCGAATTTCATTCGACGTCTTTTTGAAATCGAAGTGAGTGAAATTGGTGATCGTACCGTCGAGATTCGTGCTATTGCCCGTGAAGCCGGTTTTCGGACAAAAATTGCTGTCTACAGCGCCAATGAAAAAATAGATCCTGTGGGGGCGTGTGTGGGGGTTCGAGGAGCACGTGTGAAAAATATTGTGCGTGAGCTTAACAATGAAAAAGTCGATATCATCCGTTGGTACGAAGATCCCAAAGAGTTCATCAAAGAAGCATTCAAACCAACACGCATCAAACACATTGAGCTTGATGAGGCTGCACACACACTACGTATTGCTATCGATAAAGAAGAGCTAGCACTTGCTATTGGAAAACGCGGACAAAATGCTCGGCTCACATCCCGTCTCGTCGGTTGGGAGCTAGACATTAGTGAGGATCGTACGGCCGCTCAAGTTTTTGAACAGCAGATGGCTGGAGCTGCCCACCAGCTTGCCGCCTCCCTAGGAGTGACAGAAGAGGAAGCGAAAATCTTAGCGGATGGGGGGATGAATTCTCTCGAAGTTATCGTTACTGCAGAGGCCACCGACATTGCAGAGTTACTCTCTTGCGATCTCGAGCGTGCTGAAACGATATTACAAGCAGCAAAACAACATTTAGAAAATTCGTAACTACCAACTTCATTTCATTTCTTCGAAATAAAATACCATTGGTAGTGTTTAGGAGTTTAAAGGTTTACGGGGCTAGGATGAACCAAAAGTAAAATTTGAATTTTAAACCTCTAAACACTTAAACACTTAAACCGTCTCTATCAACGAAACGTTGGTCGAGACAGATAAATAAATAATGCCACCCAAAACAACATCTTCCTCATCGTCGAAGCCTTCTTCAAACAAAGGGAAAAGTGCTGGAAAAATGTTGTCCCAAAGCAAAACTGCTGCGACACGCTCTTCCAAAAAATCCTCTGCTCCCTCTGGAAATGTGACACGCAGCAAAAAAAATCTTTCTTCAATAGCCACGGCCTCCCCCTCTTCTCAAAAAATAGAAAATCCACCTCCGATTGTTCAGCCTCCTAAGGTATTGCCTCGGCTTTCTCTCATTGAGGAAAAGGTGCCTGGTTCACAGCAAACCAGAACTGCTTCCCGCGGTAAGGCGCTTCCACGCATTGGAACACGAGAGGAACCTGTTACACCAGTAGCATCAGCCTTGGAAACAGCTCCTTCACTGCCTGTGGAGACTCTTTCCCACAGTCAACTGGAAACGGTCGACGCCGCAGAATCTCATGAAGTCGATCGCAAGGTGATTCATATTAAGCCTCCCATCATGATCAAAGAGCTGGCAGCTCAAATGAATGTGAAACCATTCAAGATGATTCATGATCTCATGGAGATGAATATTTTTGCGAGCATCAACCAGTCAGTAGAACCTGATGTGGCTGCAAAGCTCTGCGAGCGCTATGGCTTTATTTTTGAGCGTGAAAAACGGATTGCTGGTGCTGGGATCCACAAAGTGGAAGTTCCCGTTGTAGCCCCTCCTCCTCCAGTTGAGGTTGAAGAACAATCGGAACTAATGCTACCTCGAGCTCCCATTATCACTTTCATGGGACATGTGGATCATGGAAAAACATCACTCTTAGATGCTATTCGTCGTACCAAAGTGGCCTCAGGAGAGGCGGGTGGAATCACTCAGCATATTGGGGCATATATGATCGAGCGTCAGGGACACTACATTACTTTTATTGATACACCGGGTCATGCTGCTTTTACAGCAATGCGTGCCCGCGGTGCGACGGTGACAGATATTGTTGTTTTAGTCGTTGCTGCTAATGATGGTCTCATGCCTCAAACGTTAGAGGCTTTGAGTCATGCTCGTGCAGCTAACGTCGCCATTATCGTGGCCATCAACAAAGTAGACCTTCCCACGGCCAATGTAGATCGTGTCAAAGGACAGCTTCAAGAGCATGGATTAGCTCCTGAAGATTGGGGCGGAGAGACGGTCTGCTGCGAAGTCTCTGCTACTACCGGAGCTGGGATTGATCATCTTTTGGAAATGATGCTTCTTCAAGCAGAGATGCTAGAACTCAAAGCAAACCCCAAACAACAAGCGCGTGCCAACGTTATCGAAGCTCAAGTCGAGGCAGGGCGTGGACCCACAGCGACTATTATCGTCAATACTGGAACACTGCATATTGGCGATACTTTTATTTGTGGAAATTATTGGGGTAAGGTAAAGCAGCTTATTGACGATCTTGGAAAACCAATCAAAAAAGCCGGTCCAGCGACTCCTGTGAAAATTCTCGGTTTCAGCGGCCTTCCCAATGCTGGTGATGAATTGCTGGTGATGCCTGAAGAACGTTCTGTGCGCCAATTAAGCGAAGAACGACTTCAAGCGCTACGCGGTAAAAAGTTAGCAGCTCCACAGCGACCAACCTTGGAAAGTTTGTTTAAAAACATTCAAGAGGATCAGAAAAAAGTACTGCAAGTCATTCTAAAAAGTGACATGCAGGGCTCACTAGAAGCCATTATCGGAACACTTGCTGACATTCCTCAAGATAAGATCGAGTTAAAAATCATGCATGCAGCCGTTGGACCGATTACCGAATCTGATGTACTCCTCGCAAGCGCTTCGAATGCGATTATTATCGGCTTTGGCACCAAAGTTGAAAATTCTGCAGCCACAGCGGCTCGTCGTGAAGGAGTACAGGTCAAGCTGTTCAGTATCATTTATGAATTAGTAGATCAGATGCGTGATGCCATGACGGGACTTCTAGATCCAGAACTACGTGAAGCCATTGTTGGTCATGCTACGATCAAACAAGTTTTTGATCTTACGCGTGGTGTGATCGCTGGCTCCATGGTGACTGATGGTCGTATTTTAAGAACAGCACGAGCTCGTGTCATTCGTCGTCGTCAAGTCATCTATGATGGAGGAATCGCAACATTACGACGTTTCACCGAGGATGTGAAAGAAGTTCGCTCCGGACTGGAGTGTGGTATTCGACTGGGTGATTTCACCGAGTATGAACCGGGCGATACTATTGAGTGTTATACGCTAGAAAAAGTAGCACAGGCTTTGTAGTCGCATAGCGACTACAAAGAGTTGAAGTTACAAGTTGAAGTGATTTTTATCTTCTAAACGTAACTACCAATGTAGCCAATATATAGTCAAATTTAATCACAAAGAACACAAAGCCGCTAGAGCGGCACACAAAGAAAACAGAGAGATAAAATTTTTTATAAAAAATTTTAAAGTTGGGAAATAAAGAACATGGAAAAAAGTTTGGAATCAAAACTTGTTTAGGCAGCCCTGAAAGAGCGAGACTTAACGGAAGTCAAGCGAGTCCATTTTTTTATAAAAAAATTCTTTTTGTGCTCTTTGCGCCATCTATGTGTTCTTTGTAGTTAATTCTTTTTTGAACAAAAAGACATTACTACCCCTAGCCCTCTCAACCCCTAAACTGATCTCATGAATCACCGTCTAGTTAGAGTTTCTGAACTCCTCAAACGAGAGCTTGGGATGATCTTATCGCGTGAGCTTCGTTTTGAAGCGCCTCTGGTTTCGGTGAGAGCCATTGACATCACGCCTGATTTGAAACGAGCCCATGTTTTTATTAGTGCACTAGGTACAGGAGCACAAAAAAAAGAGGCCATGGCCGTGCTCCATAAAAATCGTTCGTTTCTTCAGAAAGAATTATCAAAGCGAGTTATTTTGAAATATACCCCTCATCTTCTTTTTGAATTGGATGAATCCATTGAACGTGGAACACGCATCATTGATTTGCTGGACAAACTAGATCAAGAAGAAAGTACAGATGAATCAGCGCACTGAGGCCCCAATCATCATGGATGGAATTACCGGAACTTCTGTTCCATCATCTCACAGTTCTTTTGCAGAAATTCGTGAAGCCCTTCGTTGCGCTTCTTCTATTTTAGTAGTGAGTCATTGTCGCCCCGACGGAGATGCTCTCGGTTCTACCATTGCAGCGACACTTTGGTTGAAAAACGAAGGGCATCAGGTGACTGCCTGGAATGAAGATGGACTGCCAGAAAAGTTTTCTTATCTTCCCGCTGCAAATCTTGTTACCAAACCAGCAGAAGAGCCTCAGCACTTTGACGCCGTCTTAGTGCTTGATACGGCTGCCAAGAGCCGATTAGGCGAAGTGCTTTCTTCCAAAGTTCATGCACCTCTTTGGGTAACCATTGATCATCATGTGAGCAATGAACAATTTGGACATCTCAATTGGATCAATCCAATGGCTCCTGCAACCGGAGAGATGCTTGCAGAAGGATTCCTATCAGAAGGAATCACGATCACTCCTGATATGGCTACCAATCTGTATGTGGCCCTCTCCACAGATACCGGCTCTTTTCAATATGCTAATACCTCTGCACGCACATTAGAAATAGCAGCTTTACTGGTTCGCGCTGGGGTGAACATAGGAGCCATCTCACAGTTGATGTATGCAACTCAACCACGACGCCGTTTTGAATTACTACGTCATGCCTTGGCTCATACGCAGATTTCGCCGGATGGTCGTATTGTCAGCTTTGCACTGACCATGGCTGATGCAGCAGCTTTTAAAATTCAACCCGAGGATACAGAAGGAATCATCGATCCTTTGCGTTCTATTGAAGGTGTTGTAGCAGCTGTTTTTTTTGAAGAACTTCCCAGTGGAAAAGTCCGTTTGAGCCTTCGCTCCAAGAGTCATGCTTTTGATGCCTCGGCTTTTTGCCAACATTACGGCGGCGGCGGACATCATATGGCCGCGGGAGCTCGTATTTCAGGGAGCTTACAAGCCGTCGAAAAAGAAGTTCTAGATCGGATTACAAAACTTCTTTCATTAACTTAATGAGCTAACTGACGGAAAGAATTAACCACAAAGAACACATAGATGACACAAAGAGCACAAAAGAACATCGGCAGCTGGGAAGATCCGAGGTTCAATTTTTTATGTGATTATTACTTCTTAATTTTAAAATTTTTTATGGAAAATTTTATCTCTGTGTCCTCTTTGCGTACCGCTTTAGAGGCTTTGTGTGCTTTGTGATTAATTTTTTTGTCTTGCCTACATTAGTAACTCAACTCTTCACTCAAATTCCCGATGGATGGTGTTCTCCTCATTGATAAAGCAAGCAAGATGACTTCACACGATGTCGTCGCTATTGCACGACGTGTTCTTGGTCTTAAAAAAGTTGGTCATTGTGGCACGTTAGACCCTTTGGCAACAGGACTCCTGATGTTGACACTAGGGCGTGGAACCAAAATTCAAGACCTCCTCATGAGCGAGGATAAAGAATATATTGGAACGATGAAGCTCGGCATCGTGACTGACTCTCAAGACGCTGAGGGAAAAATTTTAGAAACACATCCTGTTCCTCCCATTGATGAAGAGAGGATTGAGACTGCTTTTCAAAAATACGATGGTGACTTTTATCAAATGCCACCCATGGTCTCTGCGATTAAAAAAGATGGAGTCCCTCTTTATAAACTCGCACGGGCTGGGAAAACGGTAGAACGAGAACCTCGCTTTGTCCGTATCTATGCTCATGAAATTTTAGCGCAGCGGAACGATGAAATCGATTTTCGGGTCGTTTGTAGCAAAGGTTTCTATGTGCGTACCTACGTTCACGATATCGGTCATGATTTGGGGTGCGGAGCCCATCTTCAATCCTTACGCCGCACCAAATCAGGACGCTTTTCGGTAGATACTGCTTTCCCTGCCGCTCTGTTAAAAGAAACAGCTCGTGAGGTTTTACTCTCGAAGGTACTCAGCTTGCCAGAAGTCTCGAGACTGAGGGGAGCGTAGGAATCAGTCCATGCACCTGATTTCAGGCTAGAGACTGTAGGCGATAGGTTTTTATTTTTTGATTATATAGATTCTGTCCCAAAGTTAACTGATTTTGAAAAGTGATTTTTCATGCGATAATACAAATCCAATGAATGCACTCCAGTCTCCAGTCTCCAGCCTCCAGCCTCTTCTGCTCTCTTCCATCAACGATCTATCAAACCTCCAAGGGCCGATTATTCTTGTAGGGGGAACGTTTGATGGAGTTCATTTGGGGCACCAAGCCTTAATTCTTCGAGCCCAAGAAGAGGCAAAAAAATCGGCAGGACGTGTGGTGGTGATGACCTTTGATCAACATCCCGCTGCTTTTTTAAGACCCGAGCAGACCCCGAAAGTGCTCACAAGAACAAAGGAAAAAATAAAACTCCTTAGGGCCTTAGGTGTTGATACAGTGCTCTTGCTTCCTTTCAATGCAGCGCTGGCAGCCACAACTGCCGAAAACTTTATTCATCAGCTTGCTGCAGCAGCACCTGGTTTAAAAGCGATTTGCGTCGGAGCAAATTGGTCTTTTGGCCAGGGAGGAAAAGGAAATTTGACGCTACTTCGTCATTTGGGAGAGACCTTAAATTTTTCTGTAATAACCATCGATCCTATTCGTGTTGAAGAAGAGATGGTGAGTAGCACGCGTATTCGAAATGCCCTTGCTTCAGGTGATCTTAACACTGCCACAGCCTGTCTTGGTTACCCTTATGCTTTAGTGGGAACGGTAGTCCATGGAGCAGGGCGGGGAAAAGGGCTTGGATTTCCAACAGCCAATCTCGATTTAGATAACGTGCAGCTTCCTCCAAGTGGAGTCTATCTTGCCAAGGCATCTGTTAACGGGACTCTTTATGATGCTCTTGTTAATATTGGCGTTCGCCCCACTATCCATGGAGAAAATAGCAAAATGACCGTGGAGGCTTATTTGCTAGACGTTGAGAGCGACCTCTACGGCCAAGAAATAAAACTGGAACTGACTGCTTTTTTACGTGAAGAAAGGACCTTCACGAGCCCAGAAGCTTTAAAAGCTCAGATCCTCAAAGATATTGAGGTTGCGAGCCGTTCATCATGAACCCGAATATTTCATACTTGATCGTGACGAGGAAGCTGCGAAGTCTGATGGGGTAAGGCAGGCTCGCATGTTGACGCCAGGCTGTATGTGTACATATTGACTCGTTCGCACCTGCTCGGCTCGCCCTTCAGGCTACCTACGGCAGTTTTCCCCAGGCTCTCCCGAGCACTGGTGTTGCCCAAGTCAACATTTGAGTCTAGAGTATTTTAAAAAATTCTGTAGCCGCGCATTGTTGCAAGACGAAGGTGCTCGCATCCTCGAGTATCGCTGGCTACACTGCGGTTGATTCGCTCGCTCCCGCTCGGCTCACCCCTAACGGGGCTTACCTTCGGTAAGTCTGCCCAGCGGCCTCCCGGCCAGCTGTGTTCTCGTTCCTGACACTGCACCCAACTACAATATTTTTTAAAACGCTCTAACACAGCATCCATTGGGTTTCCCGGCTTCCGCAGTAGATGAATATGAAATACTCGGGTTAAGCTGCCAACGCTTTTAGATGAAAGGGTTCAATGGCTGGCAATGTATTTTCTCGTTGCAATTTTAAGAGTTCGTAGTCCGTTTGAAGGTTGATCCAAAATTGTGCTGTTGTTCCAAAAAAACGAGATAATCGTAAGGCTGTATCAGGAGTAATCGCTCTGCAGCCTTTTACTATTTCGTTAATCCGACCGGGAGGCACAGAAATAGCCTTCGCTAAATAATATTCCGTTATGTTCATTGGATAAAGAAACTCTTCAGCAAGAATCTCTCCAGGAAGAATGAGAGGAAGAAATTTTTTATGAATCATATTAGTGATAGTCGACGATTTCAACGTTGGTGGGACCTTGCGGCGTCCATACAAAACAAACACGCCATTGTCTGTTAACACGGATACTATGTTGACCCTTGCGGTTTCCTTTTAATATTTCTAAATGATTATTAGGCGGAATGAGAAGATCTCTAATGTTTGAAGCAGCATTAAGCATACGAAGTTTTCGCTGCATGACACTTTGAAGGTTTTGTGGCAAATGTCTAGAAAGCTCACCGCGTGCAATCTTTTCTGTTTCGCGACATGAGAAACTTCTAATCATTGAGATAATAATAACGCAATACGTTATTACCGCAAACTTTTTCTAGATTTTGCGAAGCTGAATGGAGTCTACATGCTCCTCATCTTCAATAATATCACTTAGAACAACGAGTTGATTTCCTTTTTCTATGAGAGAATTCTTAAGAAGTATTTGTTCCACTTTTTGAAGCGTCTCTTCTGTTCCTTGCTCCATTGAAGCCACGATGGGATGAGTGCCCCAATTGAGAACAAGCTGATGTGCCACGATTGCTGAGGAAGTAACAGCGAAAATCGGGGCCATTTCAGGGCGGAGTTGACTTGCATAATCGGCCATCAAACCTTGGTGCGTAAAAACAATCAGACTAGAATGAGGAAGAGAATTCGCAAGCGCCACTCCTGCACGTGTTGTTTTCTGGTGAGCATTTTCATCTTCCGTTTGCTTTTTATAGGAAGCATAGCCGCTTCGTTCAATGCGACGAGCTACACGATCCATAATACGAACGCATTCTACAGGATATTTTCCAACGGTAGTTTCTCCGCTAAGCATGATGGCGTCGGCTTGTTCAAAGACAGCATTGGCCACATCGGTAATTTCAGCACGTGTGGGAACAGGATTCTCAATCATCGACTCCAAGAGATGAGTGGCCACAATGACAGGACGACCTAGCTGAATCGCTTTTTTCATGATGCGTCGTTGAATAATCGGCAGTTCTTCCATAGGACATTCCACGCCAAGATCACCACGTGCAATCATGACGGCATCGGTAGCCTCAATAATTTCTTCGATAAATTTCACTGCACATTGATCTTCGATCTTGGCAATGACGCGCGCTGTTCCTTGGTGTTCCGCAATAACACGCTTCATTTCCAAAATATCATTGGCCTCGCGACAAAAACTGAGCGCAATAAAATCGACCCCTAATTCACAACCGAGTGCCACATCAGCAATGTCTTTTTCGGTCAGCGGGGGAAGGTTCACGCGTACTCCGGGAAGATTGATATGACGACGGGAGCCAAGCGGTCCTGGGGTCAAGACTTCACAGCGAATACGATTATTATTTTTACTGAGAACTTTGAGGTGCAAAACGCCATTGTCAACGAGCATCACATCTCCTTCTGAAATATCATCGATGAGTCCATCGTAGTTGACGTTAACCGAATAAACTTCTTCGCTCTGAGCTCCGCGTACCGTGAACTCCAAGATATCGCCTATTTTCAACTCAAGCTTGGAAGGAAGATCACCCGTACGGACAGCTGGGCCTTGTGTATCCATCAAGATACCGATGATAAGTCCACATTTTTTGGCAATGGTGCGAATCATCGGAACCAGTGTGCGCACAGTATCATGCTTAGCATGACTCATGTTCAAACGGAAAATATTAACTCCGGCTTGCATCATCTCTTCAAGACGCTCTGGAGTTTCACTAACGGGACCTAAGGTTGCTATGATTCGGGTTTTGCGGAGAGGATCAGACATGAGGAAATTCAAATTCAAAAAACGGATATAAAACTATGCGGACGGAGAAGAATGCCGTAGAAACGAGATGAAGGCGAACTATTTTTCAATATTTTAGCAGCCATTTTGTAACTACAAATGTCACCAAAGACGTTGGTAGCGGAGGATGGCAGTGAAAGATGGAAGATACGATTTAACCCGAATATTTCATGCTGATCGTGACGAGGGGGCCGCAAAGTCTGATGGGGTAAGGTGAGCGATGGATTCTGATGACAGCTGTGTGTACATACTGCCCGAGGAAGACTCCGAGCTTGGGTGCAGCATCCATAAGACTTCCCGGCTTCCGCAGTAGATCAGTGTGAAATGTGCGGGTGAAGCCTTCGTCAAATAATAAAATTATTGTTAACTGCGGAAGCAGGTTTCTACTTCCATCTTCTATCTCCTAATTTCTATCTTCTTGCTATCAACGAGACGTTGGTAGCAAAAAACTTCCCGTGAATTACATTCGATCGCTCCTCTATGGCATTCCTCTTTTTTTGCTACTGCTCTTTGTTGCTTCCTTCATGAGCACGGCTTCGCTCAGTACTAAAAAGAAAAATGAAATGTCCCTCGGAATGAACGCCGAACCAGTAACGCTCAATCCCATACAACAAGCGGATGCTGCCTCGGGACTCGTAACGGGATTTTTGTTTAATGGACTTCTCAAAGAAAATGAAAATCTAGAACTCGTTGGATCATTGGCTTCCAGCTGGTCGCTCAGCCAAATCACGACCTTTTATTTTCATATTCCAGCGGAAGCGGAGCATGCAAAAAATATTTTAACAAAAGAAAAAGTGACGCATCCAAAATGGTCCATCCTATCCATCAATTCAGGAAAAGATCCCACGCAACTTGTCATCATTCTTCAAGAGCCTGGCTATCACGTTTCCGAAGAAATTGCTCAACTCTTCCCAAAGGAAACCCTTTTTCCCATCAGCATTACTCCTCAAGAAAGCCATCTCTTCACAGCCGAACCGATCATCAACTTCACGTTACGTCATGATGTACGCTGGCACGATGGAGTTCCCTTTACCTCAGCAGATGTGGCTTTTACCTACCGCGCGATTATGGATGATCGTGTTGTTTCTCGACTTCGTTCTTATTTTGAACTGATTTCTAATATAGAAACTCCTGATCCATGGCATGTCATTGTTCATTATCGCCATCCTTTTTCACCAGCACTTAACAGCTGGACAACATTGATTATCCCCGCTCATCTTTTAGAAAAAAAAGATCCCTCCCTCTGGGGAAGCTATTTTAATAGGCACCCGATAGGTACTGGCCCTTTTTGTTTCGATACTTGGAAAAGTAATGAATATGTACGACTCAAAAAAAATAATGATTATTTTTTAGGTTCTCCGTGGCTTGATTCGATTGTCTTTCGCATTCTTCCAGATCCACTCACTCTGCGCCTTGCATTTGAAACACATCAAATCGATTTTTGGGATGCCTCTCCCTGGGCTGTGAAAGGATGTGCGGAGGACCCACGCTTTGAAGTTTTTGCAGCTCCTGGCAATTCCTATAGCTACGTTGGATGGAATAGCCGCCGACCTCTCTTCGCCGACATCACGGTCCGTCGGGCACTAGCTCATGCCGTTAATATCCCAGCGATGATTCAGTATCTCCTCTATGGAAATGGGGTTCCTTCTACCGGTATCTTTACCCCTCGCATGTGGTGCTTTAACCCTTCGATTCAACCTCTTTCTTATGATCCTCAAAAAGCAGCCACACTTCTTGACCAAGCCGGATGGAAAGTAGGCCTTGATGGGATTCGCACCCGTCAAGGAAAACGCTTTAGCTTTACCTTACTCACGAGCAATGGAAGTACCATTGGTCCTGATATAGCTACGCTTTTGCAAGATGATTTCAAAAAAATCGGGATTGAAATGAATATCGAAGTTTTTGAGTGGACCGTCTTTTTAAAAAAAATGACCGGGCATGATTTTGATGCCGTTGTGGCTGCATGGGCCCTTCCAGATGATTGCGATCAATATGAGCTTTGGGATTCCAGTCAATCTTTTCCAGGAGGGTTCAACTATACTGGGTACACTAATCCTCACGTCGACACACTCCTCAAAAAAATACGTGATGAGTATGGACACCCTGAATTAATTCAACTTGCCCACGAACTCCAGCAGACACTCTACCAAGAGCAACCGTATCTTTTTCTTTTTGTCCCCAAACATACTTCAGTCCTCTGGAAAGGGACCTATCGTATATACTATCCAACCGACCATGGTTTTGTTGATAGTCCTCTGACTCCTAGTAAAGCAGGATGGAATTATAATATGGAGTGGTTCTATCGGAGGGATTATCCTCCGGATGCTCTTCACCAAAGGTAAAGAGCATGTTGAAGTTAAAAGTTGAATTTGAAGCAGCAAAACATTTCCTTAGAATCCTAACAATAGTACTAACAAACCGAAAATTTTAACTTAGCCACACAGTGGCTTTCCTATGCTTCCCTTCATCCTTCGTCGTCTTGGCCTAAGTATTTTTCTACTCTTTGTGATCAGCTTGATTTCTTTTTTCATCGTGACGCTCACGCCGGGAAGTCCTTATCCGTGGGGTGAAATGAATCCCAAAATTTCTCCCGAAGTCAAAGCGGCATTTCGCAAAAAATTCCATCTCGATCGCCCCCTCCCTGAGCAATATTACTTAATGATTCATGATCTCTTCACCGGCGAACTGCACAGCATGAAAGATGAGCTTCCCGTCTTAAGAAAAATCGCAGACCGACTGCCAGCAAGCCTCCAGCTCAACATCACTGCCATACTGCTCTCCCTCTCCTGCGGAACCTTACTTGGCATCTACGGAGCACGTCATGCGGGTAGCTGGAAGGATCTTCTCAGTGCGATCGTGGCTTTTCTTTTTATTGCACTTCCCGGATTTTGGATCTCTTACTTGGTAGTCATTGGACTTGTGAATCATGTTGGCATTCCCATTCTAGGAACACAAAGCTATGGCATTCACTTTCCTAATGCTCTTTCTGGCTGGCTCGACCAAATCTGGCACCTCATGCTCCCATCACTCATTCTTTCTCTAGGAGCTCTTGCTGTTCAGTCGCGTTATCTGCGCACCAGTATGCTTGAAACACTCCGTGAACACTACATTCTCACAGCACGTGCCAAAGGACTCTCTTCTGCTGCGATTTTTTATAAACATGCGTTGCGCAATTCCCTGCGACCGCTCATCACCGGCATTGGAATGCTTTTGCCCAGCCTCATTAGCGGCACCGTCATTATCGAAAGTATTTTTGCTTACCCAGGAATGGGACAACTGGGTTATCAAGCAGTACTAGAACGGGATTATCCAATGCTAGTAGCACTCAATTTTGTCGTCGCAGCGCTGGTCTTGATCGGAAATTTGATCTCGGATGTTCTCTACGCTGTCGTGGATCCACGTGTACGCTTGGAATAAGAAATAGAAATAGGGGTCAGGCTAAAAATATTGACAAAAAAATGAACTGTAGCATCAACTTTTCTTACTCATTTTTGTCAATATTTTTAGCCTGACCCCTATTTTTTTTAGTCTGCCCCCTATTTCTCTATTTCTTTATATTTTCATGTCTTCTGAAATCCAAACTCGATCAATCTGGAAGTTTTTTTCTAAAAATCCGGTAGCGATGATCTCGCTCACCCTTATTCTCTTCCTCACGCTACTAGCAGTGACCATCACGCTCTTAAGCTACTGCGGTGTTGAATGGCCGATGAATCCTAATGGAACACATCTTGATGAAAAATTACTCCCACCGAGCTGGCACCATTGGGTGGGAACAGATCATCTTGGGCGTGACGTTTTTTCTCGAATGCTTCACGGAGCTGCTATTTCCATGACGGTGGGATTTACTGCAATGGCTGTTTCCTTGATCATTGGCGTGGCTGTTGGAGCCATTTCAGGATACTGCGGGGGAAGAGTCGATCAGATCTTAATGCGAAGCATCGATGCACTCCTCTGCTTTCCCACATTTTTTCTCATCCTCACAGCGGTGGCTCTTTTGGGACCGAGCTTGATCAATATTATTGTTGTTATTGGACTCATCAGCTGGACAGGCACAGCCCGTCTTGTTCGCGGGGAATTTTTAACCCTGCGCGAGAGGGAATATGTTTATGCAGCTCAGGTTTTAGGACAATGTTGGTGGAAATTAATCCTCAAACATATTCTCCCCAATGCTATAGCCTTGATCCTGATCACAGCTATTTTAGGGATTCCTGAGGCGATCCTGGCTGAAGCAGGATTGAGTTTTCTCGGTTTTGGCGTTCAACCCCCTCAAGCAACTTGGGGAAATATCATCGCTGATGGAAAGACCTATTTTCTGGATGCCTGGTGGCTGATTTTTTTTCCAGGACTCGCTATTTTAATAACAGCTTTATCATTCTACCTTCTAGGAGATGGCTTGCGTGAAGCTACAGAGAAAGGCTGAAGTCGGTAAAGAGTAACGCGTAATGGGTAAGGAGTACTATTTTTGAATCTTTGTCATTACCAACGTAGCCAATACAGAGAACAATGGACCACAAAGAACAGATAGCCGCTAAAGCGGCAAATAAAGAAAGCACAGAGACAAAATTTTTTATAAAAAATTTAAAGTTGAAAAATAATGTTGGTAGTTACGAATCTTTTTTCTCATCAATCACCTGTCACTCACTACCCATTACCCGTCACTCATTACTTATTAGACAATGTCTTCTTTAACCTCCACCCTCCTTCCTCCAGCAAAACCTCTTCTTGAAATATCAGATTTAAAAATTGGTTTTTCAAGTGAGGCAGGAGTCATTCCTGCCGTCTCTGGAGTCTCTTTTTCTTTAAACAAGGGAGAGACATTAGCTATCGTCGGCGAAAGTGGTAGTGGCAAAAGCGTGACGGCTCTTTCCATTACAAAGCTTCTTCCCTCGCCGCCTGTTGTCTATCAAGGAGGTCAGATACGCTTTGAAGGAGTCGATCTCCTCGCGCTCTCGCAAGAAGAATTGAGAAAATATCGTTGGGGACGTATTGCTTATGTTTTTCAAGAAACCTCTCGCTCGCTCAATCCTGTCTACTCGATTAGGAGCCAGATGGCAGAAACATTAAAACTTCATCGCCCTGACATTCAGAACCACGATGCAGAAATCCTTCACTGGTTAGAAATGGTCGGTATCACGCATCCTCAGGAACGTCTTCACAGCTACCCACATCAACTCAGCGGAGGAATGCAACAACGGGTGATGATTGCCATGGCTCTTTGTGCACAGCCTGATCTTCTGATCGCTGATGAACCGACAACAGCTCTTGATGTGACCATCCAAGCTCAAATTTTAACAAAGCTGCGTGACCTGCAACAAGAGCTCAACATGGCACTCATCTTGATCACTCACAATTTTGCGATCATTCGAGGACTGGCTCATTATGTAGCGGTCATGTATCACGGTCACATTGTCGAATATGGAGAAACAGAAAAAATCCTTCGCAAACCAGAACATCCCTACACGAAAGCACTCATCGCCTGCATTCCGCGTCTTGAAAGTAACCTGAGGCGCTTACCAATGATTGAAAGTTGCGTGGCGAAAATAATGAGTCATGAGTCATGAGTGCAGAAAATTTTTAGATCTTTATCATTTCAATTTTTCAAAATTCCATTTTTGGCAAGCATTCATTAAAAGAAATCTTAGAATATTGTGACTCAAAACTCATCACCCATGACTCATGGTCCATTACTTGATCAACCAGACCTCTCCATCATTATTCCAGCACGCCATGAAGTAGAGAGACTTCCTAAAACCATTTTTTTACTAGAAAAATTTTTAAAAAAAATTCCCTATGCCGTGGAAATTCTTCTCGTCATTCAAGGAGATGATGAAACCACTGCTATTGCTCGTAGAGCTGCTACTGCAGATTCACGCTTTCATCCCATTTTTGATACTCTTGGAAAAGGAAAAGGGCGTGCTGTTCGTCGAGGAGTAGCTGCAGCTCAAGGAAAAATCATCCTCTTCATGGATACTGACCTGAGTGTTCCTCTTGATTCTGTCGAAAGACTCCTAGAACAACTTCTCCACTCTCCTCATCTTGATATTTTGATTGGAAGTCGTCGCCTTCCTCAGAGCCGCATTCTTATTCCGCAGCCAGCAACACGGCGTCTCTTAAGTAAGATTTTTAATAGGACTTTGAAATTGGCCGGACTCACAAAATATAGTGATACACAATGTGGCTGTAAGCTTTTCCGCCATGAGGCTGCAAAGAAAATTTTTGCTCAGACAAGTATTGAAGGCTTCGGCTTCGATGTGGAATTATTACTCCTTGCAGAATATTTTGATTACAAAATTGGAGAAGCCCCCATAGATTGGGCCGATGGAGAAAATTCTCACTTCAGAATTTTCCGTGATGGAATTCAAACACTCCAGGATATTTGGGTTTTGAGAAATAAAAAAAAATCTTTGCAGCACGTTCTACGATCATGAAATTCACAACAATCTTTCTTCTTTTTTGCGGGATGATGCTGGACACCCTTATCGCTCAAATGAACAGTGTTCCTTCCAATGCTCCTCAACAAGAATTTAGGGGTGGATGGGTCCCCACCATTGTTAATCTCTGCTTCCCTTCCCACACAGGGCTGAGTGAACAACAACAAAAAGCAGAAATTATTGCTTTGCTCAAAACGGCTCAGTACGCACGCTTAAACAATCTTTTTTTTCAAGTCCGTCCAGAAGCCGATACCTTTTATACTTCTTCGCTAGAACCGTGGAGCCGCTATTTAAGCGGCACTCAAGGCAAATCACCTGGCTTTGATCCTCTCCAGTTTTTTATTACCGAAGGACACCGTCGTGGTATTGCCATTCATGCCTGGTTCAATCCCTATCGTGTTTCTATCGATCGCGCCCATCCTAATTGTTCCCTTCATATCAGCCGTCGTTTTCCTTTTTTAGTGCACTCTATTGGGAGCAAAATGCTCTGGATTGATCCTGGTGATCCCAAAGCACAAGATCATATCATCACCATCATCAGTGATGTCCTACACCGCTACAACATTGATGGCGTTCATTTAGACGATTATTTTTATCCCTATCCAGAGTTCCTTAACGGAAAAAGATTTCCTGACACAGCAACCTATAATGCTTACCAAAAGAATGGAGGTAAGCTCTCCCTGGAGGATTGGCGGCGCGCCTCTGTTAATGCTTTTGTACGGCGTCTTAGTAAAACGGTTCGCGAACAAAAGCCAGGAATCCTTTTTGGAATTAGTCCCTTTGGCATTTATACAAAAGGTCAGCCAAGCGACGTTAAAGCTGGCCTCGATCAGCTTCATCAACTGTATGCTGATCCCTTGCTCTGGATGCGTGAAGGTTGGGTCGATTACATGGCTCCTCAACTTTATTGGAAAAATGAGGGTCCACAGAGCTTTCGTGCTTTGCTTCGTTGGTGGCGCTCTCCACAAGTCAATCCTCGCGGCATCCCTATCTACCCTGGCATTGCGTTAGAAAACCTCACAGAACACGACTGGCCCGCTCAAGAAATCGCTACACAACTCAATATTGAAAAAACAACGTCTCCACGTAAGCATGGCGGTTTCATTCTTTGGAGCATGAAACAACTGGAAGAAAACGTCAAAGGAGTCGCTCCGATTGTGAGAGCTCAGTAGGGATGACTATGAGTCATCCGAAACATCTGTTGTTGCTTCATCTTCAAAAAAATCTTTTTTACCTTCAGTTGCTTGCTGAGAACGGCCTGCTATCAAGGAAGATTGGTTGTGCTTTTCTAGAGCATTTTAAAAAATTCTGTAGCCGCGCCCTTTGTGGTGTCACTCCGAAC
>JBMOFC010000018.1:0-32311 GCA_049314455.1 Chthoniobacterales bacterium
TCTATCACTATCAGCGTCGTCGTTCGCGTGTTGTAACGTTAGGAGCGCTCGCGATGGGAGGAGAAAATCCGATCCGAATTCAGTCAATGCTTACCTCCGATACCATGGACACGGAAGCATGTGTGCGTGAGACATTGAGATTAGTTGAGGTTGGTTGTGAGATTATTCGTATCACAGCTCCTACGGTGAAAGATGCTGCCAATTTGAAACATATTCATGATGCCTTGCGTACGCAAGGATGCTACGTACCACTCGTAGCGGACATCCATTTCAAGCCAGAAGCGGCCTTGGAAGCAGCAAAGTGGGTAGAAAAAATCCGGATCAATCCTGGAAACTTTGCCGATTCTAAAAAATTTCAGGTGCGTGATTATAGTGATCGCGAGTACGAGGAAGAGTTGGAAAGAATTCACAAAAAATTTTCTCCACTCGTCCATTTATGCAAGGAACGAGGAGTTGCGATGCGTATCGGCACAAACCATGGATCCTTGAGTGATCGTATCATGAACCGTTTTGGAGATTCACCACGTGGTATGGTGGAGAGTGCCTTGGAGTTTGCCCGCATTGCCCGCGAACAGAATTATCACAATTTTGTTTTTTCTATGAAGGCTTCGAATCCCAAAGTAATGATTGCCGCCTATCGTCTGCTGGTGGCGCGTCTGCTCGAAGAGGGAGATGATTGGAATTATCCGATTCATCTTGGGGTGACCGAAGCAGGAGATGGAGAAGATGGACGCATCAAGAGTGCAATTGGCATTGGATCGCTCCTGGCCGATGGGATTGGGGATACCATTCGTGTTTCACTCACCGAAGATAGTGAATATGAGATTCCAATCGCACAAGTGCTCGTGGAGCGCTTAGTGATAGAAGATGGAAGATGGAAGATAGAAGATCAGCGCTGGAACCAAGCATTGCCAAGCTGGTCTCCTTTTGAATATCAACGTCGCAGTTCAGAAAAATTGATTTTAAATAATTTCGAAGTTGGTGGAGATTCACTTGTGCGAGTAGTGGTGCCGCGCAGTACATATCAAGCAGTGGCTCACAAACTGGATCAAATGGGGGAATATCAACCCGAGTTGATTGTGGAAGATCTCCCCTTGAGGGAAATTGATCCTCGCTCGGAGGAAGAGATTGTGAAATTGCAGCAAGAAAAAGATCCATTGCTTGTCACCGTGCGCGATGGGATAGATCTCGAAACGATTGCTGCCTTTCGTTTATTAGCAGCTCGAATTCCAGCACGGCATCCGATGTTGCTCAAAGACACGTTAAAACCTAGAAGATGTAAGATAGAAGAGGAAAAATCAGAATATGATGCATCCGATTTTACAAAAAACCTGCTCGCTGCTTCGACCATTATTGGATCACTTCTGTGTGATGGTATCGGTGATGCCATTTTCATCCGTCGTGAAGCCGCTCCTGGAGCCTCTCTGCGCCTGGCTTACACGATTCTTCAATCAGCAGGAGTGCGGATTTTTAAAACCGACTATGTGGCCTGTCCTTCGTGTGGACGCACTCTGTTTAATCTTCAAGAAACAACGGCTCGGATTAAAGCGGTCACCGGACACCTCAAAGGAGTACGCATTGCCATTATGGGCTGCATTGTGAATGGCCCTGGAGAGATGGCCGATGCTGATTTTGGCTATGTTGGCGGTGCTCCTGGGAAAATTAATCTTTATATTGGCAAGAAAGCAGTGAAATTTAACATTCCCCAAGAAGAGGCTGTGGATCGGCTCGTGGAGCTCATCCGCGAGCATGGGAGGTGGGTGGAGGCATAGCATTTCTCTATTTCTGAGAAAAATGGAGATGAGGTGAAGTTGAGCTAAAATATGTTTAAGAAAATAATAGTAGTAGTGTTGCTTGTCGTCGTATTTTTATTTCTCTATTTTTTTATATCAAAACCATATCGCGTTTGTGGGATCGACGAAGAGAAAAGTGATTGCATGGAGCCAGCCATCAAGGATGGTCAATGGTGCTTTGTTAATCATCTTTACTATATGCTCAATACTTATAGAGCTGGAGATATCATTATATTTCGCCACAAACACAAAATATGGATTTCAAGAATTGTAGGTCTTGAAAATCAAGAGGTCAAAATTACTAACAATATTATCTTGGTAAACAATAAGGTCTACTCTGACTCTATCGAGCGAAGTTGGAAGGATTGGAGGTATGGTTATTATGGCGTCGATAGTGTTGCAAAAGTTCCACCAGGCCATATCTACGTTTTGTCAGATAATTTGTCTGCTCACCATGATGATAGTCGAGTTCTTGGTCCTATTTCATACGATAATGTACTTGGAAAGGTCCTGTGAACGGGTGTTTTTTATTGTCGATGCTGAGATTAAGTTCTATATTCTCCGCATTATTTGCGGAGAATAAACGCATCCGTTCCTTTGAAGCATCCGTTCCTTTGAACGGTGTGCTATCTTTCTAGCCACTGCTTTACTGGGGTTGATAAAAACTCCTCGATCGGAATTCCACCGCCTCCCACCAGGATATTCCTTAGGGAAGTAAATTCTTTTCTGAAAACTTCTAGACCACGTGTGATCGGGCGACTTCTTCCGCTCTTGACTTCGATACCCACGATGGTTGTTCCTCGTTTTAATACAAAATCGACTTCATGATTTCCTTTGCGCCAGTACTGGACTTCCATGGTTGTCCCAAAAGTTTCATTGAGGAGATGAGCTCCTATTGCTGATTCTACAAGGCGTCCCCAGTGTTCTCGATGCTGCCATGCTTCTTCAAACGTATATTCCAAACTAGCAGACATCAGTTCCGTATTGAAAACGTGTAGTTTAGGATTGGAACCACGTTGTCGTACTTTGCTGTGGATGTACTTTGACAAACCTGCCACCATGCCTGCTCCCTTTAAGAGTTCAAGATAGTGTGCCAGGGTTACCGTGTTTCCAGCATCGGTAAGTTGACCCAACATTTTTTGATAAGAAAGAATGTGTCCTGAATAATCACAACTCAGCTGAAACATCCGACGCAACAGCGCTGGCTTGCCAACACGTGTCATGAGCAAGATATCTCGTGAGATGCTTGTTTCCACAAGCGATTCCAGGATGTAGTGACGCCACCGCTCTGGATCTTGAATGAGGGATGCTGTTCCAGGATAAGCTCCATAGTAGATGAAGGTTTCCACATTCCAGTGAAAGACTCTCTTTATTTCCTCAAAAGACCAATGAGGGACAGGAATGACTTCAAAACGTCCCGCCAAACTTTCTGTAAGTCCTGATTGAATCAAGAGAGGAGAAGGGCCTAAGAGCACAACATGCAGTTTGCTTTTTTTGTGCGTGTCGGCATCTCAAAGCTCTTTGATGATCTCTGACCACTCTTTCACTTTTTGGATTTCATCCAAGAAAAGAATGATTCTTTTTTTTCCAGCTTTAAGAGAAGCGGACTCCTACTGCTGGCGTAGCCACTCTTCTTCTTTTAAAACGCTCTAAGGTAGGAGCATCTGCAGAAGGATAGTGACATGGGATATCTAACTGATCCATGGCAGAACGTGCAATGGTTGTTTTACCAACCTGCCGAGGTCCCGATAAAACTTGGATAAAGCGCCGCTGCTCCTGGAGACGACTCAAGAGGATATCTAAGATGTGCTGGCGAATCACTATTTAATCATTATGGCGAGTAAAATTACTCAGTATGTCGAGCAAATTTACTCAGTGCCTTGAGATGAAATATCCGGATTAACACTTCACCACCGGTGCACAACAGGAACGATGGTTTGGAAAAAAATTTCTAATTTCTTGGAGCATGCGACGAATGTGACGGTAGCTTTTGACTTTCATCATAAGCATGTAGCTGCGCCAAGGATCTCCCCATTCTAAAATTTCAATGGTGACACGGCGAACTCCCCATTGGCACATGGCTTTACGCGTCGGCTTATAGAGGTCAATGGTATTTGTTCCAGCGAGTGCAAAACCGTAATCATCGACGATAAATTTTTCTCCTGTTACCTTGATGCGAAATCGGGTCCCTGCTGGCCAGCGCGCCCAGTCAGCTGCAGCGCTGTTGAGCGCCCCATGTTTCAAACAGGTGCCAAGCGCTGAACAAGTTCCATAGCGATGATGGTCGCGTTCCGAATGTGTATAAGCAGTGGTACGAACTTTTTGAACAGCAGTGCGTGGAAGCGGTTGTTCGTAATTTGGAAGGCGATGAGCGCAGCCGGTGAGGAGGAAAATGGCTAATAATGCAACCAGGAAGAAGCTGCTTCTTAGCTTCAGTTCGTAGTTGCTGTTAGCTTGTTGTTGCATCAGAAAAGAGAAAATAATTCCTTTATGCGTATCCGTTTAAAGCTACGGATAAGGCTGTAAACTATAGGCTGTAGAAAAATCCACTGAGAAGAAAGAAACAATTTTTTGAACCTATCGCTTGTAATCCTACATCAATTTATTAATCGAACATTTCCTTTAATCTTCTGACCTACAGCCTGCAGCATTAGCTGTTCTCCTGAACGGGTGCCTTTATGCAGATCATGCACCGATAAAATATTAGTGAAGATCTTTGTAGTTCTTTTGCAAGTTACCTTAAATTTTCTGCGATTTCCGCTTCCGCGCGAATGAGGCACGAACTGACTGCCAACGGTACGTTGGTAGTTATCCGACAACTAAGAACTGGATCCTGGCCTTGCAGGATCAAGCTGACGGACTGTTAGATGCTACTTGGGCAACAGCACCAGCAACAGTTGTAGCTGTAGCGACAACAGTAGCTGCTTCAGGAGCAACCCAGAGGCCAGGAAGAACATCTCCTTCTGTAGTGCCGACGCCACTTTTGCGGCGTTTTGCCCTGCGTTCTTCAGAAATACGAACGACATCATAAACTAATCCCAATTTTTCTAGTAAAAAAATAACATAAGAAGAAGGATCAATCTGCCACCAATGCATACCATGGAAAGCAGAACGTGGGAATGCATGGTGGTTGTTATGCCACCCTTCGCCCATGGCCAAAATTCCAAAAATAAAATTGTTGCGGCTAGCATCTGTCGTTTCAAACTCACGGCCACCAAAGGTATGACAGATGGAATTAACCGACCAAGTCACATGGTGATTGAGAAAAACACGTACTAAACCACCCCAAAAAAATCCTTCAAGAGCGCCCCATGCAAAGCCATGAAGTCCACCGCCATGCATGGCGCCAATGGCACCACAAATAAGGGCGGGAATAAGAAATCCAAGAGCTACCCAAACAAAGAACGTCTTGCTGATAAAAACGATGAGAGGATCTTTTAAAAGAGGTCCTGCATATTTAGGGATATTAGGCTGAAAGTCGTCTAAAATCCAGCCGACATGGCCGTGGAAAAAACTTTTTACAGGGCTATGAGGATCTCCATCCATGTCTGAATTAGCATGGTGTTGATTGTGGGTAGCTGCCCAATTGAGAGCTGGTCCTTGTAGCGTCATGGAGCCGCAAATGAGGAAAAAGGCGCGTACCCAGTCAACAGCGTGAAAGGCCTTGTGAGTCAGCAAACGATGGTACCCAATGGTAACCCCAAAGCCTCCGAGAATGAACATCCCCAACATCACAAGAAGTGAACTTGTATTGACGAAGCGATTCCAAAGAAGGTAGATCCCAAAAGTAGTCGCTAGAAATGGAATCCAGACGACAAGCAAGAGAATGAATTTATTAAGGCGAGAAGGTTGTTGGGTACTCATAGGTTATAAGGCTACACCAAAGGATAGGAAATGCAAGGGGAGGCAATATCTCCCTTTTTTTAGAAAAAAGGGAGGTAACTATTCAGTAGGGGTGTGTTCTTAAACAGAAAATTGAAATCTGCAAACGATTGTTTTTGTTTAGGAGTTTAGGGGGTTAGGAGTTTAAAAAATGAGTGAAAGTTGCTTTTTAGATTCAAAAATGATTTGGTTGCGCCACAAATGAATGTTTTAAAATTCAAATTTTTACTACTGCTGTATCCTAAACTTGGCACTGAACATCTTTTTATCACGCATGAAACTCATTTTCATGTGAGACCTGAGCAGTGACAAAGAGAGATACGTTGAAGTAGCAATAACACGACTATCAAGATAGAGTTTTCAAAATAAATTGTGCGATTTCTTGACTTGCAGAAGGATTAGCTAATCCTTTCAAATGTTCCTTCCAACGTTTCCAAGTGGCTGCGTCATGGGAAAAAATTTCAGTGACAGAAGCAGCAATCGTTGTGGGATAGTGAGCTGCCAAACGTCCTACATCATGCCGTTCGATGAGTTCGATGTTTCCTTCTTCTTGGCCAGGGACAACGTGACTCACCAAAATAGGACATTCTGCTGCCATCGCCTCATGAACAATGGCGCCGCCTGCTTTTCCAATATAGAGGTGATGGGAGGTGAGTAGCTCGGGAATTTGGTCGGTCCAACCGATCAGTTTTAACTCAGTTCCCTCAAAAAGTTGGGATTTTTCAAGGGAGGTATGTAAGTCCGTGAGACGTCCTGTGACGACCGTAATTTGAAGATTGGGAATGTGACGTAAGGCTTGAAGGACTTCTAAGGTGTATTGGGCTTTAGAAGAGGGAAGATAAAGAATTTTCCAAGGAGCTGTTATTGTGATGGGGAGATGAGGCAACGTTGCAAGCCTTGGAGCAACCGGAAATCCTAAAATGTGAATTTTTTCTTCAGGGACATTTGGCCTCAAGACGGCTGCCGTTTCTTCATCCACAACAATAAAATCATCACTTCCACCTCGATACCAAGAGGTGTTGATGGCTGTAGAATCCGTAATCACGGTGATAAAAGGAACAGCGCTTGCCTGATGTCCTTTTTTACGAAGCTCGCGGATCAAAAAGGCATACAGGGGATAGGTCGAAATAATGATGTCAGGTTGAATCTCCTCAATGCTCTTTTGAAGGGCATTCTGGAGTGGCCTCGTCATGAAAAGCGTTTTCTCTAAACTGCCAGGATGGTTTAAGAAATTAAAGATGGCACCCCAAACCATCGGAAATTTGTTGATCGCAAGACGATATCCGGACTGCAATATTTTTGTCAGCAACGGTGTTTTTTGAAGATAAACATCAATAACCGTGACCACTACATCGCTTTCTTCCTGCAAGGCTTTACCAATATTGTAAGCAGCTGTGTTGTGTCCATCACCAAAACCAGCGGTGAGAATGAGAATTTTTTTCATAAAAAGCATCATATTGCCTCCACACTATCGACAAAAGAATAGAGAGGAGATTTCAGTGCAAGATTGGTCGGGCGTGTATAAAGTGCTTGGACAGTTGTTCTGGAGCGCGTGCCTAAGGCCGCTTCACAGTAACAGAGGTAGTAAAACCATTTCCGTAAAAAAAGAGAGGGGAATCCTTGTTTTTGCATTTTAGGTAAGGCATTCGTGAAGGCTTCTCGCCAGGTTGCAACGGTGCGTGCAGCAGAAGGAGTAATATCTTCACAATCGAACAGATTCAGATTGCTTGTTTCGTTACAGGCTTCGGTAATACGTCGCAAGGAGGGGGTCAATGTTTTTGGAGCGATATATTTTTGAACAAAATCGACACTATCGCGTAGTAGCGGATATTGATTATCAGGACAAAGAACTAATTGAAGTGCCAGTAGTCCTTGTGGCGCAAGAAGAATTTCCATTTTAGCAAAGAAAGATTCTAGATCACGGTCTGTGATAGCATCCATCATTTCAATACCAACGATTTTATCAAAACGTCCCCCCAAGTTTTGATAATCACAAAAAACGACTTCGATGAGGCTAGCAAGGCCTGCTTTTTCGACTCGGATGGCCGTTTGACGGAATTGTTCTTCTGAGATGGTTGTTGCTTGAATGCGGCAGCCATATTTTTTGGCAGCATAAATAGCAAAGCCACCCCATCCACATCCGATATCTAACACATAATCATGGGGAGCCAGTTGTAATTTTTGGCAAAGACGCTCCCACTTGGTTTCTTGAGCTGTTGTTAATTTTTCTGTGGAAGCTTGATAATAGGCCGCTGAGTAGGCCATAGAAGGGTCTAGCCAGTATTGAAAGAAGTGGAAGTTAACATTATTTTGATCATAAAAAAGAGTCTGTTTCCTTCTCTTGTGACCATGGCGCAAAAAATGCTGAAACTGATTAGTGATGCCAAGGAGATTGTGTTTTTCGAGACCTTGTTCGTTGGCTTTTTGTCCGGAAAAAAATTTGTTGTTTAAAAAAAACCATGCAATAACTTCCGTGAGGTGGTTAGTTTCCCACTCGCCATGAAAATAAGACTCAGCAAGACCGATGAAACCATAAAGAACCCAACGACGGTAGAAGGTATCATTCTTGACCTTTATTTCTGCGTGAAGTTCTTTGTCGAGGCCGCCAAACATGCGCGAGGCTCCTCCTGGCATGGTTAAGCGCAATGTACCACTGCGACCTCGGTGTAACGTTTCTAAAACAAGATTACGATAAAATTTCGTGAACGTGGCGTTGAACATGGTTTTTGCCGGAAAGAAAAATGGGTCAGGGGAAAAGAAAAACTTAGCCTGGATATTTCATGCTGATTTGTCGCGAGGCGCCGCGCAGCCTTATGTAAACAAGGAAGTCGATGGATTGCGACGTTCCCGCTTTCGCGGGAATGACGTGGCTGTATGAGTACATACTGCCCGAGGAGCAATTCGAGACTGACGCAGTATACATCAGGCTCTCGCAAGCCGCAGCAGAATTAGTATGAAATATACGGGCTAGCCACAAAAGAAGAGAAAGAATATCAAGAAAAATATTTTAAAAATAGATTTATGATTAAAGATCTTCGCGATAAAACTAAATCTAATGCATTTTTACTTTCGAAGATTTCTCGGCCTTAGAAAAAATTCTAAACCGATTCGTCTCCCTGCTAGAGGTCAATCTCAAGGGAACGTTCTCATTTCTTATATTACCTGGCCATTTCAAGAAGGATACAATGTTCCGCGAGCTCGTGGGCATACCAATGCTTTCGAAGTGGTGGCCATGGCAACAGCCTATCAAGAGCTAGGATATTGCGTTGATGTTATTAATTACGATCAACACGACTATCATCCCTCTTTGGATTATTCTGTTGCGATTGATCTCCATGGGCAACTGGAAGGATGGAATGCATTTTTGCCAAAAAAATGTCACCGTATTCTTCATGCCACAGGCCCGCATTGGTTGCTGTGGAACTATTCGGAATTAAAACGTCTCTCAGCTCTCAGAGATCGCAAGGGAGCTGTGCTTTTGCCTCAGCGTCAAGTAGCACCTTCTCATAGTGCGTCTCTTGCAGATCAGATTGTCGTTTTGGGCAACGATTATACAGCGGGAAGTTTTCAGTTTGCCGACAAACCTCTGACGCGCGTTCCCCTTTCCTCTGCTTATGAGTTTTCGTATCCTCAAGAGCGCGACTTTTCTTTAGCGAAGAAAAATTTTCTCTGGGTGGGAAGCTATGGCATGGTTCACAAGGGACTTGATTTGGTGCTCGATGCTTTTGCCCGTATGCCGGAGCTCTCCCTAACGGTCTGTGGACGTCCTGAAAAAGAGGAAGATTTTTTTCGTCTTTATGAAAAAGAATTACTTCACACGCCCAATATTAACTTTCATGGGTGGATCGATATGGCCTCAGAGGCATTCACGCAGATTGCAAAGACTCATGCCGGTATCATTTATCCTTCGAGTGCAGAAGGAGGCGCAGGATCTGTGATTCATAGCATGCATGCGGGTATGGTTCCCATCTGCACGGAAGAAGCCTCCGTAGACTTAGGAAACTTTGGAATATCAATTAAGGATGGTTCTGTAGAAGCAGTCATGGAAGCAGCACTCCAGTTTGCCTCTTTTTCTGATTCAGAAATTGCGGAGCGTGCACGCGCTTCGTATGACCATGTGAGAAAATATCACACGCGTGATGCATTTAAGAAAAATTATAAGATTTTTGCTGATACTCTTGTGAATTCAATCGTGTGAATAAAAAAA
Organism: Chthoniobacterales bacterium; assembly: GCA_049314455.1. Lineage (GTDB taxonomy): Bacteria > Verrucomicrobiota > Verrucomicrobiia > Chthoniobacterales > UBA6821 > CAIWMF01. Next base: position 9,883 of record JBMOFC010000018.1, read on the forward strand.
AGTTACAACAGTGGGTGCAGTGGGGATATGATCGTTTTATCTGTACTCCAGATCGGTTAGTCAGTCAGGCTCTGAGAAAGAGTAAACGATGCGAGCAGCATTTTTCTGTGGCTATCCCCCATTGGAATAGAGCCGCTTTTATTCATCGTCCGTTGTGGAATATCGTCCACGATGAACGTATTGAAGAAATCCTCATTGTTGATGATGGTTCGGATGAGGAAGAATTCGCTCTCTTAGTTAAAAATGTTACTCGTTATGACCTGCGCAAAATTGTGACTATTCACCGCCGTGAAAAAAACAGAGGAGCACAATTTACTAAAATGGAGTGTGTGAAAAAAACGTCTGGCACATGGATGGTCTTATTGGACTCCGATAATACGCTGCTTCCGAATTATCTGGACGCTATTTCTAGGCTCCAAGAACACGATGAAAAAACCATCTATTGCCCCGATTGGGCTTTTCCTTATTTCAGTTTTCATCCACTTTCAGGAAAAAAAATCGATTTTCAAAGAACATGTCAGCTCGTACAACAAGGAGTCTTGCAACGTATCTACATGCTCAATGATGGAAATTATTTCTTTCATCGAAAAACATACCTTGCTCAACTGATGCAGCTTGAAGCCATCCAAAATGATGTGGCTGATGTCATGCTGGCCAACTATCGCTGGCTTTCTCGAGGAGGATATTTAGACGTGATGAAAGGTGCTAGTTACATTCATCGTATCGATGACTCTAGTTTTTGGATGAGGACGCCCCAGCAATCGAAAGAGCGTGTCATAGCACTTTTGGAGCGCCTCAAAAAAAATCTTCCGTGGGATGATGCGTTTGAAAACAGTGTGATGGTGCCAAAATAAAGTATTGCCAGTATCTCCAAATTTTGTGGACATACTGGCAATGAAAAGTCTTATGAATTCCATTAGCATCATCATTCCTGCTTATAATGCCGCGGCAACGCTTCGATCGACGATCGAGTCATGCCTCGACCAAATGATGGTACCTCTTGAAATTATCGTTGTTGATGATGGGAGTTCTGATGAGACGGCAGCTATTGCCACTTCTTTTGAAAAGGAGATTCGCTATTTTTATTTAGAAAATGGAGGAGTTTCGCGTGCTAGAAATTATGGGGCTTCACAGGCGAAGGGAACGTGGTTACTTTTTCTCGACGCTGATGATCAATTGCTTCCACATGCCATGACCATGTTGCTCGAAGAAGCACTCAAGCAACAAGCAGGGGTCGCTTATGGTATGGTGATTGAGCGCCAGGAACCGCCACGGAAGCCACGTCTGAGTGGATTTGATTATGCTGCGGGAATTCCTCCACAAGGGGCACAACACATTTTTTGGCGTAATGCCATCATCACTCCTGGTTCTGCTATCGTACGAGCGGAGCTCCATGCTGCGATTGGCGGCTTTGTCACTGGCTATGAACCGATGGAAGATCGCGATTACTGGATCAAGTGTGCCTTGAGTGCTCCCGTGGCTTTTTGTGACACGGTGGTGTTAGATAAAAAATGGTTTCCCGGCTCTCATGGATCTCAAGAGAGCAAGCGAATCTATCGTGGTCAGATAGCACAACGGGCATTGAAAGAGTGGGCCCGCGAGCAACACATTTCTACGGAGTGGATGCCCACGGATCGAGCGATAATAAAGTCAGCTCTGGATGAAGCCGTTTGGCGCCGACGCTATGATGTTTTGAAGCCACTCTTGGCCGAGGCCAAACACCATGGTCTTTCACATTGGAAAGCGTCACTGATTGCAATTTTATCTTCAAAAAAAAATAAGGTGAACTAACCTTCGATATCATTTTTTCTTTTGGAGATTTTTCTCTCAGAATTTCTTATTTTGAAACCTTTCTTCAGCATCATCACTCCCTCCTTTAATCAAGGAAAGTATATCACCGCTTGTCTCGATTCGATCAAAGCTCAGACCGATGAATCTTATGAGCATATCATCGTTGATAATTGTTCTACCGATGAGACGCGAGAGATTCTCGCGGAATATGCTCAAGGTTCAAGAGTGAGGCTTCTCATCGAACCAGATCATGGGCAGTCTGAAGCTGTGAATAAAGGCTTCCGGATGGCTCAAGGAGAGATTATGTGTTGGCTCAATAGTGATGATGCTTATCTCCCAGAGACACTCACCAAAGTTCGCCAAGCTTTTGTGGATCCGAATAGACATGTTATTTTTGGAGAAGTGCGTCAGATCTCTTACACAGGAGAGGCTCCAACGTCGACAAGAAGTCGTTTTCAAGATCGCCGTGATCTGATTCGCTGGTGGAGCAGTCGTGCGCAGCTGCATCAGCCAGCCATTTTTTTTCGACGTACAGTGCGAGAAAAGGTCGGGTTTTTAAACGAAGAACTTCATTATGCGATGGATTATGATTATTGGTGGCGAATGTCTGCGGAATATGATTTCCATCATGTTCCAGAAGAACTGGCCATTCAGCATCGCCAACCTGATTCTAAGACAATGAAGGCGTGGTATCGGGTATTGCTAGAACGAGAAAAAGTTTTTTCTCCATTCTATTCACTAATGGAAGAAAAAAAGTCGGCACTCGATAAAGAACGTTCGCAATCACTCGCAGCTCATTTTTTGTTACAAGCCTATGCCGCTGTGGAAAAAGATCGTTCTACAGCCTGGTTTTATTTTCAAAAAGCCCTCTTGCAATCACCACTTCTTGTTTTAAGACCTTCTTCCTTAGGCTTGCTCAGGCAGCTTTTCTTTTCATACAAGTAGAACACTATAAAATTGCATGTCCTCTCTTAAATATCGTCCTGACATTGATGGCATGAGAGCTATAGCGGTGCTTAGTGTAGTGATTTATCATGCTTTTCCATTGGTATTACCAGGGGGATTTATAGGAGTTGATATTTTTTTTGTCATGAGTGGGTACCTTATCAGCGGTATTCTTTATAGGAATCATCAACAGGAAAGTTTCAATTTTACGAACTTTTATGTACGGCGTATCAAAAGGCTTTTTCCAGCTCTTATCACGATGTTAGCGCTCTCTCTTTTCATGGGGTATCGTCTTCTGCTCAAAAACGAATTTCAGGAGCTAGGCAAACAAATTGCCGCTGGGACATGTTTCTTTCAGAATTTTGTGTTTTGGAAAGAGGCTGGATATTTCGACCGAGCTGCAGAATTAAAACCCCTGCTTCACCTCTGGTCACTGGCTGTAGAAGAACAATTCTACATCTTCTTTCCACTTCTGCTCATTGCTGTCTGGAATAGGACCAAAGTTCTCATTCCTCTCTTAGTATTACTACTGGTAGTGACTTTTATCCTCAATGTTGTGATGTCAATACAGGAGAGTGCTGCTGATTTTTTTCTTACTCCTTATCGAGCTTGGGAATTTCTGGGGGGTAGCCTCCTGGCATGGTGGCATTACGATAGGCATCATGAAGAGGAAGTTCTTCAAGGCCGAGAATTGATTTCCTGGGTTGGAATGATCTTGCTCCTTATTGGCATAATATTTTTTCATCGTGGAAATCCATATCCCGGTTGGAGAGCACTCCTACCTGTCATTGGAACACTATTGCTGATTGAGGGAGGGCGAGGTGCCTGGATTAATTATAAGCTTCTTTCCCATCCTGCACTGGTTTGGATTGGCCTCATTAGCTATCCTCTCTATCTGTTTCACTGGCCAGTGCTTTCTTTTATGCGAATCATGCAAGGAGGGGCACTTGATTTTCCAATGACCTTGCTTGCCTTAGGAGTAGCCTTACTCTTGACATTAGCAACCTACTATTTGATCGAACGCAAAATAAGATGGAGCGTTTCAATCTGGACAGCACCAGGCTTGGTCCTCTTATTTGTTGTGATAGGAGTGATGGGATACCTGTGTTCTAAAGGAGTTGTGCTTCCTCGCGCGTCAGCTTTAGGTTTCGATACAATCCTTCAGGCTTCGGAAGACAATGATTATTTTGCGGAATATGAAAATAGCACTGTTGAAAATTATTTCTCTCTTCACAAGTTGAAGAGTAAGGGAAAAAAGACTCTTTTTATTGGAGATAGTCATATGGAACAGTGTGCGCCAAGAATTCTTTACCTTCTGCGTTCTGGAAAAACAGGTGATCGAGGTGCTGTTTTTCTGACCCAAGGAGGGATGCCGCCGATACCTGGAGTTTCTAAAGTTAACAAGAACGCTGGTGGGGGATTCACCTTAGATATCCTTCAGCGTAATCTCTCATCGGATATTGATCGTTTTGTAATTGCTGCAAATTGGTTCAGCTATTTCAACAAGGGATGTGATTTTTATGAGATCAATAAACATCCAATGCTTTCTCCCAAAGGAAGGGAGGAGGCTTTCTCACAGCTTGCTTCAATGATCTCTTTGTTAAAAAGCCAAGGAAAAGAGGTGTACTTAGTTCTGGATTTTCCGACGAATAAAAAATTTGATCCTCTAGCAATGGTTCATCGAAGTCTGTTTGGAAACTTTTCTATCAGGGAATTTCACTTTTATGTGAATGACTTTCTTCATGAAAAAGGTTTGTCTCCCTTTACTCGAAAAGAACTATTGCAGAAGTTGGAAATGATTGCTGCTATTTCGGGAGCGAAAATTATCAATCCACTCAATGATATGGAGAAAAATGATGAGTTGATTTGGCATCATGGACTTGTTCCTTACTACCATGACGAGTCTCATCTCACAGCAACATTTATTAGAGAACATGCTTCATTTCTCGATCAAGTCATGTTCTAGCCCAGATAAGATCGGATCAAAATACGAATAATGGATTACTTCTTTTCATGATCGGAATTCTCATCAGTACTTTTGAACGCTACGAGCGACTCGCCCATTTTACAGAAGAGCAGATCAGGCGGCGTTGGGCTTCTCCACCGCCACTTTTTTTCTCCGGTTTGTTGCGGCCTGAAAAAAAATATCTCACTTTTAAAAGCGATATGCGTGATTGGATGGGGGTCACGCTGGAAGCCGTTGAAGAGCTACGCCGTCGTCGGTTCACTCATATTTACTTGATCCTTGATGATCATCCACCCATGGGCCCGTGTCATGAGATATTTTTAAATGAGCAGTTACCAGCTCTTGCACTAAAACTGGATGCAACCTACATCGGCCTTTTAGGCTATGGGCAGCATCGCAGCGCACATGGAGTGATTTTGAGAAAAGAGAATGGATTCTTAGAACAATGCTCTCCAAATTACCAATGGAAATTTTCACTCCATCCTGGGCTGTGGAATCTAGAAGCGCTGCAGGTGCTTTTAGAACAGCGACGGAGTATTTATCCAGAAGGAAAGAGAACCGCGTGGAATTTTGAACGGCATCGCGATCAGCTTGACGATCCTCTGCTGGAGTCCCTTTTGAGGAGATGTTTTCGTGTTTCAGGAAAGCATTTTTTAAAAAAACCACTCAGCATGAAATCTCAAATCATGCAAGAAGCAGCTGAGCGGTTTGTGATCGATGTGACGCTCTATCTTTCCAAAAAAAAAGGAGGCCTCCAAGCGCGGCAAGACCTAGAAAAGAAACTGCTCTGGCATTATGGTCACTACGTAGGACCTTATCCTCTTTTTTGGAGTGGGCTCATGCAACAAGGAAATCCACATCACGGATTTGAAAAGTGGTTGCATGCTTGTGGTGATCGAGCTCTACAGCAAGAATGGAAAAAGATTTCTTTTAGCTTTCTCTGATCTTTTTTCATCCCTGTTCATTTTCTCTAAATATTTTTTTGTGATTTTCACAACTCTCCCCTTTTTCTTTTTTTTACTAGTTGTCTTGGGCATCTATTGGGCTCTTCCCTCGGATCGCTTCCGTCATCCGTTTTTATTTGGAGCTAATTTCTTTTTTTATGGCTGGTGGAATTGGAAATTCACGGCACTTCTTTTCATCGTGATTCTGATTTCCTATGGTGCAGGAAGATTTCTAGAGCAGGCCGAAACACAGTTTAAAAAACGAATCATGTTTGGAGCTTGTGCTCTCCTCTTGGGGATCTTGGGTTATTTTAAATACACCAACTTTTTTTTGGAATCGATCCACCTTGCCTTTGAAAAAATAGGAGGAACTCTTGGTTGGACGACTCTTAAAATCATTCTTCCAGCGGGAATCAGCTTCTATATCTTTCAAGCAATTAGTTATGTGGTGACCGTTTATCGGCAAAAATTAGCTGCAGAAACATCGTTTGTGCGCCTGGGCGTCTACCTTTCTTTTTTTCCACATCTTGTCGCAGGGCCTATTATTCATGCTCCCACTTTTCTCCCGCAGTTGCGCGAGAAGCGTCATTTTGATTCCACTTTTTTTATCGAAGGATGTCGGAAGTTTGCCTTGGGATTTCTCTACAAAGCGGTCTTTGCAGATCATCTGGCAGCTGTCGTGAATCCTATTTTTCAGGCAGTCGAGAAACAACAGGCACTGACTCTTTTTGGAGGGTGCTTGGGATTTTATGGACAAATTTATTTTGATTTTGCCGGATATTCGCTGATGGCTATCGGAGTGGCTCAATTACTGGGGTACACGCTGCCAGAGAATTTTCATTTTCCCTACCGTGCGACTTCACTCATTGATTTTTGGAGGCGGTGGCATATTTCTCTTTCTACCTGGTTACGCGATTACGTCTACATTCCTCTGGGGGGGAATCGCTGCTCTCTTCCTCGGAACTACGCCAATATTATTATAACCATGTTCCTTGGAGGTCTATGGCATGGGGCGAGTTGGAATTTTTTGTTGTGGGGAGGAATTCATGGAGTGGCTCTTTGCCTCAATCATGCCTGGCGGAGTTGTAGAGGCTATGCAAAAGAGGAGACTCTCCGAAAAAAACTTTCTTTTTCAACTATCGGAGCATGGCTTTTAACTCAAGGAATTGTCTTCCTTTGCTGGATTCCATTTCGAGCTGCTACGTGGAGCGATACGCTCTACATAGGGCACCAATTTTTTCTCGGGATGACTCGATTTTTTTATCTATTCTTCACTCATAAAATCCCAGTACTAGGTCCTTGTTCGCTTCCCTGGGCTCTTTTGATTCTACCTGTTCTTATTGACACAGCATTACATGGGAACGATCGCTGGCGAAGCCGCTATTCATGGGCTTCTAATACTGCATTCTATGTGGCCATTAGTATGGCGCTTCTTTTAGGATTGCTCTTTATGAGTACGGGTATGGTTAATTTTATCTATTTTCAATTTTAACGTAAATGATCCTCATCCTGATTCCTATTCTTGCCATGTTAGCTCTTGGATTTATTGTTCCTGGCAAGACTCCTCTGAAACTGAAGTCGTTTCTCGGGATCTTACTATTTTTTTTCTCGGTGCTCTTGGGAGTAAGGTGCCTCATTTCTTCTAAGTGGTTTTATCCGGAGGCTGATGCTATCACGCACGTTCATGGTCAAGTCGATCATTTGCTTCGGCGTCCAGGATGGCAAAAAAAACCAGTTCTCATTTTAGAAGGAAGTAGTGCTACAGAATTTGGAATCGATCCAGAGCTTCTTGAAAAAAAATTAGTTGAAAAAGGAATCGATGTTACCGTCTTGAAATTTGCTCTCTCTGGAGCCAATCATTTTGAGCGACTTTTTATGATGCAGATTTTTCTCGAGGAACTGGGAAAACTTCATCGTTCTGAGTTAAAACAAGCACCAGTGATTTTAATGAGTGAAGTTTTTGATGCCTACGATCAGAGTCCGCTTTATCTTTTTTTTAAAGAGTCCAATACGCAACGTTCTCTAGTTTGGTTAGAACCTCACAATGTACTCATAGCTTGGAGAGCCTTGCAGGCTAGCTCGAGCGAGGGTGAGAATCTTTATAGCATCTTCCTTGAACATCTGTTTCTCAATCGCTTTGCGGTAGGAATTTTTTCAACCCTAGAACCCCTATGCTATCACAAGAAAGTTTCTGGGTTTTATCCTCTTCAAAAAGCCAAGGGTACTTTCGATTATTCTAAGACTCAGGAAGCTTTTGAAAAAGCTATGGTAACTTCTGATGCCTCTCCAAAAATCGCCATGCCTCCACCAGGGTGGAGGATTTATTACCGAGAGCTCTATACGCAGATGGGGAGTATTGTGCATTCACTCGCTTTTTATGCTCTTCCCGTTCTCGAAGTCCAGCGCCGCGACTATCAAAGCGCTTTTGCTGCAGCGCTTCCTGCACATACGTTGATGTTGGGACCTGCTTCACCTCAGTTTATGAAAACAGTATTACAAAAAAACTATTGGTTTGATGGGGTCCATCCCACAGGAGCGGGAGCACCTTTATTTACCGAGTGGTTAGCCGAGGAGATTAGCGCACATTGGGTGGAGATTTTGGCGACCCGATGGAAAATGGAGAACGTTCCATAAATATAATGATACAAGGAATCAATCATATTACCCTTGCGGTACAAGACATCGGAAAATCGTTTTCTTTTTATCGTGAGGTGCTTGGTTTTATCCCTCTCGTAAAATGGGACTCTGGTGCTTATTTTTTGATTGGCAAAAAAGATCCGCTGCTTCCTGGATCAGGCTTTTGGTTTTGTCTCAATGTCGACACCAAGCATCAGCCGCACGATTGCTACACGCATGGTGCTTTTAGCGTTTCAGAAAAAGACTTTGAGGTAATGGTTGCTCGTATTGCTGACTCTGGAGCGATTTGTTTTCAAGAAAACAGTTCGCCTGGAAAATCATTTTATTTTTTAGATCCCGATGGGCATAAACTTGAAATTCATGTAGGAACATTGGAAGACCGCGTTGTTGCAAAGAAAGAAGAGTTGGGTAGCTGGAAGAATGTAGAGTGGTTTGTGTGAAAAAAGAAATTCATCGGAGAAAAGTATAAAAAACATCAAGAACGATTCAGAAAATTCCCCTAAACATCTCAACGGCTTCATTAGCAATGACTCACTCCCTAAACATTTTTATGCTTCAACCACTCCGCACTGTTGCTCGCCATTTTTTAAGTTCTTGTGGGCATGCCCTGGGAACCTTGGTGGCAAGTCTTTCGAGGCGTCCTGATTTGGAGAAGCTCAACAACCCCGACATTTCGGTTCATCTGCTCGTCTCCTCGAAGACATGGCATGCGGGGTTGCTTGCTGCGATCAGTTTTGAATTTTTTACCGGACGTCGCTGGAATCTTTTCATTCATGAAGATGGATCCGTAGACGAAAAAGCACGTCATCGTATGGAACGTGTTTTACCAGGAGTTCGCTTTATTGCCAGAAAAGAGGCTGAGGAGCGGGTGCAAGAAGCGCTCATCGACTATCCCGTATGTTGGAAGCATCGCGCAAAACATAATCTTTTCTTGAAATTTTTTGATGTTCCTGTTTTTGCGCCTAGCACGCGATTTATTTTCCTCGATTCCGATGTTCTTTTTTTTAAGAAGCCAGAGGAGATTCTGGCTTGGGCAGATTCAGATAATGAGGAATTCTTTTATAATGAAGATACCAAAGAAAAATATTGTATTCCGCGTCAGGAGATCCAAAAAGAATTCCCGATCGAGCTTTGGCCACGCTTCAATAGCGGTTTGATGCTGGTTCCTAAAAAAGCATTCTCACTAGCATCCGGGCTACAACTTGCGGAACAATTTCTTGCGACCTTTGAAGCAACGGCGCACCATCCTCAGTTTTTTGAGCAGACTCTTTATGCACTTATAGCTTCGGCTTGGAATCGTGGAGGCCCACTTCCACGAACGTATGAAATTAGTTGGGGATTTTTTCGAGATAAAAAAAGCATTGCTCGTCACTACGTGGGAGCCTTCAAACATGATATTCTCTACCTCGAGGGCCCGCTCACTCTTTTTTGGAAGATGTTTTTAGTTTAAAAACAGAAAATATTTTTCTTCTGTCTACAGCCTACAGTCTATAGCCTACAGCCTCCTTTTATGGCCTACCTCCGAAATACTCTTCTTCCCTCTTTTTATCCGGGCTTTTGGATGAAAACAGCTCTGCATCTTCTCACTCCTGGCGGATATGGGTACATTCGCAAGCTTCGCAAGATGCAAGATGCGCAGTACCTTCATGAACGTGACAAGCATGCAGTCCGTCTCAAGCACCATGGGAAGGGAGGCTGGAAATTAGAAAAAGAAGGAGATCTGCTCAGGCGTGATTATGCCAGCTACGAAGAATATGTGACGCATCAACAGCAGAAGCTGGATGAGATGCTCAAGATGAAAGGAGGCTTTAGCAATTGGGATATTTGCGAATATCGACTTAAGTTTTATGCTCGTTTCAAGCACCTCACTGTATTGCTTCCACGTGATGCCGTTATTCTCTGCTGTGGTGCACGTCAGGGGACCGAAGTGGAGGTGTTGCATGATTTGGGATTTTCCAATGCCTATGGAATTGACCTCAATCCTGGTCCTGACAATCGAGTTGTCCGTCCTGGTGATTTCATGAAGCTTCAAGAAAAAGAGAACTCTATTGACCTACTCTATACGAACTGTGTCGATCATGCTTTTGATCTCGAAGCCATGATGGCGGAACATTCCCGGGTGCTAAAACCTGATGGTTTCTTGCTCTACGACATGGGGACTAATATGGAAGAGGGAGCAGGAGGTCCATTTGAAGCCGTTTCTTGGGATCGTACAGAAGATCTTGTTGTCCGATTACTCGAGAAATTTGAAAAACTCATTCGTGCCGAGCGTGATGAAAATTTTGGAGGAGCTTGGTTGTGGGTTCTCGTGCAGTACCCTTTCAAAAGAGCAAGTTCAGTTGAAGTGAAACGTTGAAGTTGAAGCAGCGAGAAAACGCCACTTCAGAAAGTGAGTTTAAGAAACTTATTTTGTATTCGTTCTTTACGTTTCTTGTATCCGTTCAAAGCAACGGATAGGAAGATAGAAGATCACTCTTTTCCAAAATAAAAAAATCAACAGAAGGGAATGTATTACTAGCATGACTTCAACTCCACTAGCCGTCATCCCCGCGAACGCGGGGATCCAGCAGATATACAATACTTATTAGAGGAGGGGCGTAAAACCATAGGTTGAAAATCAATGACTTTGAAGATATCAAGAGTATTTTGAGAAACCTAAGATTAGAATCCCAGGCCTCCTGGATCCCCGCTTTCGCGGGGATGACGGTTAAGGAATAATGACTCTTAGTCCTTAAAAGAGATGTTTTGCTTTTTTAATGTAGACGCAAAAAATTTATTTTGGACAGCAATGATAGAAGATAGGGTTTTGGTCTGCTCTCATAGATAAATAGAAAGATTATTCTTGTAAGAGGGCTTTGATCCTATCTTCCATCTTCAAACTCCTATCTTCTTACCCGTTCCTGTGAACGGTTACAGGTTACAGACTGTAGGCAAGGTAAGGCCTTCTGCCAAAATTGTCTTTTTTGCTGCTTAACCCGGATATTTCATACTGAGTTGACTCGCTCGCTCCCGCTCGGCTAACCGCTTCGGGGCTGCCTGTGCGGCAGTCTATACCACGGCCTCCGAGCCACTGGTATTTTTCAATTTAACTGCACCCGTTTTAACGGGTGCTAAGGCATCAAAAGCGCAGCGCGAGATTGCTTAATCGCGCGTGTAATTTTACGATGAAAGCGCGCTGCAACACCGGTAGTACGGCGAGAAAGGATTTTTCCATGCTCTGTCACAAATTTTTTGAGCAGATCAGGATTTTTGAAATCGATGGCATCAATAGAAATATCGATTCGACGATGTGGCATCGAGCGATTGGCTCGACGAAAGTTAGAACGGCGTTTGGGGGTCTTGGGCTGAGTATGCATTACTTAGTCTCGCGGTGTAGGGTGTGACGACGTAGGTTCGGATTATATTTTTTCTTTTCGAGGCGACCTGGTGTATTCAGACTTTTTTTATTGCGTGTTGTTGTGTAACGCGACACAGGTTTTCCTTCGGCAGTTGCCTCGGTGCATTCTAAGGTGATAATATCGCGAGCCATAAGTACAATAAAAAATAGACAATGATAAATTTAAATCTGAATCTAGGTAGAGTGTTTGTTTAATCTTTGGGAGTGTCAACGAAGCTTTCTTCTTCCTCTTCCTCGTCCTCATTTTCATTCTCTTCTTCGGTAATACCAAAAAGAGCGCTTACGGGAAGACGAGTGCCTGAAACATGCTGACGTTTTTCAAGTTCAGCCTGGCACTCTACGGTATAACGAGTGAAAGGGCGAGCTTCGAGACGAGCACGGAGAATTGGCTTATTTGAAATTTCGCAAATTCCGTAAGTGCCATCATCGATGCGTTTGAGCGCTTCGTCAATCTCATAAAGTGAATTTTGTTCTTGAGAGAGGATGCTCAAGGCAAAATCACGGTCATAAGCATCACTTCCTGCATCAGCTTGGTGCATTCCAAAAGCTGACGCATCACAGCCAGAACGCAAGTTTCCGCGCGCAACGCCGCTCATGGAGTCAAGTAACATATCCTTGAGTTGAAGAAGACGCTGGCGTTGGCGTGTTAAAAAGGGATCCAATTTTTGGTTGCTTTGTTTCAGTGGTTTCGTGACAAACTTTTGTTGCAACGCTCCACGATGAGTCTGAGAAACAGCAGCAGGAGAATTATGTTTCTTCTTTTTTGAAATGGAAACTTCTATTTGGGTTGGTTGCTCTACTTTTTTAATCACTTTTGTCGCACTCTTTGTTGCAACGTGTTTTTGAGGTGTGGAGCGACTTGATTTTTGAGAAAGCACTTTTAATTTCGAAGTATTTTTAGAGAGGTTTTTTTCTACTTTTTTTTTGGAGATAGCCTTTTTAAGCTCCTTGGAAGCTGGCTTTGCAGCTTTAGAAACCTGCTTTTTTGAAGAAATTTTTTTCTGAGTCATAACCTGAGTAGAGCTTTTTAAATAAAAGTGAGAGGTAGGTGTTACTGTTTCATGCCAAGGGGTGCAAGAGAAATCGTCACCCCCTCCATTTTTCAAAAAAAAATGGAGGGGGGTAAGTTGAAAGTTGAAGTTGAAGCAGAGAAAATATTTTTCGAGCGTGGTGCTTCAATTCGTTGGAATGTTCTAGTTAGCTTGCTTCCTGTAGCCTGTAGCCTGTAGCCTGCTTTACTATTTATGCAACCTCTTTCTGGATTTCGTGATTTTCTACCTGACGACTTTGCGAGACGCGATTACATCACAACACAGTGGCGTACGCTGGCGCGGCGTTATGGTTTTGTCGAATTTGATGGACCCACACTCGAATCAGCAGAGCTCTATCAAAAGAAAAATAGTGGAGGCGAAATCCTCACGCAGCTTTATCAATTTACGGATCGTGGCGAACGACCTGTAGCCTTGCGTCCGGAGATGACCCCAACGTTGGCTAGAATCATTGGAACTCATCATCGCACTTTTTCAAAACCACTTCGCTGGTTTAATATTGGAAACTGTTTTCGCTATGAGCGTCAACAACGTGGGCGCTTAAGAGAATTTTTGCAGCTCAATTGTGACCTTCTCGGTGAGAGCTCTCCTGCTGCAGATGCCGAGGTCATCACGTTGCTTGTCGATCTCTTAAAAAGCTTCGGATTTGGTCCAGAGGATTTCGTTATTCGACTCAGCGATCGTGTAGTGTGGCAACACTTTCTCGAGCAGCACGGGATTTCCCAAGAAAAAACAACCGAATTCCTTAGCATCATCGATAAAATGGAGCGAGAACCACAGGAAAAAACAGAAGAAAAACTAGCCGTGTGTTCTCCAGCACTCTCTTTAAAAATAGTCCAAAAATTCATGAGCCAGTCGGAAGTGCCTGCCTTGGCTCCCTTGCTCGAAGAGCTCTCCGCGCGTGGTGTGCGTGAGTATGCACGACCTGATCTTTCCATTGTGCGTGGACTTGCCTATTACACCGGTGTCGTTTTCGAGGCGTTCGCGCTGCATGGGGGATTGCGTGCGGTTGCTGGAGGAGGGCGTTATGACAACCTCATTCATCATCTCAGCGATGGAGCAGTGAATTTGCCTGCAGTTGGTTTTGGCATGGGTGATGCGGTCTTGCTCGAGTTTTTACGGAGTGCTCCTGCGGCTGCACAAAAAGAAGAGGAATACCTTTCGGCCCACAAACCGTGCCAACTCTACCTTGTGATTGCTGACGAAACCTATCGTAAAGAAGCTATCGTGCTCGCTTCGGAGCTACGTGCGGCAGGATGGAGGGTTCTTTTTTCACTCTCTCCAGAGCGTGTGGGCAAACAATTCAGCGCTGCCGAATATGCTGGAGCGAGCCTTGCTATCGTGATTGGGGCAGAATGGCCGCTGCTCAAAGTAAAACGCCTTAGTACACGAGAAGAGAGTGAAGTATCTCGGGAAGATCTTTTCAACATATTGAAAGAGCTACTACTAAAATAAATTTTCAAAGTATTTTTTAAATACTCCTCATTATACAAAATCGCAGTCAATAAATGAAAAAAATAAATTTCCTATTCCCTTTAATCCTTGTCACAACGTTGGTTCTCGGGTCTTTGTTAGTCACAGCACGAGCAGAGGATTCTGAACCAAAAATTTTCGATGTAAACTTAAGTGATATAGAAAAAGTAGCTGGAGGCTCTGCTGGCTCATGGAAAAGCAACACAGTATCTTTAAAAAAGAAAGAGCTGCTTGAAATCCATGTTAAGAATCCTATCAAAGATCCTGATTTTTCAAATGATAGAGAGATCCTCTACCACAGTCTTGGTTACCAAGATCGTATTCCTGATAGTAAGGATCCTAAGGAGCCGAGTATTTACCACGAATCTCCCCTTCTTAAAAATGCTCTCGGCTACGAAATATGGTATGGCGCCGATTCCGTTGCTGGAGACTTCTGGTTTTTCTTGCACAGGAGCCATTGCTTTCCTCGATATTGGACTCCAGATTGCATTCAAGATAATGAAACAAAAAGTGGGATCGATGAGACATCTGATCCCCTCGTTTTTAAAATAAAAGCAACTGATCATGCGGGAATTTCCTACATCTATTTTAGTTGCTATGATGAGTGTGACTATCATCCCAATGATAAGATCAAGCATACTCAAAAATTTTTCTCTTATCGCATTAAAATTACTGTTGAGTAATAAAATCATCTTTTCATGATCTCACAAGATTGATCAGAAGTGACTCGGAGAGCAGCTCTAGGGAGCTGTTTGCAGTCAAGAATAACAAGTGAAGAGTTTTTAGAATTTGCCTTACATGGGTTGCTGGAGAGTCGTGTTTTGAAAGAATGAGTTTTTGAAAAGAAATCTTTAGAGGAAATATTGCTTCAAGGCTCTTTACCCTTTACTCTCCACCCTTTACCTTTATGAAAATGCATTATCGTGATTGTTCCTGTGGCGCTTTGCGCGCTGAAGATGTGGGCCGTTCTATAACCCTGAGTGGATGGGTTGCTTCGCGCCGTGATCATGGAGGGGTTATTTTTATTGATCTTCGTGATCGCGAGGGAATCACTCAGGTCGTATTCCATCCTAGAACAGACACAAGACTTCTTGAAAAACTCGCTGATGCTGATGAAGTGCAAGGAGCCTCCGGCGCGCAGACCCGCAGTGTACAAAAGGTACTCAAGGACGCGAGCACCGGAGCGACACCGCGATTCGCAGCAGCAGCAGAGTTTTCCAAGAAGTCTACGGAAGCTGCTTCTGCAGCTCAAACCCTTCGCTCAGAAGATGTGATCACCGTGACTGGTGAGATTACAGCTCGTCTTGCAGGAACCGAAAACCGACGACTTCCAACGGGTTCTATTGAAATAGTCGCCTCTCACTTAAAGATTCTCAATCGCTCGGAGGTTCCCCCTTTTCCGATGGAGGAGCGGATTGGAAATGAAGATCTCCGACTTGCTCATCGTTATCTTGACTTACGTCGTCCTGAGATGACGGCCAATATTCGTTTGCGTCACCGTGTGACAAAAATCATTCGTGACATTCTCGACCAGCACGGTTTTTGGGAAGTAGAAACGCCTATTCTTTGCAAGAGTACACCGGAAGGAGCCCGTGATTTCTTGGTTCCAGCGCGATTAGCTCCAGGAAAATTTTATGCCCTACCGCAAGCTCCGCAGCAATACAAGCAGCTCTTGATGGTCGGTGGTGTCGATCGTTATTTTCAAATTGCGCGTTGCTTCCGTGATGAGGATTTGCGCGCGGATCGCCAACCGGAATTCACGCAGGTTGACATGGAGGCCTCTTTTGTTTCTCAGGAAGAAATTTTTGCACTCATCGAAAAAATGTTTCAACACGTTTTTCGAGAAGCTCGTGGCGTTGAAATTCAAGCACCTTTTTTGCGTATGACCTACCAAGAGGCGATGAATCGCTTTGGAAGTGATAAGCCAGACATGCGCTTTGAGATGGAGATTCAGGAGCTGAGCTCCATTTTTGAAAACACGACATTTAAAGTCTTTCGTGGGGCTCTCGAGAATGCAGGTGTGATCAAAGGACTCAATGTAAAAAAGTTTGCCTCCATCACCACCGGCCAGATTGAAACGTTAACTGATGTTGCTAAGAGCGCTGGAGCGAAGGGGCTCGCTTTTATTAAAGTAGAAAATGGAGAGTGGAAATCGCCTATCGTGAAATTTTTTACCGATGCTGAAAAAGCAGCCCTCACCGAACAACTTCAAATCGAAGAAGGAGATCTCATTCTTTTTGGCGCTGATTCTTGGGAAACCGCTTGTACAGCTCTTGGTCGAGTGCGCTTGAAAGCAGCAGAGTTACAGAAAATTTCCATGGATCCCCAGCAGCTCGCTTTTCTTTGGGTCGTTGATTTTCCGTTGATGGCTTATAGTGATGAGGATCAAAAATGGAATGCAGTCCATCACCCTTTCACACGACCTAAGGCCGAAGATGAAGCGTTGCTGCTTACAGGAAAATTAGGAGACATTCGTGCAGAGGCTTACGATATTGTTCTTAACGGTGTCGAGATTGGAGGAGGGAGCTTGCGGATTCACGAGCGTGACTTGCAGGCGCGTATTTTTGCAGCTCTCGGAGTCAATGAAGTGGAGCAAGAAAGACTCTTTGGCCATCTCTTGAATGCTTTTCATTATGGGGCTCCGCCACATGGTGGGATTGCTCTTGGTCTGGACCGACTGGTGGCACTCTTGGCGGGAGAAGAATCGATTCGTGAAGTGATTGCCTTCCCCAAAAATAATCGTGGAATGGAACTCATGACTGGATCCCCTTCTAGTGTGGAAGAGAAAGAGCTGAGAGTGCTAGCCATTGCTTCGACGGCAAAGAAGTAAAATCTGTTGAAATATTCGGGTTAAGGATTCTGATTCGGAGAATTAGAAGAGAGTTGGAAGCTTTGAAAGTTGCGATTGAGGCTCTCACTATTGGTTATTTCTTTTTGATTTTTCGATTCATGATTATGCATGCAGATATGTTGCGCTTTAGGCAATCCTCGAGATTTTCTATATTGTTCTAACCTGTATTTTAAAGGAGTCAGGATCGATTCTGAGCAATCCATTAATCCAGAATAAAAATCAACCAGAGGCTTCAGACCCCAACGTGCAGCCATATTAGCAGCCATTTTTCTGGCTATTTTGGTAGTTGTTTCCTCGGTTATTTTAGAAATTATTTGCTGTTTTATATCTTCTTTAGTACATGAGGTTATTGTTACGTGATATTCACTTGCTATATTTTGTATCTCAGAAGCTATTTCAGTGGCTATATCACTATTAATTTTCTTAATTTCTTCCTTGGTGATGTTTTCATTCATTTGACTAGATATCTGACTACTGAATTTTTCGACTGTTTCTTCAAGCCAATCAGAATTAACATCCCACTTGTAATCCATCTCAGAAAATATCGTCTCAAATATTGAGGCAACGTTTTCTGCTATTTCTGTTTTATATTCTAGTGCAAAAGAATCCACTGTTCTTAAGGCTACAGTATCTATAAAGGCATGTCCTGCGACTTCGATAGTATTTATCGTGCCAAGCGTCCCTCCCAATGATAAGCCCGCATAGAAATCTCCTGCGGTTGGGATAGCCATGACTCTCCAATAGCGCCAGAGAAGGCTATTAGTGGTGGTTGCCGTTTCTTTTTCTGCTGATCTAGTACATTCATTGATAATCCAATCGCCTACTAAAACACCAAATGTTTCGAGTGCTTCATGGATGACAAAAGAACCCAAAAATTCTACTGGTCCCAAAAGAGGCTGAAGTAGCATCGTCGTGGTGAGGGCATCTAAGTTCATGCTATTTTCATGTTTCAGATTTGCAATCATTGAGGCCTCTAATGTTTGCGCAGGAGCAATAGGAGTTAGAGGTGTTGTAACCGCAGCAACGCGGAAGCCTGTTGTGTTGTTACGGTCCGTTTTTGGAAGAGCGTTTCTCTTGGCATTACGATGAAGCTCGTTGAGGCTCGACTTCCATGATCCTCCTCGAATGAGGTAGATTTCGGGATTTGTTAAAGAAAGAGGCGTTGATGTCCATTCATTTACATTTCCTCCCATATCACAGAGGCAATGGTTTCCATCTCCAAAGGAGCCAACAGGTGTTAGGCGGCACGGATTAGAAGGAACTTCTTGGTGATAATTAACCTCTCCTGGCAAATTGAAAATGCAGTAGTCAGGTTGATAGTAGTTCGCATAGTTGGCATCTCCAAAAACTCCAAACGTGTTCCCTGGTTTATGTCCATCATCTGAAGTCGGATAATCAAGGTAATAAGAAAAATCATCTTTTTGACAATTGAATGGAGAGTTGAAATCCATCATTCCATCATCGCCACAAAAATAAGAGCTGTGGACATAGTAGCCAGCCTTGTACCATTGATTTTCGGTGGGCAGAAAGTAGAGAGCATTGTGACTGAGAGTCACGGTTCCATTGCTATTAAAAATATAGGCTCCCTTGTTGATGATTTCATCGATTGTTTGGCCTTCTAGCTCACTAAGACTCGGATAACCATTGTGCAGCCAATTACAAAATCGTGCGCCACATTCCCAGCTGACATAGGTGATAGGCAGATCTTCTTTTCCTTCCAGGACCGTGTATTCATAGCGTCCTAATGCTTGATTGAAAGTTCTCCGAATGCAGGCAACAGCAGGGTCGTTCTCCATGCGTAGATCAAAGAGTTGATAAGGATCTAGGCCAGCTACCGCATTAAGAAAAATTTCATATTGCTTGGCAGTAACTTCATACTTAGCGATTTTAAAAGGAGCGGTGACCGCTCCCAAATGATTCTTATCAGGAGCATTATTAGGATCACTTATAAGAACAAATTTCCACTTGTGAAAATCAAGCAGTCCACAAAGCACTGCTTCATCGACTTCGTAGAAGGCAATGAAATCGAGGAGTGGATTCACACATATTTCTTCGATATGAGGAATATCGCTGTTACTTGCATTTTGCTTAGAAACTAGTTCTTGAGAGAATGATCGAAGTGGTAGGAGCGTAATTGATAAAAAAATGAGTGAAGAAAAAAGCGTAAATATCCTAAACATCCAGAAACAATAATAAAAAGCGAATATTGTAACTGCTCATTCCAATTTCTTCGATACATATTGCAACTTTTGACGTCCCTGCTATAAACATCAGCTTACTCATGGCAAAAGAAGCAGTTATTACTACCGAAGGAGTCGTTGTTGAGGTTCTACCCGGGACAATGTTCCGCGTCCGTCTCTCCAATGGACATGTTGTTTTATCGCATATTTCAGGAAAGATGCGGAAGCATTTCATCCGCATCGTTCCTGGGGATAAGGTGACGGTGGAAATGTCTTCTTATGATTTAACAAAGGCACGCATTATTTTTAGAACTGCATAAAATTCTATGACTATTCCCAATCCTACTATCCTCCGAAAAGCGATTGCTATTAAAGCAGAGCTAGAGCAACTGGAGCACAGGCTCGAAGAGCTTCTTACAAAAGAGCTAAAAGGTTCCTCTCAGGATCTGGTCAGAAAAGAAACTTTGAAGAGCTCCAAAAAGATACAAAAATCATGGAATGCTCCTTTCGAAGAAACATCGTTCTCTCTTGCAGAAGAAACGCTTCCTGAGGTTAAAAAAGAGCATGAAGAAGAGGCTGTCGCACATGAAGTCGCCCATGAGTTCACAACAGATCATGAAGTTGTCGAAGCTCTTCCTTCTTCCGAGCCTCATCAAGAGACATTATTGTTAGTCAATGATGATGGTGACGAAGAACTCGCCATACTGCCTACTCAGGAAAATCAGGTGTCTCATTCGCAAGCTCCGTCAGAAGAGGGTGCTCATTTTTCTCATGGATGGGATAATCCTTCTCACGAGGGTTAGTATTTTTTTTGGGAATGCCAGAACGCCTCGTTGCAGCAACTATTGCTGAACTCTTTTTACAGGCGGGAGAACGTTGGGGATCGAGGCCTGCTTTTTCAACGCGTGGCCATGATGGTTTTTTTGAAGCAGTCAGCTACGCTTCTTGGTGTGAGCGTGCGTGCGCACTTGCAACAGCGCTCATCGATTTAGGGGTGACTGCTCGTGAGCATGTCGGGCTCTTGAGCGATAATTGCTTTGAATGGATTTTAGTAGATGCGGCGATTCAATGCTGTGGCGCTGCCAATGTTCCTCGAGGAAGTGACATTACTCCAGCAGAGATCCGATACATTCTCCATCATGCCGATGTACGGGTGGTTTTTGTAGAAAACAGAAAAGTGCTTCAAAAGTTAGATTCGATTCGCGAACAGCTTCCCTTGTTAAAAAAAATCATTGTGATGGAAGCCGTGTTTGAAGAGCTTGCGGAGCGGACGGAAGGAATTCTAGCTCGCCTATTTCATACTAATCGTGACGAAGAAGCTGCGAAGCCTGATGGGGCAAGGCGAGAGATGGAGTCTAACGACGGCTGTGTTTCTAAACACTGCCTGAGGAATACTTCGAGCTCAACTCAGCATTCATCAGGCTTCCCGGCTTCTGCAGTAGATGAGTATGAAATAGGCGTGCTAGGGCTGCATTCAGTAGAACGTCATGGAGCCGCTTTAAGAAGGGCTGGAGATCGACGTATGGAGGAGCGTGTGAAGGCAATAGCGCCGGAAGATTTATGCACACTCATTTACACTTCTGGTACCACGGGAACTCCCAAGGGTGTTCAACTCACGCATCGATCGCTTTGTTCTCAAATTGAAAACATCACCTTTTCTCTTTCTCAAGAAGAACGAGCGCTTTCACTATTACCGGTATGGCATAGCTACGAGCTGATTTTTGAATTACTCGTTATCAGTCATGGAGCTGCCCTTTACTACACATCGACACGGCATCTTGTAGCTGATCTTAAAACCGTCAAGCCAACGGTCATGGCTTCTGCACCACGGCTCTGGGAAGCCCTCTATGAGCGAATGATGGCGCATGTGTCAAAACAAAGTAGGGTCACGCAACTTTTATTTCAGATGGCAGTTAGGTCTGCAGGTTGGGTACGGCAGGCAGTGCAATTTTTTAAGGGGGAACAGCTCAATCTTACAGGGCGCTCCTGGAAAGAAACACTATTTCTGGCTGCGTTTCATTTTTTACGTTGGAGTCTTGGGCTACTTCCTTTTTTGTTGCTTGATCCGCTCATCCTACGGCAACTACGTAAGGTGCTTGGAGGTTCTTTCCGTGCAACTATTTCAGGAGGAGGGGCGCTCCCTCCTTACATTGACGCCTTTTTTAATAATATTGGCATTCCTATTTTTGAAGGATATGGCTTAACAGAAAGCGCTCCAGTTCTTGCTGTGCGGACGGAAAAGAATTTTGTCCTCGGTACTGTCGGACCTCCTTTGCCAAAAACAGAAATCAATATTCTCGATCTGGTGACAGGAGAAATTCTTTATCCTGATGCAACGCGTGCTGATCTTGGACGAGGACTTTCGGGGGAAATTTGCGCACGTGGTCCTCAGATGATGAAAGGATATTATAAAGATCCTGAAGGAACCGCTCGTGTCTTAAGTAGGAACCTGCATCCACAGTCTACTGAGACTTTGAATACAGGTTCTGCTGGATGGTTGCGCACCGGAGACATTGGGATGATGACCTTCAATAACTGTTTAAAAATTATCGGTCGTTGCAAAGAGACTATTGTTCTTCGAAGTGGAGAAAATGTAGAGCCGCTTCCTATCGAGTCACGGCTCTTAGAATCTCCCTTGATTGAACAATGCATTGTCGTCGGTCAGGATCAAAAACACTTGGGGGCCTTATTGCTCCCATCACTCAGTGCTTTTGTGGAACGAGGTTTCCAAGCAACTTCCTTGGAAGAGTTGCTTCAAGAAAAAAAAGCACGACCGCTTCTACGACAAGAAGTGCATCGTCTCATTAGTGAGGCCAATGGATTCAAACCTTTCGAACGGATTGCTTGCTTCGAACTCCTTCCTAAGCCCTTTGAAGTGGGAGAAGAGTTAACATCGACCTATAAGTTAAAACGGCATGTTATTGTCGAGCAGTACAAGGAGTTGATTCAAGGGATGTATAAATAGAGCATGTCTGCAAAAGTCTAAAATCACGCATTGCGTCGTCGTGCCGAATGTCATCTCCGCGTAGGCGGGGATCACTCTATCGAGTACCTCACTCCTTCGCTGTACGCCGGCGCTCTTAGCCCGGATATTTCATGCCAATCTACTACGGAAACTGGGAAGCATAATGAATGCTGCGTTAGAGCATTTTAAAAAATTCTGTAGCTGCGCCTTGTGGTGTCACTCCGAACGTCA
>JBMOFC010000019.1:0-31477 GCA_049314455.1 Chthoniobacterales bacterium
GAGTTTTCGACATGGTTTTAATATTTGTGCAGACTCTACTGAGGCAGCGAAGAGCGTCGTCGCTGCGGTGCTCGTGTCCTCGAGTATTATCTATACACTGCGGTACTGTGCTCCTCGGCTCCTTGCTCTTCATCAGCCTCAGCGAGTTTTCGACATGGTTTTAATATTTGTGCAGACTCTACTGAGGCAGCGAAGAGCATCGTCGCTGCGGTGCTCGTGTTCTCAAGGTGCCCGTTCAGACCGGGCCCAGTTGAAGTGAAAAGTTGAAGTTGAAGTAGCAAGAAAACGTCGTATCCATTCAGGGGAACGGCTAAGAAGCTAGAAGTTTGAAAATGCAAGATGAAATTCAAGATCTGCTTGCGCAGGTGAAAAATAATTCAATCATTTGTCGAAGGCCTTGGGTTATATCTTCTATCTTCCTATCCGTTGCTTTGAATGGATGATGGATGTTAAAAACTCATTTTTTTACGCTCTTTGCGTTTTTTTGCGGTACTTTTTCATCTTTCTATCCCATTCCTGTAAACGGACATATCCTAGAGTATTTTTGAATGAAATGGTTTTCACTGCCGTCTCCGTTTTTTGATTTCGTTCAAGAAAGTCTAAAAGGTAGGCGCTTTCCCTTTCTAGGCCTTGTTTCGGCTGCGATTGCAGGGATTTTAACACAAGAATTTTTTTCCTTTTCAGGTTGGATGATTTTTTGGATCACTCTTTCCTTGGGTCTATCTCTCTTGGTGTTCATTTGGAAAAAATTTCTTCCAAAAAAAATAGAGCAGGTTCTTTTTTTTCTTTTTGTGGCATTCTTCTTTGCAGTGCTGCATGCATGGCAGTGGCAGGAATCACCAGCACGTGAGGTCGCTTCAGTTTTGAATAAGAGCGGCAATGATATTGCGGTCGAAGGAATGGTCGTCAGTGAGGTAAAGGTTTCACCGAGTCATAACGCCTCGTTTTTTTTACGAGTTAATAAAGTAGATTCCGATTCTTCAGAGAGAGGCCTGCCCGTCACAATGCTGGTGCGCTGGGAAGGAGCTCTGCCGGCTCGTGGAGATCGTCTGGCTTTGAGGGCTCTGCCAAGCGTTCCACGAGGAGCTCGCAATCCAGGTGAGTTTAACGAAGCTACATGGTTAGCACGCCAACAAGTTTATACCGTGCTAAAAATGGATCCTGCGGATCCAGGGTGCATTCTCTCCTCGGGAGGGATCACTGCTATCATGCGTTGGGCAGAGGCTTCACGTAAAAAAATAGAGCAATGGATATCTCTTGGAATTACAGATGATCTAACTGTGATGAGGCTTATCAAAGCGGTTGCGTTGGGGGCACACGAATCGGAACTTGTCGATTTTTTGGGCGATTTCAAACTGACTGGGACACTCCATCTTTTTGCGGTGAGCGGCCTCCATGTGGGCATGCTTGCGGTGATCATCTGGTTTTTTTTGAAATGGGTACGTCTACCACGTTGGTCTGCGGTCGTTGTTACGATTCCATTGCTTTTTTTTTATGTGGCGATTACCGGGTTTCGCATTGGAAGTCTCCGCGCCGCTATCATGACTTCACTGGTCTTGTCTGGTTTTCTTTTCTATCGACGGCCGCAGATGATCAACAGTCTAGCTGCTGCTGCTTTTTTTCTGCTGCTTCTGGAGACGAACCTTCTTTTTTCGATGGGATGGCAATTTTCTTTTTGTGTGGTCTTTTCGATTGTGCTTTTGGCCTCTCCCTTTCAAAAAATATTCCACACTTTTTATGCCTTAGATCCATTCCTTCCTAAAAAATTCATTACTCCTTGGCATCAGTGGCGTCATGATTTTTGTCAACATCTTGCGCAACTTTTGGCTGTCTCTGCAGCAGCTTGGGTCGGTTCTGTGTTGCCTTGTATTTTTTACTTTCATCTCCTCTCGTTTTCCTCGCTGGGAGCTAATGTGCTAGCTGTTCCGTTAGCTTTTTTGATTCTTTCGCTAGCGGCTCTTTCAGCATTGCTGGGTTCTTTTTTTCCGTGGATCGCCACCATTTTCAATAATAGTAATTGGCTGTGTGCAAAACTACTCTTGCTGGTGGTTCATGGATTCGCACTGCTCCCCTTGAGTTCTTTTTCTGTGGGGCTTTCTGGGAGATTGCATCCAAGGCTAACGATTTTTGATCTCCCCTCCGCACAAGCAGCTGTTCTTCAAGCGGAGGGAAGAACCTGGGCAATCAACGCTGGACGTTCTAGGAATGCCACTCAAACGCTTCTCCCTTTTTTTGAAGCAGAAGGAACAACTCATCTCCAAGGTATGGTGCTCACCGAAAAAGAGGCTGCTCATCTTGGAGGCGCTCTACCGCTTCTTCAACAAATTCCCGCGGATTCTTTTTTTTCTTCTGCAGGAGAGGGAAGTTCTTTTCTTTTTAAGCATTTTTTAAAAGGGCTCACCGTATCACATCAAAAGTTAATCTTACTTCATGAAGGAGAGTGTCTAAATTTTTCTCCGAGCTGTTCAGCGGAGGTCCTGTATCCACCAGCTACTTCTTCTGACTCAGCGCTTGTTTTAAGAATGCAATTAGCCCGCACAACGCTGCTCCTCATGCCGTCCTCTTCTCTGAGTCTACAAAGCTGGTTGGTCGCACATACTTCTTTGAAACAATTACAATCCACAATTCTGGTGCTTCCTGATATGAAGCAACCACTGGAGGAATCTTTTTTAAAGGCTGTGGCACCACGTCTGGTGATTGTGGGAACTTCTCCGTTTGAAGAGCGTGATCATTCTCATCTGGTTTCCCAAACTCTTGCTTCTCGTTTTGAAAAACATGGCATTATTTTTCTGGAACAATCACAAACAGGCGCGGTGATCCTCGATGTCTTACCAACGAACGTGAATGTGCATCCATTTTTGAATGACAAAGAGGATGCGCCACTTGATTTTTAGCTTGAAGTTTTTAGCGCTGCTCCTGCAAAGTGAGCGGAAAGCCCAAAAACCATGAAGCATTATTCTTTTCACGCTTATTTTGTTCACATTAATCATCGAATTGCTTTCACACTCTTCTTTGTTGCTTTCATATTTGTTAACCTCGCGTGCGCCTTTGCGGCAACTGATGTCAAGCGGGTAAAGCTTTTTGTAAAAGAAGTGCCGATCACTGTGCATGGGAAAAAAGTCATGGTGGCTGCCGTACAACAGGCTGATGGCACTCTTGGATACTCTCCTGAACAAAAGAATGGATTTCATGTAGAGCTCATTAATCAATTAACGGTACCCACTACCATCCATTGGCATGGGTTGTCGCTTCCTAATGAGATGGATGGAGTTCCCTTTGTGACGCAGCAGCCTATCCCGCCGGGGGGGTCCTATTTTTATGACTTCCCTCTCAAGGAACATGGTACCTACTGGATGCATTCCCACTATGCCCTTCAGGAACAGGATCTCCTTGCTGCTCCCATGGTGATTTGGACTTCCGAAGAACGCGCGAAGGGAGATAGGCAGTATGTGGTGACGCTTTCAGATTTTTCATTCACACCTCCGGAGCAAATTCTCAAGAACCTCCAAGATGCCCCTGCCATGAACATGAAAATCGACACAACGTCAAAGTCCGGCATGGAAGAAATGAAAGGGATGGAAGTTTCCTCTGAAAAACAGCCGCTCGTGATCACTCAGACATGGGATGAAGCAACCCATCGTTTTGTTCGTACGACCAAGCATGCTGCTCCGGCGAACATTGACGTGAATTATGATGCTCTTCTAGCGAACCTGCGTACCATGGATCATCCAGAAGTAATGGAGGTCAAGCCGGGCGAATCGGTTCTCTTGCGTATCATTGCGGCCTCATGCGCGTTGAATTTTTTTATCGATACCGGTTCGCTTGATGCGGAGCTTCTCGCTGTGGATGGTCGGCCAGTAAAACCGCTGAGGGGAAATTTCTTTCAGCTTGCGATTGGCCAGCGCATTGACGTACGAGTCAAGATTCCAAAAATTGGAGGAGCTTTCCCGATCATTGCCCAAGGCGAAGGATCAACACTTTTGAGTGGGGTGATTCTCGCAAGTAAAGGAGCGGTAATTCCCGCCTTGCCACACGAGGCCACTTTAAAAACAGCCTCCCTCGACAATCTTCAGGAATCAAAACTGAGGGCAACGCATTCTTTGGCCAAGAAAAAAGCAACATGCTCTTTGCCTGCAGTCTTAGCTGGTTCTATGGTCGGCTACAAATGGTCGATCAATGGAAAAGCGTATCCCAATCACGATGCACTCTTGGTCAAAAAAGGAGATCGGGTGGAGATTACGATTACAAACAACACCGCGATGGGGCATCCTATGCATCTTCATGATGGGTCCTTTCATGTTGTGGAGATCAACGGCAAGCCCTTTTCCGGAGCAGAACGCGACACTATCGAAGTCCCCCCTCATGAAACGGTCAAAATCGCTTTCGATGCACTCAATCCTGGAGTATGGGCCTTCCACTGTCACCTCCTTTACCATGCGTACTCCGGTATGTTCACGGTGCTGAAGTATGAAGGTGCCGACACAAAATTCTGGCATCCTGAAAAATTTTTTACGCAAGTTTTCGGGCTTTAATCCGCATATTTATTTTTTCCGGCATATTAGTAGTTGCGGTTTTTTATTCCCATGAAAGATTCCTGTCACCACCACGATCGTCATCAAATAATCGCTCTACAAGTGCCGGGAACATCTCCAGCTAGTGCGCTTTATACCTGTCCGATGCACCCTGAGATCCTTCGGGACAAACCGGGAGATTGTCCCAAGTGCGGGATGGCACTTGAGCCAGTTATTCCCAGTGATGATACTTCGGAATCTGCGCTTTTGGAAAAACGATTTTGGATTTCGGTTATCCTTGGGATTCCTGTAGTCATTCTTGGGATGGGTCCGATGGTTGGGATTACCTTCTTGCATGGCCAGATAGCAGGATGGGTGGAGTTTCTCTTCTCGATTCCTGTCGTTTTCTGGTGTGGTGCCGAGATCTGGATGAAGGGTTTCCGTTCCTTTGCAACCGGTGCTCTGAATATGTTTTCCTTGATCACTCTTGGAACTGGTGCCGCTTTTCTCTATAGCATGACAAAGCTGCTCTTGAGTTCATTCATACCGACATATTCATCTGCAGGAGGGTACTATTTTGAGGCGGCTACGATGATCATGGTGCTCGTTCTGATGGGACAATGGCTGGAATCTAAGGGGCGGGCTAAGGCCGGATCTGCTCTGCGTGAATTACTCGATCTCACTCCCCCCATGGCTCTTCTTGTTGGAAAAGAAGGAGAGGCTGATCATGAAGTTCCTATTTCTGAATTGAAGGAAGGGGATGATTTTAGGGTTCTTCCTGGAGGGAGAATTCCAGCAGATGGAATTGTTCTTGAGGGAGAGAGTTCTATTGATGAATCGATGTTAACAGGAGAACCGCTCCCCGTAGAGAAATCACCAGGATCGCATGTCTCCGCAGGTACCATCAATGCATCGGGTAGCCTTGTGGTTCAGGTTGCTCATTCAGGTGCTGAGACAACCCTCTCACAAATCATTAGTCTCGTGGTGCAAGCTCAGCGAAGTCAGGCTCCTATCCAACAGACGGCAGATCGTGTGGCGGCCATCTTTGTTCCAATGGTGATGGGTGTTAGCATTCTCACCTTTGTGATCTGGATGATTGCGGGGCCAGCCCCCCACGTTTTCCATGCACTGAATGCTGCTGTTGCAGTTATCATGATTGCCTGTCCTTGTGCCTTGGGGCTGGCTACTCCGATGGCCTTGATCGTTGGTGTCGGCAAGGCAGCTCAAAAGGGAATTCTCGTGCGCTCTGCCTCAGCGCTTCAAGATCTAGCCTCAACGAATTTATTGGCTCTCGATAAGACAGGTACATTGACTGAGGGAACACCCAAAGTAGTATCGATTCGAGCACTGGATCCTTTTTTAGAAGAGCAACTCTTGGCACTTGCTACTGGAGCTGAACAGGGAAGTGAACATCCTCTTGCCAGAGCTCTTCTGCTACATGCCCAAGAAAAGGGAGTCTCATTTTTAAAGCCATCCTCTTTTCAAGCTTTCCCAGGGGGTGGGGTTTCAGCTGTGGTCGATGGAAAGGAGCTTCTTCTTGGAACGCCCAAGTTTCTTGCGGAGCATGGAGTGCCATCCGATTCACTCAACACGACTTCACTCCAACCCGGAGAGGGACTTGTTACCATGGCCGTCGGAGGAATTCCTGCTGGCGTCTTTATTTTCCGCGACACTATTCGAGAATCAGCCAAAATCGTTATTGAAAAGCTGAGTGCTCTCGGTGTACGGACGGTCATGCTTACAGGGGATCGTGAGAGCACCGCAACATCTGTGGCTGCGGAACTCGGCATTACGGAATTTCATGCAGAGCTTTCTCCGGCCGGAAAAGCCGAAAAATTTAACGTCTGGAAGAAAGAAGGGCTTCATGCCGCCATGGCTGGTGATGGAATCAATGATGCCCCAGCACTTGCGGCGGCAGAGACGGCAATCGCGATGGGTGCAGGTTCCGATATTGCCAAGGAAACCGCGGGTATCATCCTGCTGCAACCCTCTCTTCAAGGGATTCTCACCTCCATACGCATGAGTCGTGAGATTTTGAAAGTCATTAAGGAAAATCTCTTCTTCGCTTTTGCGTACAATATCATTGGTATTCCGATTGCTGCAGGGGTTCTCTATCCTTTCTTCGGCATTCTGCTAACTCCTATGATTGCTGCTGCTGCTATGAGCCTCAGTTCTGTTTCTGTGATTTTAAATTCACTGCGGCTGCGTCGAGTTCGATTTTAGAGCGTCTTAAAAAAAGATATACTGCATCGGTTATGATTTTTTTTCATATGTTCTAGCTTTATGAAGGCTGCATTATTTTCATCAAGCTTGAACCATTCGGGAGAGTATCTCTCAATAGAAGAAGTGCCTACTCCGACGTGGAAAGAAGGATATTTCTTGCTGCGCGTTTTGGCCTGTGGTGTCTGTCGAACTGATTTGCACATTGTGGAAGGTGATTTACCGAGGCTTCTAACGCCGCTGATTCCTGGGCATCAAATTGTGGGAGAAGTTGTAGAAGGAGCTACTCAAGAATTTCCACTTGGTTCACGTGTTGGAGTTTCTTGGATGGGAGGTGTTGATGGCACCTGTTTTTATTGTCGTCACCAGATGGAAAATCTTTGTGATCATCCAACCTTCACCGGGTACAGTGTCGATGGTGGATATGCCGAATATGTTTTAGTTCGGAATGATTTCGTCATTCCGCTGCCAAAAGAGATGGACCCTGTTTTTGCAGCACCACTCCTTTGTGCTGGAATCATCGGCTTCCGAAGCCTTCGAGTAGCTGAAGTACAGCCAGGCGATCGTGTCGGACTGTTTGGTTTTGGAGCTTCAGCAAGCTTGATGGCCCCTATTCTTCAATCATGGAATTGCGAAATCTACGTTTCAACACGAGGAGAAGAGCATCGCAAACGCGCCGCGGCGCTTGGAGCAACATGGGTTGGGTCTGAAAAAGAAAAGCCGCCTGTGATTTTAGACCGCGCTATTACCTTTGCCCCGAGTGGAGATGTGGTTCTCAGTGCTCTCTCCTCACTACGCAAAGGAGGTATTGTCGCTATCAATGCCATTCACCTCGATCGTATGCCTGCTTTTGACTACGACACATTTTTTTGGGGAGAACGACAAATGCGCAGCGTTGCCAATATGACGCGCCAAGATGCTCGTGATTTTTTAACGCTCGCTGCCAAGATTCAGCTCCGCCCACAAGTGACCTGTTTCCCTCTGGAAGAGGCTAACCAAGCTCTTCACGCGGTGAAAGAGGAGAAGTCAAATGGATGTGTGGTGCTTCGTGTAGTGCCCGTTCATGAGGACAGGTAAGGCTGGAGGAAAATCCACTCTCTTTTGCGTTCTTTGCATTTTTTCTGCAGCACTTTTCATTTTTTCCGGTTTTATGAATGGGCACCACTAAACAGGTGCGTTTTTTGCTGCTTCAACTTCAACTGCTGCGAAGTGGCTTTTTAAAGTCACGTAGCAGCTTTGGAGGCGAGGGTCGGAATCGAACCGACGAATGGAGCTTTTGCAGAGCTCTGCCTTACCACTTGGCTACCCCGCCACAACAATAACAAGAGGAATGGGCAGTGAGGGATTTGAACCCCCGACCAACTCGGTGTAAACGAGCCGCTCTACCACTGAGCTAACTGCCCTAAAGCTCGTTTTAAAAAGTGGCGACAACAATTCATCTCTTTTGCCAAAGAGGCAAGCTTTTTTTTGTAATTGTTGACTTTGATAAGAGCCCCTCTAGTCTCTTTGAGTCCAACCACCATAAAAAATGAAAAAAATCCTCCAATCTTTTTCCGTTGTGTTTCTTTTTGGGCTTCTTTTTTCCTCTACATTTTTGTTGGGGGAAGTAGCGCAGGACTCTCCCACAACGAGCACTGATGAACTTCCTAAGGCTGTCGATTTAGATGATAGCAAGCTTTTGGAAATCGGAATAAAAATTTGGCAAAATCAAAATAGTGTTTGGAACAAGCCTGATGATAGGAGCGGTATCACCAAGAAGATGAAAAAGGGAATCACTGAATGGGAGGAAAGTGGTGATGAACCAGGTGAGAACAGTCATGCGCTCATTGGGATCGGACAATTCATTTGGTATCCCGATGCAAATCCTAAGCTATTTCAAGAAGATTGGCCACGCGTTGCTCAGCTACTCGAAGATAGTGGCGTTCATATTCCAAAATGGGCAAAGGGGGCATGTCCTTGGCCAAACAGAGAAGCTTTCGAAGATGATTTTGATGGGCCTCACCTTAAGTGGTTGAGAAAACATTTAGCAAAAAAAGATGCCATTATCGAACAAACTCGCTGTATTGCTCAGCGCCTTGATGAGGCTCTTGCTAAGATACAAGCTGATATTGATGCAGAGGTTCAAGCGTCAACAGGCACGGATTCAGAGGGGTTGCCAACAAGCCCAGAAACAAAGGAAAAAATTACGCGACGCTTCAACCAGATTGTGGCTACCCAAGAACCTTGTGGGCGTTATGCACTAATGGACTATATTCATTTTTGTGGTGAGGGGATTCTAAAAACAGAACGCAATAAAGAACAACCTAATGGTTGGGGGCTACGTCAAGCTTTAGATCACATGAAAGAAGAGACCATTGTTTCGCAAGGTCCTATTCAAGCCTTGGTGGATTCCGCAAATGATCTCTATGCTTATGGAGATGAGTATAATCATCAGCGTCGTTACAACACCTATCTCTCTTTTTCTTTAGATCAGGATGCTGAAGGAGAAGGGAATTAGTAAATATCAACTAACTGAAAAAGGGCATTCATTTTAAAGTAGAATTCTTTCATGCAGATTGTTCGGGTTCTCAAAAATAAAAATGCCGATGGATTACGTGGTATTGCCTGCCTGAGCGTGGTGCTACACCACTTCATTGCTGCCTTTTTGCCTTTCTTGCTTCACAAAGATTACCCAACTGTTTTTGCAGCACAGGAACAGAGCTCCCTTTTTGTAGAGTTTTTTTCATCACCGGTGATGACTCTTTTTTACAGCGGACATTTTGCAGTTGTGATTTTTTTTGTCTTGTCCGGCTATGTCTTAGCTGCTCCCTACTACACGCGTGATGATGCCTCCTTGGTGCTTCAAAAAAGATTGTGGGGACGTTATCTGCGATTAAACATTCCTGTTGCTGCTTCGATTGCGCTCTCCTTGCTTTTGTACAGCTGTCGCAAATATTATAATCTTCCAGCTTCTGCACTATCAGGCTCTCAGTGGCTGGCCCACTACTTTCCGCCCTGTCTTTCTTATGTCACAGGGATTCAAGATATGCTGTGGAAATCTCTCGTGCTTGGAGATGCTACTTTTAACACGACTCTTTGGACATTAAAGACAGAATTCATCGGTTCGGTTTGCTTGCTTCTTTTTTATATTCTGAAGCCAAAAAAAAAGACATTACTTCCTTGGATTTTTTTTCTGCTGCTCCTTTATTTTTGTTATCAGAAAAATTTTATTTTTTTATTTGCCATCATGATGGGGTCATTGCTGAACGCGGTGACCATTCCTAAAAGGTGCTTTCCGCTTCTCGTGCTGGGTGGTCTTTACCTAGGAGCTTTTCAGTTTGAAAATCAACTCTATGATTTCCTTCCCATCGTAGGGCCATGGAAAAAGAAAGATTTCTACGCCACGATAGGAGCTATTTTATTAGTTGCTCCTATTGTTCAAGGATACGGGAGAAAGCTTTTTGAGAGTCGTCTATTTCAGTTTTTGGGAACTATTTCCTTCTCGCTCTACTTGCTCCATTTTCTTGTGCTCTGTTCTTTCTCGTGTGCGCTCTATCTTTTTTTACACCACACTTTCCTGGCTCTCTTGTTCAACTTTTTTCTTTATCTTTTGATTGCGGTATTCTTTGCTATCCTCTTTGAAAGATATATCGACAAGCCAGCGATTGCTCTTGCTCATCGCGTTGCTAATTTTCTTTTAAACTTGAAAAGTAAATAAGTTAAAACCATGAATCCACTTGTCACCTTCAATGTCATTCCCAAACTTCCTTCCTCGCTAGAGCCACTGCGAGAGCTGGCCTATAATATGTGGTGGAGTTGGGAGCCTCAAGCACGACGTCTCTTTAGAGAACTCGATGTGACGCTATGGGGAGAGACGAATCATAATCCTGTAAGAATGCTTCAGCTATGTCGTCAGTCACGGCTTATCGAACTAAGCCAAGATGAACGCTATCTCGAAGAATTACAAAAAGTGATGGTCGCTTTTCATCATTATCTAGAGCGTCAGGATACCTATGCTTCCACACGCTCGAATCCTTCTATTGCTTATTTTTCAGCAGAGTATGGGTTGCACGAATCATTTCCCAACTATTCAGGAGGTCTAGGTATTCTTTCGGGAGATCATTGTAAATCAGCGTCCGATCTTGGTTTGGACTTTACGGCTGTAGGACTTCTCTATCGTGATGGTTATTTTAAACAGCAGATCAACAGCCATGGATGGCAAGAGGCTCAGGAGTTGAATCAGGTTTTTCATTATCTGCCGATCACAGAAGTTAAAATCAAGGATGAACCTTTAAAAATCAGTGTCGAGCTACCTGGTCGTCTCGTGGTTGCACGTGTTTGGCAAGTAGCACTCGGACGCATTAAAATGTATCTTCTCGATACGACCATTCCAGAAAACACACCTGCCGATCAACATATTTCAGCAGCACTCTACGGCGGCAATCATGAACTGCGGATTCAACAAGAAATCGTACTTGGCATAGGAGGTGTTCGTTTACTCAAGGCTCTAGGGATTGCACCAAAAGTTTTTCATATGAATGAAGGGCATTCGGCTTTTCTTTCCCTAGAAAGAATTCGTGACTTGATGGCACATCCAGAAAATGAAATCGATTTTTCTACAGCCTTTCAAGTGGTTGCCGCTTCCAATATTTTTACAACGCACACACCTGTTCCGGCCGGTAATGACGCTTTTAGCGAAGAGCTCATGAGAACGTACTTTGGATATTATCCCGAAGAAGTTGGGATTTCTTGGGATCAGTTCATGTATTTGGGAGAGATGGGAACAGATCCCAAAGCGCTTTTTAGCATGACGGTCTTAGCGCTCAAGACAAGTCGGTTTGCGAACGGCGTTAGCAAGCTTCATGGCGAGGTGAGCCGTGGTTTATGGCAAGCACTTTGGAAGGATGTTCCAGTAGCCGAAGTTCCCATTACAAGCATCACCAATGGAGTTCATGCAAAGACTTGGGCAGCCGGTGAATTTCATGCTCTCTATGAAAAATATCTTGGCAAAAATTGGGAAGATCGACAAAGCGATGTGGAATTTTGGCGCGGGGTTATTGATATTCCAGATCATGTTTTATGGGATCTGCACCAAGTGCTCAAGCAACGTACGATTGAATTCATGCGTGAACGGGTGCGTGCTCAACGTATCCGTAATGAGGAACCTCCTGATGCTATCAGAGAAGTGAATCATCTGCTGAATCGAGATATTTTAACGATTGGCTTTGCAAGGCGCTTTGCGACGTACAAGCGAGGGGCCCTTCTTTTTAGCGACCCAGAACGGTTGCAACGTCTGGTGACCAACAAAGAACATCCTGTCCAATTTATTTTTGCGGGGAAGGCTCATCCTGCTGATGAAGAAGGAAAAAAAATCATCCAAAAAGTTTATAACTATTCGCGCGATCCACGTTTTAAAAATCGTATTATCTTTGTCGAAGACTATGATATCAACGTCGGACGACGTCTCTATCAAGGATGTGATCTCTGGCTTAATAATCCCTTGCGTCCTTATGAGGCCAGTGGAACCAGTGGGATGAAGCTCCCTCTCAATGGCGGGATTAATTTGAGTGTGTTAGATGGTTGGTGGTTGGAAAGCTATAATGGGAAAAATGGTTGGGCGATTGGAAGTGATATTGTGGATGGAACCGAGGAAGAGCAGGATGAAGTTGATATTGCGAGTTTATTAAGTGTGCTCGAAAATCAAATTGTTCCACTTTACTATGCAAAACCGGATGGACGGCTTCCCTTGGCCTGGATTCAATCGATGCGTGAGTCGATGCGTACGGTTGTCCCACTTTTCAATACGCATCGCATGGTCCAAGAATACAACGTTTCGCTCTATGAACCAGCTGCACAAGGATACAGCTTGATGGAACGGGATCGTTTTAAAGCTGCTCGTGAGCTGAGTCTTTGGAAAGAAAAGATGATCTCGCTCTGGTCCTATGTGAAAGTGCTCGACTACCGGATCGCTCATTCCGAAAACCATCACGATTTTTTCGTAGGCGAACAGGTAAAGCTCGACGCATCTGTCTATCTAGGCGCCATTCAACCAGCTGATGTTCAGGTTCAAGCTTACTTTGGTACCCTTGAAAAAAATCAAGTGATCTCTCCTCATCTTCAAGAAATGAAGGTTGGAGAGATTTTATCTGAAGGCGTTTTCCGTTATACCGGAACCATTCCTGCAGCTGAGAGTGGTGCTTATGGTCTCAATATACGTGTGATTCCAAGCCATCCGTATCTGCTGCAGGCCCATGAAATGAAGCTGATCAGTTGGGCTGTACCCGTTCGAACGGGTACAGTTGACGTGAAAAGCTGAAGTTGAAGTAGTAAAAAATGCATCTACGAACGGGTGCAGCAAAGCAAAAAGATCGATTAAAAAGGACGGGATATCCGTTCACAGAAGCGGATAAGGTGGCAGATTACAGGTAAAATGATGCCTTCGGCAACAAATTGTCTTTTTTGCTGCTTCGACTTCAATTGACTCGCTCACTCCCGCTCGGCTCACACCTTTGGGGCTGCCTGGCGGCAGTCTATCCCACGGCCTCCCGGCCACTGGTATTTTTCACTTCAACTGTATCCGGTCCTGTAAACGGAGACAGGACGGGAGTGACTCTTTTTCGAATCACTCCCGTTATGTTGCGTTAAGCGATAAGCCGGATTCTGTCAGAGGAAGTAAGCTTCCCTTGGACGATCATTTCTCTCACTGATTTTCATCACTGCTTCTCCGGAGAGAAGTGCGACATACCCGGAGTCTTGCCTCACTTAACGTGAGGCTTCCAAGCCGGCGACCTGTTCTCCTGTTCTGTCTTGCACCGCATAGGGTTTTTCGTGCCCCGAGGCTTACG
This sequence comes from Chthoniobacterales bacterium, assembly GCA_049314455.1. Lineage (GTDB taxonomy): Bacteria > Verrucomicrobiota > Verrucomicrobiia > Chthoniobacterales > UBA6821 > CAIWMF01. Next base: position 13,556 of record JBMOFC010000019.1, read on the forward strand.
CCGCGGGCGGTGGGCTCTTGCCCCGCCTTTTCACCCTTACCATCTGATTGCCGAGATGGCGGTTTGTTTTCTGTGACACTTTCCGTCCATGATCGCTTTCACGATCACGGCCCATCTGTTCTAGGTGGTATGCTGCCGTAGGGTGTCCGGACTTTCCTCTAAGAAATAGTAAAATACGTTTCTCAGCGATCGTCTGCCAACGCATGACTAGTCATAGGTGGTACGAGGCTCATCAACAAGAAGAAACGTAACTGCTAAGGTGCTTTTGGCAGTGTTGAGGGATTGAGTCACAGAACAACCTTCAATCCATCGTAGGCAAGTGACATGCCAGGAGGAAGTTCAGCTTCTTTTTTTGCATGAGAAACATCATGGCAACAATGGGTAAAAAAGGTTTGCTGAGCCTGGATTTTTTGAGCAGCTTCAATAGCTCTAGCAAAATTTAAATGAGTCGGATGAAAGCGATCTCGCAATGCATCTAAGACCAGGATCTCAGCTCCTTGCGCCTCAGCGATGGCCTCGGGAGAGACTGCTTGGCAATCGGTGTAGTAGGCGAGGAGTTTTTTTTTATTTTTGCTGAAAACAAATCCCAGCGTTGTCATCATCCCATGAGCAAGCGGGACAGGAGTGATCTCAAAACTCCCAAGGCTCCATGATCCCTCAATGAGTCGAGGCACAATACGCAAATAACCTTTCGATGGCTTTGTTGAGTCAGCGGCCTCAAAAACGAAGAAAAAGGCTTCCTTGATTTTCTTCATCGTCTCAGAAGCTGCATAGATGGGGAGTGGTAGGTCGAGGAGTTCACTAAAACGACGCAGATCATCGAAACCCATGATATGGTCGGTGTGCGGGTGGGTGAATAACACGGCATCTATCTTACTGAGGCCTTCTCGAAGGCATTGAAAACGCAGATCGGGTGTCGTATCAATGAGGATAGTCTCCTTTTCAGTGCTCACCAAAACAGAGGTTCTCGTCCGCGTATCGCGTGGGTCTTGAGATCTGCAGACCTCACATGTGCAGCCAATCATTGGAATGCCTTGTGATGTTCCGGTGCCGAGAAAAGTGAGGATTAGGGAAGGCATGGAAGAGTAGGCTGGAGGCTGGATGCTTTTTTTTGAAAGCGGAAAGTATTGTTTTTTGAAAAACTCAAGCGAGTTATAAAAAAATGTCGATCCTTAAGAGAGGACTATTATTATAAAATTTTTCTATGATGGCGCTATAAAAAGCATCGATTTCTAATTCTGTTTCGATCATTCTTCCCTCCTGCCTCTAGCTTCCAGCCTGTTTTCCATGCTTCGCTCACTTAAAATTCGAAATCTAGCACTTATCGAAGAGCTTTCCTGGGATCTGCCTTCAGGCTTTGTCGCTGTGACCGGTGAGACAGGAGCTGGTAAATCAATTATCTTGGGAGCCTTAAAATTTTTGATTGGGGAGCGTGCTGATCGCGGGTTAGTCCGTCATGGTGCTTCCTCTGCGACGCTAGAGGCGGTTTTTCATTTTGAAGAAACACAGGAACTCAATCGTTTTTTGGACGAGCATGGTATTGATCCCTGTCAGGAAGGGGATCTTATTTTACGACGCAGCATCACGACCGAATCGAGCGGGCGTCAGTTTATCAATGGCTCTCCTTGTAATGTGTCGCTACTTCGCGACCTTGGAAAACGCTTGCTCGATTTGCATGGACCACATGACCATCAATCTCTTTTTTCGCGCAGTGAACAGACATTTTTGCTGGATGCCTTTAGTGGTTCTGTCGTGGAAAGAGAAGAGTATCATGCCCGTCGCTTGGAAGTAACAAGGATTCTCAAAGAAAAAGAAGAGCTTCTTGCTGAAATTGGAGGAACGCATCTTTTGGAGCAACTCACACGGGAGGTTGAAGAGATTACTCAAGCAGAGCTGGATCTTAACGAAGAAGAAGCCCTCATTGCACGCCACCGTGCAGCAGCTCAAGGAAAGCGCTTGCTTGAGCTTTCTACACTTGCCGTAGGACGCCTCAATGAAGATGAGGTGAGCGCTGCCTCAGTACTTGCAGAAGCAGCACGGCTCTTGCGTGAATTAGCACGCCTTGATGCACGTGTGGAGAAAGAGCTGGAAGAGCTCACACTTGCTTCTGAAACAATTCAAGAGATAACGCGTCGTCTTCAAGATTACACTGAAACTCTTGAGCTGGATCAAGAAGAGCAAGAGAAAATAGAGGCACGACTCGATCTCTTGACAACCCTCAAACGAAAATATGGTCCGACGCTTGAAGAGGTTGTTGCTTATGGAGAAAAAAGTATTCGTCGCCTCGAGCTATTATCCACCGCTCAAGAGCGCCTCGTGATCTTAGATGCCGCCTTAGAAAAAGCACGAGAGTACCTTCAAGGTTCGATGCAGAACTTGAGTTTAAAACGAAAACAAGGAGCCAAAAAATTGACAACCACGATCACTGCTGCCTTGAATGATTTGGGCTTTCGCCAGGCAATATTTGAAATTGTATTAGAAAAGCTTTTAGAACCTGGCTCAGAGGGAGGAGAGCAGGCCGACTTTCTCTTTGCGCCCAATGTGGGTGAGGCGACACAACCACTTCGTATGATTGCCTCAAGTGGTGAGATCTCGCGTGTGATGCTAGCCTTGAAATCAGCTATGGCCCATCAAGATCGCATTCCTCTTCTTGTGTTTGATGAAATTGATGCCAATGTCGGAGGGGAAATAGCCTCCAAGGTTGCTGCAAAAATGAAAGAATTGGGCCGTGATCATCAAGTCCTCTGCATTACGCATCTTCCGCAAGTCGCTGCTGCAGCCGCTTCGCAAGTCGTTGTGAAAAAGGAAGTCCATGAGGGACGCACCACCACCACGCTAATGGAGGTCACAGGAGTGGTGCGAGAAAAAGAAATTGCTCGCATGTTAGGCGGCACTTCCGATTCTGCCCTAGCACATGCGAAGACGCTTTTAAAATGAAACGCTCTTTTGTCATCGCTGCTTCCTTGCTCCTTCTGGCAGCAGTCCTCATCGAGCGAGGTGGTTTGAGTTGGGAATGGGAGCGTCCCTTAATTCAGTGGCTAGCTAAAAAAACAGGTCATCAACTTCCCGAGGTAACTGCTGTGGTTCTTCCAATCACTGAGAACCTACATTCACAGTCTACTGGGACTGCTAATAACAGTGTCTCGTCGAATATCATCCCCGCAAAAGCGGGGATCGTGTCCTTGAGTACTTCTCGTACACTGCGGGACGGCGTGCCGTCGGCTCCTTGTTCTTCATCAGTCTTGAGCGATTTGAATGCAAATTCTGAGAACCTGTCGGCACCATCACTCATAGCTCCGCAAGATGTAGCACTTGCAGTGAGAGCACTGTTGAGTTTTCATCCTGATCGTATTGTGGTTGCGACGCCTTTGGGTGATCTATCAAATGGTCCGCTTTCCTTGCTTAGAGAGGCTCAATCTGAGGGAAGTGTGCAAGGTATTCCTTTTGTTTTTACTCCTTTGTCAACTCAGCCTCTTAGTGATAGGTGGCTTCCTTTTTTATGGAGTCCACCATCAGTCCAGGTTCTCTCTTTGGATGACCTTCTCTTACGTCGTGAAGAAATGGAACGTGGGAGTATTAAGCCTGATCTCGAAATACTGTTTCAAAAAAGGACGGTCTTCATTGGTGGAGCAGAAGCGCCTCGGCAAGCAGCCATGCTTCAAGATGCCGAGCAAAAGTCCGCCATAAGGTATCTTAGTCCTTGGCTCTACGGGGTGCTTTTTGTTGTTTTAGCTCTAGGCATGCTACTCCTCGCACGTTTTTCTGAAATCGATTTTTTATTAATCCTATTTTTTTGTATTGTTCTTTATTCAGTTTCGATTTTTTTCATATTTCATTTTTTCGAGATTCTTCTTCCGATTCTTTTGCCAAGTAGTCTTGTGTTGATTGCTTGTTTGAAGAAACAACACTTCAATACTGCTAATGGTACATTGGTGATTACAAAGCATGAATCCAAGTAATAGAGACAAACCGAAAAGATCTGCTTCAACTTCAACTCATCTCCATTTTTCTCAGGAAAATTGAGATAACATATCCATGATCCTCACGACGTTTCAAATGCAGGAAATAGAGCATGAAGCTTTTCAACATGGCGTTGAAGCCGCTAGCCTGATGGAAGTGGCTGGGGAGGGGATTGCTCATGCGATTGAGCAATTTTTCCCAACGCCACGAACAGCGATTGCTTATTGTGGCAAGGGGAATAATGGAGGTGATGCTCTTGTGGCAGCTCGGTTTTTAGCGCGTGATGGGTGGAAGATTTTTATCCGATTGACCTTTCCAAAAAATGACATGGCTTTGCTAGCACAAGCTCATCTTCAAGAGTTGGAAGAACATTATAGGGCGGCTATTTTGGAACATATTCCTGAAGAGCTTCCAAGGAATTTGGTTTTGCTTGATGGTCTCTTGGGTATTGGCGCTACAGGAGCTCCCCGTGGTTCTCTTCAGGAAGCAATTGAGGAAATAAATCTGCTGCGTCGTGAACGAAGTGCCTTTGTCGTTGGGGTGGATTTGCCTTCGGGTCTTGATGGAACTACCGGGATTCCTTCTGCCTCATGTGTGGAGGCTGATTTGACGGTGACTATTGCTTTTCCTAAAACAGGACTGGTGGCTGACACAGCGACAAACAAGGTCGGGAGATTAGCGGTCGTGCCGCTCTCACCATTAAAAGCTTCTCGAGTGGAGACTTCTTCTGTGATTGTTACATCATCATTGAGAAAGTTGCTTCCACTTCGTTCTTTTGATGTCCACAAAGGTATTTTTGGTCATGTCGGAATTTTAGCTGGATCGCGGGGTTATCTGGGAGCAGCACGTCTTGCTTCTGCAGCTGCTGTACGTGCTGGAGCAGGATTAGTGACGCTTTATGTATTGCCTGATGTTTATGAGTTGATTGCAGGCTCCGTAGTTCCTGAAGTGATGGTGAAACCGATCAAGCATTACAGCGATCTTTTTGTAGAGTCGTTAACAGCGCTTGCTATTGGTCCTGGACTTGGTTCTCACTACCGTCATGAAATGTTGGAGGTCATTGAAAAAATAGCAATTCCCTGCGTAGTCGATGCGGATGCCCTCAATGCACTCGCACAGGAGATGTCACGATTGTTGAAGTGCCAAGGTCCTCGTTTGCTCACACCTCATCCTGGTGAAATGGAGAGGCTCTTTCCTGCGCAAGAACGCTCTCGTGCGTCTTGGGCAAAAGATTTTGTGGAGCGCTATGATGTCACCTTGCTGCTCAAAGGAGCACGTACCATTATTGCCGAACAAGAATATCCACTGCTCTACAACACGACTGGTAACCCTGGGATGGGGAGTGGCGGTATGGGTGATGTCTTGACGGGAGTCATTGTAGCATTTTTAGCAGCGGGTTATTCCTGTCGGAACGCTGCACAGCTTGGGGCATGGCTCTGTGGACGAAGTGCAGAAAATGCGATCTACCAATCAAACGCCTCCTCCGAATCCTTGGTGGCTAGCGATATCATCGATCATCTTGGCAGGGCACTACAATCGATGAGAGCTGGTGATTACTAGGTAACAATTTCGACAAAGTCACCCTCTTCCACGACATCAAAGAGTTCTATCACTGCAGCATTAGCTAAGCGAATGCAGCCATGGCTTGCAGGAGAACCTAAGCGATCTTCTTGGTTCGTTCCATGAATGTAGATGAAGCGATCGCGGGTATTGGCATTTTCAGGCTCCAGGCCACTCAGCCAAAGAATGCGCGTTAATACATAATCTTCCTCTCCTCCAAGGTCTGCAATGACGCCAGTTGGCTTCCTAGCTTTAAAAATCATCCGCTCAGGAGCTCCTTCACCAATTTTTTTCTCGATAATAAATTTTCCTAATGGTGTGCGAAAGCTCTCTGGTTCTGTGCCAAGGCCAAATTGAGAACTGGAAATTGGATAAGAAGCGAACGGTTTTTTTGTTGCGATTCCATTTTTTTCTTCAAAAACTTCTAAGCGTTGTTGAGGGATACTGATTTTGAGATAATGATGCTCTTTTGTGTTTTTCATTCTTTTCATGATTAATTCTTGAGCTCTCCACACGCAAGAAACTAAGCTCCTCGTCGTTACTTATTTTTTAAAAATGTCCGTCCAGGAATCCTTCTCTTCAGAAAAAAACATAGCCATCGTCGGAGCCACAGGCGCTGTGGGTATAGAGCTTTTGAAGGTTTTAGAACGACGCCATTTTCCAATAAAAAATCTTCGTTTATTAGCCTCTCCACGCTCGGCAGGAACTTCCTTGCTGTTTCGTGACACGATGATTCCTGTGGAGGTTTTAGAAAAAGAGAGTTTTAAAGGAATCGATATTGCCCTCTTCAGTGCAGGAGGGGAGATTTCTCAAAAATTTGTGCCAGAAGCGGTGCGTGCCGGTGCCGTGGCGATCGATAATTCCTCTGCATTTCGTATGGAGCCTGCCGTTCCGCTTGTAGTGCCAGAAATCAATGCGGAAGATATAAAAACACATCATGGTATTATTGCTAATCCTAATTGCTCCACGGCCATTGCACTGATGGCACTTCATCCCTTGCATCAACAATTTGGATTGCGCCGTGTTATTGCCTCCACCTATCAGGCTGTTTCGGGGATAGGGGCTCGTGGTGTTGAAGAATTGGAAGCTCAGGTGGCAGCTTCCGTTGAGAAGCGCCTCATGAAGCCCGAAGTGTTTCGCCACCAAATTGCTTTTAACCTACTTCCCCACATAGATTCTTTTTTAGAAAATGGTTACACTCGGGAGGAAATGAAATTTCAGAATGAAAGTCGGCGTATCCTTCATCTTCCGGATCTCAAAGCCTCGGTGACCTGCGTTCGCGTGCCTGTTTATCGAGCGCATTCGATTGCCATTCACGCAGAATTTGAACAACCTGTTTCCGTTGTAAAAGCCCAAGATGCCTTGATTGCAGCTCCAGGAGTAGAGCTCTTGGATGATCCTTCTCAGGGACTGTATCCCATGCCTCTAGAAGCCCAGGGCCTCGATGCGTGCTACGTGGGAAGACTTCGTTTAGACTATACAACTTCCCATGCTCTTGCCTTCTGGGTTTGTGGGGATCAGCTTCTCAAGGGGGCGGCGCTCAATGCCGTCCAAATAGCGGAATGTCTTTAGAGTCTCTCCAAATGCTACTGCTAGAGCGCAGAAATACGTCACTTCGGTACGTCATCCCTGCAAAAGCGGGAATCGCGTCCTCGAGTATTTCCATATAGACTGCGGTGTCTGCGCTCCTCGTTTGACTCGCTTTGCGAAGCTCACCTCGCCCTTGCTAGGCTACCTAACGGCAGTCTTCCGGACCGACTCCCGTCGGGTCGTGTTCTGACAATGCACCCAACTACAGAATTTTTTAAAACGCTCTAGCCTCTGTGCGCCGTTGCTCTTTGTTACCCAGCGAATTTAAAATGACTCTATTCATCATCAATAATAGTTTCTACGTTGCTTCGTGGCTTGATCCATCAATCTTTTTTAATTAGAATTTTTCAACTCTTTAACGTTTCAACAGCTGCGTAGCAGCCTTCAACTTTTTTCCCATGCCTACTTACGAATACGAATGCAGTAAATGCCATCATCACTTTGATGCCTTTCAATCGATGTCTTCTGAGGCTTATACGACCTGTCCCAAAGAACAGTGCCAGATGAAAAAATGGGGAAAAGGAAAAGTAAAGAGGCTCCTTGGAGCAGGAGCGGGTTTTCTTTTTAAAGGATCTGGCTTTTATATCACGGACTATCGGAGTGAAGGGTATAAAAGTTCTGCTAAGAGCGATGCTGCTGGAGATGGAAAGAGTGCCGACTCTGCTGAAAAAAAATCACCTGCTGCCAGCGAAACGAAAACAACCTCTTCTGAAAAGAGCGCCCCTGAGAAAAAAAGTTCTCCTGCAAAATCAGACAATAAGAAAAAAATTTAGTGTTGGAGTGAAGAGTGAAGGGTAAAGAGCAGAGTGAACAGCTGTTCTTGTGGTAACACTGGCCTGCTGTGATGAGGTGATTTTACTTTGATTTTGCCGAAGGCAAGAAACTAAACTCTTTACCCATTGCTCGTTACTTCTTCTGACCTCATGCTGATTTCTCATCACTAAAAAGCTATCTTTAAAAAATCACTTTGGCATTCTAACTAACATGTTTTTTTTAACGCGCCGCGAACAATGCGTCATCACTGCTCTTTTTTGCGCTTTTCTTCTTGGTCTTGGGGTGAAACACTACAGATCCATGCATTCTATTGCAAAGGCTTCTCCTACTTCTTCCCGTTTCTAATCATCGTTCATGCAAATTTTAGGCTTAGAACAAGCTGTTGAACTCATCCTAGAAAAAGATCCGCGGTATCGGCGTGACGCCTATTTTTTCTTGAGGGAATCGTTAGATTTTACGATGAAACGACGTCGTAAGAACCGGAAAGTTGTGGCAACAACTCATGTGAGTGCTGTTGAATTGGTAGAAGGGTTTCGCGATCGAGCGCTTCAAGAATTTGGACCGATGGCCATCACCGTTCTTTATTATTGGGGAATCAAGAGCTCCTCCGATATTGGAGAGATGGTTTTTCATTTAATTGAGATTGGTATTTTAGGGAAGACAGAAAATGATACGCGTGCCTCTTTTGCTCATCTTTTAGACTTTCATCAAACTTTTGTTCTTCCCTTTGAGCCTGCTCAGCCTGCTCCTCCATTGCTTGTTGCTGTATAGTCAAATTGCTTTCTAGCTACAACGTTCCATTTATGCCCTCCAGATCTTCTTTTGCTAACCTCACGCAACATTCTTCGATCACTGCACAACGCTTCACGTTACCTAATGGTCTGACCATCATTATTGAAGAGGATCACAATGCTCCCGTCGTCAGTGTTCAAGCATGGTGTGCGACAGGTAGTATTGATGAAGGGAAATGGCTGGGTGCAGGACTCTCACACATTCTGGAGCATATGCTTTTTAAAGGAACTGCGAAACGTCCTCCTGGAGTCATTGCAAAAGAAGTGCAAGAGCAGGGTGGGTATATGAATGCCTATACTTCGTTTGATCGGACCGTCTATTGGGTGAATGCACCTGCGGCAGGGGCTTCTGCCATTGTCGATATTTTGGCGGATGCCGTGATGAATGCTGCCTTGCCGGTTGATGAATACATCAAGGAGCAAGAGGTGATTCGTCGTGAGTATGCGATGGGAGATGATCATCCCGACACGGTCCTTCAAAAACTTCTTTTCAAAACGGCCTACCATGTCAGTCCCTTTGCTCAACCGGTGATTGGCTATCTTGATATTTATAATCAACTCACCCGTGAAGATGTCTTGGAGTACTACCAAAAACGTTATGTGCCCAATAACATCTGTTTTGTCATCGTCGGGGATATCGATGCTGCAGCTATTTATCAGCAGCTCCATGATTTTTTTGCAAAATATCCGCGCAAGGCCCTAGAACCAGTTCTCATCAAAAAAGAGCCACGACAACTAGGAATGAATGTGGCGCGCGATACTTTTCCTACAGAATTAAGTCGTCTCAATATGGCTTGGAAAGGGCCTGGTATCACAGATCCCAATACTCCTGCGGTAGAAGTGCTCGCCACGATTCTTGGATCAGGAACAAGTTCTATTTTGAATCAAGAAGTTCGTGAAAAGAAACAACTGGCTTACCAGATAGGTGCTGGCTTTTATGGATTGAGTGGGGATGAAGGTTTGATCTATGTGGGAGCTTTTGCTGATCCCTCCAAGCGTGATGCTTTGGAGGCAGAAGTGTTGACTCAAGTAGAGGCCATCTTGGAAAAAGGAGTTTCAGAAAAAGAATTAGAAAAAGCAAAAAATAGTATTCTTGCTGATCACTTCTCAGGCCTGGCAACGGTCAATGGGCGGGCCAGCGATTATGGTTCTAGCTGGCTTGAGACCGGAAATCCACATTTTGGAAAGGAATATCTTACTGCTATCGAGCGTGTGACACGTGATGATATCAGGCATGTCGCCTCAACCTATTTAGTGCGTGAAGGTCTTACTATAGTTTCATTAGACCCAGTCCTGAACCCGCAGGGCCCAAAAACGACACTATCTGATCCAAAAATCACGCAACGTGAGGTTCAAAAATGTGTGCTCCCTAATGGGCTTCGATTATTAATTTGTGAAGACCATCGCTTGCCCTTGATTTCGATGATGGCCATGTTTCGAGGTGGTCTTCTTGAAGAAAATTCTAGCAACAATGGAGTGACCGATCTTTTAGCGAGCACCATTACCAAAGGGACGAAAAAGAGAACTGCAGAAAATATTGCTCAGACCATTGAACAGGTCGGAGCCAGTATTGGAGCTGCTGCAGGGAGTAATAGCATTTCTGTTTCCATTGATCATGTGATGACTCCTCATTGTTCGTTAGGATTAGATTTACTAGCAGAAGTATTGACCGAAGCTACTTTTCCCAAAGAGGAAGTAGAACATGAAAAGTCTTCACAGCTTGCTGCCATCAAGGCTGAAGAAGATCAAATGCTCACGGTAGCTCAAAAGCTCCTCAAGAAAAAACTCTTTGGTACTCATCCTTACTCCATGCCGCTCTTAGGAACTGCAGAAACTGTTCCATTGCTGACTTCGGAAATGCTGCAGGAGTTTCGTGAGAAACTTATCGTTGGCAAGAATGGAGTTGTTGCCATTTTTGGTGATGTGAAGACGGCAGAAGTGGTGGCTATGGCTACAAAACTCTTTAAGAAAATGCCTGCTGGTGAATTGCATTTTCAGTCCACTCCAGAGCCTGCAGCTCTTACTACAGCCATCACCGCTACTGCTACGGAACAGAAACAGCAAGCTGTTGTGGTGAAGGGATTCCTTACGGTGCCTGCTACAAGTCCTGATCGTCCAGCTTTAGAGTTGCTAGATTCAGCTTGTAGCGATTTAGGATCTCGCTTCTTTGATCGCATACGAGAAAAACAAGCTTTGGCTTATTACGTGGGAGCTTCCACCTCGATGGGTTTAGCTGCTGGATCTTTTGTCTTTTACATGGGAACAGATCCAGAAAAATTGGGGCATGCATGCAGTGAATTCAATGATGAAATTAGCAAGGTCACACATCATGGATTAAGTCATGAGGAACTCTCCAAAGCTAAGAAAAAAGTGCTTGGAGAGGAAGCAATCGCAATGCAATCCAATGCTGGCTTTGCGGTCCGTTGTTTGAGTGAAGAACTCATGGGGCTAGGATTTGATCACTACCTTCATCGTACGGAGGAAATCAATGGAGTTACGCTGGATCATTTGAACAACGCTATTAAAAAATATTTCAGCGTTCCTGGTTCCGTAGAGGTGACGGTTGCGCCTGTGCCACTGCCAAGCAGTGGCAGTTGAAGTTATAAGTTTAAGTTGAAGCAGAGAAGAGATCATGATTCAATTTGGTACTCCACCTTAACCTTTATTTTTATGCCTGAAATTCAAACACACGATCAACAAAGCGGTGAAACCGCACAACGTTTTATTGAGTTCATCATGATGCAGGCTCAACAAGCCATGCTTTTTCTAGGGCGTCTTCCGCACCCTTCGACTGGAGAAACCGTTGTCAATCTGGAAGCAGCGCGTATGTTCATCGATTATTTAGAGACACTTCACGAAAAAACACGTGGCAATCTTTCCGCAGATGAAGAAAAAATATTGAGTAGTATTCTTTCTGAATTGCAGATCACTTTTGTACAGGCATCCCATGATGATTCTGCAAATAAAAAAACAGACTCTGAGGTAACACCATCGCTCTCTCCCTCGGATTCTCCAAGTGTAGAGCCAACAGCTTCAGAAGAAGAAAAGAAAAAAAGATTTTCTAAGACTTACGGAGAATAGTGGCATTGTTGAATAAATCATAACAACCAACGTCATTTCATTTCTTCTAACTAAAATAACATTGGTAGTGTTAAAAGTTGAATAGTTGAAACTGACACGTGACATTAAAAATACCGATTTTTAATAACTCGTGATACTATTCTAAAAGGAGCCTCATTTCAACGTTTCAACACTGCCAACAGTACGGTGGTAGTTAGCTTTACTCTTTACTCTTTATTTTTCACTCTTTATTCTTTCCAGATGGACCATTCTTCTGCCACTTCTACTAGTCTGCCCGTTGCTTACGATTCGAAGATTGAAGGAAATGTGATCATCACGAAGCTCGATGCAGCGATTAACTGGATGAGAAAAAATTCCCTCTGGCCAATGCCGATGGGACTTGCTTGTTGTGCTATTGAGCTCATGGCAGCCTCTTCGTCTCGTTATGACATTTCACGCTTTGGAGCAGAGGTAATGCGGTTTTCGCCTCGTCAGTCTGATGTGATGATTGTAGCGGGAACGGTAACTTATAAAATGGCGCTTTCCGTCAAACGCATCTATGACCAGATGCCAGAACCGAAGTGGGTTATTGCCATGGGAGCTTGTGCCTCCAGCGGTGGAATGTATCGCAGCTATTCCGTATTGCAAGGGGTCGATCAAGTTATTCCTGTAGATATTTACATCTCGGGTTGTCCGCCGCGGCCTGAAGCACTGCTTGATGGGTTGATGAAACTTCAAGACAAAATTATGACAGAGCATTCGTTTTTAGACCAAAAGCGTGCCTTACTTCATTCACTCTAAAAAAATTGTAACTACCAACATTATTTCATTTCTTTGAAATATGCCTTTGGTAGTGTTGAGGAGTCTAATATGTTAGAGCTCTAGGATGAAGCAGAAGTATTGAATTTTAAAAAATTAAAGTTGCGCCGTAGCCAAATCATTTTTGAACCTAAAAAGCAACCTCCACTAATTTCCTAAATCTTTAAACACTTAAACCGTCTCTATCGATAACACGTTGGTAGAGACAAAAAATTGAAACACGTGAATTTATCAGAAGCTGTTAGTCGTCTTGAGGAAAAATATTCCTCTTCGATTCTTGAAAAAAAGGAGTTTAGAGGAGAGATTTCCCTTTCACTGGAGCAGTCACGCTTTTATGAAATCTGCCAATTTTCCCGTGATGAATTGGGATTCAATATGCTGCTTGATATTTCCAGCGTTGATCATTTTGGAAGTGATCCTCGATTTGAAGTGGTTTATGAACTCTACTCTTTAGAGTCCAAAATTCAACTTCGTCTCAAAGTGAAACTCTCTGAAGATCAGTCGACTATCCCAACAATTACCACGCTCTGGGCAACTGCCAATTGGCATGAACGCGAAGTCTACGATATGATGGGAATTAGTTTTGAAGGACATCCCGATTTAAGGCGTATCCTCATGTGGGATGGCTACCCTTACTATCCCCTGCGTAAAGATTTTCCTCTTGAAGGGAAACCAAGTGAAATGCCAGATGTTGCTTTTTCAGAGCCAGCGCCACTGCAGGGTGGTCCTTTTGTGAGTGCTCCAAGCCTTGGAAACACACAAGTAAGAGAACCAAGGCATCGCTCTGCAGAATCTTTTTCGGAAGAGAACGTTCCTAAAAAAACTTTTATTGCGGAGCCTTAGACCTAGCATCTTAAATTTTCTGAGAATATTTGGGATGAGTTGAAGTGAGAAGTTGAAGGTTAAGTTTTAAAATAATATTCCTAGCCTGGATATTTCATACTGATCGTGACAAGGAGGCTGCGAAGGCTGATAGGGTAAGGCGAGCGATGGAGTCTGACGACGGCCGTGTGTACACACTGCCCGAGGAAGACTTCGAGATCAACGCAGAATCCATCAGACTTCCCGGCTTTCGCCGTAGATCAGTGTGAAATATTCGGGCTAAACCAGATTCCATTTTGATGTACCAGTTCAGGAGACTGGTAAGGCTGTAGGCAAATTCACTTCAGAAAGAAGAACCTATTTTTTGAATCCATCACCACTTGTAATCGTACATCAACTTATAAATCGAACATTTCACTCAATCTTATCACCTGCAGCCTCTAGCCTATAACTTAATCCGTTCCTATGAACGGGTCCATTTTGATTTTTACTCCTTCTCTTTATGCTGATTTCCTCAGTCAGCTAGCCCATCAGTCTGAAATCGCCTTGGATACCGAGGCTGATAGTCTGCATTGTTATTTTGAAAAACTTTGCCTCATTCAAATTGCTTGGCCTGGTGATTTACTCCTGTTAGATCCACTGGCAAACTTGCCTCTCTCAGAATTTTTTCAAGCTCTCCAAGGGAAGCGGCTCATTTTTCATGACGCCGATTACGATCTTCGCCTGCTACGTCGTTCTGGTTCTTTTCCTGATGATAATATTTTTGACACGATGATTGCTGCTCGCTTGTGTGGGGAACCGCACTTGGGATTGGCCGCATTGGTAGAAAAATATTTTCATATAACACTTTCAAAAGCTTCTCGAAAGGCCAATTGGGCCAAACGTCCACTCTCCTCGCAGATGGTCGATTATGCGCTCAATGATGTGCGCTACCTCCATGAACTCGCTGCTCTTTTCGAAGAAAAACTTCACACGTTGGAACGGCTGGAATGGTTTCATCAATCTCGAGATCGCATGATTCGTGCTACACGTGAAGTGCGTATTAAAGAAGAAGAGATGCGCTGGCGTATTTCTGGTTATGTAAAACTTTCTCCTAGAAGCTGGGCTGTCCTGCGCGCTCTATGGCAATGGCGAGATGCAGAATCGCGCAAGTCGGACAAACCCTCTTTTTATATTTTTTCTAACGAGGAGATGCTTCGCATTGCCGAGTCTGCACTTCACGATAAAAATTTCATTCGTCCCAAATTACCTCAAGCACGAAAAGTTTCTTTTGAAGAGATGCTTCAAGCTGCCTTGTCCTTGCCTGAGGAAGCGTGGCCAAAACCTCTGGACAGAAGTGCTGTTCGTTCTACGAAACAACAAGTAGAATATGTTCGAAAATTAAAAGACAAACGGGACTATGTGGCGGATCAACTTGGACTCGATCCTTCCATTATTGCTTCTAAATTAGCTCTAGAACTCTTTGTGAGGGATAGTACCACCTCAACATTGCTTCCGTGGCAACGAACATTATTAGAGATTGAGTAGAAGCGCCCATTCAAATGAACGGTAAAGACTGTAGACTACAGGTAAAATGAGGTCTTCAAAAAAATGATGAATAAAAGATGGGGGCCTGTTTAACCCGGATATTCCATGCTGATTCTGATGCGGCTTGCAAGAGCCTGATGGGGCTGCGTTGGTCTCGAATTGCTCCTCATCAAGCTGCACGGTGTCTCGCGATGAATCAGCATGAAATATCCCGGTTAAATAAAATGTTGATTTTCTAAATAAATCCACTTTTTGCTGCTTCAACTCCAACTTTTCATTTCAACTATGCCCGTTCGAATGAGTACACTTCCATCCCTATGAATTTTTCTTCCAATCTCATAAACATCGCACTTGCAGAGGATATCGGGACTGATGACGTCACTTCTCGTTTTTTTATCCCAAAATTGCACCAGAGCACAGGTCGCATTATAACACGTCAGCCTGTAGTGGTTGCAGGTTTATCAACGGCGACAGCAGTCTTTCATAAAGTCGATCCTAAAATCGTCGTGACACTTTGTGCTCACGAGGGAGAAAAGCGAGATGCAGGAGAAACACTTTTGAAACTAGAAGGGCCGACGCGTTCTTTGCTTTCTGGAGAACGGGTTGCGCTGAATTTTTTAGGACGTCTCATCGGTATTGCAACACTCACGCGTGCTCATGTTGATACGGTGGCAGGAACGGGAGTCACGATTTTAGACACACGCAAAATGACGCCAGGCTGGAGAAGCCTTGAAAAAGAAGCTGTTCGCGCTGGTGGTGGTAAAAATCATCGCATGGGACTCTATGATGCTATCTTAGTGAAGGATAATCACCTTGCAGCTCTTGGGCCTGATGTTGAATTCAACTTGCCAGGTTACTTGCAAAAAGCCAGATGGGAATATCCGCATATGAATATTGAAGTGGAGGCTGATACGCTTCAACAGGTCAAATGTTTTTTAAAAATTCCAGAAATCACAACAATTTTGCTCGATAACATGAGCCTCGAGATGCTGCGTTCTGCGGTGGCCCTCAGGAATGAACAAGCACCTGCCATTCGCCTCGAAGCAAGTGGAGGGATTACATTAGCAAATCTAAGAGCTGTTGCTGAAACGGGAGTGGATGAGATTTCTTTGGGAGCTCTGACCCATTCTGCAGTCTGGGCAGATTTGTCGCTGGAGCTATTTTAGGAAATTTATGGAGAAAAGAGCATTGATTGCTGAAGAATTTCAAAAACAATCTCTGTGGAAAGGTAAGATTCATTTTTTTGAAACGGTCACTTCTACAAACGATTTGCTTTTGGAATTAGCTGAACAAGGCGTGTCTGAGGGAACCATCGTGATTGCGGATAGGCAGACAGGTGGGCGAGGGCAGTTTCATCGACCATGGTCAAGTCCGCAAGGTATGGGGCTTTGGATGTCATTACTGTTGCGATTGCCCATTGAGACAGAAATAATGAGGCCGCTTTCTCAACTTGGTCCAGTCAGCCTTTGTGATGCTTTCATGAAAATGGGAATGAGTATCTCTTCACTACAGATCAAGCCTCCCAATGATTTGCTCATTGCCGGCAAAAAAGTTGCAGGGGTACTGGTGGAGACACGAAGAGGTTCTGCTCCATTTGCAGTGGTGGGTATCGGACTCAATATTACTCAAAGCCTAGAAGATTTTCCTCCAGAGTTGCGTGAGAAAGCTACTTCACTGGCCCTTGCTGGTTTTAATAACGTTGATCGCAATCAACTCGTCTCAATACTGATTCAGTGTTTTTACGAGCGTTATCAAGAGTTTCAGTTTGACCCTCAAAAACTCCATGAGGCATGGGATGCGGCGTGTTGCTGCGCGGCAGTTGAAGTTAAAAGTTGAAGTTGAAGCAGAAGAAAGACTTCCAAGTTCAGCACTTCAACTTAAACTAGTGACTTCAACTATTGCGAAGCAATAGTACCCATTATCCTTTACTGATTGTGCATTTTTCTCGTCCCATTCTTGCCATTGAATCTTCGTGTGATGAGACAGCTGTGGCTATTTTAGATTCCAATGCTGAATTATTAGTCAATCTTGTTGCCTCGCAAAGTGAGCTGCATGCACGCTTTGGTGGTGTTGTCCCTGAGATGGCTTCGCGGAATCATCTCTCTACAATCGATCCACTTTTTCATCAGGCACTGGAACAAGCCACTATGAAACCTACTGATTTAGGAGCAGTGGTTGCAACGGCTGGTCCTGGTCTGGCTCCTGCTCTCCTTGTAGGAGCCTCCTATGCCAAAGGAGTGGCTTTAGGCTTAGGGATTCCTTATTTAGCCGTAAATCATCTTGAGGGGCATCTGCTCTCTCCTTTTTTTTTGAAAAAAGAAATTCCGGAACATCTCTCACTTTTAGTAAGTGGAGGACATACTCAATTAACTAAGGTCATGAAAGCCGGGTGTTACGAGGTGCTCGGTCGTACTCATGATGACGCTGCTGGTGAGGCCTTCGACAAAGTCGGCAAGCTCTTGGGCTTGTCCTATCCAGGAGGCGTTGAAATCGATCGTCTCGCCAAGCAAGGAGATCCCAAGCGATATTCGTTTCCAAGAGCACTTCTAGAAAAAGGAAATCTCGATTTTAGTTTCAGTGGGTTGAAAACATCAGTCCGTTATTTTTTAGAAAAAAGAAACGCGACACTGAGTTCTTCTGAACTTCCTGACCTCTGTGCTTCTTTTCAAGAAGCGGTTGTAGCGGTACTTGTCGAAAAAACAGAGCGTGCAGCAAAACAAGAGGGGCTCACTTGTATCGCTTTGAGTGGTGGTGTCGCTGCTAATAGTCGCTTGCAATCAGGGTTGGGTGAACTCTGTGAAAAACATCATTGGAAACTGCATTTTCCCCCACCAGCATTGATAGGCGACAATGCAGCCATGATTGCTTTTGCAGGACTACAGTCTCTTCTGATGGGAGAGAGGACATTGGTGACTCAAGAGATTGTGCCTCAGTGGCAGCTGTAAGCTAGAGGCTAGAGAGGCTGGAGGCTGGGAGGCTGGGAGGCTGGGAGGCTGGGAGGCTGGGAGGCTGGGAGGCT
>JBMOFC010000020.1:0-31384 GCA_049314455.1 Chthoniobacterales bacterium
AACTCCAGGGGTTTGACCTGGAACTACTCCAGGAGTGAAGCCTTCTACGACTCCGTCAGGTAATTCATGCTTTATTTTTCCCGTTCCTATATGGTTTGAATGATCTTCCTTCGCGTGGCAAGGAAGCAACAGGAACATGAAGAGAGTGAAAGAAGGAATTAAAAATTTATAATGATGCACAGCACTGGGGGGGGAAAGATGAATTGTTAAGGGTTATTCCCTAAAACTAGAGAGAGATAATAATAACAAATTGAGATAGTTTTTTTTAGATGTCCGGCCTATTAAAATGAGTTGTGATGGTTTTGCAAATTGTCCGAGGCTGACTTGAGCCTCGCTGCCCGCTTTCCTTTAACGTGCCAATCAACACTACGCAGGACATGAGGTATTGCGCTTAAGAGAAAGAGTCCTGGGGAACTACTCATGAACGATCAAACGCCTCACTTCTTTGAGCTTGATTGGGTTCTCTTGTGAGTAGTGTTAGCATTGAACTGTGTTGAGTAGTGTGTGTTACGTGCGCAGACTACAAAAACATATTCTAAACCATACAGTTCAAAAAAAGCGGGCTTTCTTATACCCTGACTTTATTTGCAGTGCAATCTTTTTTTGTAATTTTCCATTGCTGCTTTTAAATTTCCATCATCTGCACGACCTTCTCGACGCTAACATCGGCAACACATTTTGATTTTGGCTGCAAGATTTGATAGGGGACATGCCAGGGATGCCACTCCTTAACATTGCTTGCTCCAAAAAAACAGAGAATAGGTTTTTGTAATGCTGCAGCAACATGCATGGCACCTCCATCACTACAAATGATCTGATCTACAAAAGAAATTCCAGCGATCAGCTCTCGCAGATTTTTTGTAGGACACGGAAAGATGGACAATCCCTCCAGTTGGTTGAGGATCCAATTTGCTTTTTCATCATCTCCGGGATGCATGCGATTATTGTTCTCACCTGGAGACCAAAAAAGAAAAAGTTGCATTTTCGTTTTTTGAATCAATTCCTGTGCTAAGGCGACAAAAGATTCTTTGGGCCAACGTTGATGGGGCTGTCGCGAACTGATATGGAAAGCAACGGTGGGCAGAGAAGGATCCCATCCTAACTTAAAAAGACGTTTGCGTTGACGACACATCTCTTCTTGATCTGGAAAAAGATGTAATGGCCCCATGGCTTCTGTCACTCCCAAAACAGCCCCAAGACGAGCCATTTTTGAAACTTCATGATCTTCTTTGCCTTCATATTCCAGAGGCACTACGAAATCTGGTTGATGATGATCTGGTTGATTCTTTTCTCGAAAACCAATCATCTGTTTTCCGCCAAGCCGTCGCGCGTAACGCCAACCGCCATTGGCTAAAATAATATAATCAAAACAATATTTCCTAATCTCGCGAACAAGCATCCACCGTTTCCACAGTTTTGTGAAAAAATAAGTAGCACTTTTTTTCTCATAACGTTTCGGAAAAATAAAAATCTTATCCACATCGAGATTGCCGCGTAAAACTTCCTCATTATAACTGCTGGCAAGCACCGCGATGAAGGCTTCTGGATATTTCTTACGAAGTCCATGAAGCAAAGGAGTCGTGCAAAGAAGATCCCCAATATTATCACGACGAACAATGAGGATACGGAGTGGCTCATGCATAGAAGATCGAAGATAGAAGTCGAGACGTGCTTGTGTAGCTAAAAATGATTTTACCTCAAAAAAATTTTCTCTGCTTCAACTTCAACTTTTAACTTTAACCCCGATATTTCATGCTGATCGTAACGAGGAAGCTGCAAAGTCTAATGGGGTAAGGCAGACGAGCATTTGTAAGCCGGACTGTATGTGTATATGTTGACTTGGGCAACATGTGAGTATAACGCAGCATCCATAAGGCGTTCCGGCTTCTGCAGCAGATCAGTATGAAATATTCGGGTTAACAGCCGCGAAGTGGCTCACGTACCTCTCGTATTTCCATAAAGCTCGATCTGCAAGCGTGGAGCAAAACGGTATTGCTGCTCTCGACAAATTTCTGCAAGCCACTTGGAACGCTCTCGTAAAATCTCTATGTCTGTTCCTTCCGGCATCAAAAAAAGATGATCGCGCGCCATGGGACCGACCTCTTGAAGCATCGTCTCTATTTCCACTAAATCTTCTGGAGAAGACACCACAAATTTTAATTGGCACTCCATAGATGTCAGCCAAGCCTTGATAACATTAGGAGCATAACGCCGCTCTTCGTGACGCCAGAACCATGCTCCAGCAATACGTTCCTCAGGCGTTGAATTTCTCAACTTTGGGCTGAGGGAAGCAAGATCGCAGGGTATTCCGTGAGGTGGAAGAGTTCCTGCTGTTTCAATCGTAATGTGGTATCCTCTTTTTTTTAACTGTGCTGCAAGCTCGGACAAGCCTTTAGCAACCATCGGTTCTCCTCCGGTTAGAACAACATGACGACATGGATAAACGGCAATACGTTTTAAAATTTCTGCTATGGAGAGCTCCTCTCCCTCTGGTTTCCAAGAGGCATAAGGAGTATCACACCAACGACACCGAAGATTACACCCCGAGGTTCTGACAAAAATAGAAGGCATCCCAATGAACAATCCTTCACCTTGGAGTGAGTGAAAGATTTCAGAAATCAGCATGCACGCGCAAGTCGTTTGGCGGCCTCAAGCACTTTCTCTCTGCTATTGAATGCAGAAATACGGAAGTAACCTTCTCCTGCAGTGCCGAAGCCACTTCCAGGGGTGACCACAATATGATAATCGTGAAGAAGACGATCAAAGGTCTGCCAACTCGTTTCGCCTGCAGGACCTTTGACCCAAAGATAAGGAGCATTGATACCACCGTAAACAGTCATGCCAGCGGCCGTAACAGCGTCACGTAAGATAGTGGCATTACCCATATAATGAGTAATAAGCGCTTGCACCTGAGCTTCTCCCTCTGGCGTATAAAGAGCAACAGCACCACGTTGTGTGATATAACTCACTCCATTAAAAGCAGTCGTCGTACGCCGATGCCACAATGAATGCAAAGAACGTCGTTCTCCTTGGGAAGCAACCCCCAGGAGCTCTTTTGGAACAACCGTAAAGGCACAACGAACCCCTGTGAATCCTGCTTTTTTTGAAAAACTTCGAAACTCAATGGCACATTCACGAGCTCCTGGAATTTCATAAATCGAATGAGGGAGGCTAGCGTCCTGAATATAAGCCTCATAAGCTGCATCAAAGAGAATCAAGGATTGATGACTCCGAGCATACTCCACCCATGTGGTGAGTGCCTCACGGGAAGCGACTGCTCCTGTTGGGTTATTCGGATAACAGAGATAAATAATGTTAACTTTTTCTTGGGGCAATGAAGGAACAAAATGATTTTCTGGCGTGCATTCCAAATACGTGATTCCTTCGTAAGAGCCATCTTCTCTCGCATCACCAGTACGTCCTGACATGACATTCGTATCGACATAAACTGGATAAACAGGGTCCATCACAGCGATACGATTCTGATGCCCTAGAATATCGAGGATATTGCCCCCATCACATTTAGAACCATCGGAAATGAAAATTTCATCGTCAGCAATACTCACCCCTCGAGGAGCATAATCGTACTCCACGATAGCCCTTCTCAAAAAATCATACCCTTGCTCAGGCCCATATCCACGAAAGGTCTCTCGATCCCCCATTTCATCAACAGCCGCATGCATCGCCTCACGTGCCGCGAGAGGAAGGGGCTCCGTGACATCTCCAACACCACAACGAATCAAATGTGCAGCCTGATCTGGATGAGCCTCAGTGAATTCTCTGACACGACGTGCAATCTCAGGAAAGAGGTAACCAGCCTTCAGCTTGAGATAGTTGGAATTGAGGGAAAACATATCACTTAGCGATAATTAACGTTACTCGTTTCAGTTAAAGCGCTGACTACTGAGCTAGTCTTTCTGCTTTAACTTCAACTTATAACTTCGACTATTACTTCGCCTGAATGGCTATGCAATAGAGGCAAAGTGAATTTCTGCCACGTCCCAATTCACCAGACTCCACCAAGCTTTCAAATAATCAGCACGGCGATTTTGGTAGTTCAGGTAGTAGGCATGTTCCCAAACATCATTACCAACGATGGGTGTAAGACCCTCCATGAGTGGTGAGTCTTGATTAGGGGTGGAAAGAATTTCAAGAACGCCACTTTTATTTTTTACAAGCCAAACCCAGCCGCTCCCAAAGCGAGCGAGACCAGCAGCTTCAAACTTTGTTTTGAATTCCTCAAAACTCCCGAAAGTTTTTATGAGTGCTTCTGCGAGAGTTCCAACAGGAGCTGGTGCACCACCTGGAGTCATGAGTTCCCAGTAAAAACTGTGATTGGAATGTCCACCTCCATTATTACGAACAGCCGTGCGAATCGCTTCAGGAACAAGAGCTAAATTGGCAATCAGTTCGTTAATCGGCTTGGCAGCAAGCTCTGGCTGATCTTTGAGAGCATTATTGAGATTCGTAACATAAGCCGCGTGATGTTTATCATGGTGGATCTCCACCGTTTTACTATCAATGGATGGCTCAAGAGCGTTTGAAGCGTAGGGAAGTATTGGTAATGTGTATGACATGGCTGAAAAGTAGTGAGTAGTGAGTAACGTAACGGGTAAAGAATAATGAGTAATGAATCATGGAGTAAAGAGTATTTGCGCAGCTACCACTTAACCTTTACTCTTCACTTTTTCTATGGTCCTTTTTCCTCTCCTTAAAAAATCAGCTTTTATAAGAGGGGTGGCACTCTTGCTATTATTAGCTCTCTTTCCAGGGTGTGCTCTGTTGAAATTCTCAGACTCTGATCTCAAAAATTTTCATACCGTTATCATCGATCCTGGTCATGGAGGATATGATTCAGGAGCGCGTGCAGTACATGGAGCTAGTGAAAAAAATCTCGCTCTTGATACGGCTCAACGGCTCAAACCACTTTTAGAAAAAAAAGGTTATCGTGTGATATTAACGCGTACTACTGATATTTTTATTCCATTGGGAATGCGCACCGCCATTTCCAATGCTCATCCTAATGCTATTTTTATCAGCATTCATTTTAATTGTTCTCCAAGGCGAACCGCGAGAGGCATAGAAACTTATTACTGCTACAATCGACCTTCAGAACGATTGGCATCTTCCATTTTTGACGAAGTTTCTTCGTTTTATGGAAGGCGCTATAACCGCGGCGTGAAGCCTGCTTTTTTCTTTGTTCTAAGTCACAACCACCATCCGGCTACACTTCTTGAACTTGGTTTTGTTTCTAATCGCAACGAAAATGAACTTATTCAAAATTCTAACATGCGGCAAGAGCTTGCAGAACGTATTGCAACAGCAATCCAGAGAGTCAAGGGTCATTCCTCTCCTTGATCGTAACGTCCAACATCATATTGTCAGGCACTCTTAATCCAAAAAAATATCTTTATTTATCCTCTTTCCATTTGACCAACGCTCTATTTTATACTTTCCTAGAGGGCTTCTTTGCGGCCGTAGCTCAATTGGATAGAGCATCTGACTACGGATCAGAAGGTTCGGGGTTCGAATCCCTGCGGCCGCAGGCTCCTCTGGAGAGTTTAAGTTAAAAGTTTAAGTTGAAGCAGAGGTACAACTACCCATCAGTTGAACACTTGTATTTTTGTGACCCCTCTCCAGCTCGCAGAATCACTGCACCACAAGAAAGGTTTTGTCTGGCTTGATTCCTTAGTACCAGAAGTAGCGCCGAAACCCGTTCAGCAAGGCCTCTCCATACTAGCAGCGGAACCGGATCTAATCCTTGAAGGCGGCCCTCACGAGTGGGCGTTACTCGACGAAGAATTAAAGAAAAGGATGCAGGCTGTAGTCTGCAGCCCGGAGGAAAATTGTTTTACTTCAACTTCAACTAGCAACTTCAACTCTAGCTCGAATTTCGCCATTCAAAATGGCGAAATTCGGACTAGTGGAGCCGCCATTGGGTACTTCCGCTACGACGGCTCCTTTCATTTCGGATTTTATGAAAAAACCTATCGTCATCTTGCGACCACTACACATTCTGATTGGTTAACCCCTCTTCCGATAATACCTCCTTCGCCCCAGAAAGAAGTCGTATGTGAACCACTCGCTTTTGAGTCCAATCTCATTGCTCAAGAGTATTGTGAAAAAGTGCGGTTAGCTCAGGAAGAAATTGCTGCTGGCAATATTTATCAAGTCTGCCTTGCACATCGCTTCACAGCTCCTTTCCAGGGTGACCCATGGGCACTCTACTTAAAACTACGTCGAAAAAATCCTGCTCCTTTTGCTGCATATGTACAACTCGACCAGGAAAGCATTTTATCCAGTTCTCCAGAATGTTTTCTGAAAATAGATAGTGATCAAATCAGCACCTATCCGATTAAAGGAACACAACCTCGTGGAAAAACCGCAGAAGAAGATACGCGACAACAATGGCAGCTTCAGCATTCCTCTAAAGAAAACGCAGAACTCCTCATGATTACAGATCTGGAACGCAACGATCTGAGTCAGATTTGCGACTATGGGAGTGTCACCACGCCTAACCTTCTGGAACTTAAATCTTACCCTCATGTTTTTCATCTTGTCTCAAAGATTCAAGGAACCCTTCGTAAATCCATTTCGCCTGTAGAAGCAGTTGCCGCTTGCTTTCCAGGAGGCTCTATTTCAGGAGTTCCTAAAAAAAAGGCCCTAGAGATTATTCAAAAATTAGAACCTGTCCCACGAGGACTTTTTACCGGAGCTATCGGATACTTCAGTTTTGATGGCACAAGTCAATTCAACATCGCTATTAGAACCATGGTCATTGATCACGGCACAGCTACATTTCATGTCGGTGCAGGCATTACGAGCGATTCTATTCCGGAAAAAGAATGGGAAGAGACCTTGCATAAGGCTGCAGGCATTCTAGCCGCAGCAAGCTAAAATCATTCATAGGGATGGAAGAAAATCGGTGACTACCAACGTCATTTGATTTCCAAAAAGAATTCACCACAGAGAACACAAAAAGAACATCGGCAGTTGGGAAGCTGCGAGGTAGAGTCTTTTAAAGAGAGAAGGGCGCGATAAGACGATGAAATTTTTCTTGATAACAAGGCCGAAGAGCGAGCGCCATCTTAAGATAACGTGAGTGATGAGAACGCTGTTATCAAAAAAAAGAGCAAGTTCAGATCGTGCCCTTATGGATTTAAAAGACTACAGACTGCCTAAACTTGTTTAGACAGCCATTTAGGGTGAGACTTGACGGGAATCAAGCGAGTCCATTTTTTTATAAAAAAATTCTAATAAATTATGATTCTCGGCTGTTTTTTGTGGTCTTTATTTCTCAACGTTAAAATTTTTTATGAAAAATTTTATCTCTGTGTTTTCTTTGCGTGCCGCTTTAGCGGCTTTGTGTTCTTTGTGGTGAATTTTTGTCTATAGCGCATTAAATTGAAAAGGGCGCATTAGAAGCGCAGAAATTTTTTCTTAGGATAAGGCTGAAGATCGAAGCGCTATCTGAAGATAACGCAAGATCTGAAAACGCAGTCCTAAGGAAAAAGAGCACGCTTATGGCGTGCCCTTTTCAATTTAATACGCTATACATTGGCTACGGCCACGTTGGTGATTGCTAAAATTGACAAAAAAAACTAGCTCGAATCATTGCCGACCCGAGCTAGTTTATATTATTTTTACAACCACTCACAAAGAGTGAGTTGTTGTCTTCACTTAAGAAAGCTTAGCGAAAGTCACGACGTGGCTTGCGACGATCATCAGAACGTCCGCCGCCACCGCCATAACCGCCACCGCCACCGTAGCCGCCACCATCACCACGAGGGGCACGCTCTTCCATCGGGCGTGCTTCATTGATAGTCAAACGACGACCATTGACTTCTTGTCCATTGAGTCCTGCAATAGCAGCCTCACCTTCTGCTTGATTGCTCAAGGTAACAAATCCGAAGCCACGAGAGCGACGGGTTGTCTTATCCATGAGGACAAAAGAATCAGTGACGGTGCCAAAGGGAGCGAAAATCTCTCTGAGATCTGCGTCTGTTACGGAAAAGGCTAAATTGCCTACATATAATTTCATACTAATGTTTGTTGGGTTGGTTCCTGTTACGCTGATGGCTGCTTCTCGGAATGCACCAGCTCCTCACTCGAGGAGACGTGGAGCAGTCCACCCGTATCAGGGAGAACCTGCATTGCCTTAGACGCTATCATCGAACTTCGAATACCATTCTCGCCAGAAATTCAGGATTTTTATAGTGAACTTTTTGACCTCAAATAAGGTCGACGAGTGCAAAAAACCTCAACATCGAACAAGAATGGCATACGCACCTATGATTGGGTTGAGAAACTTTAGCAACAGAATTCTTTTTTCTTTTTTCATGAATCCTCTTTTTTCTATTGACAGAAAAAAAATAGAGAAGTTTTTTTAAAAAAAATAATGGTTTCTCCTGCTCCCTTTTTTGAGAAAAACATGCGTCATGAAACCTGATGAATACCCGTTGATTGAGACATTGAAACCTCTGCAATCTTGGCCTCATGAAAAAAGAATCGCCTTTTGGGCAAACAGTTTTTATTTTAAAACCCGATTCTACAAAAAAATCACTCCATGAATAAAAAACTGCTTTCTCCATTTCTTCCTCAAGTAACTCCTTTTTTGAAATTGGGTCTTCTCTCTCTTTTTATTCTGATGACTACTGGTTGCGCTGATCACACAACACCTACAAAAACACCAGGACAAACACCCTGTAAGTTTGGTTATGGTGGCACCAATGGAGATGACGCTTTTGTAGGCACAGAACAAACGATCACCAATTCCATCACTGCAGATACAACTCCAACCAACGTACCCTCTTCAACCCCTCCTGCAAATCCCTTTGTTTCGCCTACTCCTACTCCTCAGCCTACTAATGTGGTAACCCATGACCTGCCTTATGGTATTCCTGTTCCCGGAAAGTCTGGCTTTGTCACAAGCCCTCACTCGCCCAATGCTGGCTATGTGGATGTACGAGGCTTCCCGCCTGGCACGGAAGTCAAAGACCCTTATTCCGGAAAAGTCTTTTTAGTACCATAGAGTTCTCCCTTTTGAAAAATCTTATCCTCCATCACACTACAGCTCCATTTTATGGGAAACTCAGGCTCCCTGGAGACAAGAGCATCTCGCATCGTTCCGCAATCCTCGCTTCAATTGCTGAAGGAACCTCCACGATTTCAGGTTTTCTGGAAAGCGAAGATTGTTTAGCAACTATTGCCGTTTTGCAACAGCTTGGAATTGTCATAGAGCATCCTCAAGTCGGTGTTTTTGTGATTCATGGAAAAGGAGGAGTTTTTTCAGAACCGACGGAAGCTCTTGATTGTAAAAATTCAGGAACGACCATGCGTTTAATGGCAGGCTTACTAGCAACTCAACCCTTCTCGAGCACACTGATCGGAGATGACTCTCTCTCCAAGCGCCCGATGAAACGCGTCATCGAACCCTTAAGTGCAATGGGAGCCACGCTTCACGCAACAGGAATGGAGGAGACTGCTCCTCTCACCATCCAAGGAGGAGCGCTTCATCCGATCCACTACAAGCTCCCCATGTCGAGTGCTCAGGTGAAAAGCGCTATCATGCTTGCTGCTCTTTTTACTCCAGGCATGACCAGCATCGGAGAACCGACCGCATGCCGTGATCATACTGAGCGGATGATGGTTTCTTTCCGAGCTGGCTGTTCTTCTCTGCTAAACGAACAAGAGGAACGCACCCTCTATGTGACAGGCCCCCAGAAGCTCCAAGCCTGCTCCTTCCATGTTCCCGGAGATATTTCCAGCGCTGCTTTCTGGATGGTTGCTGCAGCAGCACGTCCAGGATCTCATTTGCACCTCGAAAATGTGGGACTCAATCCAACGCGCACAGGCGTTGTGGAGGTGCTCAAGCGGATGGGAGCAAGTTTTTCTATCGATCCTCATCCGAGCTCTCAAGCAGAACCCTCCGGCACAATCACGATTACCGGAACAAGATTAAACGGAACCACCATTTGCGGTGCAGAAATTCCCAACGTCATTGACGAACTCCCCATTCTTGCCGTTGCTGGGGCTCTAGCCCATGGCACTACCATTATCAAAGATGCCAAGGAACTGCGCGTGAAGGAAACCGATCGTATCAGCGCCATGGTAAAGAATCTTCGCTTGATGGGAGCTACTGTCATCGAACACGACGATGGCTTAGAAATTCAAGGAGGAGCACCTCTTCACGGTGCCACTCTTCCAAGCTATGGCGATCATCGTATCGCGATGGCATGCGCTATTGCTGCTCTTTTTGCACAAGGGGAAACCATCATTGAGAATGTTGGTTGTATTGCCACGTCGTATCCTGAATTTGAAGTGGCCTTGCTTCGTGGTCTCACTGCGCAAGACCAGTTGTCAGCACCCAGTTGTCAGTTGTCAGAAAATACAAAGTGACACGTGCGATAAAAAAGAACTATCAAAAATCTTCCGCACCCTTTTTTCATGAAGCAACGAGCAGAAAATAACTGGCAACCAACAACTGACAACCGAGAACTGCTATCGCACAGCGCTAGCAAAATCATCGCCATCGATGGACCCGCAGCCTCTGGAAAAAGCACCGCAGCACGCTTGCTCGCTAAAAAACTTGGCTTCGTTTTCGTCAGTTCTGGTCACTACTACCGAGCTCTTGCTTGGGGAGCTTTGCAATACCATCTCAAACCGTCTCAGGAAAAAGAGATTGCTTCCTGGCTACAAACCCTCGATTTTCAGACATGTCTCATTGAGGGGGAAGCACGTCCACTCCTTAATAGCATCGATCCAAAAGAACACCTCTTCGACACAGAAGTTAATGCGCTGGCCTCCCCTTTGGCAGCCTTGCCTGAGGTCAGAAGTTTTTTACTCACCAAGTTGAGAAACTTGGCCCTAGACCATCATCTGGTCATGGAAGGACGTGATATTGGATCGGTGGTTTTCCCAAAAACTCCATTTAAGTTTTATCTTGATGCCTCGCTTGAAGAAAGAATCCGACGGCGTAAGAAGGAGGGAGAAACCGACGCTATCGCAGAACGAGATCGCAGCGACTCTTCGCGTACCTTAGCTCCTCTCTTGATTCCAGAAAGAGCCACGGTGATCGACACAACTCATTTGAGTATTGAAGAGGTTGCAGAGGAAATTTTTATCACCTATAGGAACTTAAAATCTTCTTGACAGAGCCTATGGCCTTATAATAATGGCCCGATGATTCCCCGCTACCTCGACCCTAAAAGCGATTTGGTCTTCAAAAAAATCTTTGGCCAGCATCCTGACCTGCTTAAGAGCTTTTTGAATGCCGTTTTGCCATTGCCTGAGGATTGTGTTATTGAAAGCCTGACCTATTTGCCATCGGAAAGCGTTCCTGAGGTTGCTGCGCTAAAATATTCCATTGTCGATGTGCGTTGCCTCGATAATCACGGTCGCCACTTCATTGTCGAGATGCAGCTTCAGTGGACGAACGATTTTCTCAAAAGAATGCTCTATAATACCGCTACGACCTACACGCGACAGCTTCTTAAGGGAGAAGAATATGAGAAGCTCAGTCCGGTTTATGGACTCGCCATTCTGAATGCAAGTTTCGACAAAGATCCAGAATGGTTTCATCACTACCGAATGGCCAATGTTTATGATGGAGCCAAGAGTTTAGAGGATATTCAACTCGTCTTAATCGAACTTCCCAAACTCAAACCGACCAGTAGAGCCGAAAAGAAACTTGCCATTCTATGGCTTCGTTTCCTCAAGGAAATGGGGGAACAAACCGTTGTGGTCGATCCCTCTTTTCTTGAAGTAGCCCCTATTAAAGAAGCTGTCTCGCTCTTAGAAACGGCTTCCTACGACCAAGAGGAGCTCATGAAATACGATAGAATCTGGGATTCTATTAGCTCTGAAAAAACGATGCTTTCTGGAAAGTACAAAGAAGGAAAAGCCGAGGGTCGAGCAGAAGGTCGAGCAGAAGGTAGGGCAGAGGGTAGAGAGGAAGGAAAAGCAGAAATTATTACTAGCATTCTTCGTTCTGGAATATCTGTAGAACAAGCGATCACTATGCTTGGCTTACCTCGAGAGCAAATAGAACATATAGCTTTCTCGAATAAATTTTAGGAAATTCAACTCTCTATGAATTTCATTTACTACATTTTTTATACGCTTTCTAAAATCGTCGCTCATGTTTTTTTTCACTATCGCGTGATTTATCCCGAACGGATGATTGAATCAGGACCACTCATTTTAGCGGTCAATCATCAAAGTTATTTCGATCCTCCCCTAGCTGGCATCTGCTCCAAGCGGGCTGTCTATTTTCTCGCTCGGAAGACACTCTTTGCGATTCCAATTCTTGGAAAATTACTTCCCCACTTTTGTGTCATCCCCGTCGATCGTGATGGGAGTGATCGTAGTGCTCTTAAAAACATCATACGACGACTCCGCGAAGGCCACGGTGTACTCTTGTTTCCAGAGGGAACGCGTTCGCTGGATGGTTCCTTGCAAAAAGCCCGCTCTGGCCTTGGGCTTATCATCGCTAAAACAAAAGCACCAGTCCTTCCCATGCGCATCTTTGGAGCACACGAAGCCTTCCCAAAAAATGCTAAAAAAATCCGTCTCCACCCGATCACCGTCGTTCTTGGAAAACCACTTTATTTTACGGAAAACGAATTGACTGCAGCGGATGGCAATGATCGAGCCTTGTATCAACACCTCACAGATCGCGTGATGATGGCCATTGCGGAACTACAGCTACCGACATCTTGATAGACGTCGGAAGTAGAAGATAGAAATATGCTCTATAAAAGTTTTGAACTCGCAAAGGTATATTCAAAAATTTACGATCATTCTGTGAGTACTAAAGTCATTTTTTCAAAAAATGGATTAACCACAAAAAGCACAAAGATGGCACAAAGAGCACAAAAGAATTTTTTTATAAAAAAATTCTAGTATGTTTTGACCTCTTACTTTTTTTTGCAGTCTTTATTTCTCAACTCTAAAATTTTTTATAAAATTTTTTATTTCTTTGTTTTCTTTGCGTACCGCTTTAGCGGCTTTGTGTTCTTTGTGGTTCATTCTTCTCTCTATTGACTACGCTGGTAGTTACATCATTTCTTAAAAATCTTTCATCATGAGCACTCCGGCTATTATCATTCGCGACTTAGTAAAAACATATGGAGAGCGTCGCTCCTTGGATGGTCTGAATCTTGAAATAGAACGTGGAGAAATCTTTTGTATTCTCGGTCCTAACGGCGGAGGAAAAAGCACCCTCTTTCGGATTTTAAGTACCCTTATTCAACCCGATGAAGGTGCGGCTGAAATCCTAGGTTACAATGTCGTGACTTCCTCAGCACAGGTTCGCGCACGCATTGGAGTCGTCTTTCAATCCCCTAGCCTTGATTCTAAGCTGAGCGTTCAAGAAAACCTTCTCTGCGGTGGCGCCCTCTATGGCATCCAAGGAAAAAAACTCAAGCAACGCATTGCCCAAGCCACAGCTGCACTACAACTCACCGAGCGCTTGGGCGACCGTGTTGAAACTCTTTCCGGCGGCCTTCAACGTCGTACCGAAATTGCAAAATGCCTCCTCACCTCTCCAGAAGTCTTAATCTTAGACGAACCTTCCACAGGACTCGATCCTGCAGCACGCCTTGATCTCTGGGCGATTCTCGAAAAATTGCGCCAGGAGCAAAACGTTACCATCCTTTGCACCACCCACATCATGGAGGAAGCAGCACGTGCCGATCGCGTCGGAATTATCAGTGCTGGAAAATTAGTGGCTCTGGGAACTCCAGAGAAATTAACCTCGGCCTTGCGTGGCGATGTTGTAAGCCTTTCTACAAAGAGCGGAGCAGATGCATTAGCACAGAAAATCAGTGAACAGTACGGGATTCCTGCCGTAGTCATTGAGGGAGAAGTACGCCTCGAGCACGCACAGGCCTACGCGCTCGCTGCCCGCATTGCAGCTGATTTTCCTGACGTGATCACCGGCCTTCGCATTGCACGCCCTACCTTGGAAGATGTCTTCATTGCGCGCACGGGAAAATTGTTTGCGGAGCAAGAAATCGAACCACTCACCCTTCGCAAAAAGTAATTCACAGGGATAGAAGTGATGAAAGCGATAGACAAAAAAGCCGAAAGCATTCCTTATCCTTTGCGTTCTTTGCGTTTCTTTTGCGGCTATTAATTTTTTATTTTTTCTTCATCCCTTCTATCCCTGCAAGTCTTCTTTTTCATCCCTGTTAATTTTTTATACCTATTGAGATTATGATAACATCAACCAACCTCCTCTGGATTCCTGTTCGCGCTTTATGGTGGCGCGATGTAATTCGCTTTCTGCGTCAACGCAATCGTATTATCGGAGCACTTGCAACACCACTCGTATTCTGGCTGCTCGTAGGCTCAGGCTTTGGACCCTCATTTCAAAACCCATCGTCACCATCTACTGCTACTGCGATTGACTGCGTCGCATCAGCAAACGCTGCTTCACAACAATCAGCGTTAAAAAATGAAAATAAAGTAAAAATTCCATTGGATCATTCAGTTTCTTCAACTTCAACTAATAACTTCAACGGTCACAAAGCAACTTACCTCGCTTACTTTTTTCCGGGAATCATTCTCCTCATCATGCTCTTCACCGCCATCTTTTCTACCATCTCGGTGATTGAAGATCGTCGCGAAGGCTTTTTGCAGGGGGCACTAGTGGCTCCGCTCTCTCCTGCAGCGATTCCACTTGGAAAATTTCTGGGAGGGACAACACTTGCCGTGCTGCAGGCTCTTTTTTTCTGCCTGCTCGCCCCACTAGCTGGGATTCATCTCGGAGCGACTCAATTATTGCTCCTCCTCCCAGCCTTGATGTTAGCAGGTTTTAGCATGACAGGACTCGGCTTCCTAGTGGCCTGGCCGATGGATTCGACTCAAGGATTCCATGCCATCATGAATATTTTTCTCATGCCCCTCTGGATGATGTCGGGAGCTCTCTTTCCGATGCCGGCAGGAAGTGGCTGGCTCTACTGGGTCGGCCAGCTCAACCCCGTGAGCTACTGCGTCACTGCCATTCGCGATGCCTTGATGATGGGAACCGCAGGAGCTTCCCTATCTCACTATGGCTTTGCCCTCTTGATCACCGCCCTCTTCGGAGTAGTGACCTTCGGAGTCAGTTTTTACTTAGTTGCCTATCCACGGAAGAAATAAAATAAATCCTATGCCTCAAAAAAAGAAAACTGCTCCAAAGCCCCTCACTTCTAACACCCAAGGCCTCACGCTCCTCGGTGGAGGATCGCTACCCAGTGTGGAGATTCCCTCGACGACACTCCTAGAAACTTTTGTGAGTCCTGCACCAGCACGGAGTCTTGAAATCTGTTTTAGTACCGATGAATTTACTTCGATGTGCCCTATCACCGGACAACCTGATTTTGCCACCATCACCATTCGCTATATCCCCAAAGAACGCTGTGTTGAAAGCAAGGCACTCAAGCTTTACCTCCGTTCCTTTCGCAGCCAGGGTGTCTTTGCCGAGGGAATTGTGAGTCGTATGCGCGATGATCTTGTGGAGGTTCTCACACCGCATAGCCTCACTGTGATTGGAGATTTCACGCCGCGTGGAGGAATAGGACTGCGTGTGGAGGCTTCTTATCCGAAGAAAAGAGAAATAAAATAGAATATGAAAATTCCTAGCCCGTCAGATATCGCCCATTCTGATGCTTGGTTAGGAGCTCCAACGTACCAGTCCTTAGTGCATCGAGAAGATCATCCACACTCAATCGTTCATCCAGAAAAGAGGGTAGAGCTTTCTAAAAAATTGATTGTTCTTCTGAGTGGCGGTTTGGATTCCACGACTTTGCTCTACCAGATGCATCGGGATCATCAGGTAATCGGTTGTTTGAGCTTTGATTATGGAGCAAAGCACAACCACCAGGAACTCCCCATGGCCGCTGCTCATTGTGAAAAGCTAGGAATGCCGCATACGATTATCCCAATGGCCTTTATTAATGACTATTTCAAGTCAGACCTGCTTCAGTCAGGAGGTTCTATTCCTGAGGGGCATTATGCTGCAGAGAACATGAAGCAGACGGTGGTTCCTGCGCGCAATGCCATCATGCTTTCGATTGCTGCTGGCTTCGCCGAGAGCCAAGAAGCAGAAGCAGTCGCTTATGGGGCGCACGCAGGGGATCACACGATCTACCGCGATTGCCGAGAAGAATTCTTAAGACCCATGGCCGAGGCCTTACGTGAAGGAACCGATAGCGCCGTGGAGCTCTTGCGTCCTTTTATCACGATGAATAAAGCCGCTATCGTCAAGCGCGGCACTGCTCTTGGAGTCGATTACGCGTACACCTGGTCCTGCTA
This sequence comes from Chthoniobacterales bacterium, assembly GCA_049314455.1. GTDB lineage: Bacteria > Verrucomicrobiota > Verrucomicrobiia > Chthoniobacterales > UBA6821 > CAIWMF01. The sequence goes on from JBMOFC010000020.1 coordinate 16,300, forward strand.
CAAAGGAGAAGCCATCCACTGCGGCCGCTGCGGCACCTGCGTGGAGCGCAAAGAGGCCTTCTTGCTAGCCGGAGTTCCTGACCCGACGATGTATCAGGCATAGTCCCGTTCAGGAAAACGGATAAAGCCTATAAGCTATAGGCTGTAGAAAAATTCACTCTCTTTTGCATTCTTTGCGTGTACCCTTTCACAGGAACGGGTAAGAAGATAGAAGTTTGAAGATGGAATATAGAGCATTTTAAAAAGAGTTATAACCGATGTAGTTCCAGGAACGAGGAGCGCAGACCCACAGTGTAGCCAGCGATACTAACCAAATACGTTTTTTCTCCTTCAACTTCAATTTGCAACTTCAACTGTACCCGTTCTCGTGAACGAGCACGATGTATCAGTCATAAAAAAAGCTGAGGCGCGCATCACACACGCCTCAGCTTAGAATGAAAAATTCCTGGCACTCTATGAACCTGGCGATGTGGTCTTATCTGGAGATAGGACTTTATCTTCAGTGTACAAACCTAATGGTGTGTAGTAGGTATCACCACTGTCATCAATAGCGACACAGCAACCAACAGGACTTTTATTTTGATTAATAATATCGGTGTAGATAGTACCATTACAGAAATCGACAAATTTATTTTTTATCGTCTCTACAGAAAAAATTCGATAATTTTTAGAGTTTGCTTGAGAAACAAGAGAAATAGGTTCATTCGAGTTTGAATCAGTACCAATAGCAATGCAATATGTTAAGAACAATGCCTCAAAAAATGGTGGATATGGTGGATTATAAAAGCGAGAGATATCAAATAAAGGAGTATCGTTACTCAAGTCAATATAGGATTTATTTTTGAGAGCAGCATCAATATCACTCTGATCCTCAAAGGAAAAGTAAGCATGTTTGTTGCTTGTATGATCTGTGTAGTAAGCCTGCTTATCAAAACAAAGGACTTGATCAAGACTTGCTGGAAAACTAGAGTCTAAAAGGCCTGCAGGGATATTAAGAGAACTCCATGTGAGCCCATCTTTCGAACAAAGTGATGTTTCGGGAGCATTACAATCATGAGTCAGCAAGAGTCCAAGAGGGTTCGATGTTTTTTCTGACACAATGAATTGATAATCAGGGGGCAATGACGTTCTCTCAGTGGTATTAAACCAGGTAACGTAATATTCTACTTGGGAAAGTCCTTCAATTTTCTTTTGTTCCCAACTTACTGATACTTGAGGAATAGCTTTTCCAGAAGAATCTAATCGAGGCCAATCTAGGACATCAGTAGTTACTGCCACTGCACCATTGAGGCTTGTAGCAACTCCTCTTCCTTTATGAGCAGCATCAGTCGGCATTCCAAGTAAGTTATAAATATCTGCAAAGGCAACGCTTTTATAGTGAGCAGCGTCCCCAGGAATATCCGTTTGAGTCCAAGTCGCTCCATTATCGTAAGAAGTGGCCACGACGGAAACATGACGGTCATTATCAACACCAAAGGCGAAATATTTTCCGAATCCAGATTTCAAAGAATCGACATCCCCACTCTTACCAAGGTCGAATGTTCCTGCCTGTTTCCACCCATCACTGAACTTATCGTGAGCAAGATAATAAAAATGTGCTATTCCTGAGTCATCCTTAGCAACAGCCACATAATCACCCGTGCTCTTAGAAGAAGCAATAAAGAGCGGATGAGCAGGCAAATTGTGACTTGTCTCTATTTTTTTCCAGTTTGCATACAGCAATCCATCAGCCCTCTTCTCAAGAGCAGAAGCCGTTGTGGAGAATCCTAGGCACACAAGAGTGGCAAGGAGAAATAAGCAGGAATGTTTTTTAAGGTTCATGAGTTTGGTTTGGGGTTGGTTTGATAGCTTCTAAAAACCTATGTTCACACTCTACTGAGACTACAAATAGAGGTTCTAAGGTTTATTTTTATTTTTTCTTCGAAGGAAAGGATGCTAGATGAACTGAGATGCCGAGTCAAAACTATAACTCTGCTCCAAGCTAAGAAATAGCACCCCACGAATCATTTCTCATTGAAAGGAGTGCCAAAGCGTTTTTGAGACCTTGTCGTGCTCCTAAGTGATGAGGGTCCTCTGAGAGCACCTGTTGGTAAGCTTCAATGGCCCGTTCTGGGTTCCAGGCGACTCCCTGCTCATCGGGAAAAAGAGCGACTCTTGCGATTTCAAGGTGGAGTGCTTGCATATGGCGATGGTCCACCAGCGCTGTTTCTAAGGAAAAAAGTGCAAGTGAACATAATGGAGGAGTCCAATGCTCGGCTACCGTAACCATAAGACGGTTTGCTATAAGATCCCGCGGAGCTATTGCTAAGAAATTTTCTAACACCAAGAGCGCTTCTGCGAGGTGTTGTTGTTTGATCATCAAGGCCACCCTGACCCTGACAAGCTGACGCTGAAGAACAACTCTGAATGTTTTAAAAAAGCGTTTTTCTTTTTTTGGAAATAACAAAATAGCTGCATTCCGAGCTAATTTCCGAGCCTGAAGAAGTGCAGGTGCAGACCGCAGCAAGCACTGGGCTAAAAAAATGACATCGCTATAGCAGTGGTTGTCCATCGCCTGCTGAGCCCTTGCCCAAAGATACTGCTGCGCGGAAGTGAGTTTTTGTTGCATCATTTTTCAAGAAAAACGGACTCTCTGTTCTTACACAAGAATTTTTCTCATGGAGCAATCATGCAAAATCCTTCATCTTATGAGACATGGAATTATTCGATTGCAACCTCCCTCCTCTTCAAAAATTACGCAGCGGAAAAGTGCGTGAGGTTTTTGATTTAGCCTCTCTTGGACAAGACGAGCATCTACTCCTTGTAGCCACGGATCGGCTCTCTGCCTTTGATTGCATCTTGCCTAATGCTATCCCTGGCAAAGGAGTCGTCCTAAATCAACTCTCCACATTCTGGTTTCAAAAACTTTCTTTTGTTCCTAACCACCTCATTGAAACAGAAGTGGAGAACTACCCTAAGGCGCTAGCTCCTTATGCAGAGCTCCTCCGCGGACGATCAATGATCGTAAAAAAAACAAAGCCACTCCCTGTGGAATGTGTCGTTCGTGGCTACCTCGCAGGTTCAGGATGGAAAGAGTATCAAGAGCATGGAACGCTTGCGGGCGTCCCACTTCCTGCTGAATTGCGGGAAGCAGAACGTTTGACAGAACCGCATTTTACCCCAAGCACCAAAGCCGAAGAGGGCCACGATGAGGCGATCACCTGGGAAGAGTGCCAGAAGCTGCTTGGAAAAAAAATTGCTGAGCAAGTCCGCACCTTGAGCTTGGAACTCTACCAAGCAGGTTCCACCCTGGCAGCTGAGCGAGGAATCATCATTGCCGATACGAAATTTGAATTTGGCTTGCTTGATACCGAAGTCATCTTGATCGATGAATGCATGACTCCTGACTCTTCCCGCTTTTGGCCCATAGATCAGTATGAAGTTGGAAAAAATCCACCTAGTTTTGATAAACAATTCGTGCGTGACTATCTCGAAACATGTAACTGGAACAAGCTCTCACCAGCTCCAGAGCTTCCTGAAGAGATCATTGCTAAGACGGCTGAGAAATATCAGGAGGCCTTGAGCCGCTTCGCGGCCGTTGAAGTTAAAAGTTAAAAGTTGAAGCAGAAAAATCTTCTATGCACGAAGTGTTAGAAACATTCCTCCTCTACTTGGCCACGGAGCGCGGACTTTCGACGAATTACCAACTCTCGACGCGTTCCTCGCTCGAACGTTTTTTTTCCTGGCTTGAGCAACACTCCGCTATCACAGAGCTCGGTAACGTCAGAACACAACACCTCCACGATTTTTTACAGAGTGAAAAAAAACGTGGACTCGCCTCTACGTCACTCAAATTAGAAGTGGTCGCACTGCGCATTTTTTTTCGTTTTCTTACTGCGAGAAAAATCCTCTCAAGCGATCCGGCAGAGAAGTTACCACTTCCCAAACTGCCTCATACCTTACCTCAGCCTCTTGCTCCTGCAGCGATCCAAAAACTTCTCTCAGCGTCACAAGGTCAGACTCCCCTAGAAGTACGTGACCGCGCCTTGCTAGAACTCCTCTATGCTTGTGGGCTCCGCATTTCTGAGCTCTGTACGGTGCGTTTAGAAAATATCGATTTGCAAGAAGGGATGATTCGAGTTACGGGCAAAGGAAACAAAACACGCCTGGTTCCAGTCGGACAAGCTGCTATCACGGCAATCGAAGAGTATCTTTCTCTAGCACGTCCCAACCTCCTCTCTCCAAAATCAGGAGCAGCCCTCTTTCTCTCGGTGCGCGGGCATCCACTAACGGCAGCTCGCATTTGGCAGCTTGTTTCACACTATGCCAAGCAGGCGGGTCTTGAAGAAGCTATCCACCCGCATCAACTGCGACATTCGTTTGCCACTCACCTTCTCGCTGGGGGAGCCGATCTCCGGATCATTCAAGAAATGCTCGGTCATGCCAGTATCGCCACCACTCAGATCTACACGCAGGTTGATCAAAGTCAGCTCAAAGCGGTCCATCAAAAGTTTCATCCACGAGGGTAAGTACTATTTTATGCCCATGCACAACAAAGCTCTCCTCCTCGGTATCCTTAATGTCACTCCCGATTCTTTTTCTGATGGTGGTTTTTTTTTAGAAAAAGAGCATGCGGTACATCGAGGATTAGAGCTTATCGAGGAAGGTGCCGATATTCTCGATATTGGAGGAGAGTCGACACGGCCTGGTGCAGTCTCCATTTCAGCAGAAGAAGAACTGCGCCGTGTCATTCCTGTGATTCGAGAGCTAAGCACAAAAACAGACATTCCTATTTCCATTGATACTTCTAAGGCCATTGTGGCCCAAGCTGCCATGGAAGCCGGTGCCACCATCATTAACGATGTGAGCGCTCTGGGAGATCCGGAAATGGGAAAGGTCGCAGCTGCAACCGGAGCAATGCTCATCCTCATGCATTGCCAAGGAACACCAGCAACCATGCAACAGAATCCAACCTACCCCAATGACGATGTCGTGGCAGCTGTAATGAGTTTTTTATCCCAAGTCCGTAAGCGGGCTCTTGATGAGGGTGTAAAAAAAGAATCGATCATTCTGGATCCTGGTATTGGCTTTGGAAAAACGGTGGAACATAACTTCGCCTTACTGCGAGCTATTCCAGAGCTCATGCAGCTAGGAGCCCCTCTCCTCATTGGTCATTCTCGAAAATCATTTTTGAAATCTGTTTTTCCTGATTCGATTGCATACAATCCCACAGATTGCATCGAGACTACTTTTAAAGTCGCTGCGGCTGATGACAGGGAAGAACACGACCTGACGGGAGTTGGTCGGGCAGACTGCCGAAGGCAGCCCGTAGGGCGAGCCGAGCGGGAGCGAGCGAGTCAACCTGCCGGCGCGCAGTCCATTGCAGCTGCAGTAGAGGTTAAAAACAGGTTCTTAATTCCTAGCATTGCGATCACCAGCCTCGCTCGCTACCATGGAGCTATGTTATTCCGTGTTCATGATCCGCGCCCGCACTGGGAGGCGTTACGAACCATTGAAATGTTGCTTCCATGATTCCACTAAAAAATAATGTTGTGAGCCTTGTTGCATTTCTGGGCGACCATTGGACCTCAGGACTTGAAATCCTGATTTTGGCAACCCTCCTTTACTATAGCTATCTCTCCTTGAAGCGCATTCCAGGAGCTCAGATTTTGATTTGGGTAACGCTGACTTTTTTTACGCTGACTTTTATTTCACAAGAATTGAACTTGGTTGTTCTAAGTTGGCTTTTAAAAAGCATCTCAGCGTTTTTAGTGATTGCGATAGTCATTATTTTTCAACCGGAATTACGTCGTGCCTTAAATGAACTCGGCATCCATCGTTTTTTTACCTCGGCCTTACAACATCGTGAGACAATTGAGGAATTAACCGAAATTGTTTTTGACCTTTCTAATAAAGGATTCGGAGCCCTCATTGCACTAGAAGGAGACATGGATCTTAAGACTATTGTCGAGACGGGAGTAAAGCTTGATGCCGTTTTATCAAAAGAACTCATCCTCACCTTGTTTCATCCTAAAACGCTTTTGCACGATGGAGGGGTCATCATTGGTAACGATCGGATTGTAGGAGCCGGCTGTATTTTTCCACTCTCTCAGCGTGATGATCTGGATCGCACAATTGGACTACGTCATCGTGCTGGATTAGGACTCAGTGAAGAATTTGACACAATCGTTCTCGTCGTTTCGGAAGAAACAGGCTACGTTTCCCTCTGCTATCGCGGATCTCTCGAGCGCCATCTCAATGAGCAACAATTCCGAGAACGTCTTAGCCAACTCATTATTCCGGACAATGCAGCACCCACTTCTTCATCATTGGAAAGAAAAACTATGCTCCCTATTGCTGGGAGCAGCCCTTTGGTACCTGATCTCACAAAACATCGCCCAAACTCAAAGGACATCGATGGGGAAATGTGATCACCGAAGCGTTATTAAACAACACTGTCATGAGTAAATAGTAAAGAGTGTTTAGAGCGTGTTAAAAAGAGTTTTAGCAGCGTATTGCGGCGTCACTCCGAACGTCATCTCCGCGCAGGCGGGTATCGCGTCCTCGAGTATCGCTGGCTACACTGCGGGTCTGCGCTCCTTGTTCCTGGCACTACATTGGCTATAACTCTTTTTAACACGCTCTAAAACCGAACCCAAATATCTTTTGAACTTTTTGAAGAACAACTTTATGAGTAAGCAACATCTCTTCGGAACCGATGGCATTCGTGAGATTGCCAATCAAGAACCGATGACGCCTGAAATTGCATTTCGACTCGGACGTGCCGTTGGTCATTATTTTAAAAACAGTGAGAAAACAAACCATCCTTTTTTTGTCATTGGAAAAGATACACGTCGCTCCGGAAGCATGTTAGAATCTGCTGTTGCAGCTGGCCTTTATTCTGTGGGAGCCGATGCACTCTTTGCAGGAATCCTACCTACACCTGCAGTGGCGCTCTTGACACGCGAGCTGGGAGCACGGGGTGGCATTGTGATTTCAGCCTCTCATAATCCTGCAGCTGATAATGGACTCAAAATTTTTGGCGGTGACGGCTATAAACTCCATGATGCTCAAGAAGCAGAGATTGAAAAACTCATCCTCACCTCCACCATTGATTCCATACGTCCCACGGGTGCAGAGATTGGCATAGGCAACCCGTTACCTGATGCTCTCGAGCGTTATATCGCGGCTGTCGTTGCGAGCGTTCCTTCGCTTTCGCTAGAGGGAATTCGCATTGCTGTTGATGCTGCAAATGGAGCTGCTTTTGAGTCGACTCCTCAGATTTTAAAGAAATTAGGAGCAACTCTTTTTCTCTTTTATGCTTCTCCTGATGGGATGAATATTAACGAGAATTGTGGAAGTACTCACGGAGAGGAACTCAGACGCATCACACGTGAATCAAAGGCTCATCTTGGAATAGCGCATGATGGAGATGCCGATCGCGTTCTTCTTTGTGATGAAGAGGGAAACCTCGTGGATGGAGATGAAATTTTAGCTATAACAGCTCTCGAGGCTCTGGAACAAGGAAAGCTGGCCCATCAAACAGTCGTCGCCACGATTATGAGTAATTTTGGACTCGATGAATGCCTTAAAAATGCTGGAGGTAACGTGCTTCGTACGCCCGTAGGCGATCGATATGTCATCGAGGCGATGCAGCAGGGAGGTTTTGATATTGGTGGAGAACAGAGTGGTCATCTCATCTTTCATGATCACAGCACGACGGGTGATGGCATTGTGGCTGCCTTGCAAGTGCTTCATGTGATGGTGAAAAAGCAACAACCTTTGAGTCTGCTCCGTCAATGCCTCAAAAAATATCCACAGGCACAGCGCAACCTACGTATGAATTCCAAACCATCACTCTCTTCACTCAAGGAAGCAATTCCTCTCCTTGGAGAAGTAGAAAAACAAATTGATGGAAGAGGTCGTCTCTTGCTCCGCTATTCAGGCACAGAGCCACTCTTAAGACTCTTGATCGAAGGACGTGATGAGGTATTCATCAATCACGCAGCAGATAAAATTGTGGAAGAGCTTCAACGCGTTATGAACAAGCGTACCCGTTAACAGGAACATAAAAAAAGTGCTGCAAAAGAAACGGAAAAAAGCGTGAAGTTTCAGAACCCCCGTTCTGAATAGATGTTTTCTTGCTGCTTCAACTTAAACTGGCTACTTAAACTATCGCGAAGCGATTCATGCGCCCGGCAGGATTTGAACCTGCGACCAAGGGATTAGAAATCCCCTGCTCTATCCCCTGAGCTACGGGCGCTATGAGGCTCTAAAGCCTACAGCCTACAGCCTCAAGGCTACAGCTAAAAATCGAAGTCTTTGACAAAAAATTTACTTTTAAGGAAAAATCAATCATCCTTTGTCAATGTTCGAAGTCACTATCCTTGCCAGTGGAAGTAGCGGTAATGCAACGCTCGTGCGCTCGGAAGGAGCCACTGTGCTTGTGGATGCGGGTCTGAGCGCCAAGCAACTTCGAGAACGTCTCGCACTTTGCTCGGTAGAACCTGAGGAAATTGCTGGCATCTTTATCACGCATGAACATGGAGATCATGTCAAAGGCCTCTCACAATGGTGCAAGCAATATGCAACGCCACTCTATTGTAATCGTCATACGGCCACGGTGCTTCGTGGAAAAATAAAAGAACACGTTCACTGGAAAATTTTTGAAACAGGATCTTCTTTTTCACTCGGGAGCCTTTCCGTGCAATCCTTCTCCATTCCTCATGATGCGGTCGATCCTGTAGGATTTGTTTTGCGTGAAAAAAAATGCTCGTTTGGATTTGCCACTGACCTTGGCTATGCCTCACGTCTTGTCCTTGATTCGTTGCGTGACATTGATGGTTTGTTGCTTGAAGCTAACTATGACGATGAACTGCTTCAACAAGACACCAAACGTCCTTGGGCCGTGAAACAGCGTATCTCCTCACGCCACGGCCATCTTTCTAATGCTGACGCCGCAGCATTACTAGCTCAGCTCCTGCACCAGCAGTTACAGCATGTCGTACTAGGTCACTTAAGTGCTGATTGCAATAGAGAGGAATTAGCTCTTGCTGCCCTTTACGGAATCATTGAGAAAACTTCTCCCATCCAGCACTGGTGCGCCAAACCAGATGTGATTAGTCAGACCATGAGGCTTTAGCACCCGTTTGAAGAACGGGTGCAGTTGAAGTTATAAGTTGAAGTTGAAGCAGCAAGAGAACGCCTATTCAGAAAGTGGGTTCTGAAAATTTATTTTTTTGCGTTTTTTGTGTTTCTTTTGCAGCACTTTTTCATTTTTCTATCCGTTCTTGCAAATGGGTACTAGAGCTTTTTTAAAAAAACTGCTTTCCCAACAACCACCAGTAGGATTAACACAACGGCAATGAAAAAGAGAATCGCTGGTGAAATTAAAAAAGCAAAAAAGAGTTGCCAATTGGTTGGGCCTTGTATTTTTTTCAAACCAATGCAGTAACAGATAAGCCCCCAAACCATGACCACTATTCCACCTACAAATGGTAATAGTGAAAGGATAGCAAGAGAACCTGCCGTATAACAAAAGAGTCGAAAAGTTGCCTCAAAAGGTTCGCGAGCTCCTCTGACTAATTTTAAACTCAAATGCATCACCCCAGAGGAAAAAAAGATGGCCGTAGTGAAGATCAAAGGACTCAATACAATAAAACCAATGGCACCACCAAGAACTGTTTTGTGAGACAAAGCCGCTAGTTGAGGTGATATCAAAGCAGGATCCTTTAAAATCACGGGCAACAAAAGCAGGATCGTAATCGTTATTGCAGAGCAATGCATGAGGAGATAATAGGACAAGGGTGCCATTATTCCACCGGTCGTACGCATCTTGGAAAAAAAATAACTCGGAGAAAAAAGAGCCATTTTTATGGTTTGGTACAGAGAAGCCAAAAAGCCTACCTCTTGACGCCTTTCCCATGCAGGCTCAAAGAAAGTAGGCGGCTTTGTGAGATCGACAACAATTTCCCCAAGAGCCTTTGCATCAAAGCCCCAAGCATCCGCCACTTCATGAAGAGGGAGCCAATCACTCATTCCCACGCGCCATACTAAATCTTCTTTTACAAACCGCTTCGAAGCGATTCCTTCACGGACTTCTTCTTCACTAAAAGAACCGAGAGACTGACCATGACGAGCAACATGAATAGAGGACATAGGAAGAAAGATTAAAAAGCAGTAACGAGTAAAGGGTAAAAGGTAGCTGGCGCAAACAGAAAATGCTACTTTCTAAGTTTTATTTTTAAAAAAACACTTCTGCTAAAATAAGAGTTTCGAAAAGCTAATTTGTTACTCATCTTAAAAAACTCATGACTCTTTACTTAATGGCATTCTACCTCTGCACAGTAACGGGCGTCCCAAGTGGGGTTACTTCAAAAAAAGTTTTTGCCATCCGATCGGGCAATCTAATGCATCCGTGAGAATCAGGAACTCCAGGAAGGAATCCTGTATGCATCCCAACGCCTGGATAAATCATCATATAATAGGGCATAGGAGAGCCAACAAAATGAGCTCCTGAAGGTAGCGGGACTTCTTTAACAACCACATTCTTGACGATAACCTCTCCTTGGCTATTGACATAATCTCCACACTCTGAAGAAACGTGATGAAGATCTTTTTTAATAATTTTATAATGACCTGCTTTTGTTTCGCGTCCTTCCGCTCCTGTAGAAACTGCAGAAACAGCGACGAGTTTATTCCCTCTGTAGTAGTAGAGCCTCTGCTCACTTAAATCAATAGTGATGGAAGGTGCCCCTGAAATAGCATCTCCATCCCAATAGGAAATACGATCAGCAAACGTTTCACGCTCCTGAGAAGCCAGTGATTCATTCAATCCAAGATAACGTGTGGAGGGATCGTTTAAACGATGATCGTAAGAAGCGCAGCTAGAAAAAAGAAAAGCTGCTACGAGTAACAGAAAAAATTTTTGAGAAGAATGCATCTGTAAAAATAGTGCGATCACTCTATCAAACTTCAAAAAAATGTGTACTCCTAACTTGGCAACATATCAGTTCTCGGCTGTCAATGCTCAAAAAAGTCGCAACCCATGCTCTCTTTTGCTTTAAAACGTTTCACTTCAACTCCTGCACAGCAGAAAGTGACGCCGTCCTGAGCTTTAGCAGTATGATCGATGCGAGCAAGCACTGCTAGAGTCTAGCGCATTGTAAAAAGAGTTGTTACGAGGAAAAGAGCGTGTTCGCAAAAAATAAAATCGATGCAGAGCCAGGAGCGCCGGCGCGCAGCGAAGGAGTGTACTTGGCACTCGATAGAGCAAGCACCGGCGCGACGCCGCAATGCGCGATTTTAGACTTTTGCGGACACGCTCTACTTAGAAGTCATCATGACCAATGTATACCCTAATCGGAAATTGATTCGTAATGGCTGGAGGATCTGCACGGTAGGCTTGCAATTCACCTTTGTAATAAACAGCCACAATATAGCCGAGATAATGGGCATCAGGATTATTGTTGTCAGGTTGATAGGTTACTTGGAGGAGTTGTGGCTCTCCATTTTTCCAATCGACGGCTGCATTGAGCCAACGAGAGGTTATGGGTGATTTACTGGCGACGACTTCTCCTTCTACTTGATCGTAGAAATAAACTTGCACCTTCACCTCTGGAATGGAAATAGCTTCATGAGAAAGAGCCTTCATCGCAATTTTTAAGACGTGCTCCCCTTCGGCACCAGGAAGGTGTTGAATACTAATGATGGAGAGACACTCTCCTGCTTGCAAACCACTCTCCATACCTGAAGAAACTGTTTTTGAAACAGTCTCTTTTTCCAAAAGAGCTGCCTGTGAGGAAAAAGGAGTTTGTAGCGTTTTCGTATTTTTTGCTGATTGGAGCGGGGTCATTCCCCCTTCCTTTGTTTTTTCGTTTGTGGCAACTGCGACTACCTCGGGCTTAGATAGTAAAAGTGCAGTCTGTTGAGGCCTCTCTTTTTTTGCCAAATGACTTGCCACACTGCTTACCCATTGAGGCCCTAGAATGAAACCAGCAGCTACGAATTGTATTAGAGCAATAAAAAATAAAATCCTTAAGAAAAACAAAAAGACTGGATCTAACGTCACACGCCATGGGAGTCGTATATTTTTTGAAGACATTCAAAAACGATAACGATTCAAAAATAGAGAGTAAAGAGTGGGCTTATTGATTGCCACAAATAGTAGCGATATTGAGATGAAATGGTGGAGGTATTCTATTGAAATGCTCCAATAGAAAATGGACCATTTGAAGGCAGCGTATTATCTGAAAAATCAAAAGAACCCTGATCTATTCCAAAAAGCCTATTAAGTTCTAATCCGTTATTGTGACATGGAGAAAAGAAAGCAGGACGGTAGGAGTTTATAGAATTGATCCCTTGAGGATCTATTATTTCACAACCACCCCCCAGCGAGGAAAAGCAAGGATCCATGACTCTTTCTAACCTCGTTCCATTAAGGGATTCTTGATAAGGAAAAGACGATTTCCAATCTTCAAACTTAGTATAAAGGCGATCGAGAAAATAAATCGAACTTTCATGTTCAGAAGAGTAATAAATATTATTTTGAATGGCAACTTGTGTAAGTTGGGTTGCTCCAGGGTTACATGTCAAAAAACGCATATCCGAACCAGGCTTGTCCAAATAGATGACATTGTTGCGAAAGCTACATCCCGTGGTCTTACCGCTGTAATAATAGCCCGATTTAGTTTGTTGGCCATAGGCTTCAAATCCGCTTATACTCGTTTTACCAGCACGACTCGTTAAGTAGGCCACACAGTTGTAAATATGGCAGTTTTTAATAGGAGTATCACCCCAAGGAAATATTTCAAAACTCCCCCATTCCTTATCCAAACGCACATCATTTTCACTAATGCAGTATCGAATGACATTATTGGCTGTATTGGCTGATTGAGGATAATCAAAAATGACAAAACCGGGAGTTTCATTACGATAAGAGAGGCAATATTGAATAGTGCAATTTTGAGAACCTCCATCTAGGTCAAAACCAAACCCATCAGGAGCATCACCTTTGAGATTGTCATGAGAAATGCAATGATCGATAACGATTCCTGAAGTTCCCCATGTCCAGCATCCTCCTGTACTTCGGTTGTGATGAAAACTGCACGCTGTAACTGCACCTTCCGATGCACCGCAAATGACAAGCCCTGAACTTTCATTATGGTCAAACTCACTGTAAGAAACAGTAATCGATCCTATAGCATAAGTGGAAACCCCTTGCATGGTGTAGCCATACGTTTTCATTCCTGATCCATTATTATGCAGATGAGTATGTGTAATATTTAAAAAATTCCAGCCTGGATTGGTCGATTCCCAAGAACCAACGCTGATGCCCTCGTCAGGTTGGCTTCTTATTTCCACATACTTAATGGTCACTCCAGGATATTTTTTCCCGGTGCATCATCAGTAAAAAACATAACCCCACTTCCCTGAGTGCCACTGTTAATAAGAATGAGATTTTCGATCTGAAAACCTCCTGTATTGTAACCATAAATCGTATTTTGATCATGAGACTCAAGGATGGCTTGAGCGCCACCATAGGAACCAATAACAATCGGTTGTTGGTCGCTACCAGATTGTGTTAATAGAAGACTTCCCAGGAACGTTTCTCCACCATGAAAATAAACACTATCTCCTGGATACAGCGAGGTGGCATTGACCTTATCAACTGATCTCCATGGAAGTTGTATTGTTCCTGGGTTACTATCATTACCAGAAACGCTCACATAGTAATTAGCGGCATGACCTATTGCTATTGAACACCAGGCGTAACAAACAATAATAATGAATTTTCTCATAAGGCTGATTAACAAGTTAACTTTCTGTTTGTTATAGAGTCTTTCGCCATTGCCGATAAATCTCAGGAGAAATTTCTGATGGCTTGATTTCACTGCGTCCGCCCCAAAAGACATTCGTGTAGAGGAGTGGTATGTTGCACTCTGCAAGATGCCGGTCAATGGCAGCTTTGTGCTCCATGAGTCGTGCACGATCGGTTCCATGGGCAACCCCCATGATATTAACATTGTAAAAATCAGGACCTCCCTCACGCCAATAACAATGCGTGAGAATATCATGGCGTCCAATTTCTGCGCCTGCTTCGGCCTCCATACCAGGTGGAACAGCCCAATGAAAAAGACCATTAAAACGTGTGACGCGCACTCCTGTTGCTGAAGGTTTGACATGTTCTAGGAACGTTGAGAAGCGCCCAAGGAGCTTCCTCTCTTGAAGCGAATGAGCCACAGCATAAAATTCTTCTTCAGAAACTCCTGCTTCTTGAGCACGTCGACGCCATGGAAAAGAGACAACCTCCTCCGGTGTGAATTCTTTTTTTAAGACAGTTAAAATATTCCATTCATGCTCCGAGAGATGAACAGCTGCCGGTACCATCATCGAGGCACGCTCTGGCGCTCGATCTCCAGGTTCACAACTTTTGCGACGCACATGCCCCACACCTAAGGTAAAGATTCCTTTGGCCGGAAGCAAAAGAAAGGAGGTGGCTCCTGTTTTTTGAAGCAACAGTTCACAATGGTCGCTCAAGGAAAAACCAGCTGGAACCTTGAGTGTCGTCCAGAGGCGATATTTGGCTCCTGGAATATTTTCATCCGTAGAACGAATCACCACATGGCCTGAAAAAGGATCTTCTTGAAACAAAAAGTCAAACGCCGCATTCAATTTCTCCTCAGGCACACGCCATGCAACGAGTGCTCCATCCGCTAAATTATTTGCAACAAGTGTTTGACGGATCCGGCGAATGGTTCCTACTTCTAACATAGCTCGAACACGCTCTAGAACAAGGCCTAGAGGTTGTCCTGATTTTTCTGCAATGACTGAAAAAGGATCTTCTTGAAATCCAGTAATCTTATCTTCGGAAATAGCCAGGATTGCCGCATTGATCGGATCGGTGTGTTCGGTGGGGATAATAGGCTGGAGGCTAGAGGCTGGAGGTTGGAGATTGGGTGATTTTGTGCGCATAGATTTTATAAGAGAGCAGAGAACTTTTTCAGTTTCGTCTAGTTTTGAATTACAGTCCGAAAATATACTTCTCGTTAAATATACCTTTTGCGGATGATTTTTAGGAATTTTATACGCAGGAGTTATTGTCTCT
>JBMOFC010000021.1:0-31143 GCA_049314455.1 Chthoniobacterales bacterium
AAAAAAATTTGTCAGACCGGTGGTCAACTTACTTTCCAGGTAGGCGCTGAAAGTGAAGAGGAAATTAAGGAATTACAAGAAGGAAGAAATTTGATCTCTGAATTTGATGGCCATTTAAAAGAATACTGCGGCGATTTTTTGGAAGCATTCAAATTTTGTGTTGATCCAAATACAATGGCGCTCTTTCCGACAAAATTACATGAATTGGTTGAAGGTGGTAAATTACCATTGTCTGCGTTTTCGGATAAGCATCGTCGCTGCAGTGTGACCAAAGAAACTTCACCTCAAGGAGAAATCACATCACTGACTGTAAAATTTGATTTAGAGGGTAGGGCTAAACCTTCTTCATCTGCAAATAATCCAAGTATGAACAAATCGCTAGAAGATTATAGTGCAGATACAAAATCGCTTTTCTCATTAACTTTTCGCAAAAATTCCGATGAAATATCAGGTCCTCTGCGATTCTTAGTAACCTGCAATAGTTTTGAAAATCAGTATGAGTTATTACCTGATCTTACAGCTACAACCGTAGTAAGTTCTGAAGAAGAAACATTTGGTGCCGAAAATCGAAATGGATGTAATGTTACCTGGCTTAAGACGACGCTTCCAGAAAATGCTTCATTTCAAGGAGGTTCTTTAGAGAGAAAAAGGGTGAGTGGTGCGTTGAATGAACAAGTTTTTGTATCTGTAAGTTCACAACAGGTGCCAGTGCAGAATGATCCAAAAAACGAAGATGAAACGCTAAGAACTGTTATTGGAGGGAATACCCAATGTATCATTGATGGTCGGGTTGTTACCACTGTTGCAGGATTAAAGTCTTTTTGTGGTGATGCTGCTGATGCGATTATTAAGATGATGAGTCGGAATGTAGGAGCCATGGCCAAGGAGACTATTCATACATATTTTTCGAAGGAAGCTCCAGTTGATGAGCTATATGGAGTTCCTGAGGGTATCGGCGGTCAGGATAAGAAGAACCAAAATCTGCAGCGCTTCGAAATTCAAAAAAAAATAAATCTCAATGGTTCTGAAGGCTTCATAATCAAATTTTATACCCAAGGTGCGTTGGAATCGGTCTATCGTAAACAGAGGAATGGGCTTGATCAAATCGACCTTGGAGTGCGTCAGCTAGAGGCTATAGATCTTTTTGATCCATATGAGAAAGAATCGGTAGTAGGCTCCAAAAAAACTGCAGAGATAGCAGCGACGTTTGAGCTTTTAAAAAAAGAAGAAAAATCTAATGGCATTTGCCCTTATTCTATTAATTGCATCGAGCTCTCCAATAGTTACAAAATTACAAAACCAGCGAAATGGTTTCGCTTTATTCAGAGTTTTGTAAATGGGAAAAGATAAGGAGGTCGAAGTGGTTATTAATGGCGTTTACTCTATGACGTCAGCTAAGATATCTGGGTTAGAAAGTGCTCACTATTTTTTGTGGAGTCAGATGAGGATCTGAATTTTTATGGATATCGAGCGAGAAAAACCATTTGATCCGGAGCTTCCTCTAGAAGAAATACGCGAGCGCCTTCATGCTGCGGGAGAACACCAGGAGGCTGTTGTGGAGACAGGAGAGTTAGGGGAGGAGCGTATCACCGAAGTCTCTCCTAGCCCTAATCTAGTAGAGTATCGTGACGCCGAATCCTCTCCGGAAGAGGAAGAAGAAACTTCCTCTTTGAAAAGCACAATAAGACGACTCCCCTACGATTTTAGTCATACTTTGAAGCAAAGAACGAAGCGCTGGGCAGCTGGATTTTCTTCTTGGATTGCTAGCCTCTACTGTTTTAAGTAGAAATTACAGTTTGATTTTGCTGGCTTTGTTGAGGCCATCACATTCAACAATTATTCTATATGTTTAATAATAAAATTCCGAGTAGTGGGTCTCTCTATCAGTCTTCAAGGAGTTCTAGCGATTCGTCTCGTTCCTCTTCTCCTAGAGAAGAAGGCATTGAATTGCTAGGAGCCAATTCGTCAGAATATGGATCGATTACTTCAGCACCACATGAAGAAGGAGATTCATTGATACAATCTGATTCATCGCATTCATCAAGTCATGGAATGTCTGAAATTGGAGGTTCCAATGCTGGTAGGTCTTCGAATTGGTGGAGTAGCGTTAGAGCTTGTTGTTCTCGTTTTTTTACTTGGAATGGTTCTTCACGTGATGGGAATATTCAGTTTGAGAACGTAACAGCTGTGAATCACGAAAAAGCGAACTCTCCTCAAGAGACCAGGGTAACGTCATCGAATACAGTAGCGCTTGGCGCATTGTCTGTTGGTAGAAGGAGATGTGTTGCTGTATTTGTCCCAACAGAGAGCCGTATTGATGGCGGAGAGGATGCAAGAGCAAAAGTGATTGAACTGTTAGATCAGAGTATCCAATCAAATTCAGAATCATCACCAGAAGCTCAATTAGAAAAAGATATTGTTACCGCTCCACGCTTCAGCTCCTACACCCTTAAAAGTTCATCAGGAGCGCCAGTAGAGCTCGTAGGAAATGCAGATGCTGTTGAGGTAATGAAGCAGTTTTGCGGAGAAGCTTTCAATGAAGTTGTTTCTATCGCAAATCAGAAAATGGGTGTCTATGGTCAGAATGCTATAGAATATGCTGTTGTTGGGTCCAAATCAGTCGTGCAAGGGACCACCTATGCTTTTCCTGGTGACACAGGTACTACCCCGACTGCTAAGATATCAATAGAAAAAAAAGATGGTTCCCCTCCACGGTTTCTTGTCCATTTTTTAAATGAGGGCACCACAAAAATAGCATATCAAAAACTGAAAGACGGATCTGGTGAATTTGTGTCTTATTATATCCAATTAGATGAGGACTCGCTTGATTCGCTCGACTCGCTCACGAAGGATCAAGCAGCTGAAAGAGATAACACAAAAGAAGCTACAAAGATGGCAAGGACTTCAGTTGTTATCGAAGTCGTTAACAATGAAGATAGCAATTCGTATTCAAAAAACTGTGTTGAGCTTTCCAATAGCTACACAATTACAAAATAATCGAGATGGTTTTGATTCCTTCGTCTTCATCTCCACTTGGGAACGAGTGCAGAACGTAAAATGAACAAGTTTGAATATCTCGAAAGTGCTTTCAGAAATTCGAAATCAGAATCCTTGGGCTCCTGGATCCCCGCGTTCGCGAGGATGATGTTCGGAGTCACACCACAAGGCGCGGCTACAGAATTTTTTAAAATGCTCTAAGAAGTGGTGAGGGTTTTTGAACAAGATGTCTCTTCTTTTCTAGGAATAACAGTGCACTGTTTCTATGAATAGATGCATTGCCTTTGCTTTAACTTCAACTTCAAGCTTCAACGGCCGTTGCTAGCCAACGGCTCTAGCAAGGGCTAGACCCCAGCCCGCTCTAGTAGCGACCCAAGCACCTTCTCCGCTTCAAAATAGTCTCGGGCTATTTCAAGGGCAGCTTGCGAATGTTTTTTATAATCAGTGCGGATGGAGCGTGCGGCTTCTACAATTTCTTCCATGGTGGAAAAGCCGATAAGGCCAACACCATTTCCGTAGAGATTACTAAATCCGGTTTCTTGGGTAATGACTGGTCGGCCAGCAGCCAAATAACAGGCGCTCCGGTCGCTAAACCATCCGGTGTGAAGGCGTACATATTGGTCTTTGGCGCAGGTGAATTCTCCCTTCGAAGAACAGATGTAGTGGTGGTAGCTCTTCCAGTCTGTGCTCAAATCGTGTGGTAAGATGAGACGCCAGTCGTTGTTGGCAAAGAGCGCGAGCTCTTCTTCTTTTTTGATATCGGTGGCAAGTTCAAAAATCTCGCCACATTTTTTAGGAGCCTCCACAAATTTCAAAAATTCCAGCGACTTGCTCCAAAGATAGTTTGAATCGTGCCAGAGGATATCTTTTTTTCCACTTGTGGACCAGTTGCAGATCGAGGTGTAGAGAGCTTCTGTGGCGGGTGGCATGGCTGTGGGAGTGTTGCACCAAAGATCAGTCATCACCGGTTGCCGTGTGGGAAGCCATTTGAAATCGTGTGTTGGAACAACAAAAGCGGGTGTTCCAATCTGTTCGCCGAAGGTAAAAAGATGCTTGTGGTGCGAGAGAAAGGAGAGGGTGTCTTGATTGTTGAGATCAATTTTAATCTGCTCTACTCCTGGGTCACTCTCAACGTAGAGGAGATGAGGAATGAGCGCTAAGTCTTCATTGAGGTCATGTGATCCACAGATGTTCAGCGCAACATCACAGGTCTTGTAAAGCTCCAGGAGCTGTGAGCGTTCCATCCCTACTATTTCAAAGGGGTCACAGTAGCGAGCGCAGTAAGCCCATTTTTCCACAAAGCCATGTTCTCTTGCTAAGGTTGCTAGGGTTTGTACCGCGTAGCCATAATCATCAGAAATCGTAAATGCCGCAGGATCGTAAGGAAAACGAGAGGTATCCTCAACATAGAAGACCTCATGCCCTAGGCGTTGAAGCCCGATGATGTAATGAAGGTGTTGCCAAATAACCCCAGCAATGGGACAGCCTCCCATGAAGCCTAAGACAATAATTTTTTTTTTGTTCATAATGTTTTTTACCCCATTGCCGTGTGCAAACGCGCATAAGCACCACCTGCAGCTAGTAGGTCGGCACCACTTCCCTGTTCGCAAATTGTACCCTCTTGGAGAACGATGATCTTTTTTAGCCGATGTACGGTGGCGATGCGATGGGTGACGATCAAGGTGGTGCGGCCTTGCATCAATTCAAAAATGGTCTCCATGATCACTTTTTCGGTTTCGGGGTCGAGTGCAGATGTCGGTTCATCGAGGAGTAAAATAGGAGCATTTTTTAAAAAAGCACGTGCAATGCCGATGCGTTGACGTTGACCTACGCTCAAGTGCCCGCCACGCTCTCCGACATGTGTTTCAAAACCATCAGGCAATCCCATGATGAAGTCATAAGCCTTCGCGCGCTTAGCGGCCTCGATGATTTCCTCTTCGGTAGCTCCTTCTCGACCATAGGCAATATTTTCCTTCACCGTGGAGGAAAAAAGAACTGTTTCTTGAAAAACCATTCCTATTTGTTCTCGTAGGGAGGCTTTTGTCACGGAGCGAAGATCGTGTCCATCGATGCGAACAACACCATTGCAGGGATCATAGAAACGTGGAATGAGGCTCAGTAGCGTGCTCTTGCCAGTCCCAGTGCCACCGACAAAGGCCACTGTCTCTCCGGGAGCAATGACTAAGTTAATTTTTTTTAAAACAGCTTTTGCAGGAGTGTAGGAAAAGGAGACATTCGCAAAACAAATCTCCCCTACTGCTTTTTCAAGAGCTGTGGCTCCCGGTGCATCGCTTGTTTCTTCTTTTTGATCGAGGACTTCAAAGCAACGCTGAGCTCCTGCAGCGGCCCCTTCTAGCGCCCAGGCAGTATAGGTGAGTTGTTCAATCGGCTGATACAACATGATGAGGTAGGAGGCGAAAACGAGCAGGTCACCGAGTGAGAGGGTCGAATGTAAGACTTGTAAAGCCCCCACGGCGTACATGAGTGAGGTTCCTAGTGCCATAAGAGTGCCAACTACTAGGGCGCTTTGTGTGGAGGTAATGTTGAGGCGAAAGTTGGCTTCGAGACTTCGTTTTGCATGACGATAAAATTGATCGACCTCGAAGGCCTCTCTTCCGAAGGATTGAATCATGCGTATCGAGCTCAAACTCTCTTGGGCTGTAGCCAAGAGGTCGCTCTCTTTTTCTTGAATCGAGGTCGATTCTTTGCGAATCCGTTCGGCGTAGTAACGCATGCTCACCACAAAAAGAGGAAGCACCACAAGCGAGATTAAGGTCAGCTTCCAATCCATCCTGACCATGATAATGAAGGCCGTAACTAACATCAAAATAGCGCTAAAGATTGTTGAAAATCCTTTGTTGTACATTGTCTGAATCGATTGTGAGTCGTAGGCGACGCGATAAGACGAATCACTACTGCGGCGTGCATCATGGTATTTCAGTGGCAATGATTGCAGGCAGCTGTAGAGGTCTGTCCGCAGCTTGAGAGTCCCTTGAAGGCCAATACGTAGCAAGAGCGTGTTAGTTGCCAGTGTAATCACACTTGATAAAAGCGTGATTGCAATCAGCGCTATGGAAAGAAGAATAATGGCTCCAGCCTGAGAGGTCCATCCACAGTAGGTCACAATGAAAGCTTTTGCAGAAGAGGTCGTAGGGGTGATCTCCTTTGTCAAAATACCATCTACGATATACTTGAATGGCCATGGTTTGAGCAGATTCATCCCAACGCCAGCAGTCATCAGGAGAATCGAAAGCAGTGTCTTCCAAAAAAACTGATGAAAATAACGAAAGATGCGAAGATAAAGAGTCATGGTTGATGTCATCTCTATTTTTCATGGAAAAATAGAGATGAGTTGAAGTTACAAGTTGAAGCTGAAGCAGAGAAAAACAATTTTCAAGTTCAGCACTTAATCCGGATATTTGATGCTGATTCGTCGCTAGGCGCCGCGCCGCCTGATGTAGACCAGGAAGGCGATGGATTGCGACGTTACCGCTTTCGCGGGAATGACGTGGCTGTAGTCTCATGCTGCCCGAGGAGCAATTCGAGGCTGACGTAGTATACATCAGGCTCTCGCAAGCCGCAGCAGAATTAGTATGAAATATCTGGGTTAAACTTAAACTGAAAACTTTAACAATCGTAAATCGCCTCTTGTTATCAAGCCTATCAATTTTATTAACGATCTGATTTTTAGCTGTAGCCTGTAGCCTCTTCCCTATAGCCTATGAAGGTATATGCTTTGGATTATTCTTTCGCTTCTCACCGCAGGTAGACTTCTTTTTGCTGCCACAGGTTGCTTAAGTGGACCTGAGTCCTACTTGATGCTTTGTGGGGAGCGTCTCGATTGGGGGTTTGTAGAAGGACCAGCGGGAGTCCCTGCGCTGATTCGATTCAGTACGGCACTCGGAGGATTTTCTTCCTTTGGGGTGAGGCTGCTAGCGCCCTGTTTGTTATTGCTCTCTTCTTTTGTATTATGGTGGCTCGTACGCAATCTGCGGGGAAAGAAAGTAGCCTTTTGGAGCGTTCTTGCGTTCAATCTTCTCCCGCTTACCAATGCAGAAGCTCTTGTCATGGATGGCGCCATGGTTGTTGCAACTTTTTGGATCATGACGATTGCGTGGAGTTGGTTTCTCATCGTCAGCAAAAAAAGAGATCTCCTTTCGTGGGTTTGTTTTGGATTGCTTTTAGGAATTACGACTCAAGTGAGCTATGCTGTCGGATGGTTGCTGCCAGTCGTGATCGCGATCATGATCGTAAGGCGTCAAGGAATCCCTTGGTTAGCGGTTGTTCCAGCAGTGTTGCTTTTTGCCTTAGGTTGGGTTGGTCCACTCTGGTGGAATGCTCATCACGACTGGCTGCAGTGGGCGAATATAACATGGGGTTCCTTTTGGTCTTATCATCTGCCGTCATGGAGGTTGACCCCAGAATCATCCTGGTGCTGGCTACTACTTTCACTTCCTCTCATGGTAGGGGGTATTGGTGCTAGTTTATTTTGCTCTTCTAAGAAAAAAAGAGGAAACGACCTTTTTTATTTTCTTATTCTTTTGGTTGTGCCGCTCTTGTTTTTCCTTGGAGGCATCGGACATGATAACCCTTCTTTTGGATTGCAGCTCGTTCTCTTGGCCACGCTTCTTCCTGGTAGTGTCGACTTTTTTCTTAAGACAGATTGGAGAAAAAAAAGTGGTCTTGTATTGCTCTGTGCGACAGGAGGATTCTCCGTGTTGCTAGTTTTTTATTTCTTTAATCAGAGTACAGGAGATGAATCTCCTTGGTCTATTCCAAGTCCACGTGGCGTAGAAGGAGTTCAAAAAGTTGCCTTGGAGGTGCTGCGATTAAGAGCATTAAAAACAGATCCTTCGCAGGAGTCTTCCTCTTCTCCTACACCTCCTTTTATCATTGCAGAGACCCCTGAGTTAGCCGCTCTTTTAGGGGCGGTGCTTTCGATTCATTATCCCGAGCTGGAAGGTGCTCCTTCTGTGTTCACACCAGAGTCTCCTTCTTTCTCAAGTCAGTTCCAACTTTGGCCTCATTATGCTGATGCGGTGGCTGCCGGCGTTGTGGATCCACTCTATACCGAAGAGCCAAAGACAAGTCCGTTCCTCGGACATGATGCGATCTACATCACCACAGAATCAGAGCAAGATCTACCTGAAACAATCTCAGGTGCTTTTTCTACTGTTGTTTCTGTGAGTGAGGCAACGTTACAACGAGGGAAACGTTCGGAGCGTTTGATTATTTATCAATGCAATAATTATCAGATGATGTCGCTGTGAAAGATGAGGCTGGAGGCTGGACTTTAAACCTAAAAACATGAATGGAAACAGAAAATCTGACACAATATACTCGGCCTCAGCTCGCTTTTTCAACTCCCTTACGCACCATCCAGATGCGCTGCACGCTTTTAAAAAACAACCTGAGACCAAGTCGTTACGCCATATTTCCCATTTCGATTCACGTTGTTAGGTTAAAGTGTCATTTTTTAGAAGAGATCAAGTTCATTCCTTCATTTTAGAACCCCATTTTATTCGAAGTAATAATGAAATTCAAAAATCACTTTCTCTTCAGCCGACTCTGTGTTACTCTTCTTGGCCTTCGATGCCAAGGTAGCTCAGAGGTAGAGCAGGGGACTCATAAGCCCTTGGTCGGGAGTTCAATTCTCCCCCTTGGCAGATTTCAAAAAATTTTATAGCGGTCAGCGTTGTTCCAATTTTTAAAGACAGCAGATTTTTCATCAACCTTCATCCAATAAGCATCTCATCTAATCTTATCTATCTATTATGGCTACATCTAACGCATCCAAAACTGCTCCTAAAAAAAGTGACTCCGCAACCAAACGCGCCAAGCAGGGAGCGTTGCGTCATGCTCGTAATGTGAGCGTTGCCACCAGCCTAAAAACTATCGAGAAAAAAGTTCTTAAAGCGCTTGGCGGCGAAGCAGCCGAACTCAAAAAAGTTTTTGAACAGCTCACGAGTATGCTCGATAAAGCAGTGAAAAAAGGAGTGATTCACAAAAATAAAGCAGCTCGTAAAAAGAGTCTGTTCAATACACGTGTGGCACCTGGTGCTGCGGCTCCTATAAAAGTAGCAAAACGTCCCAAAGCTGCTCGTGGAGAGAGTGCGAAAGAAAAATCTCAAGCAAAAGCTAAGATTAAAGCAAAGTCGAAAAAATAGAATACCGTGAACGCATTAGAAAAAACCAAACTGCTTGCCAAAGATCTCACCAAAGAATTTCCTCGTAGCCCAAGGGAAACCTTGGCTGGATACGTTCTCGCTGCTCGTGCTCTTGACAAGTGTCGTTCTGTCATTGCTGGTTGTGCCAGCGACTACCATTCTGGCTGTCCTTTAGACGAGATGTTTTTGGATTTTGCAGGAATTTCCTATGAGGCTTTTAAGGAGTTCGTAGCAACGGGTGCTACTGATGCTGAAGTCGCCACGTGGATTACCACAACTGCAAAAAAACGTCCTGCTATTGAAATTATTCATTGGAACAACGATCTTCGTGGGAAAAGAATGAGTGAACTGCCAGATGGTCTTCAAGAATATATGGAAGAATACATCCCAAAATTCATTCCACGCAATCGTCCCATTTATGCTTTTTTTGATGTCTATGATATCGAAGAGCAGCGGATTTAGAGTATTTTAAAAGCTCTTATCCTGGATATTAGAAAGAGTTTTTTGTCAAAAGCCTCTATTCTTAACACTCCATTGCTGTTTGCATGTTGAATGAGATTCATAAAAATACTCCTGATTCTTTGTCTCTCGTGTTACCAGTTTTGCCTGAGAATGACATAGAAGGTTCTCTTCAACATGGTTCTTTAGGTGGAGGTATTTCCGTTGAACAGGTGGCTCCACCTCTTCAATCGTCAGAGGATAACAGTGCTACAAATGCTACTTTCATTACTCAAGAAGGCGCAGTGATTTCTTCTTTCAATCATCAGGACCCTCCTGCTTTGACAGCTACTCATATTGTGCCCGTTTTACCTCAGGCTACCCAAAATCACCTTACAGTAGAGGCGCTCAGAGAGGCTCTGGCACAGTATCCCAACGAGGGAAGGTTTATCATTCATGATGATGGGACGATCATACATCGAGTTGATCACTTGAATAGTTTCATTAAAAACGGAGCAGATGGAAGGGGGACTATTGATCGACTCAGAAATCTATTAAGGCAATCAGGCCTCGCAGCTCTGACCGAGGATAAGCTTCTTAGAACGCAGCTTTCTGGTGGATCTTTAAGAATCGGAGAGGATGCGTTAACGCCTGCTCGATTAAGAGATATTCTCGAGCTCGTAGACCAACATATTAATCAAGCTCCAGTTCATCAGAGTGAAACAACGGAGAGTCAGCTAGATGATTCTCTTTTCGGAAATACTACTAATAGCCATCCTGATATCGAGCAAAAGAAGCGCATAGAAAAAATTCAGGAACAAGTTGGTGCAGCTGTATACAAAGAAATAGAAAAACATACTTTGTTAGATACCGAAAGTCTCCATACTAAAATTAAAGAGATTGATGAGGAGCTTCTTAAGCTGAGCGGAACGGATTCGGTAGAGCAAATAGGTTATCTAGAAAATTCTAAAACACTACTTCAACAAGGTATCGCCTATGCCCGAGAATTTGTGGAGGCTTTTCATAAAGAGAGTCCAGGAAAGCAAGTGTTGCATCTTAAAAATTTAAAAATAACGCAACAGAATCTAAATCATTTTCTAACAGTAGCTGAGCAAATTCTCCCTAATGTTACTAATATTCAGGAGTGGAATAGGATGGCTCATGATAATGCTCTTCCAGAAGACGAAAGAAATCGCTATCAAACTGCAGTTATCCATGCCAGAAATAGCATCATTTCTGCTGTGCAATTTGGCATTGCTTTATCAGGAAGTATTCAGAATCCTGGTAATATTGCACAAGCACGTCGCTATCGTCTGCAAAGTCTTAGTGAGAGAGCCTTGGCTCAAGCGGCAGTTGCTACGGATTCTAACATACAAATAGCACGAACTGATGAAGCGGAGTCCTATACTCGAGCAGCAAATAGTTTAGATTCTGAAGTGCGTTCTTTGTTCATAAGTGCAGCCGGGGCTCATGCCCAAGAAGCAGAGGCTACGAATCCTGAAATGCAACTAGCATTTGCGCATTCAGGAGCGCTATATTCGAGTGCTGCAGAGTCTACAACCCTTGAGAGTCGTTTTTTGAACCTGAGAGCAGCAGAGGCAGCTGATCAAGCAGCGGAAGCAACAGATAAGAAGGTTTATAGCTTACGACTGCAAGCAGCAGAAGAATATAATCTGGCGGCAGAGAGAAGTCAGGATGCTCCTGAGAGTTGTGCTTTGCATCAGCGCGCAGCAGAAACATGTATTCGAGCAGGAGAGACTAGAGATCCGGTTGTAAATGCACTGTGTGTTCAAGCAGCAGAAGCGTATGTCAGAGCAGCAGTAGTTTCAGACCCCGAGATTCGTGGCCTACAAAAGCAAGCAGCAAGGACCTATTTTCGAGCAGCAGAGGCTACAGATCCCGATGTACGCGCGCTGTATGCTCAAGCGGCAAAAATATATCTTCAAGCATCAAGGATTCAGAGTAATGATGAAGAGCTAGATAAATTGCTAATGGAAGCAGAGCAATTGATAAGGGAAGCAATGGCGCTGGATCCAAACTTTTCTTTATAGTAATTGCAAGCTGGGCATGTTTACAACTGGGCAGGAAAGGATTCGAACCTTTGAAGGCTAAGCCAGTGGATTTACAGTCCACCCCGTTTGACCGCTTCGGTACCTACCCATATTGCAAGTCTTGTCACTGAGATGATGTAGAATCGTACCAAGGACAAGAGCGTGCAAGGATGCCTTTTGATGAAGCTCTCGTCGATCAAAAAATAACAATCCGTTTGTTTTTTTTGAAATCTAGCTTACTCTTCCTGACTTCCATGAAACGCTACTTGTTTTTTTTAATTTATCCTCAAAACAGAATAGCGCTGCTTAGTGTCTTCCTCATTCTTTTCTTTTTTTTTCCTGCGCTCTCTCTTCGTGCGGCAACGGATAACTCCTCGCACGTGGTGGCTCCAACGGCAGAAGAGCTTGCTACTTCCAATCAATTAGAAGCAGCCATTCATGAGTATCAGCAGATCGTGAGGAATCATCCTTTTTCTAAAGAAGCAGCAGATGCTCAATTTCAAGTAGCACAACTTCTCGCAAAAAAAGGAGACTATAATGGTGCTTTCAAAGCCTATACCACCTTGATCAAAAAATATCCTGAGACCCCTCACTTTGAAGAAGCTGTGGCCGAGCAAATCAAAATAGCCAATTCTTACTTGCAGGGGAGAAAGATTAAACTCTTGGGGATCCCTGCTTTTTCAGCAGTAGAACGTTCTCAAGAAATGTATGAAACGGTGCTGGCTAATGCTCCTTACAGTAAATATGCAGCATTGACGCAATTTAACCTCGCTCTTTCTTTAGAGCGCCAAGGAAAGACCACGGAGGCTATTGCTGCCTATCAACAATTGATTGATAAATATCCCACCAGCACTATTTGCGATGATGCTCTTTATCAAATTGGCTATGTCTACATGAGTCTGGGGATGCGTAAAGATTCACAGGATCTTTCAGCATTAAAGGAGGGGCAGGATAATTTTGAAGATTTTCTTATTCAATATCCCAATAGTGAAAAGTTACTCCAAGCGCGTGATAATATTGATGCCATGTTGGCTCGAGAAAGTAACGATACATTGCGCATTGCTCGTTTTTATGATTTTTCCAAAGATTATAAATCATCAGCTATTTATTATAACGAAGTGATTCGAAAATATCCTCAAACACACAATGCCTCCATTGCCAAAGCACGTCTTGCAGAGCTGAAAAATGAGGTTGGTGAAGATGCCTTACGTGTTGGCCAGCAAACTCCTCTTTCAGGCGATCAAGTGGCCTTGCGCCGCAAGATGCAAGTGCAAGTGGAAACAACAGCTCTTACTACCTATGATGGGCCTCCCAAAAAAGAGATAATACCTCATCCTGAGACAACACCTCTTCCCGAGATGCGTGCGAATTTTAAAGATCTCACTCCTTCTTCAACACCCATGCATTCTTCTTCATCTCGATGAAAAAACTAGTCGCTTTTCTCGCTCTTATAAGCATCAGCTTTTCCCTTTCAGGATGCGGCTACACGCTCGGAGAAATCAAACCAACAACCATGCGTCGTGTGAATACGATTTCTGTAGGGACTTTTAAAAACGATACCTTGATTCCTCGTCTAGAGGCTCAAACAGCCGATGCAGTAGCAAAACAATTTCAACAAGATGGCACCTATCGTATCGAAACACCAGATCGTGCCGATGCCAATCTGGGTGGCACCATCGTGAGTGTGAAACGTCAGCCTATGCGTGTCTATGCTAGCAACGTGATGCAGACTTCAGAGTTTGAATTAATTATTATCGTCGACTTTGCCGTTAAAGATCGTCTCACAGGAGCACTCCTTCTTAAAGGTCGGGTCGAAGGGCATGTTCCCTTCTTCATCAATTCAGACAACGTGAATTCGGATCTCGTCACAGATCAAAATATCAATTACCCCATCGCTGCGCAGAGGGCGGCGGAGGCTATTGTTAGCAGAGTCTCTGAAGGCTGGTAGAACATGCTCAAAATGCTCTAATGAAGCGAGGGGCTGCGTCGCGCCGGTGCTCTTCTCGTTAAGTATTATCTATACACTCCTCGTCTGCGCGCCGTCGCTTCTTGCTCCTCATCTGCCTCAGCGAATTTTGAAAACGTTCTATCTCTGTTGACTGATTCTTGTCGTATAGGAGCTGAGGTTAAAAAATATTTTCCGATTGATTTTTTCTAAATTTCAAAAATCCTCCAGCCTCCAGCCTCGAGGCTATTGCTTCTTTCTTCCAAAAATAAGTGATGAAGGATTCTGTTCTAAAAACCGAGCGAGTTTTTTGATGGCTTCTGCAGCCGAGGAGATTTGAGAACTCATTTGTTTGAGATTGAATTCTTCCGTTTTTTTATTGAGCGAAGAGAGGAGTATTTTGAGGTCACTAGAAATACCTGCCATATCGACTTTACTAAAATTTTCAGTGATCGCAAAGAGGTTATCCGTGAATTTAGAAACGCCCGAATCAACCGTGGGAATGACGATATAAGGAGCATGTCCAGAGGGATCGTTCATCGATTGTTTTTGAGTATCAAAAAAATTGAGCTGTACATATTGCATTCCAGTAATACCGACTAAATCAATTTCTGCACGCAGCCCATTATTGATGAGGTTTGTTAAATTGGTAGAATCTGTCATGTCGATTTCTTTTCCAGATTCATCAACGATGGGATTTGTTGTGAGCTCTCCAATCACAGCAATAGCCGATTTTTTTTTATTGGAGTCGTAGTAGACATGCAGTCCTACAATGCGTCCTACGAGGACCCCACGCAGTTTGATGTCACTTCCAATGCCCAACCCTTGGACTGATTGATCAAAATAAGAAATAAAACGAAGTGGTTTTCTCCAAAAAGAGAGTGATTGAAACGACATGAGTCCTACGGCGATCAAGATGATAGTTCCTATCACAAAACTTCCTACGCTCACGGGATTCCATTTTGATTTCATAATTGATTGTCTCTACCAACGTCATTTCATTTCTTCGAAATAAAATAACATTAGTAGTATTGAAGGGTTAAAAGAAAAAATGAAGTATCGATGAAAATGTTATAAAAACCGACAGCAAAGATATTATTGATTCTAGGAATCACAAAAAACTGTTAAAAATGAGCCTCATGTCAACTCTTCAACGTTTCAACAGTGCCAACGGTACGTTGGCAGTTACGACTGATTTAAAAAATTTCTCACACGCGTGTCACTGCTCTGCTGTGCCAACCAACGAGGTGCACCATCGGCAATAATTCCCTTTGTCTCATGATCAAGGACCAAGATACGATCGGCAATTCTGAAAATACTCGAGAGTTGATGAGAGACAATAACCATGGTGGTTCCTAACGTATCACGCACTTCTAAAATTAAGTCATCAATTTCACGCGAGGTAACCGGGTCGAGTCCTGATGAAGGTTCATCAAAAAAAACAATCTTGGGATCGAGTGCCAATGCACGTGCTAGACCAGCTCGTTTTTTCATTCCTCCGCTGAGTTCACTCGGATAAAGTTCCTCGGTGCCTGCGAGCCCTACTTGAGCTAGTTTAAGGGAGACAATTTCGCGGCATTCATTTTTTGGGAGCGATGTGTACTGCTCCAGAGGGAGTGATACATTTTCTCCAATAGTCATCGAGCTCCAGAGCGCACTACTTTGATAGAGTACGCCAAATGATTTTAAGAGCATGCGACGTTCTTCAGTATCGGTGTTGATAAAATTTTTTCCAAAATAGAAGACTTCTCCCTTCTGCGGATTCAGCAATCCAGTCATGCAGCGTAAGAGTGTCGTTTTTCCGCAACCACTCCCACCGATGATGAATAAAAGCTCACCTGTGTGTACGGAAAAAGAAATATTTTCTAACACAATGGCATCTTCGTACGCACAGGTGACGTTTTCTACAGTGATGGCAGCAGTATTTTTTTGCATCGAAACGGTCTCCTAAATGCTTAGTGCGTTGTAAATAACCGAGAAGATAGCATCTGCGAGAATAATGAGCATGATGCTTGTCACAACTGCAGAGGAAGTGGCGTGGCCCACACCAGCGGTATTGCGATCACAATGAATGCCGCGTAAACATCCCACAAGAGCAATAATCATCCCAAAAACAAAACTCTTGATGATCCCGCTGGAGACATCGGTGAAACTAACTCGATTTTGCATTTCATTCCAATAAACAGCTGCTGGAATGTGAAGCAGTGTAGCGCAGATGTACATGCCACCTAAGATTCCCAAGACATTAGAATAGATGGCCAGAATGGGCATCATAATAGTGATGGCGAGGAGTCGCGGTAAGACTAGAAAGTTGATTGCAGAAATCCCTAATGTTTCTAGTGCATCAATCTCTTCACCCACTTTCATATTGCCGAGTTGAGCAGCAAAGCCTGCTCCTACGCCTCCTGCGACAACAATTGCTGCCATCATAGGTCCCATTTCTCTCACAATAGAGAGACTCACTAGGTCGACGACTAAGATGCCAGCTCCGTAGCGTTGTAATTGAATTGCCGCTTGAAAAGCCAAAATAACTCCTACCAAAAAACTAATAAAACTCACAATCGGCAAGGAAGAAGACCAGCATTGTTGCATTTCTACGAAGCAGTCCATCCATCGGAACTTTTGATTGCGGTGCATCATTCGGAAAATACCAAGCGTACAATTTCCAAGGAACTCAGCAGCTTCTTTGATTCCGGCAAAGAATTCTATGGTTTTATTTCCTAAATAAAAACGGAAGCCAAAGCACGATTCCTTCTTTTTCAGCGCTTTGGGATGAGGGTCAGCTTCTGCATGCTTGAGGATGCGTTGTAGATTAGGAGGCAATGCAGAAATCTCCATGCTCTTATTCTTGGCTAGGCACCAGGCACGTCCATGGATTAAAAAAAGCAAGAGAGCCGTATCCCAGGTTCCCAGGTCTTTTGTAGTGAGTTTAATAGTAGAGGCGGTGACATTGTGTAGAGTTGCTTCCCATGATGGAACAGGAGCATGAAGCTGCCAATCACCTCCAAGGTGGATGATACATTCTTGGTTATTGATTTCTAAAGTTGCTGTTGCAGGCATGGCAGAGGTCGTTGCTTCCCTTTATGGTACTGAGTAATTTTTTCCAATATTAAAGAACAAATAGCTAGAGTCTGTCTCAAAGTTAACTGATTTTGAAAAGTGATTTCTCATTCTTCTTGATTACCCAATGTGCTCTGAACAAGGCACCACGGAACAGGCTGCAGACTACAGGTGAAGCATCTTGCCTTCAGCAATAATAAAAAACGACATCATTATAACACATCAATTTTGAAGGAAATATTGTTTCTGGTGGTTTATCATTTTGTCAAAGACCTCATTTTTACCTGAAGCCTGCAATCTGTTCCCTGGTGCCTTAGGCCTCGTTCCAAAAAATGATTTTTTGGGACAGGCTCTAGCTAGTGCTCCAAAGAGAGGCGTGTTCCGTTTACTGAAACGAATACCCCAATCGACTCAAGAGTCCACTATGTCGATAACGTGTAGAGGCGTTGTGGGTGGCAGTGATGAGGGCTTTGCGCTGACCGAGTAGCAGTACGAGTTTGCGTCCGCGTGTGACGCCAGTGTAGAGGAGGTTGCGCTGGAGTAGGAGATACTGTTGCATGGCAAGTGGCATGACAACGACGGGAAATTCGGAACCTTGGCTTTTGTGAATGGTGATCGCATAGGCCAAGGTCACTTCATCGAGTTCGGAAAAATCATATGTGACGCGGCGCTCTTCAAAACGGACCTTCATTGTTTTTTCACTATGATCGATGGAAAGAATACGCCCAATATCGCCATTGAAGACTTCTTTGTCATAGTTGTTACTCGTCTGAATAATTTTATCTCCTTCGCGAAAAAGAAGTCCGTAAGCCTGGTGTTCCATCCGATCAGGACGTTTTGGATTGAGGGCTTCTTGCAGTCGAAGATTGAGCTCTTGAATGCCAAGACTTCCACGATGCATCGGGCAGAGGACCTGGACATCATCGATGGGATCAAGCCCATAGCGTTTTGGAATGCGTTCGCGAATCATCGTTATAAGCGCCATCACCGTCTGTTCAGGATCTTCTCGTTCAAGAAAAAAGAAATCGGCACTCTCATTTGTATTGGTCAAATCAGGTAAGATCCCTTGATTGATGGCATGAGCTGCTTGAATGATTTGACTCCCTTGTGCTTGACGGAAAATTTCAGTGAGTGGCACAACCTGAATTAAACCGCTACGAATAATATCAGGAAGAACAAGCCCTGGGCCGACACTTGGTAATTGATCGGCATCACCGACTAAAATCAACCGTGCCTCTGGTGGATGAGCCAAGAGGAGGCGACTCATGAGTGGCACATCGACCATAGAAATTTCATCCACTACGACAGCATCAGCTTCAAGAGGATTATCAATCGTGCGTGCAAAAGTTCCTTTGGCAGGAAGAAACTCGAGCAGACGATGGAGTGTTTTTGCTTCTAGTCCTGTTGCGGTGGCAAGCCGCTGTGCAGCACGTCCTGTGGGAGCAGCAAGAAGGCAACGGAGTTTTTTAGCTCTTAAAATCGTGAGCAAGGATTGCACCAGTGTTGTCTTGCCCACACCCGGACCGCCGGTGATCACCACAACACGATGCTGCAAGGCAGTGGCTAAGGCCTTGCGTTGACTTTCAGAGAGAATGCGTTTTGTTTTTTCCTCAACCCAAGGGATTGCTTTTTCTGGATCGATGAACGGGGAGGGGGCATCTGCATCAGCGAGGCGATGGAGTTGACGTGCGATGATTTCTTCTGCCACGCGTAGGTGTGGTAAAAAAACGAGTTCCTTTCCATAAATTTTTTCTAAACTCACATGAGCGTCATGGAGATGACGTTCCAAGGCACCTGTGACAACTTCTTCATTGACCTCTAAGAGTTGCATGGCTCCTTGGATCAGCTCCTCGCGAGGCAAGGCACAATGGCCTTCTCCAGTTGCCTCAGTGAGAAGATGATCAATGGCTCCGCGTGCACGAAGGAGTGAGTCTGGCTCGAAGCCAAGCTTGCTTGCAACCGCATCGGCTGAATGGAATCCGATGCCATGAATATCACGAGCAAGGGTGTAGGGATTAGCACGAATGGTTTCAATGGCTCCCTCGCCGTAAGTTTTATAAATCCGAGCTGCTCGATTCGTGCTCAAGCCATGGGCATGCAGAAAGAGCATGATGTCGCGGACGATTTTTTGTTCTGCCCAGGCCTCTTTGATGCGCTTGCGACGTTCTGTTCCGATTCCTTCGACTTCTTCCAGACGTTTGGATTGATGTTCAATAATATCAAAAACAGTTTCTCCAAATTTATTGACAAGTTTTGTGGCATAGACAGGACCAATTCCTTTGATGAGGCCACTTCCAAGATATTTCTCAATTCCTTCTAGCGAGGTTGGGGGTTGTGTCTTGAGCGTGCGAGCCTTCATTTGAAGCCCATGCTCGCGATCCCGTTCCCAGGTTCCTTGAGCAGTAATCCATTCTCCAGGGGCCACAGCAGGGAGTGTTCCAAGAACGGCGATAAGATCGCGATGATTTTCTACTTTGACCTTTAAAACACAAAAACCATTTTCTGCGTTATGAAACGTGACTCGTTCCACAAGTCCACTAATAGCGTCTTCAGGTCCCCCTGCTGTTTTTTCTCTCGTGGTGGAGGAGGGAATGCGTTTGTTCATCGTTCATTAATACCGAAAAGGATCTGGCAATGAAAACGCATTTTCGATCCAGCGAATTTCAAGTGGCTTTGTGGTGATAATTTCAACGACATCGAAGCGAAAAGGAATATCAGGATTCCCTAGCAATTGAAGCCAGGAGAGGGCTCCACGCTTGATCAAATCTTGCTTTTTGTGATTAACGGCATCCATGGGGCGAAAATTTTTTTCGATACGTCGCGTTTTGACTTCTACAAAAAGAAGCGTATCACCGTGTCTGCAGACCAGGTCCACTTCGCCTCCATGAGGAGCTCGATAATTACGGTAGAGAATTTTAACACCATGACGATGCAACTCCCTTGCCGCGACACGCTCTCCCCAAGCGCCTAATGTCATGGCTCCTTTAGAAGCGGAAGGCGGCTTGGTCCACGGGGCGAAAACCGCGTCGATGATGCTGGCAAGGTCCATAGTGACTCAGTTGTTTTAAATGTTCTTGAGTTCCATAACCACGATGACGTGCAAATCCATAGTGAGGAAAAGCGCGATCGAGTTCCTCCATGATGCGATCACGGGTCACTTTGGCAATCACACTAGCAGCAGCAATGCTGAGTGACAAACCATCACCTCTGACTAATGCCGTCTGGGGAACAGGAAGATCAGGCACAGGCAATCCATCCACCAAGGCATGAGCTGGCTTTCTCTTCAAGGCGAGCAAAGCACGTCGCATAGCGAGTCCCGTAGCACGAAGAATATTGAAATCACCAATCTCCTCCACACTTGCTTCACCCACGGACCAACAAATTTCAGGATGCGTAGTAATTATAATAAAGAGTTCTTCTCGAACCTTAGGCCGTAGTTTTTTTGAATCATCCAAGAGGGCTAATGATTGTTGTAAAAAATTATCAAAAACCTCTGGCAAAATAACAGCCGAAGCAATCACTGGTCCTGCTAGCGGCCCACGACCAGCCTCATCAACTCCAGCAATAGGTCGTACTCCTTGTGACCACAAAAGCTCTTCGGCTTCCAATGTTGGATAGCGTTTTGAAGATGGTAAGGTCATTCGCATTTTTAACATGCTCCAGATAAAATTCAAATAACCGTCCAAAGCAAAGGTTCGGTTGAAAATTTGCTGATGAGGATGAAGAACAAGGAGCGAAGGAGTGTACTCAAGGTACTAGGGTGGAGCGATTCCCGCCTTTGCCGGAATGACGTACCGATGCGACACAGTTCTTTGCCGCATCAGTAGAATTTTTAACAGAAACTACTTGTCTGCAGAACGCTCCTTGACAGCAGTCGCCGACTTACCCTTGCGCGTACGAAGATAGTTGAGCTTGGCACGACGGACAGATCCACGTTTCTCAACTTCAATCTTAGCAATACCTGAAGAATGAAGGGGGAAAACACGCTCTACTCCTTCTCCATAGGAAACACGACGAACAGTAAAAGAAGCATTGATGCCACTACCTCTACGACCAATAACGATCCCTGTATAAATCTGAATGCGTTCTTTATCACCTTCAATAACGCGGGTATGGACGCGAATAGTATCACCCACTTCAAAAGGAGTGAGGTCTGTTCTGAGTTGCTCTTGTTCGATAGTTTCTATGATGGTCATGGCCGGAAAAATTAGTCCGAAAGAATGCTCTATTACAGCGATGATGGCAAGAACTAAGTTATAAAAACTACTCTTTACCCATTACTCTTTACCCATTACTCTTTCTGAATGCGTCTTCTCATTGCTGGAACCGGAGCCAGTGGTTCCATCTATCTTCAACGTCTCCTTCATCATTTAGAAGGAAAAGGGTACGAACTACATCTGATGCTCAGTACTTATGCTAAGCAGGTGATTCGTCAAGAAATTGGCTCCTTAAAAATTCCTGAGGGAACTCATCAATATCAGGAAAAATCGATGAATGCTCCTTTTGCAAGTGGTTCTGCACTTTTTGATGCAATGATTATTATCCCTTGTACGATGGCAACAGTGGGTCGTATTGCTGCTGGCACGAGCGATTCTCTGATTTTGCGTGCAGCAGATGTTTTTCTCAAAGAACGACGAAAACTTATCCTTGTCGTTCGCGAAACCCCATGGAATCTGATTCAAGCTCGCAATGTTGTTACTGTGATGGAGGCTGGAGCGACCATGCTGCCAGCAATGCCGTCGTTCTATAGCAAGCCTGAAACATTCGAGGAATTAGCGGATACAGTTGTTTTTCGCGTGCTAGATCAGCTCGGAATAAACCTGCCCGAGGCTTATCGATGGGGAGGAAATTGAAGTTGAAGTTTTTAGCGCTTCGCGATCATTTAAAAAAATTTATGGAATGCAAAAAGTCCAGTGAAGAATTTCAATAAAAAATTCAACCGAGAAAAATTTTTAGCTGCTCTTGCAGCACTAGTGGCTCGTCTGCTTTTTAGGACACTGCGTCTACGAGTTATTGATCATGCTCGATTTCTTTCTAGTCCGCTTTCAAAGCCAGTCATCATGACCTTCTGGCACAATCGCATTCCGGCCATCGCTGTTGGTTTTTTAAGAAAATATCATCATCGTACGCGCAAGGGAGTCGTGGTTCTGACCAGTCCCAGTAAAGATGGAGATATTCTCTCAGGCGTGATGGCTAGGCTTGGAATGGGCTCTGTACGTGGCTCTAGCTCGCGCCGTGGTTCTACAGCCCTTCGAGAGCTCTCGCTAAAATTAGAAGAGGGCTATGATCTCGCCATCACGCCCGATGGCCCACGTGGCCCAAAATATTCACTTGGACCTGGTGTCATTTTTTTAGCACAAAAAACAGCCACTCCGATCCTGCCACTTCACGCACGCTACCATCATGCTTTTCGACTTAAGACATGGGATGCATTTCCCATTCCCATTCCTTTTTCTCGTGTTGATATTACCTTAGATCGTTACATCACCATTGACCCCTCGCTTGATGACCTAGAACCAGAGCGGCTTAAGCTTGAAAAACTTTTAAAAAAAAACGCTCTGGCTCCTCAGGAAGAACCTGAGCAGTGTTGAGTGATTTAGAGGAAGAAGAGTTGATTAAACTTGTTACTCATTACTCCTTGCTTGGTTTCATCTAATGCCATTTCCAAACTACAAAACGTCTATCTTCAAAAATTAGCAACCTTAAAACAGACTCTACCCATGATTCTTCTTGATGGAAAAAAAACAGCTGCTGCTCTTGAAGCGGAAACAGTAAAACGTATTGCCCTCTTACAACAACGGGGTATTACGCCAGGTCTGGCGGTTGTGCTGGTTGGTGAGAATCCAGCATCACAAGCCTACGTCAGAAATAAAGATCGAACCTGTCTGAGGCTTGGGATGTATTCGCAAAAGTTGGAATTGCCAAGCAATACAACTCAAGACGAGTTGCTAAAAATTGTAGGGCAGCTCAATCGTGATCCACAGATCCATGGCATTCTTGTTCAATCACCACCCCCTGAGCACATCGATGAAAAGGCCATCACTTTGGCTATTGACCCTAATAAAGATGTGGATGGTTTTCATCCGCTTAATGTTGCGAAGCTAGCCATGGATGATCCAAGTGGCTTTGTTCCTTGTACCCCACTTGGGTGCCAGCATCTCCTCACTACTTATGACATTCCCACGCGTGGAGCGCATGTGGTCGTGGTAGGACGTAGCCTTATTGTAGGAAAACCGATGGCTCTCTTGCTCCTGAGAAAGGGCTTAGGAGGAGATGCTACTGTGACTGTTGCTCATTCTCAAACACCGGATCTTGCTGCCATCACGCGTAGCGCTGATATTGTCATTGCAGCCCTTGGTCGACCTCATGCACTCGGTGCAGAGCATATTCGCGAAGGCGCTGTGGTCATTGATGTCGGCATCAATCGGATTGCAGATGCTTCTAAACCCAGCGGTTATCGGCTTGTAGGGGATGTCGATTTTGAAGCTGTTGCAGAAAAATGCTACGCCATCACACCTGTTCCTGGAGGGGTGGGGCCGATGACCATTGCGATGCTGATGCAGAATACGGTCACGGCTTGTGAAAGACAACTCGCTGCGCGAGAGCTGAAGTGATTTCTCGTCTCGTTCCATCGCTGTGAATCATTCATTAGTTTCTTCACCAATAACAGCAGCCCTCATTGTTGCTGCAGGATCAAGCACGCGTTTTGGTAGTGATAAGTTGATGGCCACTATCCATGGAAAGCCACTGATTACCTACAGTCTGAGGGCATTTTCAGAGACACCGTTTATCTCTTCGATCATGCTTGTGGTCCCACCAGGACGTGAAGCAGAGTTCCGGAAAATTGTGGATTCTTTAAAAATTCCGCATCTCACTGCGATGACTCATATCATTTCAGGAGGGAAAACCCGTTATGCATCTGTTCAGAACGGCCTTCAAGCACTTCGAGCACTCTCTGCTTCCACTCAATTTGTAGCAATCCATGATGCAGCACGTCCTCTCATCACACGTGCACAGATTGAATCGGTCTGTAGAGCTGCTTACAAAGAGGGAGCAGCCGCCTTAGCTCTTCCCGTGGTGGAAACACTCCATCGTGCCGATGTTGATGGCTATGCTCAAGAAACCGTCGATCGTCAGGGCCTTTGGTCCATGCAAACGCCGCAAGTTTTTAGTGCTATAGACCTTGTTTCTTATTTTGCCCTTAAGAAAATTAATAATAAAATCGATGTTGAAAAAAAACTGTATACAGACGAAGTCTCTGCTTTTTTGCAACAAGGAGTTAAAGTTCGACTCATCGAAAATAGAGAGCCTAATATTAAAGTTACTTATCCAGCGGATCTGAACGTGGTTCAGAATTATCTCCGCTAAGAGTGGTATAAAAACTTAAAACAATGGCCATTTCTACCATGCCAACTATTGGAGTAGCAGGTGTGACCATGCCTGGCGTACTTGATTGTATTCACAAAATTCATCAAGAATGCTTGCCTCATTTTCCTGCACATCAACATCCGAATATCATTTTAGATCAGCCAAATTTTGGACCAAAATATGAGGCTCAAAAAAGGGATGATTGGAATAGCGTTGAAGATTTAATGGTTGCCAGTATCAATCAATTAGCTGCTTCTGGTGCAGATTTTGTTATTATCCCGGCAAATACTATTAACAAAGTTATTAGAGCATTTTAAAAAATTCTGTAGCCGAGCCATGTGGTGTCAACTCCGAACGTCATCCCCGCGCAGGCGGTGCTCGCGTCCTCGAGTATCGCTGGCTACACTGCGGTTCTGCGCTCCTCGTTTGACTCGCTTTGCGAAGCTCACCTCGCCCTTGCTGGGCTGCCTAACGGCAGTCTGCCCGACCGACTCCCGTCAGGTCGTGTTCTGACAATGCACCCAACTACAGAATTTTTTAAAACGCTCTAGAGGACCAAGAGATCATTGAATATGCTCTCTTTTCAGAATTAATTCCTACGGGAATAGCGCGCTTTGAAACCATTCAAAAACTAGTGACCATTGTCGAAAATTTCAAAAAACAAGGATGTGATGGCGTTGCTTTGGCATGCACGGAATTACCGTTGGTTTTAAATTCTCATAACTGCAGCCTCACCGTACTGGATACAACAAGAATCCTTGCTCAGCGAGCTGTTCGCGAAGTGCTCTCATTGTTTCAAAAGAAAAAATAAAGTGAACTCAACATTCGCAACTTGGAGATTGCTTGGCTAACTCAGTACCAGTTCTATAACCGGTGCTCCTCTGCTTCAACTTAAACTAGTAACTTCAACTTAGTTCAAAGTTATACTAATAATTTTTGAACTACAGCACTCAACTGCCGTCCATCAGCACGTCCTGCGGCTTTTGCTTGGGCTGCTTTCATGACGGCTCCCATTTGGGCTTTGGAAGTGGCGCCAACTTCTGTGATCGCTTCACGCACGAGGAGTTCAATCTCAGCTTCGGAAAGTCCTTGAGGAAGATAAGCTCTTAAAATGGCAATTTCAGTTTTTTCTTTCTCCGCAAGCTCAGGACGACCTCCTTGTTCAAAGCTTGTCACAGAATCTTCACGTTGCTTGATTTGTTTGCGCAGCACAGCAGCAGCATCTTCATCAGAAAGAATAGTAGCAACGCCCCCTTTTTCAATAGCTGCATACTTCAGTGCTGACTTGACGAGACGCAACGTGCCCAATTTAAAAGCATCACGGGCTTTCATAGCTTCCTTGAGATCGTGATCGATTTGTTCTAAGAGGTTCATTTTTTAGTTGCGGGTTAGTTGTTAAAAAGATGAATTCTAAAAGCAATAGAAATTGCCCATGCAGCTCAATTAAAGAAGCAAGTTCAGATAAACCTTGTTCAAAACTCGCTGAAATTGATGCAGTGCAAGGAATCGAGGAGCACAGCCGAGGAGTGTACTATAGTACTCGACGAGGCGAGCACCACAGTGACGCCGCAATGCGCAATTTCAGTAGAGTTTAGGACAAGGTTTTAGTGGCGGCGCTTGACACGGAGCTTAGCCAGCGACCGTTGTAATGAAGCCTGTACCGTAGCAAGTTCTTCATCCGAGAGACGGTTGTCTTGGATCTTTTTTTCATCACGGGCTACTTCATTGGCTGCGGCTTGCTCATCGATATTTGCTTCTTCAAGTGCCATGTCTGTTAGGATAGAAACGCGGTCAGGACGCACTTCTAAAAATCCTTCTCCTACAGCCATGCGTAGCTCTTTGCCTTTTTGTTGAATGCGCAGTTCTCCAGGAAGAATCTGTGTCATCAAAGGAACGTGTTGTGGCAAAATTCCTAGTTCCCCTTCGACTCCAGGAACAACAACACCCTCGACATCGGCTTGGTAGCTGAGTGCTTCTGGAGTGACAATTTCAAGGTGAAGAGTTGCCATACTTTTAATTCTTCTTAGCAGAAGCAACCACTTGGTCGATGGTTCCTTTCATATAGAAGTCGGCTTCATCAAGATCATCATGCTTTCCATCTAAGATTTCTTGGAAACCACGAATAGTTTCGGAAACAGAAACATACTCACCAGGAGTTCCCGTGAAGACCTCCGCAACATGGAAGGGTTGGCTTAAGAAACGTTGAATCTTACGAGCGCGATGCACGGTAAGTTTGTCCTCTGGTGATAATTCATCCATACCTAGAATGGCGATGATGTCTTGCAAATCTTTATAGCGTTGAAGCACCTTCTGAACGCCAAGGGCAACATTATAATGTTCATCTCCCACAACGTCTGCAGAGAGTGCTTTGGAAGTGGAAGCCAGAGGATCTACTGCTGGATAAATTCCCAACTCTGCAATGGAACGTTCCAACACAATCGTGGAATCCAAATGCGCAAAGGTATTTGCTGGAGCTGGATCGGTTAAATCATCAGCAGGAACATAGACCGCTTGGAAGGAGGTGATGGATCCTTTCTTTGTAGAACTGATGCGCTCTTGCAGATCGCCCATTTCAGAAGCCAAGGTAGGTTGGTATCCGACAGCACTAGGAGTACGTCCCAGCAATGCGGAAACTTCAGCGCCTGCTTGAGAGAAACGGAAAACATTATCGATAAAGAGCAACACGTCTTGATTCATTTCATCACGGAAATATTCCGCCATGGAAAGAGCGCTCAATGCCACACGGAGACGAGCTCCTGGAGGCTCATTCATTTGACCATAGACTAAGGCTACTTTTGATTTTTTAAGTTCTTCTTGAACGATAACACCTGCTTCGCTCATTTCATGATAGAGATCGTTTCCTTCACGGGTACGTTCTCCAACACCTGCAAAAAGAGAGTAACCACCATGACCTTTGGCAATATTATTGATGAGTTCCATGATGACAACCGTCTTGCCGACACCAGCACCACCAAAAGCGCCAACTTTACCACCTTTGATGAAGGGACAGATGAGATCGATGACCTTAATGCCAGTTTCGAGGACTTCGGATTTTGTATTTTGATCTACAAGAGTGGGTGCATCACGATGGATCGGATAATATTTTGTTGCTTCGATAGGACCGCGCTCATCCACAGGTTCTCCAGTCACATTCATAATACGACCCAGGATTCCTTCGCCAACAGGGACAGAGATGGACTTTCCAAGGGCCTTGATAGGGAGGCCACGTTGAAGACCTTCTGTCGAAGACATGGCGATGGCACGCACCCAGTTTTCGCCAAGTTGTTGTTGGACTTCGAGCGTTACTTTGATCGCAACACCTTCGTAGGTGTGCTCGACTTCAAGAGCTTCATAAATTTTTGGAAGAGGTCCATTTTTGAGGTCAAATTCAGCATCCACGACAGGGCCGATGATTTGAACGATTTTACCAGTATTATTGAATGACATAGTTGAAGTTAAAAGTTGAAGTTAAAGCTGAGTTTTAAAAAGTGAGTTTTGAAAAATAAGGTGAAAGTGTTAAAATAAGAGAAAAGTTATTGTGAGGATGAAAATTACTTAAACTTAAAACTTAAACTGCTAGCCGCAACGCAGCTAGCCTAGTGCCATCTGAGCAGTCGTAATTTCCAGGAGTTCTGTGGTGATGCTTGCTTGACGTGCCTTGTTGTATTCCAAGGTAAGATCCTTAACGAGATTCTTCGCATTGTCCGTTGCAGCTTTCATCGC
This sequence comes from Chthoniobacterales bacterium, assembly GCA_049314455.1. GTDB lineage: Bacteria > Verrucomicrobiota > Verrucomicrobiia > Chthoniobacterales > UBA6821 > CAIWMF01. The sequence continues at coordinate 27,750 of JBMOFC010000021.1, forward strand.
AACCATACGAGCACTTTGTTCGGAAGCACGTTCATCGAGGATTTTTTGGAAGACTTCAAAATGAAACGAGTAGGGGAGAATTGCATTGAGCACATATTCCGGACTCGGTTCAAAGAGATATTCCCCAATCTCTTGATTGGCATCAGAGAGTTTTGAAGGAGCCTGGGTGCTTGCTGCAGAGGATCCCAAAGCCGAGATAGCATTAGGCGATGGAATCATTCCCGAAGCCTTTTCCATTGTGATGGGAAGCAATTGAAGATTGACCGGGCGCTGTACCAAGGTGTTGATGAACTTTGGATAAAGAATAGTGACTCGATCAATCGTACCAGCAAGAAATTGATCCAAGCAAAATTGTGAGATCGGTTTTGTTTGCGCAGACGTGGGATTGTCGGGCAGTGTAAAATCAGCAATCATCTGACGTCCAGTACGTGTCAGGAAAGAGGCTCCTTTGCGGCCTACAGCGACAAAGAACGTCGAAGTAGTATCAAGTAATGCGGCATCGCGTAGCACGTTGGTATTGAGAGCGCCACAGAGTCCTTTGTCAGAAGTGAGTAAAATAACCAATGTTTTCTTTACGTCGCGTTGGGCTAAGAGGGGATGAGAATCTTTATCAACACGGTCACGTAAGGAGACGAGTACATCATTGAGTACTTCAGCATAAGGACGTCCAGCTGTGGCCGCTTGCTGAGCGCGACGCATCTTGGAAGCGGCAACCATCTCCATCGCTTTGGTAATCTGAGCGGTGTTTTTGACTGACTTAATCCGGCGTCGAATGTCGCGAGTGTTAGGCATTTTTGAAAAAGAAAAAATCGTTACGCAGTGACACTTTTGAATTCATCAAGAGCAGCCTTTAACTCCTTCTCGAGTGCTTCATCAAATGCTTTTTTTACTAAGATACTCGCAAGAATAGATTCTTTGCGTGTGGAAAGGAATTCTTCGATCTTGCCTTGGTATTCCTGGATTTTATCGACAGGTACTTCATTGAAGTATCCGTTTTGCATGGCCCAGAGGATGGCGGCTTGAAGTTCCACTGAGAGTGGTTTGTGCTGACCCTGCTTGAAAAGCTCTACAATACGCTGTCCACGGTCGAGTTGAGCTTTGGTACGTGCATCAAGATCACTGCCAAATTGCGCGAAGGCTGCTAGTTCGCGATATTGAGCAAGATCACCTTTTAATTTGCCAGCAACTTGTTTCATTGCCTTGATTTGAGCTGCAGAACCGACACGAGAAACTGAAAGGCCGACAGAAATTGCAGGGCGGATACCTTGATAGAAGAGATCGGTTTCCAGGTAGATCTGACCATCTGTGATCGAAATCACATTGGTTGGAATGTAAGCAGAAACATCACCTGCTTGTGTTTCGATAATGGGAAGCGCTGTGAGTGATCCATTACCTGCTTTTTCACTAAGACGTGCAGAACGCTCTAGCAAGCGGCTGTGCAAGTAGAAGACATCTCCAGGATAGGCTTCACGTCCCGAGGGGCGTTTGAGCAAAAGAGAGATTTGACGATAAGCCACTGCATGTTTTGAAAGATCATCAAAAATAATCAAGGCATCCATGCCATGATCCATGAACCATTCTCCCATAGCTGCTCCAGCAAAAGGAGAGATATATTGATCTGCAGCAGCATTGGAAGCAGTTGAGGAGATGATGATGGTGTACTTGAGTGCATCTTGTTCTTCTAGGGCGCTAATCACACGAGCCACATTGGCGACACGTTGACCAATGGCCACATAAATGGAATAGAGAGGACGGAAGTTAGGATCCTTGCTCTCTTCTCCGGCACGGTTGATTCGTGCTTGGTTAATAATGGTATCAATGGCAATGGTTGTCTTTCCTGTTGCACGGTCACCAATAATCAATTCACGTTGCCCACGGCCAATCGGAACCATGGCATCAATAGCCATAATCCCTGTCTGGACTGGTTGTGTTACGCCTTGGCGTTTAATAATACCAGGGGCAATTTTTTCTACAGGATAAAATTCGGTGCTTCCAAGGTCACCTTTGCCATCGACGGGGCGACCCAACGCATCGACAACGCGACCCAAGAGTTTTTTTCCAACGGGAACTTGAAGTAAGCGACCTGTTGTTGTGACTTCATCTCCTTCACTAATTTTGGTGTAATCACCCAGAATGATGGCTCCGACTTCAGTCTCTTCCAAATTGAGAGCCAACCCATAAATGCCCCCAGGGAATTGCAACATTTCGTTGAGCATAACGCCGCTAAGGCCTTCAATTCTGGCAACACCGTCGCCTAGCTCTCGGACGATACCAACATTGCTTTTGGTGACCGTAGAGGCACGGAAGGCCTCAATTTTTTGTTCTAGTTCTTGTAGGAGAGTGCTCATTTTGGGAGTTGAAGTTAAAAGTTGAAGTTGAAGAATTAAAAAATTTCTTGAGTAAGATTTAAGCGATCGTAGTAGTTTTTAGCTTTTCTAATTTTGCAGAGATGCTTCCATCCCAGACATCACTGCCAAGACGAATGCGAGCGCCTCCTAGGAGTGCAGGATTTAAGGTCATAGAAATAGAAACTTGATCATCGCGTGATTGGAGGGCAGCAGTGATTTGGGCTTTTGATGAGGAGTCCAAAGGGGTGGCGCTTTCGATGACAGCTTGATGACGATTTAATTCTAATCGTGTCAGACGTGTGAACTCTTTGAGAAGTCCATAAGCAAATCGTGGGCGCGTGGAGAGAATCGTTTCTGCAATGATCACGCTTTTTTCTGGATCTACATGGCCATTGACACAGGAGGCATCGAAGAGTTGACGGGCTGTGCGCTTAGCTTCGCGAGAAAGTTTCATAACTTCATTTATGCAGTAAGCGCAGCCGCAGTTTCTTGGGAGAGGCGTTGCTGATCATCCGAAGTGAGGATTTTTCCAGTAACCTTAGAGGTTGTTTCCACAACGAGACTCAGCATCTCTTTTTTGACTTCCTCAATCATGCGTTGACGATCGATCAAGGTAACTTCTTGGGCGCGTGCAATAATACTTTCAGCATCCTTAATGGCACGTTGTGTCTCCTTAGTCATCAATGCTTCTCCTGCAGCGCGGGCTTCATCGATCATTTTTTGTGCATCGAGATTGGCCTTGCGAAGGATTTCTTCATAACGCACTTCTGCTTCGGCTAATTGTTTTTTAATTTTCTCAGCATTGAGTTGTGCCTCTTCAATACGACGGCGACGCTCTTCCAACATAGCGATGACAGAAGCAAAGGCGTAACGACGGAGGATTAAATAAACAATAAGAAAAAGAAGTGTCTGGGCTAAAAATTTAGGCCAATCAACTCCAAAAGTTTCAAAGAGATCAGTAAGTACTTTCATGAACAAGAAGTTTAGGGATTTAAAAGGTTAGGAGTTTAGGGGAGAACCCTCTAAGAAAAAAATTTAATAAAATT
>JBMOFC010000022.1:0-30855 GCA_049314455.1 Chthoniobacterales bacterium
TATAGTTTTTGTTTTTTTCAGCCTCCTCTAAGGTTGTATCAGCATCAATGTCGGCAAATTGAGTCAAGAGATCAGGCAAAACGAAGGCATTCGGATCATTCGGATTTAGAAAATTGCGACCCAATTCCGTAAGGTCGGCTTCTTGCTGGCGTTCATCAATAGAAAAGAAAAGTTCTTCTTTGAGCGCAACCAAGGCATCTTTGGAAGTCTCTTGATAAAAAGAGAGTTCAGCCTTATCGATGAGTTTCCGAATTTCTGGATCCTCCATCGCTTTGAGGAGTCCTTTGTTACGAGGCTGTCCAAGCTTTACTTTAAACAAGAGGAGTCCTGCTTGGTCCTTCTTTCCTTGCTGCTCGAGCTCTTTGGCTTCATTGACCAGGCGTGTGCAGAGCATCGATTGTTTTCGCACCAGATCCGCAACGAGTGGTTTGAGCTGATCATATTGATGTGTCGAAATGGTGGCTGGCCCACTGATAATAAGCGGCGTACGTGCCTCATCGATCAAGATCGAATCGACTTCATCGACAATGGCAAAATAGTGACCTCGTTGCACCTGCTGCTCACGGCTTGTAGCCATTCCATTGTCGCGGAGGTAATCAAACCCAAATTCGCTATTCGTTCCATAGGTAATATCACATTCGTATTGAGCACGTCGCTCCTCAGGTGATTGATCGTGTTGAATAATACCCGTGGTGAGTCCTAAAAAAGCATAGAGCTGGCCCATACACTCAGCATCACGGCGGGAGAGGTAATCATTAACTGTCACAAGGTGAACGCCGCGCCCGGTGAGAGCATTGAGATAAATAGGCAAGGTAGCCACCAAGGTTTTTCCTTCACCCGTAGCCATCTCAGCGATACGTCCCTGATGTAGCACCATACCTCCGACGAGCTGCACATCGAAAGGAACCATGTTCCAAAGAAATTCTTGATTGCAAACTAGGAATGATGCTCCACAAAGACGACGTGCCGCATTTTTGACAACTGCAAAAGCTTCTGGCAAGAGCTCATCAAGACGTTCCTTAAGTTCTTGAGGATCTGTTATTGTAGAAAGTTCTGCTTTCCAAACTGCCGTTTTCTCACGCAACGCCTCATCAGGGAGGCTCTGTAATTCTGCTTCAAGCTTGTTAATCTGCTCTACGACAGGTTGCATGCGCCGTATCTCGCGCTGATTTTTAGAACCGATAAGGCGTTTTAGAATCCAGGAGAACATGAGAAAAGTTGAAGGGTTGAAAAGTTGAAGGGTTGAAAGGAGTCTAAAATCGCTTTGCGATTGTTAACTAACTGAGAAAGGCACTGTTGGTAGCCTGTTGAAACAGTGAAAAGAGCAATAAATTTATTTTTGTAAACAGACTTCACCCAGATACGAGCATTTTGCCAAACAGATAGTTTTTCAAAAGTGAATATAAAATTACTCATGCTTCCTTTCAACTTTTCAACAAGCTGCCAGAGTTGGCTTATTCAACGCTTCAATTTTCTGCTTCCTCTTCCTGCTGGCTGACCACAGGAGCAACAGCTTGGAGTTTTTCTTTGGAAGGAAGATTAATTAATTTGACTCCCATCGTATTGCGTCCAACTTCGCGGAGTTCTGCAACACGAGTTCGTACCATTTGACCACCGGTGGTAATCAACATGATATCATCTTGATCGGTCACAGCCAAGGCGCCAACGACAAGGCCCGTCTTATCTCCGGTTTTCATCGTAATGATTCCTTTGCCACCACGCGTCTGTTTTCGGTAATGATCAAAACCAGTTCGTTTGCCAACACCTTGTTCTCCAGCTACCAGCAAGGTGGCGTCGTTAGAAACAACTGCGAGCGCTACTACGGCATCTCCTGCAGAGGGACGAATTCCCCAAACACCAACAGTCTTACGACCTTGATCGCGTAATTCTTCTTCGCTAAAACGAAGACTTTTGCCGTGGCGTGTGACTAGAACAATTTCATTATGTCCATCGGTAAGGACGGCATTAATGAGCTCGTCTCCTTCTTCGATTTGAATCGCGATGATTCCTCCTTTGCGAATGTTGGAAAAATCGGCAAGATTCGATTTTTTAACAATACCACTCCGAGTGACAAAGAGAATATGCAGATTCGGATCCCAGGTAGTATCAAGTGCTCCTACACCACCGCTGTTTTTGGATTGAACACGGAGTGTCGCTGCGATTTGCTCACCCGGTTGAAGATTTAAGATGTTAACGATAGAACGTCCTTTGGCCGTGCGACTCATTTCAGGAATTTCATAGACACGCTCGACGTAGCAACGTCCGCTCTTAGTAAAAAAGACAAGATAATCATGGGCGCTAGCTGTGAACAGGTGTTCCACGAAATCTCCTTCTTCCGTTTCATTCACGGCTTCACGTGTCGTCATCCCAACGACTCCCTTACCTCCTCGTTTCTGAGCTCGGTAGGAACTGATTGCTGTTCGTTTCATGAAACCTTTATGCGTGATAGTGATGATACACCCTTCATTAGCGATCAGGTCTTCAATAGAAATTTCTCCTTCAGCAGGAATAATTTCGGTCAAACGAGGGCGACCATGTTTTTCTTTGATGGCAACAAGCTCCGAAGTCATGATTGCTAAGACGCGTTCTTCACGGGACAAAATATCATTCAGATCGATGATGACTTTCAAAAGCTCCGTATATTCTCCGATGACTTTGTCACGCTCGAGTCCGGTCAGCTGATAGAGGCGTAATTCCAAGATCGCATCAACCTGAGACTCGCTCATAAAGTAGCTTCCGTCGACGAGACGTTCTGCGCGACGTAGTTGAATTCCAAAATGTTCGACTTGTTTTTTTGTAAATTCAAAAGCGAGTAATTTGACTTTGGCTTCTTCACGATTGGCTGAATCTCGAATAATGCGGATGAATTCATCCAGATTGGCCAGGGCAATCAAATAGCCCTCGAGTTTCTCTGCACGCGCTTCGGCTTGATCTAAGAGGTACTGGGTCCGACGCAAGATGACTTCGCGACGATGTTCAATGAAGCAAGCAATGGCTTCTTTGAGAGAAAGGAGTTTGGGACGACCGTGGTCAATCGCCAGCATCATGACCGAAAAAGAAGATTCGAGTGCTGTCTGTTTGTAGAGATTGTTAATGACGACTTTTGGGATAGCGTCACGCTTGAGCTCGATGACCACCCGGGTATTCTCATCCGACTCATCACGAATAGCGCTGATCTCAGGTAAGATTTTCTCATTGACGAGAGCAGCAATGCGCTCCACGAGAACGGCACGATTGACGTTGTAGGGAATCTCGGTAATGACAATCTGTTCACGTCCACCTTTGATTTCTTCTAAGCCGGCACGGCCACGAACTTTGACCGATCCTCGGCCTGTTTCAAAATATTGGCGGATTCCCTGAGTGCCGCAGAGTTGGCATCCGGTTGGAAAATCGGGGCCTTTGACATACTCCATTAACCCATCCAGTGTGATCTCAGGATTTTCGATTTGAGCGCAGATGGCATCGATGATTTCGGCAAGATTGTGTGGAGGAATGTTGGTTGCCATTCCGACTGCAATACCAGTCCCACCATTGACAAGAAGGTTGGGAAATGCCGCAGGAAAGACGGTTGGCTCTGTGCGCGTATCGTCGTAGTTGGGGACAAAATCGACAGTGTCATTTTCCATATCCTCCATGAGGAGGGCTCCCAGCGGTCGCAAGCGCGCCTCCGTGTAACGCATGGAAGCTGGAGGATCACCTTCAACGGAACCAAAATTTCCTTGTCCTTCAATAAGCATTTCCCGCATGGCCCAGTATTGAGCCATATGAACGAGGGTTGGGTAGATCGCCTGATCTCCATGCGGATGGTAGTTACCCATCGTTTCACCGACAATTTTTGCGCACTTGAGGTGCTTGCGCCCAGGCATGACCCCAAGTTCCTTCATGGCATAAAGAATGCGACGTTGTGACGGCTTTAATCCATCTCGAGCGTCAGGAAGCGCTCTAGAAATGATGACGGACATCGAATAGTCAAGAAACGAGCGTGAAATTTCTTCGGAGACGTCAATGAGTTCTATTTTTTCGTTTTGGTGATACAAAGTAGCAAGGGCGAGAGGTGGAAACGAATTTGGCGGTTTTGGAGTATCGTCGATTTACCCACGGAGGATCAATCATAAAGTGACCGCTTTTGTAGCCCTCGTTCTGCCGTTGTCTTTTATACCTTTCACAAATGATTTTTAAGATTTTCTGCTTGTTTCTTTTTCCTCTGCCTGCGTTGCCCTCACTGGCGTTATGTACGCATAGCGCTGCACTCGGTCGCCTTGCCAGAAAAAAAACTCCAGCGCATAAACTTCCTAAAAATCATCCGCAAAAGGTATAGTTATCTGAGCTATCACAAAATCTTCTTGATTATAATAAATTTTTAACTACAAGGGGCACGCATCCTCAACACCCCACCCCATTTACTTTCATTTTAATTTATGCTTCTCCCCCTCTGCGTGCTTGCCACCACGCTGATTCCAACCCCACAACACAGAGATAGTGCCGTTACTCTTCCTAGGAATCCAAAAACAATTCAAGTGCTGCATGCTGCTATCTCTTCGGTTATTGATGAAAATGAAGATCAATTAGTTCAAGAGCTTTTTGATAATAAGGACCCACAGCGCTTCATCTCTCCCTATGATGCGATGGCTCAGTTTCCACGTAGTATTCGAGAGTACAAAAATGCTTCGGGCAACTGGTTTGGCACACGAGATTATTTGGATCATCATGGAATCGAATTTTCTACGACCTATACTTCTGATATCGCGGGCAATCCTGTGGGAGGCAAAATCCCAGGAGGCTTTACCTACGCCGATAACTTTACTTTTGCCTGTTTGGTCGAAACAGAAAAACTCTTTGGATGGCACGGTGGTTATTTTAGAATAAGCACCTTGCAGCGCGATGGAATCAGTCTTTCTCAAAAAAATATTGGGAATTTTTATCGCGTCCAACAACTCGCCGACGGTCATACGTTCAAGTGGTATGAGCTTTCGTACCAGCAAGATTTTTTTAAAGATCGCGTTAGCTTGAAATTTGGCCGCTTAGGAATCAACAACGATTTTGATGTTTCCCCGCTCTACTGGCTCTACATGAACCATGCTATCGATAGCACCACACGTGGTTTTGCTATCGATGGGAAATTACCAACCTATCCCAATGCCGTTTGGGGAAGCCGCCTCAAAGTGAATCTTACTTCCACGACGGCAGTACGACTTGGAGTCTACCAAATGACCAACCCCTCTATTAATGGGCTTAATTGGGATTTTTATCCAAGCAACGGGACCTTGCTCCTAGGTCAATACAGTTGGAGTCCTGAATTTTGTAAACCGACCCATCTCCCCTCGGAACCTGAGACGACCCAATCTATTTATGTCAATAACACCCAAAAACCCGCTGCTGAAAAATCGGTTAAAAAACCGGTGGAGCTTGCCAAGCTCAAAGGGCTCGAGGGTCATTATTGGATGGGAAGCTACTATTCTTCTTGGGAATATCGTCAACTCAATACGCCCATCAATGCACCCAATTCCTATGGTTTCTACTGGCATGCCGACCAGATGGTCTATCGTCCTAATCCCATCAGCGATGCAGGACTAGTCCTCTGGTCTTCGTATGTTTTATGCCCTCAAGAAAATATTTCCATTGTCACTTTTCAAGCCAATGCGGGAGCCATTTACACAGGTCTTATTCCGGGACGCGTCAATGACTCAGTCATTTTTGGTTCGGCTTATGGGGACTTTAGCAGCTCACTCGCGGGAACACCTGCAGCCGTTAAGAATGGCACTCCGACTTATGAACTCATCTACGAGTTAGGATATCGTGTCAATTTTACGAAGTTTTTTTACGTCCAACCTGATCTTCAGTGGATCATTAATCCCGGCGGAACAGGCCACATTCCTAATGCATTGGTAATAGGAGGGCAAATAGGAATGATTTTTTAAAATCAAAAGACCTCTTCGATACTACTGGCCTCCATCAGTCTTTCGATCCAGGAAGAGAGCATATCACTGTCTGCTGTTTCAAGAAGGAAAAGATGTTGTGAAGTGACTGTTGTTGGAAAACGCTTCCTCAACTGCTTATCGAGCAACATGCGTAATTTTTTTCGACTCTGCTCAAGGCCCTGCTCGAGGCCTTGTTCGATTAAAGAATCTGCAATAGTCATAAATTTTGTTCGGGTTGACGAAGATAAATAAGGTTGAAATAAACTAATAAGATCACTCCTAGAGAGTCGTCCTTCTTGAGTGCTTAGCAAGTAGCTGACCGCTAACGTAAAAAGTTCTATTTTGTTTTTGGCTACAAGATTTTCAATCATCCCTGCCATTTTTTCTTGAACGAGGGAAAATATATCTCGTGTAAAGGCATGTTTCAAGAACATCTCAACAATCCCAAGGAGCGATTCCTTTTTGAATGAATCATCTTCATACTGATTTAAATCAATCAATTGAAATGGCTTTAAAAAAAGAGAGCGTGCGGAATCAGGGTCATCAAATAATTCAAAAAAATCTGTGGTCTGAGCGTAAGTTTTTTCGCCATTATAGAAAACTACCGGATAGACCAAGGGTAATTTTTCTGAATTTGTCTTCTTAAGATGCATTCGAAAAATATTGCAACTGTATTCTAACATTCGAAGCGCCATGAGCGGGTCGCTTTTGCGCTGATGCTCAATGAGAATATAGATATAACCTGCTTTTCCACGAAAGGATGCTTCATAGAGAACATCAGTTAATGTGTTCTCGAAGCTCTTCATCGATGAAGCTTGCTTGCATCAAATGCAAAGAATCGGGATCCATTTCTTCTACAAGATGAGGAAGATAGCGACGTATAAAAGCAAGCGCCACTTCTGGATCACTCATAGCCCCACGGAAAAACCGATCGTGGGGATTTTTAATTTTCTTCTGTGAAGAGTTGTTTTTAGAGTTTTTTGGATCAGACATCATTGTCCTATTGCAGAATGGGGCTAGAAAGGCGAGCTCATAATACGAAAGCACCTCTGTTTTTTTGCTTTACCTTCAACTACTGCATTGCAGCCATCGGAGTTATTGTTGCAACAGACCTTTCTATTTTCGTAGTATTCCTCTTCTCTCAACAGACTTCTTTTCATGAATAACTCTCTCCCACTTCCGCAAGGTCTTTATGATCCCATTCACGAACATGATGCCTGCGGGGTTGGCATGGTGGCACAGATTGATGGAACACGTTCTAATCGCATTCTCAATATTGCCCTTCGTTCTCTTTGCGGCCTCATGCATCGTGGTGCTCTGGATGCTGATGCTAAGACGGGGGATGGCGCTGGTATTACAACGCAGATCCCCTATAAAATTTTTAGAAAAGAGGTAGAACTACGTGGGCATCGTCTTTACCGCGATGAAGATTTAGGTGTTGGCATGATATTCCTCCCTCAAGAGAATCTCTATGCACAAGCCCGTGCCAAAGCCATCACTGAAGAGGTCATTGCAAAGCGAGGACTCTTTCTTTTTGGATGGCGCACTGTTCCCGTCAATCGTCATGTGCTCGGAACTAAGGCGTTGATGACGCTACCAGCCATCGAACAGGTTCTCGTGGGGCGTCCTCAAGGAATGAGTGATGAAGATTATGAGAGACGTCTCTTTTTAGCACGCAATGAAATTGAAGATCGGATCGCTGTTGATAAAATCGAAGGTTTTTATATCCCTTCCTTTTCTCATCGGATGCTTGTCTATAAAGGCTTACTCGTCTCTAAGTCACTTGAGAAATTTTTTCCTGATCTCTCGCATCCCGACTTTGAAACGTCTCTTTGCGTTTATCATCAACGTTACAGCACCAATACGTTTCCCACCTGGCCGCTAGCACATCCTTTTAGGATACTCTCGCACAACGGAGAAATTAATACCATACGGGCTAATCGCACTTGGACACATGCACGGGAGGCAGAACTCCAGACTGATTTTTGGGGAGATGATATCCATCTTCTCAAACCCATTATTCAACCTGGAGGCTCTGATTCGGCTAGTCTAGACAATATGCTCGAAATCTTGACCATGTCGGGCCGTTCGCTCTTACATGCAATGACGATGCTGGTGCCACCTGCATGGCGACCGAACAAGGATATTTCGCCTGCACTGGCTGGCTTTTACGAATATCACACTTGCATCGGAGAGCCGTGGGATGGACCTGCTGCCTTAGTTTTTACGGATGGAGTAACGGTAGGGGCATGTCTCGATCGCAATGGGCTTCGCCCCGCACGCTATGAAATCACACGTGATGGAATTTTTGTTATTGGCTCCGAGGTTGGCGTGAGCAATTTAGACCAAGCCACCATCATTGAAAAAGGGCGTCTTGGACCAGGTGAAATGGTGGCTATCGATACTGCCCGCGGTCTCCTGCTACGCGATGCGGAAATCAAAAATCACCTCGCGGCACAGAATGATTATCGCAACATGGTCGATGACCATCTTATTAAAATCAAACCGGTGACTTTTCAAGAACTTGAGGCTTCTGAAGCAAAGAGACTTCTTTTAAAACTCGCTGATATTGATGGAGGACAAGGAGCCGATAGCGCGCAGACCCGCAGTGTACATGAGGACGGGAGCACTGGCTCGACACAGTCCACCGCAACAGCAGTAGAGTTTTCAATGAAGGCTCTAACGCAAAAACAAATCTCCTTTGGCTATACCAATGAAGAATTAGAAATGATTTTCAAGCCGATGATTCAGGATGGGGCCGAGGCCGTCGGCTCTATGGGAAATGATACTCCACTTGCGGTTCTCTCCCTGCGTCCACGCTTACTTTATACCTACTTCAGTCAACTTTTTGCACAAGTCACCAATCCTCCCATCGATCCCATCCGTGAACGTCTGGTCATGTCACTCTTCACGGTGATTGGATGGAAACGCAATCTTCTTGCAGAAACACCAGCCCATGCAGAGCAGATCACCCTCGACTCTCCGATTTTACTGAACGAAGAGCTGCTCACGTTAAAAAATATTGGAGGAGTACATCAAGCAGTGACCCTTTCAACCTGCTGGAAAGAGTCCGCAGGACCTCAAGGTCTTGCTCCTGCGATTCGTGATCTCTGTCATGCAGCAGAACAAGCCGTGGATGGCGGAGCCCGTATTCTCATTTTAAGCGATCGTGCGGTCGATCATGAGTGGGTTGCCATTCCTTCCCTCTTGATCATGGGAGCCGTACATCACCACCTTGTACGCGCCGGCAAGCGCATGAAAGCAAGTCTCGTAAGTGAAACAGGCGAAGCACGCGATGTGCATCAGATTGCTTGTTTGATTGGTTACGGTGCTAGTGCCATTAATCCCTATTTAGCGCTCGAGACAATTCGAGAAATTCGTACTAAAGGGAGCGTCACGGTTGAACATGCCACGGCTCTTTTGAACTACAAAAAAGCGATCTCTAATGGACTCCTGAAAATCATGTCGAAGATGGGAATCTCCGTCATTGGAAGTTATCGTGGAGCCCAAACCTTTGAAGCTACGGGGCTCGCTTCCTCACTCATCCAAGAATGCTTCACGGGCACTTCATCACTCATTGAAGGGATCGGCTTTGAAGAAATTGCCCAAGAGAGTTTAGCACGTCATGAGCAAGCCTATGCACCCTCAGCTGAAGAGCCGCTAGAAGTCGGAAAATTGGGTGACCCCGGTTTCTATCGCTTCCGTCGAAGCGGAGAACTCCATGCGGTAACACCTCCGGTGATTAAAAATTTTCACACCTTCATTCGTTCTAACAAACCGGAAGATTACAAAGCTTATGTTGATGCTGTCTTAACTTCGACACCACATTCCTTACGTAACCTTTTAGAATTTGTTCCGAAAATTTCTGGGCCTATTCCTTTAGAAGAAGTTGAATCGATTGAAGAAATTCGACGTCGTTTCACTACCGCGGGAATGTCGCTGGGAGCGCTGAGTCCCGAGGCTCATGAAACCTTGGCCATTGCCATGAATCGGATTGGAGGCAAGTCCAACTCTGGAGAGGGAGGTGAAGATCCTCTTCGTTACAAACGTCACGAGAATGGTGATTGGGCTAATAGCGCTATTAAACAAATTGCGACAGGACGCTTCGGAGTCAGTGCCGCTTATTTAGCAAGTGCCAAGGAAATTGAAATCAAGATGGCTCAAGGGGCCAAGCCTGGAGAGGGGGGACAACTTCCTGGACAAAAAGTGAACCACTACATTGCTACCTTGAGGCATTCTGTTCCTGGTGTGACCTTGATCTCACCTCCTCCACACCATGATATCTACTCGATTGAAGATTTAGCACAGCTCATTTATGACCTCAAACAGGTCAACCCTCGTGCACGTGTCTGCGTGAAACTCGTCGCCGAGAGCGGTGTCGGCACGGTGGCTGCTGGTGTGGCCAAGGCTCATGCCGATATCATCTTAATCAGCGGACATGAGGGAGGCACAGGCGCATCACCACTGAGTTCGATTAAGCATGCGGGAGGTCCTTGGGAACTAGGGCTTGCCGAAGCACATCAGGTTTTGCTACTCAACCAACTCCGCAACCGTGTCACCTTGCGGACCGATGGCGGAATGCGTACCGGTGAAGATATTGTTTATGCAACCTTGCTCGGAGCAGAAGAGTATAATTTTGGAACAGCAGCATTGATTGCTATGGGATGTGTTTATGTACGCCAATGTCATTTGAACAACTGCCCTGTGGGAGTGGCTACTCAGGATGAACGCCTGCGTGGAAAATTCAAAGGTAAGGCTGAGAACGTTGTGAATTTTTTCAATGCTGTCGCCGAAGAAGTCCGTGAAATCATGGCGCGTCTTGGTTTCCGCACCATTGATGAAATGATCGGTCGCACTCAGTACCTGCGTCAACGCGTGATCGAAAACCATCCAAAGGCCAACAAGCTTAACTTGCATCGTATCCTTACCGATGTGGTGGCTGATGATCCGACAGCGATTCGCCATGCAACACGTGAGCGTAATGATCCCGAGCATGATCAGCCACTCGATGATATTATTCTTCAAGATGTCGAAGAGGCTCTGCGCGATGAAAGACCCGTGCGACTTTCTTACAAAGTGGATAATACAAACCGCTCGGTAGGAACAAAACTCTCAGGAGAAATCGCCTATCAGTGCGGTGGAGAAGGTTTACCAGAGGGAACAATTACTCTTGGACTCTATGGAACAGCAGGTCAAAGCCTCGGTGCCTTTCTGACACGCGGCGTCTCTCTTTTCCTAACTGGAGAAGCCAATGACTACGTGGGTAAATCGATGAGTGGTGGAGAAATAATCATCAGTCCACGCCCCAACCATCTTTTTGTGGCAGCCGATAACAGCATTATTGGAAACACGGTCATGTATGGTGCGACTGGAGGGCACCTCTTTGCTAGTGGGCGTGCGGGAGAACGGTTTTGTGTGCGTAACTCTGGTGGCACTGCCGTGATCGAAGGCGTTGGGGACCACGGGTGTGAATATATGACGGGAGGAACAGTGGTCGTGCTTGGGCCAACGGGAAAAAATTTCGCCGCAGGCATGACTGGTGGAAGCGCCTACATCCTGGATGCCACAGAACATTTTTTAAAACAGTACAATCCTCAATTGGTCACCGCACAACGCCTTGCTCTCGAAGAAGAGACGACATTGCTCGAAGAACTCATTGTCCAGCACGCTCAAAAAACGGGCAGCATTCTCGCACAAAAAATCTCCCAAGAGTGGCACATCTATCGTTCTCAATTTTGGAAAGTTACTCCACACATTCCTGTAGCAAAACCAGTGGAGCTTGAAGTTAAAAAAGCAGCAGAACAAACCTCAACGATTATTACGGAAGCCATCACTGTAACTCCGGGAGCTTGATGAAAAAATGTATCCGTTCATGAGAACGGATCAGGTTATAGGCTGTAGGTGATAAGATTGAATAAAATGTTTAGGTTCATAAGTTGATGTCCGATTATAAGTGGTGGTAGATTCAAAAATGGCTTCTGTATCCGTTCAGGCAACAGCTAATGCTGAAGACGAAAGGGCAGAAAGTCGAATACTCGATGAATAAATTGATCTGCGATTATCAGCATTAGATTCAAACGATTGTTTCTTCCTTCTGAAGTGAATTTGCCTACAGCCTATGGCCTACAGTCTAGAGCCTTACCCGTCTCCTAAACTGGTACCGGGCTAGAACTGATATCCGACGGTAAAGTTAAATTGACCATTACTCTTGTTATAGGATTGATATTTTACAGGATAACCCCAGTCGATTTTGACTGGCCCAATCGGCAACTCAAGACGAACACCTATACCAATATCACCACAAGCATCAACCGTGGAGTAATCATAGGAACCAGCGTTAACAAGTCCCCAATCGCTGAAGAGTGCAGCTCGCACACGTGTGATGATTGGAATGGTCACCTCTCCGGTAACATAAGCAGAGGAATTACCACCAATCGGATTACTATTGCCATCCACAGGACTGACTTTTCGAAAGAAGAAGCCACGAAGATTATTAGCACCACCAAGGTAGAGCTCATCAAAAATTGGTGGCGTTCCAACTCCCTTGGAGCCGCTGCTCCAAGAGTTGACAGCAGCGATAGCACCCTTAGCCAAAAAAATCATATCCCATGGGAGTAAAAAATATTTTTTTCCTTCCAGGGTCAATCCGTAATCTTGAACATTACCACCCAATCCCCCACCAGCACCAAAGAACGTAAAGTCGATTTGCTGACCTTTGCGTGGAAGAAAGATGCTGTCGCGATTGTCCCAATTTAGTGAAGCCAAGATGGCGCTCTTAAAATAAGGACTATTATTCGCATCCGTTTGAATGGGACTGTTAGCTGGAACCGAATTATATTGAACATTAGTGATCGAAATTTGTTCAGGGCGATATTCTACATTTCCCGCTAAGCAAGGAATGATTTCTTTGCGAGCTTGAAGAGCTCCTCCCCAATTGGTTTGATTATAAACGGGGCTTAAGAAAGCGGCTTCGTGATAATAAACTTCACCACCAACGGAAACTTTATAGTTCAAAAACCATGGTTCAGTCAGTGAGGCTGTAAAATCACGACGCTGAGGACCACCTTGCGCACGCACCCGGAAACGCTGCCCAGCACCTGTGAAATTGGGCCAGTTAAAAAGATCAAAATTTGACTGCTCCAGTTCTGCAAAACCAATCAAGTTGTCGATCGTATTAAAGCCAGCACCAAAATGAAGAGCTCCTGTTTTTTTCTCTTCCACAATCACCTTGAGATCCTTACGGCCTGGAACCAAGGTATCTTCAGGAACACAATCAACCTTGGAAAAGTAATTCAAATTCATCAACCGAGTTTTACTCAAGTCGACCGCACTGGTATTGTAGAGCCCACCTGGTTCTACGACCATTTCACGACGAATAACTTTGTCCTGAGTCCTCGTGTTTCCTTGAATCGTCACCAAGTTTAGGTACGACTGAATTCCTTCATCAACGTGATAAACAAGATCAATTTGATTTTCAGAAACCGGAGTAACTTGTGGTTGAACAGACATATCCACATAGCCCCGTGAGCCATAAAATTCACGTAGCTTTTTTAAATCAGCTCCCATCCCCTCCGGCGTGTAAAGTGAACCGGTCTTCATCTTCATCTCATTTTCTAATGGAGATGCAGGTGCAATCTTCATCCCTTCTACCTTGAGTTGATGCACGCGATATTGAGGACCTTCTTGAACCGTGATGGTTAAGGTAATTCCGTCTTTGACATTAGGTGTCGTCTGGACATCGGTTACTTTGGCATCAGCGAAACCACGATTTTGATAGAGCGTCCGAATCGACTCTTGATCTTCATCAATATCTGCAGGAAGAAGACGGCCGCTCTTAGTTAAGAATGAAAGAAGATTCGCCGTTTTTGTTTTCATGACCTTCATGAGATCTTTTGGCTGCACCGAATAATTCCCCACAAAACGAATTTCTTTGACGATGAGTTTGGGCCCTTCATTAATGCGAAAAATAACGCACTTGCGCTTGCTTCCCATGTCTGAAGAGAGTGTCTCGACTTTTACATCGGTATAATTCCGATCTTCGTAAAGTTTCAAAATCTTTTGACGATCATCTGCAACACGCTCTTCGCTAAAAGCCTCTCCTGGCCTTGTAGAGATTTCTTTTCTTATTTTAGAAGCAGGAACAGCAGAGGCGCCTTCGATTAAGACCTCCTCAATTTTGGGCCGTCCTTGCAATAAAACGGTTACCTTCAGTCCTCCCACCATCGGTTCTGCAAAAATCCTTGCATTGGAAACTTCCCCTGTGGCATAGAGCGCCTTGACATCTTCCTCCACCAAATGGTCATTGAAAGGCTGGTCTACTTTGGTTGCCAAATTATCTAGTACCCGCTCACGACTCATACTACTAGACCCCACAAACTGCACATCAATTTGCTTAATCAGCGGTGCTGAGAGAGCCACTGGGGCGACTTGAGATTGAAGAGAAAAGGGAAATAAAAAAATGAGTACACAGCTAATGCAAGTGATTTTTTTTAGAAAAATAGTGGGAAAATGAATCATGCGCATCGTGTGATAAAAGGGAGCATTGAAGAGTGAAATAGGTCATGGGGTCAAGCTGGAATAGCAGCAAAAAAATTGGGAAAAGCGTTTTCACGCTTCTCCCAATCTTTGGCTTTTTTAAAAGGATGTACTCATCAAAGAATTTTACTTCTTTTTTGAAGCAGCAACTTTCTTTTTAGCCGGAGCTTTAGCTTTTGGCTTAGCTTTAGCAACAGCCTTTACTTTTGCTTTTGCTGCAGGCTTTGCTTTTGCTTTTGCTGGAGCTTTTTTTGCAGGCTTTGCTTTTACTTTTGCTTTAACAGCTTTTTTTTCAGCTTTCTTTTTAATAGGCATGGAATTCACCCCTTTCGTTTCGCAGTAGCGAGGTAGCGAGAAGCATAAGAATAAAATCCTGAGAATTGTGCAAGCCCCTTGTCACATTAAATTCACTTTTTTTTGCAGCGCCTTTTTTTACAGACGTACAAAAAAAACGAGGAAGAGAAAATTTATTTATTTTTATTTAGCAATATTTCAACTCGATCGACAATAGTGCTAGATTCCATCAGCCTTCCAGCTCCTTCGTATCCGCAAGCCAACATGCCTGAAGCTGGCCCGATAAATTCCACACCACGCGAACGCAGTCGTTCGACGTTGTCATAGGTTGCAGGATGTTCCCACATTTTTCCGTTCATGGCTGGAGCGATGAGCAGTGGCGCGCGTGTTGCTAAAGCAACAGCACTGAGTGGATCATCAGCAAAACCATGAGCAAGACGTGCGATTGTATTTGCTGTTGCAGGAGCGATAAGAAGTAGATCAGCGCGGTCTGCAAGCTCAATATGATTGCAAGGAGAGGAGGGATCTTCTTCTGAAAAATTTTCTAAAATAGGATTGCGAGAAAGTGTCTGCAGCGTAAGAGGCGTGATAAAATTTTTAGCACCTTGAGTCATGATGACAAAAACAGCATGCCCTCGCTGACGCAACTGGCTGACTATTTCAGCCGCTTTGTAAGCGGCGATGGAGGCGGTCACGCCGACAACGATAGTCTTGCCATCACTACATGATGACAGTTCGCATTCTGAGTTATCGCGTTGCAATGACAGTTGCCAGTTGTCGGTTATCGGTTGTCGGTTGTTGTCGGTTCGTTGTACCATCAGAAAAAAAATATTATTTTTAGGTTTGAAAACCATAAAAAGTTTGAGAGATTTTTTTTAAAGGTCCTTTTCATAGAATGCGTCATTGTCAATTTTCTGAAAACTGACAACTAAAAACTGAGAATTATTGCGTATCTCCAGAAGGAGATGAGCATTGACCAGGCACCAAAGAAAACCGCCTGCTCTGATAACGTTCTGCGCGCATCACAGCTCGAAATTTTTCAATGTTCTCTTCCATAGATCCACTGATGATGGTGTACCGGTAATCCCGCCAGCACTCCATTTCACGGGCAGCATTAGCGAGGCGCAGCTCCACTTCTTCAGCGCTTTCTGTGCCACGCCGCTCGAGACGGCGACGTAATTCTTCGAGGTCTGGGGGCATAATAAAAACATCGGCTAGTGCGTGCTGAATAATAGGATCGGGATTATTTCTAATGGCAGCTGCTCCGCGGGTATCAATATCGATGAGCACATCAATGCCGCGCTTCAATTGCTCTAAGACAGGCTCTTTCAATGTCCCATAAAAATGATCATGGACTTTTGCGTGTTCCAAAAAGGCATTCTCGGCAATTTTTTTTTCAAACGCTTCTTGGGAGAGAAAGAAATAATCTTCGCCTTCAACTTCTCCAGGTCGTGGCGATCGCGTCGTACAAGAGACTGAATAAACAAAATCTGGTTTTTGTCGTAGTGCCGTACAGAGAGTTGTTTTTCCTGCACCGGAGGGAGCAGAAATTACAAATAGAATTCCAGTACGGTAGAAGTGATGAGAGGGGGAATGTTGTGCAAAGCTCATGTTGATTAGTACTGTATAACAATGAATGACGTTTGGTATTAGTTGAAGTTTTAAGTTGAAGTTGAAGTGCTAAATTACTCAAAAATGCTTACTCCGCTTCAACGTCAACTTTTAACTTCAACTGCCGCGAAGCACCTCTGCTGCTTCGCAGCTTATTCCAAATTAGCCAGCTGCTCACGGATTTTATCCAGTTCTGACTTAGCTTGAACAACCCACCGTGATATTTCAGCATCGTTGGCTTTGTTCGTAAGCGTGTTAAATTCACGGAACATCTCTTGGGCGAGATAATCAAAGGTCCGAGCTTCTCCTCTTTTGGTGAGAAGTTCGCGGCATTGCAGAAGATGACTTTTGAGTCGGATGACTTCTTCGTTGACATCACTTCGTTCCACAAAGAAAGCGAGTTCACGCAATAGAGATGGATCCTCTGTGGAAATAGGAATACTCCATTCGGCAAAACGAGCTCTTATTTGATCATGTCGATTCTGGAAGAATGAAGGGACACGTGTTTGAATTTTTTCGGCAATCTGCTCCAAAAGAGCAATACGTTTTCTTAAATCCACCACTAAATTCTTACCCTCCTTTATTCTCATGGCTAGAAGCGACTGGAGAGCTTTATGCAAGGCGGCTTGAAGTGGTTTCCAGGCAGCGACCACATCGATCTGCTCTATAAATCCGTCCTGCAACACACCTGGCACTTTTAGCACTGTTTCGATGGTAATGGTTCCTGTCAGCTTGAGTGATCGTTGAAGTCGTTGCAGTTCTTGGAGCGCACTACTGGCAGCATTATGATCAAGAACAGGAAATTTTTTTTGAGCAGAAGCACTGATCTCCTCCGTAACAGAAACATGAATACGACCTCGATTAAACTTTTTTTGCACCTCTTCTCGTACTTTTGGTTCGAGTGAAGTGAGTCTACGTGGAAGTGTGATAGCAATATCAAGACCCTTACGATTTACGGAGGCACATTCTACACGGTAGCGGCGTCCATCTCCCTGTGCCGTCCCAGAACCAAATCCACTCATGCTAATCATTGGAGAAGAGTAACTGAAATTTATGATTTAGCAAGAGGAGGGGGCTCCTAGCTCTTGACTTTTCATTTGTATCCATTACAAATCGCAGCCAGAAAAACCCCCTCTAAAAACCATGATGAAAACCCTTCTGCTCCTATTGATTTCTTGCCTCGTTGCACTCAACACGTCACACGGACAAACACCAGCAACTCCTGCTGCAACCTATCCGATTCCTCCTGTTTACTGTTATGAGTATTATGGATTTTTGCATGACATCCAAGCTCCTCAGAATGAAACCAACTTAGAAGATGTCGAAGAAAAATTTATCGGAAATAATATCCTTATACTGGTTTCAGGAAGTCCGGGAAAATGTACTTTTATTCCATATCTAGATAAATCCCATCCCCCTAGTTCTACTCAGCAGGTAGAATCTATTTATAAAGATGACATTTGGAGGAAGAGTGTTATTAATGCTGTTCCCAGCCAAGAGGCTCAAACAGCTTTTAATACATGGCAAGAAAACCCAACAGAAACCGAACTTTTCAATTATCTTGATGATCAAATCAAAGTTCTTAGTGCCTATCATGGTGGCGCAAGTCCAACCGTCCAGTCAAAATGTAAAGCAGATGCTGTGCAGATCAAGAGCCGTTATCCCAGGGCTCCCTTATACCCACCAGTTACTGGTGTGACAGTATTTGATGAAGCTGATTATATAGCTCAAAACTATAAAAGGACTGATGTTTACATCTTTGTTAATGAGTTGAACGATCCTCTTGTTACAATACCGGGAACTCATATGTTGGATTTACAAGCTAGTCTTGAAAGAAGTTCTTCTTATACAAACCAAAAAGGGGAAGTAGTTATGATTGGACCTCCTTATCTTGTTCGCAGAGTTATAGCTATTGAGAAAGATTAATGAAGGTGGTAGCAATCATCGAGAACATTGGGACAAACACTACTTCAACTCCACATTATAAAAAATCCCACTCCCTCCGAATCCAAGATATTCGGAGAGTTGAGAAGAGGTACCTAGCGGCAAGGCAGGCTCAGCAATGGTAGTTGGTTCTAAGATCTCTTGCTGGCGAATCCAGAAGGGAAGTTGTGCGATCCATCCTGCAGAGAAGTCAGGTGAAAGGAAATCATGAGAACCTCTCTTCCCTGGCGTTGCTATTAACAGCGCTGCTGTCTCTTGCGTAAGAAAAGGAGTGCTTTCAAAAAAGAGGAAAGGAATCTCTAGCCCATTTTTCCCATGCCGATCTGATATTTCTGTGAGATGCGTGGTGATGTTGTAGGGACCAACTTGTGTTTCCGCTGTGAGTTGAACATGAGGTTGCCATGGTTGGGTTACCGAAAAATTCATGTCACCTTGTAGAAAATTCATAGCACTTCGTGGAGATTGCAGTAAGAGATTCGAAAAAGTCACTGTTCCTTCAGGAGCCGGAGAGAGGAGAGGCCCAATCAGATGAAGATCTATTTTTTCAACAGAAGTATTTTTTGCGATGCTCCTCGTCGAAGGAGATGGTGCTTTTTGCAGAGCTATGTAATGAAGCGCTAGATCCGTTGTCCACGCAGGAATTTCAGAAGAAGGAATGGCGACGCTATTGAAAAAAATTCCCGGCGGCAGCAGAAAAGGAATCACGGTGAGTTGAGGATTCCACTCAAATTCGGTGATGTTGAGATTGCCAGTGAGTTTTCCCCCTGAACTATCCCCTTGAAGGGTGAGTGCTGCTGTTCCTTGGAGAAGGGCCTTCTCGTGTTGATACAACACAAGATCCTTTCCCTCTATGTGGTATTCATGATGCAGCTCACCCAAACTTCTTGTGCTCGATCCAGAAGCATCGAGTTTTCCTGTGCCGAGAAAGGCAGAGCCATGTTCTAAGGTAATTTTTTCTTTACTCAAGGAAATGGTAGCGCTTAGTTCGTCCAGTGATGGCAAGAGTGATCCAAGAGTGCATTCTTCTGCATGCACACTGAGATGACCCGAGAGTTCTGGTGCAGCAACGGTGCCTTGAAGTCCAACTTCTCCCATGATGGTACCATGCTGGAGGCTGATTTCATGAGGAAGAAGAGCCGTCTCTACAAAATCCAGAGGAGCCTTGGAAAGGGTTAAAATAAGATGAAATGTTCCTTGAGTAGTTTCTAATGCACGTGGATTTTTTGATTTCAAAGGAGCTCCTGTCTCATGATACATCAATCCTAAGGGAAACGTTCCTTGCAATCGCATCTCTGTCTCATTTTTATTTTGCAAAGAGGCATCAATATATCCCTCTCCCTTCTTGGAAGAGAGTTGAAGGTGAAAAGGATCTTTCTGGTCAGGACCTGCTTTCCCGTCGAGTACAATCTCCAGTGCTGGCTCGCTCCAAGGGCCCGAAGATTGAATGGTTCCATCAACCCAGGCTTCCTTGTGTGGTAGACCCAGAAAAGAAGCAATATCATGCAGAGGAAAATGATTAAGAGAGAGATTCACCTCCATCGGTGTGGTCCATTCCAAGAGGGAAGAAATGGCATGGCCATGAAGAAGTCCCATTCCATCCAAGGGAAGTGTGATTGTTCCAGAAAGAAGGGAGCGTTGTTTTTCTTGGAATGTTACCTTAGAAAGATCAATGCTGCGTGAGGAGAAGGAGAGGGAGGTTGAAAAAAAATTTTCTCCTAAATGAATCTTCAGCGTTGGGCAGGTGAATAGATCGGGAGTATACGATCCGATGCACTGAAGCTGCAGCGGTTGATTTTTGACAACAGCATCATCAAGCCCAAGCTCGAAAGAACCTTGATGTGTTGTGGCTGTTCCATGACCCTTCCAATGGGCTTGGAGGAGCCCAACACCACTATTTTTAAGAAGTGAAAGTTGTTTGTATACTTCTGTGAAAAGCGATACCTGATCTTGCTCTACGGGTTGTATCGACGCTATATCGTGAATAGCATCGCATTGGATCCATTTTTCAAAAGATTTTAGTTTTTCAAAAAAATTGAGGCAGTTCATACTTCCTTCTGCTTCATACTCATGAGGCCAGCTATTGGCCATGATTCCTGAAAGTTCTAAATGGTTTTTCCCATTCCAAAGATCGAGATTACTGAGGTTTGTTTTTTCTCCCTGAAATAAAACAGTCGATTCGATCACATCGATTGGAAGCCCATAGAGCAACATCTCTGTGCCTTGCACGTGAAAATAGCCCTCAGCGCGATTAGCTCTACCAGTGAGATCACCATCCATAAAAATTCTTCCAGTAATCTCATTCCAAGGAGGTCCCATCATGTCCGTGAGCTGAGAAGCATCTACAATGGTGGCTTTGAGTTTACAGTGAAAAGGAGCTTCTCCGATCTGATGCCACTCCTCAGGAAGTGACATCTCCCCGACAATACTCACGCGATTTTCCTGTTGTTTGAGTTGAAATTCGGTAACAGAAATTTTCCGACCAATCAAATTAGAAGCCACCGAGAGAGAGGCCCATTCTCTTTTTTTCAAACGCACATGATCCACAAGCATTCGTAGAGAAGCTTCTGCATCGATCGGATGTCGAGGAGATCCACGAAAAATAAGACGTCCTTCTCGCAACGTACCTGATATTTTTTTTTGTAAACCGAGAAGCTTAGAAAGCCGATCGATGGGCAACTGCTCTGCAAGTGCAGCTCCTTCAAGTGTTGGTCCAGGACCATTTTTTCGAAGACATCCATCAGCACGTAACAACCCATTAAAAAGAGTTGCAGCAAACCCAAACTCGAGACGATCGGGATAAGGCGCTAGCTCAAGATGATGAAGCGACACCTCTTCATCAAGCACGAGATTTTTAACAGTGATTGTTTTCCCATCCCAAAAAGCATCACAGTTTGCTTGGGGGAGATCGCATTTGATTCCACCTATTTCAAAAAAAAGAGACTTATAGGAAATATTTCCGGGCTCTTTTTTAAGAAGAGAACAAGAAAAATGATCGATGCTACAGCGCTCTTTTTCCGTGATACAGAGGAGAGAAATATCTTTTAGCGTGATGGACGGGGGGAGTGTCATCATTTTTTGTTGGAACAGCATACGAAAATGCTCTGCTTGCTGCCCTAGAAAAGATGGCGTTGAGGAGGGGAAATCATGGCGAAAATCGAGGAGACCTTTACCCATGGAAGCTTCTAATTTTTGAACCAAGAGATGATCTCCAAAAATCATTCTCCAAGGTGAGGTCAATTCAAGGGAGAAGGCCTGAAGTTCCAAACGGCTTTGATGCGGCGCAAGCCCAGAAGTCATTACAATATTTTTCCAACGCAACGGCTCTCCCACTTTTACTGGTAAGGTTTCTGCATGAATAGTGATTCCGGTGAAAGGTCGTGAGGCCCATAAAAGTGCGCTAATCGATTTTTGGAGTACCCAAGAATAAAAAAAACCAAAAGTCAGCAGCAACAACAATGCGATCAACGCACTCCATGCCGATACGGTTCTAGAACGACCAGGAGGATGCAGCGGGGGTAAGAGATCAACAGAGGAATTCATGAATGGAGAAATGAAGACAAGTAAAGAGCAATAAGTAACGGGTAACGAGTATTTTCAGATCTCGTTACTGCCAATGTTATTTTATTTCAAAGAAATAAAATAACATTGGTAGTGTTTAGGATTTAAGCCGGATATTTCATGCCAATCTACTACGGAAGCTGGAAAGCCTTATGGATGCTGCATTAGACTCACATTTTGACTTGGTCAACACCAGTGCTCGGGAGAACCTGGGGCAGACTGCCTTGAGACAGCCCGATAGGGCGAGCCGAGCTTCGCCAAGCGAGTCAACTCGGTATGAAATATCCGGGTTAAGAGCTTTTATCACATCCAGGAAAAAATATTTTCCCGTCATGATAAATTCAAAAAACTTGTTAACATGGCTTGCTCGGTACATGCCCCTGGTTACTTTTTGGCTAAACTCTAAACTTCTCAACCTCTAAACAGTCTCTAACAACGGAACGTTGATAGAGATATAGAAACTCAATTTAGTGCTTGCTGATCGAGTCTCTGTCATCGATTTTGATGGTGTTTATTTTTTATGAAGCATGGACCATCAACGCTATCGGCTAGCCATTCTAAGAAGGAACGCCACTACCAGGGAATTCCGGCTTCTCCCGGAATCTTAGAGGGTAAAATTACGCTTTGTTTGGCCTTAGAGCAAAGCATGCCTCTGCGTAAAATTGATGAAAAAGAAATTGCACATGAGATCCAGCGTTTTGAAAAAGCACTCCTCGCAACACGTCAGGAACTGCTCGAAATTAAAAAGCACGTTGTTCCTACGTTGAAGTCTCATGAAGCAACACTTTTTGATGCTCACTTGTTAGTTCTTGAGGATCCCGCCTTATTAAAGGAAGTGCTTGAGTTGCTCCATCAAGAACGTCTCAATGTAGAGCATGTCTTTGATGCAGTCATCAAGCGATTTTGTGAGAGCCTGAATAAAAAGGATAGTGCCTATTTAAGAGAACGTGTTGTTGATATTAAAGACGTTTCTCGTCGCATCTTGAATCATCTTTTAGGAAAAACTTCACTGACGCCACTCCCTCAAGAGGAGGCTATGATTATTGTTTCGCACACATTGACTCCTTCTGATGCCGTGATGGTGCGTGATGGAAAGCAAGCTGCATTTGCTACTGAAACCGGAAGCCAGACCTCACACGCAGCAATTTTGTCACGAGCCTTTGGAATTCCAGCAGTGGTAGGACTGCGTCATATTATTGCGGAGTTAAAAGATGGCGAGCCAGCATTGCTCGATGGCTACCATGGATTGTTGATCGTGAATCCCACTCTAGAAACCATGCGTGGTTATCAGCAAATGCAGTTAGAACAACGAGACCTTGATAAAGAGTTAGAAAAGATCCGAGAGATGCCTGCTATCACTCAAGATGGTCGGCGTATTATTCTGTCTGCAAATATAGAACTTCCTAGAGAGCTCGATGACATTCTTGCGAGTGGCGCAGAGGGAATAGGGCTTTACCGCACAGAGTTTCTTTATTTAAATCGCACCACTCCTCCTACAGAAAAAGAACAGTATAATGTTCTTTGTACTATTGCAAAACGCACTCAACCGTACCATGCCATCATACGGACCTTTGATATTGGTGCTGATAAACCAGTCTATTGTTTGCCACTCACTAAAGAAGCGAACCCTTTCTTAGGATGCCGTGGTATTCGTCTTGCGCTGCAGCATAAAGAACTTTTTAAAACCCAATTACGCACGATTTTACGCGCCTCCACTTTTGGAAATTTGCGCATGATGTATCCTATGATTTCAGGAATTGAAGAGCTGCGCGAAGCCAATGCTCTTTTGGAAGAAGTCAAACAAGAACTACGCGATCAAAAAATTGCTTTTAAAGAAGATCTTGAAGTTGGAATGATGATGGAGGTACCTAGCGCTGCCATGGTCGCCAATCTTCTAGCACGCGAAGTCAGTTTTTTTAGTATTGGAACGAATGATTTGATTCAATATCTCACGAGCGTTGACCGTGGCAATGAATCCATTTCTTATCTCTATAACCCAGCTCATCCTGGAGTGGTGCGCACCTTGAAAATGATCGTTGACGCAGCACATGCAGCTGGCATCTGGGTTGGCGTATGTGGAGAACTTGCTGGCGACCTCCTCTTTACTCCATTACTCCTGGGGCTAGGAGTTGATGAGCTGAGCACGGGCGCCATTTTGATTCCAAGAATTAAGAAAGCCATTCAAAGCCTGAACCTTTCTTCCTGTCAGGAGCTTGTGGAAGAAATGTTAAACGGAGAGAGTGCCACAAAAAATTATACCCGCTGTGTCGCACTGGCACAGAAAGAGTATGGAGCCCTCCTCTCCACAAGAAAAGGGATTCAGTATTCGGACGTTCATGGGAACGAGTAGAATCGACGTTAGAGCTTTTTAAAAAGAGTTATAGTCTTTTAAAGCGAGAAGGGCGCGATAGAAGCGCTAAAAAATTTTTTTGGGACAAGGTCGAAGATTGAGGCGCTATCTGAAGATAACATAAGATCTGAGAACGTAGTCATAAGGAAAAAGAGCGAGCTTATAACGTGCCCTTATCGATTTAACACACTATACTGTATTTTCTTCTGTAGAATTTTTTATTTTGAATAAGAGTGATTCTATTTGCACCATCTGTCACTTGTGAGTTAGACTTCCCAAATGGCTACAAAACAAACATTCGAAAATAACATCACTCGTTTCACGCTTTGCAGAGCTTGTTCTAATTGCCCCGTTGTGGAAATTCATCACGACTCTAATAGTGTCATCATCACCGATGACTTCGGTGGCAAAGTGACACTAACAGTTGAAGAGTGGAAGCAGGCAGTTGCCGATGTAAAGCTCTCGTAGGTCCCGATGCCTGTCAGGAAATAGAAAGGTGTGGCAGCGACGACCAACGTTCTGTTGGCAGTCAGTTAGAGCATTTTAAAAAACTCTGTAGCTGCGCCTTGTGGTGTCACTCCGAACGTCATCCCCGCGAAGGCGGGGATCGCGTCCTCGAGTATCGCTGGCTATACTGCGGGTCTGAGCTCCTCGTTTTGACTCGCTTTGCGAAGCTCAACTCGCCCTTGCTGGGCTGCCTAACAGTAGTCTGCCCGACCGACTCCCGCCGGGTCGTGTTCTGACAATGCACCCAACTACAGAATTTTTTAAAACGCTCTAGTAGAAAATTTCAAGGTGCCATTTTAAAAAGATGGCGTGCCCGTATTGATTTAACACACTATACCTTTGTCGGATGAATTTTAAGATTTTTTCACGCAGTAGTTTTTGGGGCTAGCAAGACGTTAGAGCGTGCTGCTACAGAAGTAACAGTAGTGATGACAACACAGCTAGCGCCTAAAAGAACTAGTAAAATTTCCTAAAATTCATTCGAGAAAGGTACATATACCCGTTTCTGTGAACGGATGCTGGCTCATTTTCTGTTTTTCTTGATTCTTTTCATGTCTACTTTACCGTAGGCCCTTTGTTATGTCTTCGAATCCTAAATCTTCCTCTTCTCTGATCAACTACCTGTTGTTGTGTAGCATTGGATTTTTTTGGGGCTTTCAATATTTACTTACAAAAATTGCCCTAGAAAGTTTTTCTATTGGGATGATTACCTTGAGTCGGATTGTTCTTGGTTTTATCCTGTTAACTCCTTGGCTCTTCATTATTGAATCGAAGGAAAAATCCCGACCCATCTTAAAAAACTATTTTTGGAAATACCTTCCTGTCTTTATTCTCATTGGCTTCTTGGAACAAACCTTACCATGGAGTTTAGTAGCTTGGGCTGAGCAGCAAATACCAAGTAGTTTTACAGCTATTTTAATTGGAACAGTTCCTTTATTTGCAACCTTTCTCGAAGTTTTTTTCATCAATGATCATGAAATCACTACTGAAAAAACAGTTGCTATCATTATAGGACTATTGGGTATCTTCGTGCTTGTTGGCCCAAAAATGTTTGGGGTTAATATCATTGATTCCCTCTCTCTTTCCCTTCCTGTATTGCCTGTATGCGCCATGCTTCTCGCAGCCGTGAGTTTTTCGATTTCCATATTGTTAATCAAAGTTAAATTAACCCCTAAGCTTTCACCGATAAAATCGGGTCATGGAATTTTCACAGGAGCTTTGGTGACCTCGCTGCCTCTCTATTTTCTATCCACAACATCGTGGAAGACCTCCTGTTTTTTTTACTCTAACAGTGCACTGATTTCTCTGCTTTTGCTTGGCATCATTTCAAGCGGAGGAATTGTTTACCTTCTTTACGTGATGCTTATCAGTAAGGCAGGTCCCAGTTTTGCCTCGGCTGCCAATTACATTTCACTCACGGTTGCCACATTTATTGGCCTTACGTTTCGAGGAGAAAGATTATCCTTTAATGTCATTGGAGGAGCTCTCCTTGTTCTAGTTGCCCTTTGGTTGTTGAGAGATAAACGAGTGTAGAAAATCATGTCTTACTGCTCGTATATCAAGACGATCACAGACGCTAAAAAGGAGGTCCATAAAACCTACCACGACACGCAGTATGGTTTTCCCTTGTACGACGACAATGAGCTCTTTGGAAGACTCATTTTAGAAATCAATCAGGCAGGCCTTAGCTGGGAGACGATTCTTAAAAAAGAAGCTGCCTTTCGAAAAGCCTACGATCATTTTGATATTAAAAAAATTGCAGCCTATGGCGAAGCCGATAAAACGAGGCTTCTGGGCGATGCTGGCATTATTCGCAATCGTTTAAAAATCAATGCTGCGATAGAAAATGCAAAGGTTATTCTCCAGCTCCAAAAAGAATATGGCTCTTTTAAACACTGGCTAGCATCCCATCATCCCAAGTCCAAAGAAGCATGGGTGAAACTTTTTAGAAAAACATTTCGTTTTACCGGAGGCGAAATTGTTGGTGAATTCTTAATGAGCATCGGCTTCTTACCAGGGGCACATACAGCCGATTGCCCCATCTATGAAAAAATCTTAGCTGCCGGGCCTTTGTGGAAGAGCGCGCAAGAAAAATGAACTGCACCTAACAAAGGATTCAGCTATACCTTTGTCAACCTATGCACTCCTCTCATCCCACATGGAAACATTTGCCAGTCATGAAAAAGGTGACGAAGTATCTGTGGTGGAGATCTCCTACTGAAGCACTAGAAGAACCAGAGCGGATCGTAGCCCAAGTGATGGATATTGGAGATTATGCTGACGTCTGTGCGCTAGCCCATGAAATCGGAAAGAGTGGGTTGAAAGATGTTTTGCAACAAGCCGAGCCTGGTCAATTTGATGTTTGCTCGTGGCACTATTG
The DNA here is from genome assembly GCA_049314455.1 of Chthoniobacterales bacterium. GTDB lineage: Bacteria > Verrucomicrobiota > Verrucomicrobiia > Chthoniobacterales > UBA6821 > CAIWMF01. The sequence goes on from JBMOFC010000022.1 coordinate 27,098, forward strand.
GCACTACCGACTTGGTTTAGCTAAGTGTGAAGAGTTTCCTCCTTTGCCTTCGAGAAAATACTCCGCATGATTTCTACTTTTGATCCACATTTTGAAATTCTTCCAGCAGCTCAACAAAAAATATGGCCTGAGTGCAGCTTCCCTCATGTTTGGTTCTGCCTTTCAAGCCAGCGAATGCTTGAAAGCGCTTACTTATTTTCAAGGCGGCGATTTGCATCACCTATCAGCAGCAACAAAAAATACTCTCACGGCTGCTGCAGCTGCTGTGTATGATTTGCCGCCAGTCTCTTTAAAAGGATCAAAACTTGCCACTCCAGTGTATTGATTCCTCTTTTTTATCCACCACCCTCATCCCCATGAACAACGCCTCCTCCAAATCATCCTCTTTTATCATCATCAACTACCTTCTTCTTTTTGGATGTGGGCTCATTTGGGGTTCTCAATATTTTCTCAATAAGATTGCCCTTGAGAGTTTTTCCACCTCGATGATTGCAGCAGGTAGAATTGGTATTGGAGCACTCACCTTGATGTTGATCCTTCTTTTGGGAGGCGAGACGTCAAAGCCACTGAACCCCAAGCGCTCTTTTTGGCAATGCCTCCCTGATTTTATCTTGATCGGTCTTTTAGAAGCCACCATCCCAACCCTACTGGTAGCATGGGCTCAGCATCAGCTTCCTAGCAGTGTCACTGCTATCTTGATTGGTACCGTTCCTTTGTTTGCAACAATCATGGAGGGCCTTTTTGTGAAAGGACACACCATCTCTGCCATCAAAATCATTGGTATTATCCTCGGATTTTTTGGAGTGGTTGTTTTAGCGGGAAAAGATCTTCTTGATTCACACCTCACCTCCTTTGCCTCTAGCTCCTTGCCACTCTTACCTATCGTGGCCGTGTTAGGAGCAGCATTCTGTTTTTCGATGACCATGCTGCTGATAAAAATTCGTTTGAGTCCCAATCTTGGGCCGATTCACGCCGCACAAGGAATTCTTCTGGGAGCCTCCTTAACAGCACTTCCACTCATGATCGTGGTCACCAAACCGTGGACATTGACCTCCTTTCATCCGGTCTCTTCTGCTTCTCTTGCTCTAGCCTTGCTCGGTATTTTTTGTGGCGGGATTGTTTATATTCTCTATGTTCGGCTCATCAACCGAGCTGGACCGAGCTTTGCCTCCACGTGCAACTATCTCGTTCCGCCAATCGGAGCTTTTATTGGGATTGTTTTTAGCGGAGAAAAAATGACCTCTAATGTTATAGCTGCACTAGTCTTGATCTTAGTAGCTCTTTGGTTTTCTCGAGGGACTAGCAAATGAAATGTCTTCATTAGTTATGCTAGATGAAAACACGAGAGATACTTTATTGATAAAATATCCCTTCTTAGAGAGGCTTGTTGCACTCCAAGAAGTGACTTGGTTAAATCCCAACAAAGCTCCTACAGCAATAGCGCTTTGCGATGTTGCATTAACCTCCGAAGATGTGGCGGACGCGAGTCGTCGTCTCAAACGTTTTGCTCCTTACATCGCTCGTGTATTTCCAGAAACAAAAAATTCTTGTGGAATCATTGAGTCTGAGATCATCCCAATTCCTACGATGAAGGAAGGTCTTGCACAGCGTTATCACTGCGATCTCCCTGAAAATCTCTGGCTCAAAAAAGATAGTCATCTCCCCATTTCTGGCTCCATGAAAGCACGTGGTGGCATTTACGAAGTGCTGCAGCATGCCGAAGAGCTTGCCCTTGCTCATGGCCTACTCGACGAAGAAGAAAACTACACTATTCTTGATAGCGATCGTATTCGTGATTTTTTTAGCAACTATGAAATCGCCGTAGGATCGACTGGCAATCTTGGTCTTGCTATTGGAATCATGAGTGCTCGCCTTGGTTTTCAAGCCACTGTACACATGTCAGCAGAAGCACGTTCCTGGAAAAAAAACCTGCTGCGAGCTCATGGAGTCACCGTTGTGGAATATGCAACTGATTATAGCAAGGCTGTAGAAGAAGGACGTCGCCAGGCAGCCCATAATCCCAAATGTCACTTTGTGGATGATGAACATTCGAAGACTCTTTTTCTTGGTTACGCGGTGGCAGCAGAACGACTCCAAGCTCAACTTGCTGCTGCTCACATTCTCGTGAACGAAGAGCATCCTCTTTTTGTCTACCTTCCCTGCGGGGTTGGAGGTGGACCAGGTGGTGTTACATTTGGATTAAAATTAATCTTTGGAGATCATGTGCACTCTCTTTTTGCTGAACCAACACACGCCCCATGCATGTTGCTCGGGGTCCACACACAATTGCACGAAAAAATTTCCGTGCAAGATCTCGGAATCGATAACCTCACCGCAGCAGATGGACTCGCTGTAGGACGCCCTTCAGGATTTGTCGGAAGAGCCATGCAACGCCTCATCGATGGTTATTACACGGTGGGTGACGAAGAACTCTATGCTCTATTGCAACTACTCCATCACACAGAAAATATCGAACTCGAACCTTCAGCTTTAGCAGGCATGCCTGGAGTAATACGCCTCATGCAAGCTTCTACCGAAGAGCTCGACCCTCTTGGCATCAATCATGAAAAACTCCGTTGCGGCACTCACCTCGTCTGGGCAACCGGAGGAGGAATGCTTCCCGCTGAAGAAATAGAGGGTTATCTGATGAAGTAGCGGGTGATGGGTAACTATAAGAAGGGTATTCGTTCACAGGACTGGATATAATAACAATGCGAAGCGAATATCCGTACTGACGTAGCCTCAGCTCCACTAGTCGTCATCCTCACGAAAGCGGGAATCCAGCAGAGCGTAGAATAGTGTTCCTCAATCGATGTTGATAGCGTTGTTTGGTGAGTCTCACCATTTTTTCTCTTAATCTAGGTAAGATTGAACTTTTCCTGGATCCCCGCTTTCGCGGGGGTGACACTGGCGGAGTGACAGTTGATCAGAAAGGTTTTTCTCTTCTCCAGTCTTGTGAACGAATGCTAAGGAGGTAGCCGTTCCCTTCAACGGCTACGGTCTGTTGTATAACAAATTAACTGTGTGAGCTAACAGACGATTGTCGTGCTTTTAGCCCAGCAACAAGAGATTCACGGAATTCTTTGCATGTTTGAGAAAGCGTCGTGAATGTTACATCAGAGGGATTGTCAAAAAGTTTTATCAGTTCTTTATTAAATACCTGTATCTGGTTTAAATAATCCTCTGTGCTAAATGAATCCCCCCGATGTTTTCTCATCTCTTGCAATATATCTTTTGCAAATGTGCGAAGTATTGTACAAACCCATTGTTGTTGCTCTTGCGTTAGTTTTTGTAAATATAGCCCAGTAACAGTGAAGCTTTTGGATTCTTTACACTTATTTTCGAGCACATTAGTTGTTACCTTAGAGGGATTTTCAAAGAGTATGCTCAGTTCTTCATTAAATACCTGCATCTGGTTTAAATAATCCTCTGTGCTAAATGAATCCCCCCGATGTTTTCTCATCTCTTGCAATATATCTTTTGCAAATGTGTCAAGTATTGGATGAGCCCATTTTTGTTGCTCTTCCGTTAGTTTTTTTAACGTTTCTTCAAAAAAGTTTCCCTTCACATTTTCTAAAATGAATTTTATTTTTTTTATAAGTAGAGGCCCTTGAGAAGGTTCTAGAAGTTTTTCATCAACATGATTTCTGCTGTCTGCTAATATTTTTTGGGGCTGTACCAGATAACTAGTTTAAATTTTTCGCAACCCATTGTCTGAGTTGATGTAACTGGAGTTGAGGAGAAGGGTTATTAAAACG
>JBMOFC010000023.1:0-30840 GCA_049314455.1 Chthoniobacterales bacterium
GTCATAAGGAAAAAGATCCAGCTTATAGCGTGCCTTTATCGATTTAACACACTATGATCATCAAATGATGATGACCGCTGACCAGCTCCTACAAAAAACAAAGGAGCATTTTCCACAATTGGAGCACAGCCTTCTAGTTCCCATTTATGAAGGAGGATCAGACCGACAGTTTTATCGTTGTACTGACATATCAGGAGCTTCTCTCATCGTTATCCACTACAGCACTGAAAAAGAAGAAAATAGATACTATGGCGATCATGCGCTTTTTTTAAAAAAACAAGGGATCTCTGTTCCAGCCGTCTTAGGTCACAATGCCACAGAGCGCTTGCTCTGGCTCCAAGACTTGGGAGAAAAAACTCTCTGGAGTATACGTGACGCACCATGGGAAGTACGCCGTCCTTGGTATGAGCTGGCACTTATGGAGGCTGCACGACTACATCGTCTCTCATTTCATCAAATAAAAAAACAAGGAGTACTGCTACAGCCTCCATTTGATGTAGATCTCTATGCTTGGGAACAAGATTATTTTTTTGAATATGCTTTAGGATCTCTTTTTAACGTGGATCTCAAAAAAAGAGAGCGCCTGGCCGCAAGCGCTCCCCTTCAAAGCCTCTCACGTTACTTAGCGGAGTTGCCACGCCAACTCGTTCATCGAGACCTTCAATCTCAAAATATTCTCCTTTTTGAAAGCCGAGTTTGGTTCATCGATTTTCAAGGAATGCGCGCTGGCCTTGCTCCTTACGATCTCGCATCTCTGCTGTATGATCCTTATGTAACGCTTACGAGCTCTGAACAAAAAGAGTTGCTCGATTTTTATCAGCAAGAAATGAAAAAACATCATTTTTCTTTTCCTTTTGATATTGAAAAAGTTTTTTGGCACTGTGCCATACAGCGTCTCATGCAGGCTCTCGGCTGCTATGGCTATTTGGGCCTTCATCGTGGAAAACCTCATTTTTTAAAACATGTTCCGTCGGCTTTGAAAGGACTTCTCCATGCCTTAACACAACTGGATTTGGAAGATCATTTAAACGAACTGGCCGACTTGCTGGCTACTACGCAGCAGTTGAAGTTTAAAGTGTAAGCAGAAGAAAATTTTGCTATTCGCAATCCATTCAAAAATTCAACGTTCAACTTAGACTCCAGTGCCCTCCCCCTTTCCAAGTATCACCATCGAAGACCTCTCGCCGTCCGTTGAGGGAGGTAAATTTTCGATCAAGCGCGTTCCTGGTCAATCCGTTGTTGTAGAGGCAACCATCTACAAAGAGGGTCATGATGTTGTGCGAGCGCTCCTAAAATGGCGCTCTAGAAATGCCTCCACGTGGCAAGAAACTCCGATGGAAAGCCTGGAAAACTATCGCTTTCAAGCCTCTTTCCAAGTGACCTCTATCGGATGTATGGAGTATACGATTGAGGCATGGGGTGATCCTTTTGAATCCTGGAGAGAAGAGGTTCAAAAAAAAGCCGATGCAGGCATTCAGGATCTCCTGGTAGAATCTCAAGAAGGAGCGCGTCTTTTTCACGAAGCAGCAAAGCGATGTAACGAGGCTGAAGAAAAAAAAGAGCTGACGCATTATGCGACTCAACTAGAAAAAGAATCCTCGCCTCAGTTTTTAAACGACTTTCTAAAAGAAGAGCACATGTTTCTTTTGATGCATCGTTATCCAGATCGTTCCTTTTCGACCACCTACGAGCCACTGCAACAAGTTCGCGTTGATCGCCCGAGGGCTAATTTTGCAGCATGGTATGAGTTTTTTCCACGCTCTGCCGAAGGCAAAAAAAAGAGTGGCTCGAATCTTCGTGCGGCTCTAGAACGCATTGATGATGCCAAGGCAATGGGCTTTGACGTCATCTATTTCCCCCCCATTCATCCTATAGGCCTCACCGGTCGCAAAGGACGCAACAACGCACTGGAATGCCTTCCAGAAGATCCTGGTGTTCCGTATGCTATCGGTGCAACAGCTGGCGGTCACGATTCCATTGAACCGCTCTTGGGAACATTGAATGACTTTCAGTGGCTCATCGCTCAAGTTCAAAGTCGCGGCATGGAGGTAGCACTTGATTTTGCACTCAATTGTTCCCCTGATCATCCTTATGTTAAAAAATATCCGGAATGGTTTTTCCATCGACCTGATGGATCGATAAAATATGCCGAAAATCCCCCAAAAAAATATGAAGATGTTTTTCCTCTTAATTTTTACAACTTAAAATGGCGTGAACTTTGGGATGAACTCCTGAGAATCTTGATTTTTTGGGCTCAACACGGTGTCAGGATTTTTCGTGTTGATAATCCTCATACCAAACCGGTGGCTTTTTGGGAGTGGGTGATTGCTAGGGTGCAAGAACAATTTCCTGATGTTATTTTTTTGAGTGAAGCTTTTACACATCCAGCTCTCATGAAAAAGTTAGCTAAGGTTGGTTTCACCCAAAGTTATAGTTACTTCACCTGGCGTAACACGAAAGAAGAACTGGAAAGCTATTTCACAGAACTTACTCAATCAGAGATGAAAGAATATTTTCGTCCCAATCTGTTCGCAAATACGCCTGACATTCTCCCTTTTTACCTTCAAGAAGGAGGACGTACGGCCTTCTTAATTAGAGCAACCTTGGCAGCCACACTCTCTTCCATTTATGGAATTTATAGCGGCTTTGAACTTTGTGAGAATGCTGCTATTCCCGGCAAGGAAGAATACGCGGATTCGGAGAAGTATCAATTTAAAGAACGTGACTGGAATGCTCCCGGTAATATTAAACCATGGATCACACGCTTGAATCAGATTCGCAAGACAAATAGTGCTCTTCAAAACATCCATCGGATTCAATTTTGCCATAGTAACAATAGCGCCATCATTGCTTATTTAAGATCTTCTGAAGATAACACCAATCATCTTTTGATCACAGTCAACTTAGATCCTCACCACCAACAAGCAGCAACAATCAAAGTCCCACTGCATCGTTTAGGAATTCCTCATGAACATTCTTACCTCGTAGAGGACCTTCTTACTGGTGAATGCTATCAGTGGAAAAGTTCGCATAATTTTATATCACTCAATCCACTCACACACCCGGCACATATTTTACGAGTGAAGCACTTAGGTTAACTGTATCGGTTGGCAGGAACGAGTGCTCTCTCATTGACAAACCCATTCCCATTCTATAGAACAGCCGAATTATGCCGCGGTACCTGGATCCTAAGAGTGATTTAGTCTTTAAGAAAATTTTTGGTCAGCATCCCAATTTGCTACAAGACTTTCTCAATGCCATTTTGCCACTGCCTCCAGATTGCGTCATTGAGAGTTTGACTTATTTGCCTGCGGAGAGTGTTCCTGAAATTGCTGCGTTAAAATATTCTATTGTTGATGTGCGTTGCTTCGACAATCACGGACGTCACTTCATCGTAGAAATGCAATTGCAGTGGACGAGTGATTTTATCAAGCGAATGCTTTTCAACACCGCCACAACCTATGCTCGACAATTAAAAAAAGGAAAAAGTTACCAACACCTCAGTCCGGTCTATGGAGTAGCATTACTAGATGCAACTTTTTCTCAAGAACAAGAGTGGTTCCATCATTACCGAATGACCAATGCTCATGATGGAAGCAAGAGTTTAGACGATATTCAATTGGTTTTAATTGAACTTCCCAAATTCAAACCAACGAGCATTACCGCGAAAAGAGTCACTCTGCTTTGGCTCCGTTTTCTAAAAGAGATCAACGAAAAAACAGAAGTTGTCGATCCGAGTCTTTTGGAAGTCGATGCGATTAAGGAGGCTATCTCTCTTCTAGAAATTGCTTCCTACAGTGAAGCTGAACTATCTGCTTATGATAAAAGCTGGGATGCGGTGAGCTCTGAACGAACTCTATTTAGTGGCAAGTATAAAGAAGGGCTTGCTCAAGGGCTTGCTCAAGGGCTCGCTCAAGGTGAAACTAAGGGCCTTGCTGAAGGCAAGGCTGAAGGCAAAGAAGAGGAAAGAAAAAGATTGGTGATCAGCATGCATCGCTCTGGTCTACACTTGGAGCAGATTGCTCAAATTGCTGAATTATCACAGAATCAAGTTCACCGCATTATTGAATTGCTGCCGTAAGAGTTTTTCGCATGCTTGTAGAACGTATTACCTCTTCTGATAAAATAAGCGCTTGTTTTGATGTCTATTTGGAACTGCGTCCATACCTTAAAAACAAAGAAGATTTCATAAAAAAGGTACTCCTTCAGCAGCAAGAAGGATTTCAATTAGCTGCTATTTTTCAAGGAGAAGAAGCGGTGGCGGCCATCGGTTTTCGTTTCATGACGACTTTTGCTTGGGGGAAAATTCTCTATATCGATGATCTCACCACCAAGGCTCACCTTCATGGAAAAGGATATGGAACCGCACTACTCGATCATGCAATCGAACAAGCAAAAGAACTCCATTGCGATCAAGTACACCTTGATAGTGGTTACACACGAAATAAGGCTCACCGTCTTTATTTGCGCTATGGCTTTGAACTCACCAGCCATCACTTTTCGTTAAAACTTTAAAATCCCTCATGACTAAGCTCTCCGTTAACATCAATAAAATCGCCACCTTGCGAAACTCACGTGGAGGAAATATCCCTAACGTTCTTCAAGCAGCCATCGACATTGAACGTTTTGGAGCTGATGGAATCACGGTGCATCCTCGCCCCGACGAACGTCATATTCGCTATGCAGATGTACGAGAACTTAAAAAAGTCATCACGACCGAGTTGAATATTGAAGGCAATCCCAACCATCTACCTTTTGTGGATCTGGTGTTAGAAGCACAGCCCGACCAAGTCACCCTCGTTCCTGATCTCCTTGGACAGCTCACTTCAGACCATGGATGGGATACGATAATGCACAAAGATTATCTTAAGAATATCATTTCTCTTTTTAAAAAATCAGGGATTCGCGTTTCTCTTTTTGTGGATCCTGATCCTGAAATGGTCGTAGGAGCCTCGGCCGTAGGCGCTGATCGTATTGAATTATACACGGAAGGTTATGCAAAAAAATATGCTTTAGGTCTTCGGCAAGAAGCTATTGCTTCCTATGTGGAGGCTGCTCACAAGGCCCAAGAACTAGGTCTCGGGCTCAACGCAGGACACGATTTAGATTTAGACAATCTCTATTTTTTTAAAACAAATATTTCTTGGCTCGATGAGGTGAGCATCGGACATGCCTTGATCGCTGATGCACTCTATCTTGGACTCGACAAAACAATTCAACGTTATCAAGAGGAGCTAAACCTAAAAACATAAATGGAAACAACATCTTTTTTGCATGGGAAATTAAAACAGCAAATAGACTTCATTCTAGAAATCGATAAGCTCAAAACAGTGTTGCGCAAGACAAAAATACTCCATGAAGATCGTCATGAAAATTCAGCCGAACATAGTTGGCAATTAGCACTAGCTGCTATCATCCTTGCCGAATATGCCAATGAGCAAATCAACATCACTCATGTCATAAAAATGCTTCTCATTCATGATCTCGTAGAGGTCTATTCTGGTGATACGTTTCACTATCACAAAGAAACTGATGAGACCTTATCAGCAAGAGAACTGGAGGCTGCCGAAAAAATCTTTGGTCTCTTACCTCAAGAACAAGGTAAAGAACTCCTCTCGCTTTGGATCGAATTTGATTGCCAGCAAACACCAGAAGCCAAGTTTGCTACGAGCATCGACCGGTTGATGCCGATGCTACTTCATTCTCATTCCGATCATAAAATCTGGAATGAATTTTCTATCACCTCAAAACAAGTCATTGATAAAAACCAACACATCAACAATGGTTCCACCGCGCTATGGCATTTTGCACAAGAAATGATTCGAGATGCTGTTGAGAAAGGTCATTTTGCTTAAAAAATTCCTGCGAACTTTGATTTCTAGCTTTTTTCTGTGTGCTTTTATTTCTCAGCTTTAAAATTTTTGTAGCTACCAACGTCTCAACAAGAATTAACCACAAAGAACACAAAGCCGCTAAAGCGGCAGACAAAGAAAACACAGAGATAAAATTTTTTATAAAAAAATTCTTTTTGTGTTCCCTGTGTCATCTCTGGGTTCTTTGTGGTGAATTCTTTTTGGAAATAACATAACGTTGGTAGTTACAAAAGATTTTCAAATTCTTTTTATCCCTTTCATCCATGTTCATTCCCTCTTCCCTATTCCGAAACACGCTACTCTCCCTCATTCCCACAGCACTCCTCATCACGTTCTGTTATTTTTGGGCCGACCCTGCATTTTCGTTTTGGGTGGATCATGAAAACTTAAGATGCTTTCCCATTTTTGATTACTGCACTCACTTGGTCGATCTCATCATGATTTGGAGCGCGTTATACTACTGCTATTTTGCTTGGTCATTCTCGAAGGAGAGAAGGCAATCGTTAGAAAAAAAAGATGCCTCATTGAGACTTCAGTGGCCTGGTCTGAACATCGCCAACAGCATCGCGATTTCCATCTTCATCAAGGATGCTCTTAAGGCGCCTTTTGGTCGATATTGGCCTGCCACATGGGTCAACAACAATCCATCACTAATCCACGATCACGCGTATGGCTTTCATTGGTTTCACAAAGGAGTCATCTATCAATCTTTCCCTTCAGGCCATACGACTGTTGCCGTCGCTTTCATGACAGCGCTCTGGCTTTCCTACCCACGCAGTCCTTGGCGCTACATAGGAGTCTTGGTTGCCTCTGCAATTGTGATTGGATTACTTGCTGACAATTATCACTTCATCGGCGACTGTCTTGCGGGAGGCTGGGTGGGTGCCACGGTTGCTTGTTATGTAACAGCAGTCTCAAGAAAATTTTTATAGCATTACTTCTGAAGAATTATTTCATGCAAAAAACAATCATCATACTCCCCTCCATCAAACTCCTTGGAATCACCGCAAGGACAAACAATGCTCATGAAGCCACTCCGGCTAAAGCTAAAATCTCTCCAACACTTGAGAGATATTTTCAAGATCAAATCCCTCAAAAAATCACACATCGAAAAAATCCTGGCGTTACTTATTCTGTTTTTACAGCTTATGAGAGTGATGCAACCGGTGACTATACATATTTTTTAGGAGAAGCGGTCACGACATTCCAAGATGCTCCAACCGATTTAGAGCAACTCACCATTCCAGAGCAGACTTACGCAAAATTCACAACGAACTCCGGTCCTATGCCTCAAGTCTGCATTGCAGCATGGCAGGAGGTTTGGAAAATGACGCCTGAAACATTAGGTGGACAGAGAAGCTACTTCGCTGATTTCGAAATTTATGACGATCGCGCCCTTGATCCTAAAAATACCGTGCTCGATATTTATATTGGCATTAAAAAATAGCTCTACTTTGCTACTACAACACCAGAAAGTGCTTTGAGCTGTTGAAGTTCATCATTAAGAATAGAGACTTCTTTGGCATCCGTGGTTTGTTTTACTTTGGCGCATTGCATACAAATTTTGGCAATGAGTTCTAGTTTTTCAGCATGTTTAGGATCATCGAGCTTGATGCGTTGCTGTAAAAAATAGGTCAACATTGTCTGGGCGATCTGGTCAGACTGGGCTTCCTTATTTAAAATCCAACGCACTGATTGATTCGTAGGAAGGGTAGAGCTACTGAGTTCATGATCGGCTTTTTGTAAGGTCTCTATATTTTGATCCAGTGTTTCAAAAACAAGATCATCATGGAAAATACCACAAGGAATTTGACAATGGGCCATGCTCTTTGAAGGCAAGAAAATGAGAGCTCCGAGTAGTACCAACAGTGTTTTTAAGAGTAGTGTTTTTTTCATGGTCGTTTTTTGTTTTGGCTAGAATTCGTACAGGCTATCATGAGATCTCGATCAGGAACCACGATATTTTATTTTTTTTATGGGCTTTACTCACACTCTTTTTTGGTTTCGTCAAGACCTCAGAATCTCTGACAATCCTGGGTTGTTTGAAGCCGCAAAAAATGGCCCCGTTATTCCAATTTATATTTTAGATGATCACAGTGCTGGGGTTTTTAAAATGGGAGCAGCGAGCAGATGGTGGCTTCATCAGTCGCTAGAAAAGTTGAATCATGCACTCGATGGAAAACTTCATCTTGATGTTGGAGATCCAATAGAGATTATCACAAAGCTGATTCATACTCACAACGTTGAGGCGGTTTGTTGGAATCGTTGCTATGAACCATGGCGTATCAAAGTTGATGCAGCTCTTAAAACCAAGCTCCAGGAAATGGGGATATCATGTAAAAGCTTCAATGGATCGCTCCTTTGGGAGCCATGGGAGGCACTCAAAAGCGACCAAACTCCTTATAAAGTTTTTACTCCGTTTTATCGCCATGCCTCCTCATCCCCGCCAAGGAAGCCGCTCCCTAAGCCTCCTGAAATCACACTACTATACGATAAAGAAAATCACCTTTACTTGCAGGATCTGAAATTATTACCAGAAGTTCCTTGGTATCATGACTTCGAAAAAGAATGGGAGGTGGGAGAAGTTGGAGCACACAAGAAACTCTGCGCTTTTTTAACACAGGGATTATCTGGCTATAAGGAAGGTCGAAATCATCCAGGTCAAAGAAATGTTTCTCACCTTTCACCACATCTTCATTTTGGAGAAATTTCTCCTCAGCAAGTTTGGGATGCAGCTAGTAACGTTGGCCCTGAGATTCCAAAAAAAGATCAAGACCATTTCTTAAGCGAACTTGGCTGGCGGGAATTTTCCTATTCGCTCCTCTATCACTTTCCTGAGTTACCTTGGAAAAACTTTCAGGCTAAGTTTGATCGTTTTCCCTGGAAGGAAAATCACGTTCTCTTGAAAAAATGGCAGCAGGGGAAAACAGGCTACCCCATTGTCGATGCAGGCATGCGTGAACTCTGGCAAACCGGCACGATGCACAATCGTGTGCGTATGATTGTCGCTTCTTTTTTGGTAAAAAATCTCCTGATTCATTGGCACCATGGAGAAGCCTGGTTCTGGGATACGCTTCTCGATGCTGACCTAGCCAATAATAGCGCAAGCTGGCAATGGGTGGCTGGCTCTGGCGCTGATGCTGCTCCTTATTTTAGAATTTTCAACCCTGTGCTTCAGGGAGAAAAATTTGACCCCGAAGGAACCTACACACGACGCTTTGTTCCTGAACTTCGAGCTATACCGAAAAAATTTCTTTTCAAGCCGTGGGAGGCTCCTCTAGAAGTTCTTAAAGCAGCAGGAGTCGACTTAGGAAAAACGTATCCCAAACCTATTGTCGATCTAGCAACTTCCCGAGATAAGGCCCTAGAAGCCTATCATCAACTCTAACTTCTTATGACCTCTTCACTTACTTTTCTCGGCGCTGGTCGCATGGCACAAGCATTGATTAGTGGCTTCCTCAATGCGAGATTAGTACCCGCTGAAAAAATTACCCTCTCTTCTAAAAGTGGAATTTCGGCTCAAGCTCTTGCAGAACAGTATGGGCTTCGTGCAGCCTTGAATAATCAAGAAGCCATCATGGCCTCCCCTGTTATTTTTCTCTGCACCAAACCAGCACAAGCACTTGAACTCCTCGCGACACATGCCTCTTTGCTAAATAATAAACTCATTATTTCTGTGGCTGCAGGAATTGCTTCAGAAGATCTTTTCAATGCTGCTGGTGCTCACGCTCGCATCATCCGCACCATGCCTAACATTGCTGTCCGCATACGCAAAGGAGTCACCACCATCACACCTCATCATTCTGCAACAGAAGAAGACCTGCTATTTGCCAAGAAATTATTTACTTCGGTTGGCACCATCTATGATGTGAAAGAAAATCAAATAAATGCCGCAACTGCTGTCAGTGGAAGCGGACCTGCGTTTGCTTTACTCTTTCTGGAAGCACTGTTACAAGGAGGCGCAGAAAAAGGTCTTGATCCTTCCACAGCACGTGCACTCTCGGCTCATGCACTGGCCTCAGCAGCAGCCCTGATTTTAGAAACGAAAGACTCACCAGCCATGCTTCGTGCCGAGATTGCTAGCCCCAAAGGAACCACAGAAGCCGGTCTTACAATACTTCAAGAACATGGACTTTCAGCAATAGTCATCTCAGCTGTTCATGCTGCTACCAAACGAGCAGAGGAATTATCATCTCAATTTTTTCAGGGAAGATTGAGATGAGTTGAAGTTGAAGCAGCAAAAAAGAGAATGTGTTGCCGAAGGCTTTATTTCACCTGTAATCTGCAGCCTGTAACCTTACCCGTCCTGTTGAACGGGTACAAGACACCCCTTTGTCGGATGAATTTTTATTCGTTAGCCCTATTTCTCTTGTTAAGCATTTCTACAGGCGCGCAAGAAAACACCACGGCGCCTACACCCACTAAAAAAGTCCCAGAAGAATCAAAAGCAATCGCACTTGAAGCAAGCAAAGATTACGACAGAGGAGACTTTGCTGCTGCAGAAAAAGAATATCAACAAGCCTTGAGTCTGGCTCCTTATGATAGTGACTATCTCAATCATCTTGCGGCTGTAGAAACTCATCTCAACAAGCTAGAAGAAGCAGAACACCTCCTGCGATCATCGATTCAACAAAAGCTAGAAAATCCTTTTGCCTGGCTGTTGCTCGGAACGACCTACCTTCAAGAGAAACGAACCGATGAGGCCTTTGCAGCTCTTATCCAAGCAACGCTCTATGACCCTAAAAACGCCCGCGCACAGCATTATCTCGGTATTGCAGCAGGTCGTAAAAAATGGTCTGAAATTTCAGAGGCCTCCCTGCGCAAGGCTATTGAGCTTGATCCCAACTATGGCGATGCTCATTTTAATTTGGCGGTTTATTACATGCAGCATAATCCTCCCGCCACGGAGGTGGCGCGTCGCCACTACCAAAGAGCCCTCGAGCTTGGAGTGCCTCATGATCCAACCATGGATGCCATCATGAAAAAACCGGTTGAAGATTTGAAATAGAACTCTCAACTAAAAATCCCCACGAGGCTCTGGACACATCAGAGACTTGAGATTAATCACGGCCTTCTCTTTGCTCCGATTGTCAAAACATTTGAAGGACAGTGTTTTGATCTGTGATTCAGAAGACTCAGCAGGAAATTCACTCAAGTCACAGATTTGAAAAAGTGATTTGTTCGCAAGAGAGACTAATGTCGTGTCTTCTGAATATTGGAGTAACAGTGGCAACAAAACAGCCTTTCCAATAATAGCACGACGACTGGGAAGTAATGCATTGGGGCTTAACCCCCAAAGATTTTGATAAGTCATAGCCATGAACGGTTGATGAGAACCATCAGGAGCAGTATAGAGATGAGAATATTTTCCAAGATAGAGCATGACATGTCTACCAATGTGGATCAGGGATAAGAAAGGTTTTCCCTTGTCCATGAGATAAGAGAGTCGCTCTGCTGGCAGAAGAGCGCTTTTGTCCACCATTGTACCAACAGTCACTTGAGCTGAAGAGTGTCGCGGCAAATAAATCCCAAACGGGGTTAAAAGACTTTTAAGTTCCGCAGAACAGTCATTGTTAAAATCCATACCTCCCCACGCATAGGGTCTCCCTATCAAAGTACCCATGATATCAGCCATATGATGCGGAGTGAGCGAAAGAGGTAGATCAGCGCTCATATCAGAAGTCACAGGAATTTCTTGAATCGTGGCATGATGATCTTGATCTGCGCTTGGAACCATCATAGTTGAAAAAGAATGACCTTTGGGAAAACAAGCTCCCACGTAAGCACGAGAAAGCAAATGCCCTTCTTCATCTTGCAGGGGCGTTGCTGTTTTTGTGATGGCGACTAATTGCTCTTGAGCGGCCTGACTCCAACTCTGAACAAACTGCTCATCGGCAAGAGCGACTCCTTCGCTTTTCACCCAAGCAATAAAATCGGGAGTAATGACTAAATTCCACGCTCCATCGCATGTCGTTGCAAGTACATAGACTGGCGTCCCAACCCAAACTGCTGACATTTGTAAATAATCAAAAGTATCCCCTTCCCCAGGCAGCATAGGATTTAAAAAAGCATGTTGATCTGTTGGCAAGACCCGAGCGGCCAGATTGGTAGTCGTGATCCCACGACATTTAGAATCGTACTTCAAAGAATCAAGCTGTGCGAGGTTACTGTTTTCTTGAATCGAGGCGAGCCACTCTTGATCATAGGCAGTTGCACTCTCGCTATCATCTCCATAATGGGTTCCTGCTTTGCTAAACTCGGCAAACATTTGCACTTCCTCATGTTTAATACCACTAGCCAACAGAGCCTGCACATGATTTTGACTCCAAGGAGAGAGAGTTCCAAAAAGGTGTGTGTATAATTCTTGGGTTCTCTTTTCTTGAAAATCACTTCCTAGCAACTCTTGATCGTAGGAGGTAGCACTTGGATCAATCCAATCGGTTATTTCTTGATCATAATGTTCCAAAGGAAAAAAAGTATCCAAGGGAGAACGTGCAAGTGCCTTTGGAGAGACTAATGAAATAAGAAGGAGCGATAAGGCAACAAGGGAGGAGTAATGAAATAGTGGCTTCATAAAAATCAACAAGAGAACAAGGATTATGGCTACCACAAATCAGGCAAGCACCAAGGGCCTTGTCTTGCTCGATACTCTGATTCTGGCAACTGAATTAAGAGAGGGTATTTCTCTTGATCGAGCCAATGTAAGAGCATATTGAGAACAGTCAAATCCATGGCCGTACACCCAGCGGTACCATGATGATCATTCTGCCAGACATGCATAAAAATACAGGAGCCTTTCCCTGGAATATTATTCTCATTATGTTGGATCACCAATCCCAGCTCATAGGCTCCATCAGGTCGAAACATCGTTTCAAAACTAGTCCAATCTTTGTCAATAATCATCCTGCTATCCATAATCTTGTTGTAATAACGAGAAGAAGAATCATCGATCCCTTCATCGTACTGAGTAAGCTGACGGTAAGGAATTTTTACAATTCCCACTTTTTCTAACGAGTCATAGCCAAAAGACTCACCTAGCTGGAAAACTCCTGCAGGTGAACATCCATCGCCCTCTTCTTTAAGACGACTTTTTTCTTCTTCTGCTGGAAACCATCCATGGCATCCTATGCCCCAAGCAAGTCCTTTTTTTCCTAAAACAACAGCTTGAGCAACACCTACATTTTCCCAAGGAGATACAGGATCAGGACGCTCGAATCGTCGCAGATTTCCTTGATAAGAATCCCACTGAGAAGTAGTCACGACCAGGAGCTGCAGGCTGGATCTAAACTCTAGAATATCTTCTTTAAAATCGAAATTCGTTTGTGCAAAGGCAGTTAAAAAAATCCAACAATAACTTAAAAAAATTGTTACATAAAAAACCCTCCGTGAGCGCAGAGACTCAACGGAGGGCTTTATTGAAGTCGCTGGCAACACAGAAACTAATTGATATTAATCTCAATCTTTTTCTCTTTTGCCTTTTCTGATTTTGGCAAGTGCAAAACAAGTAACCCGTCTTTAAAGTCTGCTGTTACGTTTTTTTCATCGATAATATCAGGAATTGTAAACGACCTCGAAAAAGAACCGTAGCTGCGTTCAATACGATGGAATTTTTTGCCTCCCTCTTCTTTTTCAGCATGTCGTTCACCAGAGATGCGAAGAATACCTTTTTCGAGGGAAACCCTGATTTCCTCTTTCTTTAATTCTGGAAGCTCTGCTTTGATTAAAAACTCTTTCTCATTTTCAACAATATCGACAAGAGGCGTCCATTCTATACCTTTGAGATCCTCTTCCAAACTGTTAGAACTAATGTTATGAGCAAAGAGCCTATTGAGCTTGTGCTGAACTTCATTCAATTCTGTGAGTGGATTATAAACAAGTTTCATATTTTAAATAATTCGTTGTTAATATTGTGTATTTTTTTACGATTCATGAATGCTCATGAAAACGCTACTAAGAGAGTACACCAATTTTTCCAAAAAATCAATTATCCTAAATGGGCTTCTCGAATCGCAACAATCTGAAGCTGCATTATAGTACGCCCTTGATAGCTATTGGATTCTAAGGTGAAAGCAATATCCCACGGTGGCTTAGGGAGTATTTCTCGAGCTCCATCAAAAAAAATTCCTGTAAGAGGGATGTTCTTCTTCCCAGCAAATTCAAACCGGAGATGCTTTTCTTTTAAAATCCGTGGCTCCCGCAACGGTTGTAAAGAACGCGCTAAAAAAAGAGGCTTCGTATTTGCAGTTCCAAATGGCCCCAGTCGCTCTTGCTCCGAGAGCCACGAAAAATCAAGCTCCTCAATAGTGAGCTCCGCATGAAATCGCAATGGAGGAAGGAGCTCTTCCTCAGTCAGGAGAGCATCTGCAGTCTTTTCAAAAGTATTACACAAGAGTTCCAAAGCTGTTTCTTTTACGGTAAGACCAGCCGCCATCGCATGTCCCCCAAAAGCTTCCAGAAGATGAGAGCATTTTCCTAAGGCTGCAACTAAAGAAAATCCTTCAATGCTCCGCCCACTTCCCTTTCCAAGACCCTGTTCATCAAAACCAATAATGAGTGTGGGACGATGCCATCGTTTTGAAATCCGAGAAGCAACAATCCCAACCACGCCATGATGCCAATGAGGACGCCCCAGAACAATACTCTTAGAAGGTGCCTTTGCAAAGTTAGCGGTGACTAACGCTTCTGCTTCCAAGGTCACCTCACGTTCGATAAGTTGACGTTCACGATTACGAAAATCTAGATGACGTGCAAGAGGAGCTGCCTCGATAGGATCGTCCGTCATTAACAATTCAAGAGCTTCTAGAGCTGAACTGAGACGACCAGCCGCATTCAAACGAGGTCCTAATTTATAACCGACATCAAAGGTAGTCAGAGGTGGTTTCACCTCGATCAGTTTGAGTAAAGCTTGAACTCCCGGCCATCGTGATTTGGCTAACTGCTTGAGCCCATGAGCAACAAAAATACGATTTTCTCCAACAAGAGGAACTATATCTGCTATCGTTCCTAAGGCCACAAGATCTAGATAATCACGCAAGTCAAAAGGGGGCGTGGGATAACGTTTGAGCAATGCATGGACCAGCTTAAAGACCAATCCCACACTACAAAGATAGTGATAGTCGTCATCCAGCTGAGGATTTACCAAAATAGGGGGCAGGCTAAAATTTTTGACAAAAGAAGGTGATGTTTGTGTTGATTGTCTTGCTATTGAAGTTTTGTCAAAAATTTTAGCCTGCCCCCTATTTTGGATTTCATGATGATCGATGACAATGAGATCCGCTTGTTGTTTATGAATCCACTCCGCCTCAGCAACAGAATTCGTACCACAATCAACAGCAATGAGAAGCGTCGATTGGAATCTATTAAAACAACGCTCCAGTCCTGCTTGACTCAGCCCATACCCTTCAGAAGCACGCTCTGGAATAAAGCAATCAACATTACCACCTAAGGCTCTCAGAGAGCGACACAACAAAGTGAGTGAGGTAATGCCATCGACATCGTAATCACCGTAGAGAATGATTTTTTCTTTTTTTTGTAAGGCGACCTGCAAACGATCCACCGCTATTGAAATATTAGGAATCTCCTCAGGCGGTCGCAATTGAGCTAATCGCGGCTCTAAAAAAGACCGAGCCTTCTCCACGGAATCATATCCTCGCTGTAACAAAATTGCAGCGAGCGGCGGCGGTAGTTGAAACTCCGCAGCAAGCCTCGCAACAGTTTTAGAATCTACCTCAGAAGGAAGAATCCATTTTTTTTGCATGAGAGATCAACAAAGATAAAAGAAAGGTGACAGAAAAAGAATTAACAGAACACAGCGTGTCGGTAGACTGCAGTCAGTCAGAATGAAGGGTGAGCCGAGCGGGAGACAGCGAGTCAAATGGAAGCAATGAAATTAGCAGTCATTCAACGCAAAAGGATCTATTCAAAATTCGCTGAGGCTGATGGATAGTCAAATTACCTCGACTATAGTACAAGGCACAAGGAGCACAGCTGAGGAGAGTATTGAAATACGTGACGAGGCGAGCACCATGGCAACACAGTAATACGCAGCCTCAGTAGAATTTGGGATAGATTCTACGCTTTTTCCACTTGCCAGTACTCTAGCTCCACCGGCGTATCACGCCCAAAAATACTGACAGAAACACGTAATTTTCCACGTTCAGGATCGATTTCCTCAACAATACCTTGCTGATTTTGAAAGGGGCCATCAGCCACTTTCACTTTATCGCCAACCTCAAAAATAATTTTCTGAGTAATATTTTCCTCACGTTCTTTCATCTGCGCAAGCATCCCTTGAATTTCTTTTGGTCTCATGGGAATCGGGCGATCTTTGGCTCCAGCAAAACCAATAATTCCTTGCGTATCTTTGATGAAGGTCCACGACCTCTCAATAATTTTATCATCATCATCAAAAAGATGCATATTGATGATGATATAACCTGGAAAAAACTTTCGAGTTGTTTCTGTTTTTTTCCCTCTTTTAATTTCTTGAACGCGTTCTGTTGGGATGAGTACCTCGAAAATTAAATCTCCGAGTTCTTCGGTTTTGATGCGTTTAACGATGTTGTCATGAATTTTTTGTTCTTGGCCAGAGAGGACATGAACGACGAACCATTGATCTTTAGGAGCGAGGGGCATGAGGAAAAAAAGTTGAAAGGTTGAAGAGTTGAAAGGAAAACTGGTAGATGATTGTACAGTATTAGAAACAAAAAAAAGTTCTTAGAAGGAATTGAAAACTATAATAGAAGGGAAGACGCTAATGCAAGAAGTTGATCTCACGCTACTATTTTTTCAATGCTTCAAGATTTCAATTTCTCAATAACCTGCGCAGCAGATTTAGGCATGTGTTAAAAACCCAATAATATTAATCGTGATGAAATCAAAAAAAGAGATATATCCCCCTATGAGGAGCATAGCAATGATCACAACCAAACTTGAGTTCCAAAGCTCTTTGAAACGTTTAATTCCATGTTCTTCATTGCTCCAAGGCCATTGTGCTTTCTTGAGCTCTGCTTGAACTTCTTTGATATAGTTACTAATTTTTTGAAACATAATGATGCTGCTGTGCGGCAGTTAAAGTTAAAAGTTGAAGTTGAAGCAGAGACTGAAGGCTGCGTTTTTTAAATTTAAAAATTATGGAAATAAAAAGCGAAAGAAGTTCGAGTTAAAGTCATCATGCACTATTTTTTCTGCTTTAACTTCAACTTTTCGCTTCAACTCATTATTTTATCACTTTCGAAAGTGATAAAATAATTCAGGCCAGGAGGGACTTGAACCCCCAACCAACGGTTTTGGAGACCGCTACTCTACCAATTGAGCTACTGGCCTATTTTCTTGGAAGATGAAAGCTAGAAGAGAGTAGATGGGAGGACTGCTGTAGCCTCCCTATCTTCCATCTTTTATCTCCTCATTGTTAGTCGAGAATCTCGGCAACTTTTCCTGCACCAACGGTACGACCGCCTTCACGAATAGAGAAGCCAATCGATTTTTCCATAGCAATCGGAGTAATGAGTTCCACCTCAATGGAAACGTTGTCACCAGGCATGACCATTTCAACCCCTTCAGGGAGTTTGACACTACCGGTTACATCCGTAGTACGGAAGTAGAATTGAGGACGATAGTTAGAGAAGAATGGTGTATGACGACCTCCTTCATCTTTGCTCAGGACGTAGATTTCAGCTTTGAACTTCTTATGAGGCTTGATCGAACCAACCTTGGCAATAACTTGACCACGTTCGATATCTTCTTTTTTGATACCACGAAGAAGGAGACCGACATTGTCACCAGCTTCTGCAGTGTCTAGAAGTTTACGGAACATTTCAATATCCGTCACCGTTGTTTTAACTGTTGGTTTGAGACCAACAATTTCAACTTCCTCCATCTTTTTAAGAATACCACGCTCTACACGGCCCGTAGCAACTGTTCCACGACCTTCAATGTTGAAGACATCTTCCACAGGAAGAAGGAATGGTTGATCTTTTGGACGCTCTGGTAGTGGGATGTATTTATCAACAGCGTCAATGAGCGCTAGAATTTGCTTCTCACTTTCTGCATCACCATCAAGCGCTTTACGAGCACTTCCTTTAACAATAGGAATTTCATCTCCTGGAAAATTATAAGAGCTCAGAAGATCGCGAATTTCCATCTCAACGAGATCGAGTAGTTCTGGATCGTCAACAAGGTCCACCTTGTTCATGAACACAACCATCGATGGAACGCCAACCTGACGAGCCAAAAGAATATGCTCACGTGTTTGTGGCATCGGACCATCAGCAGCACTCACCACAAGAATGGCGCCATCCATCTGAGCAGCACCGGTGATCATGTTCTTGACATAATCAGCATGTCCTGGGCAGTCAACGTGAGCATAGTGACGTGCGTCACTTTCATACTCCACGTGAGCCGTTGAAATAGTAATGCCGCGCTCTTTTTCCTCAGGAGCAGCATCGATTTGGTCATAAGCCCGCGCTTGAGCTTTGCCAGTCTTTGCAAGCACCGTGGTGATAGCAGCAGTGAGAGTGGTCTTGCCGTGATCGACGTGACCAATGGTGCCGACGTTAACGTGCGGCTTGTTGCGTTGGAATGTATCCTTAGCCATATTATTTGTGTTCTAGTGGTTGTTGTTGTTAGACTCTTCTGAGCCCATGACCGGGATTGAACCGGTGACCTCGTCCTTACCAAGGACGTGCTCTGCCAACTGAGCTACATGGGCTTGTTCAATCCAAAGGACCGAGCAAGTTATTATTCAAAGATGTGGTAGAAAAATATTCAAGTTTTCAACGCTACACTGAATCTTCACATAAGCCAAGGTAAACCTAAGAACGCACTCAAGAATAGATGATGAACACCATCTTGTTGTTCACGTTTTTAAATTTGAACCCATGAAAAAAATCACTGTTTTGTAAGAAAACGGGGTGTTACGAATATCAGCCTTAGCGCCAGTGTCAAAATCAATTTTCGCATCATCGCATTTTTTATAAAAAAATGAGATATCTTGCTTTCTTTAGGTTCCTGAGTTGTTACGATGCTCGAAACACCATGGACTTTATTTCTTCTCAGCACCAAGACTACTGCAAAGGAATACTTCGACGCACCGATCTTAGAAAGGATCCCATTGCGCAATTCGACGCTTGGTTTCAAGAGGCAGTTGATTGCGATACCGTGACGGAACCTAATGCAATGGCCTTGTCTACGACTAACTGCGATCTTCATGTTACCTCTCGCATGGTCTTGCTGAAAGGATATGATAAAAACGGTTTTCGTTTTTTTACAAACAGTACCAGCTTGAAAGGAAAACAAATTGCGGAAAACCCCCATGTAGCTCTCCTCTTCTATTGGCCATCTCTCGAACGCCAAATTAAAATCTGTGGAACGGCCAGTCCGTTGCCACATCAAGAAACGGAAGAGTATTTTCATGCGCGCCCTCGCAAAAGTCAGTTGGCGGCGTGGGCTTCTTTTCAAAGCATGACATTACCGAATCGTCAGGCATTAGAAAGCCGTATGCTTTCACTTCAAAAAAAATTCAAGAATCAAGAAATACCGACTCCTGATTTTTGGAGTGGCTACCTTGTAGCGCCACAATCTATCGAGTTTTGGCAAGGTCGTGAAAACCGCCTCCACGATTGTTTTCGTTATCTCAAAAAAGAAAGCGACTGGATTATCGAGAGGTTGAATCCGTAGCAGCATCGCAAAGCAATGCTCCTGTAAAGAGTGACGAGTAATGAGTAATGAGTTTAATGACTACTTTCTGCAAATAGTCGACCAACTATAACCCCGCATTTATAGTCGATTAAATTGAAAGGAATTTGCTTCAACTTCAACTTTTCGCTTTAACTCTATACGTTCTTGTGAACGCATCCCTACTCCAACCAATTCATCGGATTAAAATTCAGAGCCATGCAAATAGCGATGAGTATTGCAGCACCGATGAGTGCCGTAATCAGCAACGGTGGAGCCAAAAAAAAGAGATGACGGATTTTCTGATTCTCAGCAATGACTTCTTGTTGCGTGGGAAGTGGAGGAAATGGGAGCGGTTCCATGGAAAGATCTATTTAACGGGTTGGAAAGCGAGTGTCAATCCTTACCAATAGTCATGAAAAATTTTGGCAATTAAAAATTATCCTCCAAGCCGATTACCCTTTTCATTTCTTTTGAGCACATGAGGTTCTTGTTTCAGTCGAGCATGATGCTCGCCACCTTCTGCTTTGCGATCTTGCTCTTCTCGTGAGAGCCTTCCTTGCAAACGCAATCGAATCGGAAGGCCCGCAAAAGGCCACTCCGAGCGGATCGCATGAAGGAGATATTTGTGATAGGAATCAGTCATTAATTTCTCGTCATTGACGAAAAGTAAAATTTCTGGCGCATGGAAAGGAGGACGCACATCGGGAGCAACCTGCGTCGCATAGAGAAGTTTAAAACGTCGTCCTCCACGCGAAGGAGGGGGTTGATGTTCCCAGACTGCTTTGAAAAACCGATTGAGTTCTCCCGTGGTGATACGAACCTGCGAAGCTTTCCTCACTTCTTCAAGTGCCGTTAAGAGTCGCCCCACTTCCTGCCCCGTTTTTGCCGAGAGGCAGATAATTGGTGCATAATCGAGGAAAAAAAGTTCGCGCCGAATCGTCTCAGCATAGTCTCCTTGAGAAGCGCGACCCCCATCTTCCTTGTGCACGAGATCCCATTTATTCAAGACAACGAGACATGGTTTAAAAGATTCCTGAAGCATCCCTGCAATCCGTTTGTCTTGGGCTGTTATATCGACCGTGGCATCGAGAACAAGAATGGCCACATCAGAACGACGGAGCGCCTCTTGAGTACGCATCGCACTGAAAATCTCTACCGAGGTATCGGGCTTCGAGCGATGGCGCAAGCCTGCTGTATCGACAAGTAAGTAGGGAACTCCTTTTAAGTCGCACTGAATATCGATGGCATCGCGTGTTGTTCCCGCAATGTCACTCACAATACTGCGCTCTTCTCTAAGAATTTTATTGAGTAAAGAAGATTTTCCGACATTAGGCCGGCCTACGATTGCCAGCTTTGGAACTGCTTCGCAGCACTTGAAGTTGGAAGTTGAAGTAGCTTTTTTTTCCTCGGTTTCTATTTCAACCACCGAGGGATCATTCAGCTTCGTTACATCGGCATCAGCATGGTTGCTTAAAGTCGTTTTGCTTTGTTCGAAATATCCATCAATAGCCTGCAAGAGAGCATTCATCCCACGGCCGTGAGCGGCACTCATCGTCAACATCAATTGAAATCCAAGCGAATAAAAATCCGTCATGAGAGACTCATGGATTTCTTCATCGATTTTATTGATCACCAAAAGCAATGGTCGTCCACTCTGACGCAGTTGATGTGCTAATTCACGATCCAGAGGAGTAACCCCAGCGCGACCATCCACCACAAAAAGAAGCAGGTCAGCAGTGTTAATCGCTGCCATAGCTGACGTATGCGTGGCTTCTGCAAAATCAGGATCGGGATTATCTCCGATACCTCCCGTATCGATGATTTCAAAAGGCCGATTCCCTTTTTCACAGATAGCTGCAAGCCGATCTCGAGTCACTCCAGGCTGATCATGAACAATAGAAAGACGTCTTCCAAGAAGACGATTAAAGAGAGAAGATTTTCCGACATTAGGTCGGCCAACAATGGCTAAGCGAAACATAGATTAAAAAATCCACAGGGATGAAAGAAGATGAAAGAAGATGAAAGAAGAAAAATTAACAGCGATGAAAGCGATAAAAGGGATCAAAACAATAAAAAAAATGACTTATGAAGACACCCTTCTCAATTTCATTGTGAAATTTTTATCTTCTTCTATTCCTTTTATCGCTTCCATCGCTGTTAATTTTTTCAGGCATGCGAAGAAGGCCTATCATGACCGCTTACTTTCAAAAGTCGAACACCATCGAGGATATATCCGACGCCACTCAGAAAAGTAACAATACCTGCAATCTCAACAACACTACCGTAGTGGCGCCACTGCAGCAGAACAACGGCAATTGCAAACATCTGAGAAAAAGTAGAAATTTTTCCAAGAATACTAGGATGCACATCCAAATAACCATTCAGAAAACGAAGAAGAAGGCATCCTGCCACAATGATGATGTCGCGAGCAATCACAAGTACTGGAAACCAAAGTGGCAGAGAACGATCCCAGTTACTCACACTAAGCGTAATAATCGCGGTGAGCATCAGACCCTTGTCTGCAATAGGATCTAGGATGGAACCCAGTTTAGATTGGAGCTTAAAATGCCGCGCTAACCATCCATCAATTCCATCACTGAGGGCTGCAATTAAAAAAACAACAATAGCAGCAACACGTAATTTTTCATCAGGCTCTCCTGCTGCAACGCTTTGGCCATAATAAACAGCCAGTAATACGAAGACGGGAATCAGCAAAATCCGTCCGATGGTGATTTGGTTGGGAAGTGTCATGAGAAGCAGCCTGGAGACTACAGCCTAGAGGCTGCAGAAAAAAATTTAAGAATTATGCCGTTATACTTCTTGTAGTAGCCATAAGCATAGTTCAAAAATGACGAAATGATAAATGTCCAAATTTGTAAAATCGGACGCATTGCCAATGATCTCACGAGCAAAAAAAACACCGCAAGCAGCGATCGCACCCTTGTCCCCTCAAAGGAGGGGATACCAACTGCACATTGACGTTGTTCACAACGTCCTACAATCCAATCTAGCTATCGCCCTCTACCTCTTGCCTCACTCGCGTCGCAAGGATGCACTTCTGTTTTATCAATTTTGCCACAGTATTGACACGTGCATTGATGATGCTTCTCTCGCACAAGGTGAAAAAGAGGATTTTCTAAAAACGAAGCTTAATTCACTTGAAGAACTTATCCATCGCCGTCAGCTCGATCGCCTAATCCTCTCTGAAATCATATCTGGTATGCACATGGATCTTACAATCAGCCGCTATGAAACTTTTGAAGATCTTCGTCTCTATGCATGGCGTGTAGCTTCTGCTGTAGGACTGGTGAGTGCACAACTCTTTGGAGCAAGTGGAGATGGCGTAGAAGAGTATGCCCAAAACCTCGGCCTTGCACTTCAACTAACCAACATCCTTCGTGACGTATCCGAGGATGCAACTCGCGGGAGGATCTATCTACCACTTGAAGACCTCCACCGCTTCCACGTCACCGAGGAAGAAATTCTACGCGGCCTCCCCTCGCCTCAAGCCACTCACCTCTTCGACTACCAGGCAGAGAGAGCTCTTTCTTATTTTGCAAAAACCACTCTTGCTTGGGAAAAAATATCCTCTCAAGAACAGCGCACCATGCGCCCCGCACGCCTGATGGAAGCGATTTACCGAACGCTATTAGAAAAAATGCAGCACGATCGCTATGATGTTTTTCATCAGCGTTATCGTGTTGGTGTCCTTAAAAAAATCTCACTTGCGCTACAGGTGCTTTTTTCTCGATAAAAAAGAAAAGTCGTTATCAATGTGTTAACCCAAAAACATGGAGCACACTTAGCAACGCTTGATCAAAAAATCCCTGGGGCATTTTTAGCGACGTAGATCGTATAGCTCCCAACAACCAACCATACCTTTGTCGGACGAATTTTAGTTTTTTTACGCGTATCCGTTCACAGGACTAAGGACTAGAGAGGAAAAAGTCTCGATAATCACTACATCACTCCACCAATGTCATTCTCGCGAAAACGGGAACCCAGTCCCTGTTATTTTTCACCTGGATCCATGCGTGCACGGGGATGACGAGCAGAAGAGCAAGGATGACGTTTCGTTGATGAGTATTAATGATAAAAGCTCCAATGCGCTATTCCCTAAATGATCGGCATTCGGATCTGAGGTTAAGCAAGTTTCCGCGCTTGCAAAATCTGAATGAAATGAGATCCTTCGGGTTCGTTTAGCAAACAAAACAAAAACCTATTTCACACTAGCCTTTGATATTTTCATATGCCTACTTCTGCACAACTACCGGGAGGACCTTCACGCCTAGATCAAATCATGGCTAGCGCTTATGATACTGTGACAAGTGGACTAACTGCTATCTACAATGCACCTGGAACTTTTTTTGGAGTTAAAATTACTCCAGTTCTTGAAAGCATCCGACAATTCAAAGTTTCGGAATATGTCCCGAAGATTTCTTCTTTACACAGCTCTTTTGTGTGGATGACGACACCTACTGTTTATGTCATCAATCTTGAAAAGAATGGAAGCAAAGAAAAAATTGTTGCTTTGATTAAAGCTCTTGAAAACAACGATGCTGTTGCTACAGCAATCAATAGACATGATTCTAGAAAGGAAGCAAGCAATAATATAGAAAATAAGTTTAAGATTATTCAAATTAAATTATTATTGCAAAAATTAGAAAAGAACTCAAATCAAGTATCTGGTGGTTTTGCATATGAAATCAATCCTTATCTTATAGTCCCAACACCAACAGAACTAGCTAAGATAAAACAAGAAAAAAATTCAGCATATCAGCTAAAAAAATCAAGAATAATATCTGATGCTGAATATGAAACTTTTTGTTCTCTTTTTAAATTGGAACCAAAAAAAGAAAAAAAAGAGGATACCTCTGCAGCTTCGCAATCCTAGTTTTTAATAGTCGTCACAGTCTTAGTTTATTTCGTTCTGTTTATTCGAACCAAAAACATTCTCCTCAAAAAGTTCTCTTTTTTTGCATTTTTTTGTGTTCCTCTTTGTGTTCTTTTGTGGTTCGTTTCTTTTTTGATCGTGTTAGTAGCAACAATCGCGAAGACCCTTTTTAATCCCTTACCTTCCTCCTTCTTCCATGTCCCCTCGTCCCATCCGCACGCGTTTTGCTCCCTCACCCACTGGCCTTCTTCATGTAGGAGGAGCTCGAACGGCTCTTTTTAACTGGCTCTATGCGCGGAAGCATGCCGGGACGTTTGTACTTCGGATTGAAGATACCGATCATAGTCGTAACACGGAGGAGGCTAAGCAGATCATCTTTGACGGGCTGCACTGGCTAGGACTCGACTGGGATGAAGGTCCACAGAAGGGTGGGAGCTATGGGCCGTATTATCAAAGCGAGCGAACTCAGATCTACGAAGAGTACCTCGCCCGTCTTGAAAAAAAAGGGCATCTCTACGAAGAGAATGGAGCGATTCGCTTTCGCTCTCCGCGCGAGAAGGTTTTAGTCGATGATCTTATCTGTGGGAAAATCGAGTTTGATCTGACTAATCCTGCGACCCATCCCGATATGACGCTCCGCCGTCCTGATGGCTCTTGGATTTTTCATTTCGTCAATGTGGTCGATGATATTGAAATGCAGATCAGTCACGTTATCCGCGGAGAAGATCATCTTTCCAATACCCCAAAGCACCTCGAACTCTACGCCGCTCTTGGCGCCGAGCCACCCCGCTTTGCCCACACACCTCTGATCCTCAATTGCGATGGGAGCAAGATGAGCAAGCGCGATCAAGGAGCCAACATCGGAACCTATCCTGAACAAGGATATGCTCCCGAAGCCGTGCGCAACTACCTCTCGCTCCTCGGATGGTCTCCCAAAGACAATCGTGAGATCCTTGATACAGCGGAGATCATTCAGCTTTTTGAACTCCACAATATCAATCGCCGCAGCGCTGCCTTTGACGTCGACAAATGTTTTTGGATGAATGGGCAATATTTGCTCCACATGGACTTGGCCCGCTATGTCGAACTCGCCCGTCCTTTTTTAGAAAAAGCAGGAATCACCTGGGAGAGTTGGGAGATCCTTGAAAAAGTACTCTCCATTGTAAAACCGAAAATCAAATCCCTCCCCGATCTTCCCGAGTGGGTTTGTTGTTTTTTCAGTGATGACTTTCCTTTTGACCCAGAGGCTGTGCAAAAGAACCTCTCTACTCCCGAAGCTGGCAAGCGTTTAGAAGCCTTGGCTAATGCCTTTTTAATACTCGACTCATGGGAGGCCGCATCTATTGAGGCTCGTCTCAAAGAAACAGCGAAAGCCCTCGGAGTGAAAGTTGGTGAACTCGTTCATCCTGCGCGCGTGGCGGTGAGCGGACGCTCCGTTGGAGCCGGTCTTTATGAAATGCTGGAAATCTTAGGACGCGAGCGAACCATCAAACGTTTGCTTGTAGGAACACAAAAAAAATAGCTAGCAGTTCTCCGTCGACAGTTGTCTGAGAAATGCTGTTGTTGACTATAGCGCATTAAATTGAAAAGGGCGCATGAGAAGCGCAGAAATTTTTTCTTAGGATAAGGCTGAAGATCGAAGCGCTATCTGAAGATAACGCAAGATCTGAAAACGCAGTCCTAAGGAAAAAGAGCAAGCTTATGGCGTGCCCTTTTCAATTTAATACGCTATATCTTACTAAGGAAATAATAGCACTATGAATCTTTCTCCTCTTTCTTCAACGTCACAAAGCGATAGCTCTAGTCATCCTAAGGAGGAGGAAACATCAATCGGCCATCTTGAAGCTCATTCTCTGGTTCAGGAAGATCCTGCCATTACAATAAACAACTTTTTGCCTCAACAAGCTGAAATCATGTATCGCATCAATGATGCCCACACAGAGATAAATCATCATGTGGAGGAACGCATCAACCCAAAGCGAAAATTTTCTCTGGAAGCTCTGGCTATTCATAAGGATCTTCCACTATTTATTAATGATACCCTCACCGAATGCGATAAAGTTATTAACGGTGTAACCGTTCAAAAGAACAAATATTTAAAAGCAAGCACCCGCGATAAAAAAGGAGACGTTGAGGAACTAGATACTGCTTTAGCAACATGTAAGAATTTGGAAGATTTCTCCAATTTTTTGAAAACGTCGCTTACAGAACTAAAACAAAAATGTGATGAACTAGATCATCAAGGGATGACAGACTATAGCAGCGGCAGCGAGGCTGAGAGCGACACCGAACATATTTAACACAAGCATGATATCTCCCTCTTTATAATAAGATAACAGCATTCATGTTAGGAGATTATAAATTACCTAAGAATAACCATCATGAATAAAAAAATATCTTCTACAGAGCGGGTACCTAATAGTTCTTTTTCTATAGAGCATCCTGATGCTAATCCCAACCGAGTTTCAGGTCATTTTAATAATGTTCCTGTTGTTCAGCAAAACTCATCTGATCCTACATCTTGCTTTTCTCCTGTACGGCATGATGCTCTACAACAGAGTCCAACACCATCTCATGACTCCAAGGAAAGTGAAATTATATCGAAAGAAGGATCGCCGATTGATCATCGATCATCCTTATCAGATGAGTCATCAGTAGCCACAAGCCCTGTGTCTACTGATTCGCCAGAGGTAATCACGAAAGAAACAAGAATTCCAACTTATGCAGAAAAACTCCAATTTGCTCTGGAGACGTGGGAAGGAAAATTACAAGAAGGGAAGCAGGTCCTCCAAAGAGCTCATGATCTTTGGGACGAGGTATCAGCGTACGTAAAACAAAAACCTTTTTTCCACCGGCCTCCAACAGCTGAGGAAAAATTCAAGGAGAATGATTTTCCAAGATTTATAACAGCGACGATTCAAGAATGTAAGAACATCAGTAATGAAATTCGAGATGCGCAGCTTGATTTTCGAAACGTCATGATAGAACGCGAAAACTCACGTGAAACAATGCCTCTGGAAATTGCGGATAAATATCAGAATATCCATGGAAGATTTCAAGAGCTACGAGGTCATTGGACGCCAATTCTTCGACAGCTTTCTAAGGTGAATGAGCTGCTGCGACAACTAGAGGAAGAAGGATTGAGTGATAGGGAAGAGGTGAATTAATTGCCGTATCATGCCCTCAAACACAACACCTCTTTCAACTCTTCTGAAGGCAACTGATCTTTTAGCACAGAAAGATCCTACCACGCTCCTCTCATCTGAAGATCGACTCGCGATTCTTGGTTTTCCTGTAGCGCATTCCCTCTCTCCAGCCATTCAGAATGCAGCTCTCAAGGCGGCCCCACTTCCCTATCGCTATATTCCCATTGAGGTCACGCCAGAAGAACTCGCCCCAACCCTCCAACAACTCGCGCGCCTGGGGTTTCTAGGACTCAATATTACTATTCCTCACAAGCAGGCTATTCTGCAGCATCTCGATGAGATCAGTGATCACGCCAGATTTTTAGGTGCGGTCAATACGATCTCCATCCGTGATGAAAAATTATTCGGTTACAATACTGATGGCCCTGGACTGGTCACCGCACTCAAAGAAATCTGGGGCTTGTTGTTACCGGCGCAACGCATTCTCATTCTCGGCGCAAGTGGTGGCGCTGGGCACGCCATTGCAGCACAATGCGTGCTGGAAGGATGCTTAGAACTCTCTTTAGCAAGTCGCACTCCAAGCATTCTGGAGTCACAAGTAAAAAGATTATCTCAATATTCCAAGAACACTATTCCTGTAAAGGCTGTCGAACTCACTGAAAAAGGCCTCTCCTCAGTCATGCCTCACGTAGACCTCATTGTAAATGCTACACCTGTCGGCATGAAAGAGAGTGACCCTCCCCTCATTCCACCTCAACTCTTCAGCCGAGATCACTATTGCTATGACATTGTTTACTCTTCGGCCACCACACCCCTCATGAAATCAGCTATCAGAGCAGGAGCCCAGTCTGCAAATGGCCTCTCCATGCTCTTGTATCAAGGCTCTCTGGCTTTTCAAATATGGTTTGAGCAAGACCCACCACTGGATGCGATGCGGCAGGGATTACTTGATGCAAAATAGTGGGAGCACTCAAATATTTTGATTTTATAGTGACCCGAAATTCGATACCGTAACTCGGCTATTAAAAAAAAGCACATCAGTATGCCGACAATTTCTTTTTTCTACGGTATCATTATTCAAATGTTTTTTTATGATAATGGACAACATCACTCACCCCATATTCATGTGCTGTATCAAGATGATGAATCTGTGTTTTCAATTGAAAATGCTTCCATTATCGAAGGGCAACTACCCAACAAACAACGAAAGATGGTAGAAGCTTGGATAGAGATCCACAAAGAAGAGCTGATGGCTGATTGGAAACTGGCCATCTCAGGTCAAGAAATATTTAAAATCGCCCCTTTAAGGTAATCGTATATGTTGTGCAGACCTAAAATTCTAGGAGTCGTGCCTCATGAAGATTTTTCTTTGGATATTACATTGTCTGATCATAAACATCTCTGTTTACGCATGAATCGTTTTTTAAAAACTCCAGCTTACAAAAAACTATCTCATCTTGGATTGTTTTTATCCGTCAAGCATGATCATCGACTCATCTATTGGGATGAATTTCATGATATGCACATTGATCAGATTATTGATTTTTCTAAAGAAATTCAAAGTTGATAAATTGGCTTGGAGTAACAGACTCTCAATCAAAAATCTTCTCATACTATCCCTCAACTTCTATCCTCCACTGCTTCCTTTCTCGATGATCAATCGTTACAGCCGCCCCCACATGCGCTCCCTCTGGTCGGAGCAACGCAAACTAGAACTCTGGCTTGAGATTGAAATCTTAGCCTGTGAAGGAATGGCCGAACTCGGTATTATTCCTGCTCAAGATGCCAAGATCATTCGCGAAAAAGGAGCTTTTTCACAAGAAGCCATTGCAGAAATTGAAAAGCGAACCAATCACGATGTGATTGCGTTTCTGGAAAATGTCGCCTCCTACGTGGGAGAGCCAGCACGCTGGATTCACCGTGGCCTTACCTCTTCGGATCTTCTCGACACCACGCTTGCCGTGCAGATGAAAGAATCGATTGATCTTTTTTTAGAAGATATCACTTTGCTCCAAGCAGCCATTGCAACACGTGCTAAGGAACATCAGTACACCCCAACGATTGGGCGCAGTCATGGTATTCATGCGGAGCCAATCACCTTTGGGTTGAAACTAGGTGTCATGTACGATGAATTTAGCCGTGCTCAAGAACGCCTCTTGCAGATGCGCGAACGGGTAGCCATCGGTATGCTCAGCGGTGCTGTTGGGACACATGCTCATTTGGACCCTCGCGTAGAAGCCTACGTCTGTCAAAAACTAGGCCTTAAGCCAGCAGCGCTTTCGACACAGATTGTGCAACGCGATCGTCATGCCGAATTCATGATCACTGTCGCCCTCATTGGGTGTAGCATTGATCGCTGGGCCACTGAATTCCGCCATCTTCAACGCACCGAAGTCTTAGAAGTCGAAGAACATTTTAGCGAAGGTCAAAAGGGAAGTTCCGCTATGCCTCACAAGCGCAATCCAATCACTGGTGAACGCCTTTGTGGACTGGCTCGTATCTTACGTGGTAATGCCACAGCAGCCATGGAGAATGTAGCTCTCTGGCATGAACGTGACATTAGCCACAGTAGCGTGGAACGTATCATTTTTCCTGATTCTTGCACCTTGCTCGATTACATGCTCCACCTGCTCACCAAGCTCATAACAGGCCTCCATGTCTATCCAGAAAATATGAGGCGCAACATGGAACTCACCCATGGACTTTATGGAAGCCAAGCAGTCCTTCTAGAGCTCACCGATCGCGGCATGGCTCGCAAAACAGCTTACGAAGCGGTTCAGCGCGCTGCGATGCGCACATGGAAGGAACAATCTCCTTTTGCCATTTCCCTTCGCGAAGAACCAGAAATCATTGCCCACATTTCTGCAGAAGAACTAGAAAAAATTTGTGCTCCTGAGCGACATTTCGCTCACGTAGAAGAGAAGTTGAAGGCTGTTGGGATCCGTTCCTAGGAACAGATCAGGCTATAGACTGTAGGCTGCAGGTATAGTTTTTTAAATTGAGACCTTTGACAATAAAACACCTTATTTGCTACTTCGTACCCGTTCAGGAGACGGTTAAGGCTGTAAACTAATCCATTCCCGTGAATGAATACGAGCGTGAATACAGGTTCTTATACCATTTCCATTAAATAATGAGACTATAGAGCTCTGGAGTTTTGTTTTCTAGCAAGGAAGAAGAGTGAGACGCTATGTATAGAGCATTTTAAAAAATTCTGTAGCTGCGCCTTGTGGTGTCACTCCGAACGTCA
>JBMOFC010000024.1:0-29873 GCA_049314455.1 Chthoniobacterales bacterium
GTCTGCGCTCCTCGTTTGACTCGCTTTGCGAAGCTCACCTCGCCCTTGCTAGGCTACCTAACGGCAGTCTTCCGGACCGACTCCCGTCGGGTCGTGTTCTGACAATGCACCCAACTACAGAATTTTTTAAAACGCTCTAGAGGTCAGGCTTCAAATATCAAGTATTGACCTTATTTTTAATAATCAGCGAATTAGAATCCATGCCAAGAAACATTCGCATTAACCCGGATATTTCATGCTGATTCGTAGCGAGGCGCTGCGAAGTCTTATGTAGACAAGGAAGTCGATGGATTGCAACGACGGCTGTATGAGTACATATTGACTCGCTCGCACTTGCTCGGCTTGCCCTTCGGGCTGCCTGGCAGTCTCCTGCCCCAGGCTCTCCCGAGCACTGGTGGTGTTGCCAGAGGAGCAATTCGAGACTGACGCAGTATATATCAGGCTCTCGCAAGCCGTAGCAGAATGAGTATGAAATATCCGGGTTAAATGTAAAGGTGCCTATTACCATGGGATGGTAAGAGAAAAGCGGCAAACCGCTATTTTTTGAGAACGTTAGGATAGGTCTACAAAAGTCCAAGGATTTGATATTTGAAGCCTGACCCCTATCCCTGACCCCTGTCCCCACTCATGAAGCCACCCGACGAAAAGTCTTCCGAGAGCCGGATGCTGGAAATCGGCATATCCGGTTCGATGAGGGGGGTAGAGGCAACGATCATTAGCTTCGTGCATCAAAGCGTTTAAACTCTGCCTGCTCTACTGCCTCTGACTAATCGGAATGACCTTCTTCCCTTCGGAAGGACCCACATACTCGCTCAAGGGACGATAGATTCTATTGTCAGCGAGTTGTTCTAAAATATGTGCTGTCCATCCAGCGGAGCGGGCGATCGAAAAAACAGGGGTGAACATGTCGGTAGGAAGTCCTAGTGAGTAGTAGACGATTGCAGAATAAAAATCGACATTGGCATTGAGTCCTTTTTTTTCCTTCATCAAGGTGGCAATACGCTCCGCCATCTTCATCCACTTGGTTTCGCCGAGACGTTCACACATTTGAATCCCCATAGCACGTAGGTGAGGTGCGCGTGGATCGAGTGTTTTATAAACACGATGACCAATTCCCATGATTTTCTTTTTTTCCAAGAGTGCCTTTTCAACCCATGCGTCAACCCGTGACTCCTCTCCGATTTCTTGAAGCATATGAATGACACCTTCATTAGCCCCACCATGAAGAGGTCCTTTGAGTGTCCCAATAGCAGAGGTTACTGCCGAATAAATATCGGTTAATGTCGAGATGGTAACGCGTGCTGAAAAAGTAGAAGCATTCATGCCATGGTCGGCAT
Source organism: Chthoniobacterales bacterium (assembly GCA_049314455.1). GTDB lineage: Bacteria > Verrucomicrobiota > Verrucomicrobiia > Chthoniobacterales > UBA6821 > CAIWMF01. The sequence continues at coordinate 1,338 of JBMOFC010000024.1, forward strand.
GGAGCACATAGCAGACATCGAGTGTTTCAGCTGCTTCGGGTGTTGGAAGCTCCCCTTGAAGTAGGTAGAGAAAATGTTCTGCCTCGGTGAGCTCTTTGTTAATAGGAGGGAAATCTTTTCCTTGGCGAGCACGATGGTAATAGGCGGCAATCACTCCAATTTTGGCTGTGATCGAAGCAGCCCGAAGATGTTTGAAGTGCGTTGTTTTATCGAGTGAATCTTTGGCTCCTTCTACGTCATAAAGGCCCAACATGGAGATTGCTGTGCGAATAACATCCATCGGATTAGCATTTTTGGGAGCTGAGCGAAGGAACTTGATCACTCCTTCCGGAAGCTCTCGTTGATTCGCTAGCTCTTCATGAAGCGCTAGTAGTTCTGTAGCGGTGGGAAGCCTTCCATACCAAAGAAGATGAATCACCTCTTCAAAACCAACCTGACCTGCAAGCTCGTTAATATTGTAACCTTCGTAAAGGAGTGTTCCTTTTTCACCCAGAACATCACTGAGTGAAGTACTATTAGCGATGACTCCTTCAAGTCCTTTGGCGGTGATAGGCATGATTGGAAAAGAGTAAAGGGTAATGATTCAAGGGTGAAGATTTTTTGTAAGAACCTGTATTCATACTCTACTGAGACTGCAAATAAAAGAGTCACATCGAACGTCATCCTCACGAAGGCTGGGATCGCGTCCTCGACTATCAGTTATACACTGCTGGTCTGTGCGCCGTCGACTCCTTGTTCTTCATCAGTCGTGAGCGACTTTGAATACATGTTCTCACACATTCTAACAACTAACCATTGCTTGCTATTTCTTGCCAAGCAAGGAAAACAACGTTTCTGCAATATCAGCAGGGCTCTCCGCAACAGCAATGCCAGCAGCACGAAGAGCCGCTTTTTTTCCATGGGCGGTTCCACTTGTTCCTTGAATAATGGCCCCTGCATGCCCCATACGACGACCCTCTGGAGCTGTGGCTCCAGCAATGAAAGCAGCAATTGGTTTTTTGCAATGCTCCTTAGCCCAAGCAGCAGCTTCTTCTTCTCCTGAGCCTCCTATTTCCCCAATCATAATGATAGCCTCGGTCGCTGGGTCATTGTTAAAAAGACGTAGAGCATCTGTGTGTGTCATTCCATGAATGGGATCTCCTCCGATGCCAATACAGGTTGATTGTCCAAGGCCTCGAGACGTGAGCTGCCATACTGCTTCATAGGTGAGGGTTCCTGATCGGGAGACAACACCAATCGATCCTGGTTGGTGAATGTAGCCAGGCATGATGCCGATTTTGCAAGCTCCTGGGGTAATGATCCCCGGACAGTTGGGCCCTATCAAAATCGTTGAAAATTCTACTGAGCTTGTGCCTTGCGTCGTTGCTGCGGTGCTCGCCTCGTCGAGTATTTTAATACACTCCTCGGCTCTGCTCCTCGCGCCTAGCAATGCATCAACCTCAGCGAATTTTGAGCGATTTTGAATATTGTGTGTTGAAAATTCTACTCCTGTTGCACGGTCAGCTAGTGAAGCTTTTACACGCATCATATCGTGCACAGGGATTCCTTCGGTGATGCAGACGATCAGCTCAATCCCTGCATCTGCAGCTTCTAAAATGGCATCAGCAGCTCCTGCTGCAGGAACAAAAATCATCGTTGCATTGCATCCTGTTTCTTGGCGTGCTTCGACAACGGTATCAAAAACAGGAATCAGTTCTTCAAAAAATTCTCCACCGCGACCAGGAGTAACGCCAGCCACAACATTCGTGCCATAGTCACGACACCCACGAGCATGAAAGGCACCCGCTTTGCCCGTGATGCCTTGGACAAGGAGACGTGTATTTTTATCGACGAGGATGGACATTTAAAAGTTGAAGTTAAAAGTTGAAGTTGAAGCAAAAAAACTGAATATAGAAGCTTTGTTTTTAGAATTTAAGTAACCAATTGTGTGGTCCTTATTGTACTTCGACAGGCGATGAATTTTTAATATTGAGGCTAAAAAAATTTCTCTGCTTTAACTTCAACTGCCGCAAGGTAGCTCCCGTTAGCAGCTGTGACTGCGGCTACCGCAGCATCCGTCAGATTGCTTGCCGTTTGCAGAGGAAGCTGAGATTCCTGAAGCAATTTCTTTCCTTGCTCCACATTGGTTCCTTCAAGACGGACCACCAGAGGGACGGAAAGGTGTGTGGTTTTAAAAGCATTGATGATTCCTTGTGCGATAATGTCACAGCGCATAATACCGCCAAAGATATTAACTAAGATGGCTTTTACTTTCGGATCTTGAGAAAGGATTTTAAAAGCTTCGGTGACTTGTTCCTCGGTGGCTCCACCGCCTACATCGAGGAAATTAGCCGGTTCGCCGCCATGGTGTTTGATGATGTCCATGGTGGCCATAGCCAATCCCGCACCATTCACCAAACAGGCGATATTTCCATCAAGGCCGATGTAATTGAGTTGAAATGCCGAAGCGGCAACCTCACGAGGGTCTTCTTCACTGGTATCGCGCATCGCAACGATATTGGGATGGCGAAAGAGGGCGTTTTCATCAAAGCTCAATTTGGCATCGAGGGCAAAAACTTCTCCGGAGGGAGTGAGCACTAGGGGATTAACCTCCACCATCATGCAATCCGATTCCGAAAAAAGACGGTAGAGGTTGAAGATTAGTTTGCTGGCCGCTATAAATTGCTTCCCAGTAAAGCCGAGACGACGAGCAATTTTGCGGCTTTGATACGGTTGGAGGCCAAGAAGGGGATGGACCGCTTCACGCCAGATTTTTTCAGGTGTTTTTGCAGCAACGGTTTCAATATCGACTCCTCCTTCTGTGCTAGCGATAACAACAGGAGCTCCAGTTGTACGATCCAGGAGGATGGCGATGTAAAATTCTTTTTCAATAATGACCGATTCTGCAAGGAGCACCTTTTGAACAAGCTTTCCTTCAGGGCCGGTCTGATGCGTTACCAGGACATTGCGAAGCATTTTTTCGGCAATTTCTATGGCTTCTTCTGTTGTCTTAACGACATGAACTCCGCCACGAAAGCCATTCTTAAAAGTTCCTTTACCACGTCCTCCCGCATGAATTTGGGCTTTGACCACAAGCTCTTTTGAGAGGAGACTAGAAGCAATATTTTTGGCTTCTTCCGTTGTGGTTACAACAGCTCCTTTAGAGGTCATTACCCCAAAGAATTCGAAAAGTTGCTTTGCTTGGTATTCGTGAATGTTCATGAAAGAACTAAACGTACACGAATGTTGGCTCTTAGGAAAGGGTGCAAATTAGGGGATAATTTTTTATCACTCTAAGGCTCCTGCCGGATAACGATCTGCAGCTGTTGATTCCATAAAATCGACCCAAATAGGGAGTGCGAGTTCCGCTCCATAACCACCGCGCATGATTGTTTTGGGTTTGTCAAAGCCGACCCAAACACCGCAGGTGAGACCTTGGGTGAATCCAATGAACCAAGCATCGAAAAAATGATCCGTTGTTCCTGTTTTTCCTGCTGCTATTTTACGGAGACCTAGAGCACCAGCGCGGGCGGCTGTTCCTTCCGTGAGGACCTTTTCTAAAATGCCTGTGGTGGTGTGTGTGGCTGCGGGATCAAGTGCTGGAAGGCGTCCACGCGTCGCTAAGAAAAGAATTTTTCCATCAGCGTCAGTGACTTCTTCGATCAAATGGGGTTGCAAACGTTCTCCTCCTGTGGCGAGCGCAGTATAAGCAGCGGTGATGTTGCGCAGGGTCGATTCAAAACTTCCCAAACAAATAGAGGGGTAAGGTAGGATTTTTTCGGCGAGTCCCAAACGTTGCATGGTGGTAGCCACATCTTCTAATCCAGCTCCCAAGCCGACACGAACGCTCATCGTATTACGCGAATGGATGAGTCCGTAGCTCGCAGGAAGAAACTCTTTGAAGGTGCCATCACTATTTTGAGGATCATAGTTTTTAAACCCTTCTGGAAGCTCTGCCGGAGTGAGATGTGCGTCATTAACCATCGATTCTGGCGTCATTCCTTTTCGAAAAGCCTCTTCATAGACAAAAGGCTTCGCTGCAGAGCCCGCTTGGCGTTCGGCGATCATAGCGCGATTGTACTTGCTTGTTTTGTAATCTCGACCTCCGACAATGGCCACGATACCGCCACTAGCATTGTCAATGGCGAGGAGCGCTCCTTGTAATGGCATCATTTTTTCCTCTACGACTGGGAGAGGGGTCTTCTTTTTGTTTTTACTCGTAGCAGGATGTTTGTGTGGACGATGCTGTTCTTGAAAATCACTCCCTGACTCAATTTCTGCCAGGTGCTTTGCTACAGATTTTTCGGCAACACGTTGCAGTCCTGCATCAATAGTGCTCATGATGTGCAGTGGCCCAGACTCGATTTTTTCAGGCGGGAGGACTTGGGATAATTCGTGGAGAATAGCATCTACAGCCCAGCTATTTTGAAAATGAACAAGACGACTCGTGGGAGCGGCTATTTTTTCATGCAGGGCTTGCTCCTCTTCTTCGGGTGTGATGAGCGCGAGTTCTTTCATACGCTTGAGGACAACAGCCTCTTGTTGCAAGGCTCCTGGAAGATTGTTGTAAGGAGAGAGATGGTTCGGACTACGAATGAGTCCTGCAAGAAGCGCCCCTTGAGCCAAGGTCATCTGCGAGGCGGGTCGATCGAAATAAGCTTGGCTAGCTGATTCTACCCCATAAAGCCCGGGACCAAAGTAGATCCGGTTCATGTAGAGCTCTAAGATTTTTTCTTTGGAGAGTTCCGTTTCAATACGAAAAGCCATGGCTGCTTCCAGTAACTTACGATTCATCGTATGGCCACCAAGAGGGAAGCTGTTTCGTGCTAGTTGTTGTGTAATGGTACTTCCTCCTTGTCTGATGCCTCCTAAGAAAAGGTTGCGAACAACGGCGCGCGCAATGCCAATCGGGTCAACACCATGATGTTCATAAAAACGAGCATCTTCACGGCTGATGAGTGCATTGACGAAATAATTGGAAATTCTATCAAATGGGACGATCTGACGATTTTCCCCACCAGCAAGACTATAGACGGCTCCCGAACGATCATAAATGAGAGAACGCTGCGACATCTGACCGATTTTGGAAAGATCAAAGGTAAGTGCCCAGAGATAATAAAATCCAGCGATCAAACTCCAAACGAGTATAAGCGCCACAAAAAATTTGAACAGGGTTGAGAGATGGGAAAGGCGTTTTTTTTGCTTAGGAACAGGCCGTTTAGGAATATTTCGTGAATGCATGGAAGACAAAAGTACTGACTTTACGATAAGATAGCACATCATGACATGTTCCACCACAAAGCCGATGCAGATTCAAATCCTGACTCCGTTTCCTGGAATCTGCCAAGGAGTTCTAGGAGAAAGCATCTTGAAACGGGCTCAGAAAGCAGGATCGGTTCAGCTCGAGGCTGTTGACTTAAGGGCTTGGGCAACCGATAAACACCGCACACTTGACGCTCCTCCTTACGGTGGTGGACCAGGCATGGTGATGAAAATCGAACCGATTGAAGCTGCTTTAACGTCTTTGAGACGCCCTGAAAGCAAGGTGATTTTTATGTCACCTCAAGGGAAACGGCTCGATCAAAAGATGGCACGCTCCTTGGCACAAGAGAAACATCTCATTTTTTTGTGCGGGCATTATGAAGGGGTCGATCAACGGGTGATCGATCATCTCGTTGACGAAGAGATTTCTATTGGCGACTACGTTTTGACCAATGGAGCGTTAGCAGCCCTGGTTGTCACTGATGCAGTCGTGCGGCTTTTGCCTGGCGTTTTAGGTGATGATGGATCGGCCCCCAATGATTCTTTCGAACAAGGATTACTCGATTTTCCACACTATACACGTCCCGAAGAATTCCATGGATGGACTGTTCCCTCAGTTTTGCTCTCGGGTAACCACGCTGCTATTGACGCATGGCGCCAGAAACAAGCGCTCGAGGTAACTCGGATGAAAAGGCCTGATTTATTCACGGTGAAAGGGTTGAAGGGTTGTGCCCGTGCACAGGAACGGGCACGAGGGGTTGAGGAGAATGTTAACCCGGATATTTCATGCTGATCGTGACGAGAAAGCCGCTAAGCCTGATGGGGTAAGGCAGACGAGCATTTTGAAGCCGGGCTGTATGTGTAGATACTGCCAAAGTCAAAATGTGAGTCTAACGCAGCATCCATCAGACTTCCCGGCTTCCGCAGTAGATCAGTATGAAATATCCGGGTTAGGTGCTGACTGCTTCAATAATCGCAAACAGCTCCGATTGCCAAGTGCTTTTTGACAACGGCGTTCCCGAACGCTGTCTTCCCTCACGCTCTTTTCCTCTTTTATTTTTGATGATCAAAACACAAACACTCCACTCTTTTACTTCAAAATTAGCTTTAGCTTTTCTGCTACTTGCAGGAATGATGACTCCTGGATCTTTGTTTGCTCAAGAACTTCCAGGAGTTTCTAGTTGGTTTCAACCTGTTCATACTACCTTCTGGGTTTCAAGAGAAGTGCGTGAGGCTATTCGTGCTCGGGAATATTACGAAAAAATAACAGAACCAAAAGAGAAGGTAGTACAAGATGGAGTTGCTTATGAAGAGCCAACCTTACTTTCTTGGGATGAACGTGGTTTTGCATACGTTGGGGTTTGTGAATCGATCTGGTACCCTGAGATGCCTGCTGCTGATAAAAAGTTTGTGGGAGATTGGGAGGGGTTTTGTGCAGATTTAAAAAATCGAGGTATGGAAGTTCCTGAGCTAACTCTCCATTCTGCTCCTTGGCATAGCCAGGAAGAGCTCGACGCTGATTTAGCTAATCTTAAAAAGAGTGATCAAGAGATAGGCAATCTAGATCAAATCACTAGGAAAAATGAATTGAATGATTTGCTCACGTTTTTGAAACGAGAAGATGTCATGAAAATCGAGTATGGAACGCTTGTCGATCGTCTAGAAAAGGCAATTGACCCTAATTCTGAGGCTTCAATGCTCAAAAACCTTCCTCCTGCAAAAGCAGAAATCATCAAGAAAAACTTTGACCTTGTTGCTGCCATCAACGACAAAGTAGGAAATCCCCTTGGACTCTATGCATTGGTTGACTATTGCAACTTTAAAGGGGAGGGGGTGGCTCCTGCCGAACATTACAACACCCAGGCCTGGGGCCTAGGAGAAGTTTTATTCCAAATGGAAGATCTCTGTTCTGATATTTCCACATTGAATGACTACATTGTAAAATTAAAATTTACAGAGAAACGTGCTGACATTGATGCTAACAACCTGAGCACGCTAGAGCTCTTTGTCATTGTTGGTGCAAAAGTCCTAGATGACCGCATTGAGAATAATAAGATTGAAAGAACTAGGATCCAAGGAACCCCTGCCTACGCTGAATTTATCGCTCGCTACGGTGATGAAAAGGCCATTCTTACCGATGCAGAAAAAATCGCACGTGAGAAAGCCTTCCTGAGTGATTTTGGCCTTCCCTACAAAGATAATTCACAGTATCGCGAGACACTTTTCTATCCTCATCTCGTCGACTACCTGAGTTGGCCAGAGATGGCGAGTGCAGAGGCTGGTTCTGCAAGGACTTCTCCATCAAGTCAGTATGGGAAGAAGGATGATTCTAGTATGATTCAGAAAGGGGAAGCTTCTCAATCTGACTTAGGAGAACCGGATCCCGATGCTGAAAACAAATTTTTATCAGCTGTGGTTCTTTTTGGTCTTGTTGCTTTCTACATGTTTAATTCTGAATTTATTATTACGATATTGGGATTTGGTTTAATACTATGTGTTTTTGTGCTGCCTCACTTACTAGCCACTTCCTAGCCAGCCTCCTCGAATAATGAGAGAAAAGAACGATGCTGGGTAGTTAGAGTCTGTCCCAAAGTGAACCGTTTTTGATTTTTTGAAAAATTCACTTTTTTCTCAAACCTCCGATTTATCAGAGCGACGTCAGAGCATAATTTTTATCCCAAAAATAATAAAGAAGCAGCGCCATTCGGGTCAGTCTGGCCTATTGGCACATTTTGAACAGATGAACATTAATATTTGATGATAGGCCGGACTGACCCCTTTTTCTATATTCCCCTCAGCCCTGTCAAAAGCAGCTCCGTATTCGAGTTCGTCACTTCGATGTTTTGAATCAGGATCTGGATTGCTTCTACGGCAGGGAGTTCTAAGAGCTGCGAGCGGAGTTTGACAATCCGCTCTAGCTCGTCGGGATGATAGAGGAGTTCTTCCCGGCGAGTTGCTGATTTCACAAGATGGATCGCTGGAAAGATACGTTGCTCCGCAATCGAGCGATCGAGCATGATCTCCATGTTGCCGGTTCCTTTGAACTCTTCAAAAATGAGATCATCCATGCGGCTTTGAGTTTCCACAAGGGCTGTGGCTAAAATAGTAAGGCTCCCTCCTTCTTCCACATTACGTGCCGATCCAAAAAAGCGTTTTGGTTTTGCGAGAGCCTTACTATCAACACCACCGCTCATTGTGCGTCCTTTGCCGGTAATGGAATTGTTATAACCTCGAGAAAGGCGCGTGATGCTATCAATCAAGATCACGACATCCTTACCAAGCTCCACAAGGCGCTTTGAGCGCTCCGAGACCATTTCAGAAACTTGAACGTGGCGTGCTGTGGGCTCATCAAAAGTGGAGCTGACAATGTCACAATCGAGAGAACGCCTCAAATCGGTCACTTCTTCAGGACGCTCATCGACCAGTAACACGATTAAGTGAATATCAGGATGATTTGCACGAATCGCCTGGGCAAGGCTTTTAAGCACGGTTGTTTTGCCAGTGCGTGGAGGAGCAATGATAAGACCACGTTGTCCCATGCCGATAGGTGCAATCAAGTCGACAGCACGAGCAGTCACGTTAGTATCTCCTGGTTGTTCAAGCAGAATGCGCTTGTTAGGAAAAGTGGCTGTAAGATGATCGAATTCTTTGGGGCTTTTCCACTCTTCTACCGGAATGCCTTCGATTTTAGTGAGTTCGTGAAGGACTAATCGACGTGGATTCAAAATACGCACCATACCACTGAGACGGAGTCCTGATCGGAGATTATATTTTTTAAGCAAGGCTACTGGGACAAGAACATCTTCTGGGGAGGGAGCAAAATGAAAAGCAGTCCATCGGAGCAAGGGTTGGTCTGGGGAAAATTCCAAAATTCCTTCAGCACTTAAGAGGCCTCCTGAAAGAATTTGATGGCGTGCTTGACCAAAAATAAGACCATGAAAAGAAGTATCGCGCGAAAAAAGATTCAGTGATTGGCTTCGCCTGAGTAGTTCATGGTAGGTGAGCTTTTGGAGGTCATTGATGGAGAGAGAAGACTCTGCTGAATCCATAGGGATACTTTCTGGTTCCAAATTTTCTGAGGGTGTCATTGCGAAAGTGAAAAAGAATATTGTAAGTCTAGAATCAAGGTATTAGTTCAAAAGAATGGATAAAAATGAAAAATAGCCACAAAAGAAACGCAAAGAATACAAAAAAGAGTGCATGTTTAAAATCTGGTACTGAATAGACGTTTTCTTGCTGCTTCAACTTTAACTTTTCACTTCAACTGTGCCCGTTCGCCGAACGGGTGCAAATCGAGGTCATAGCCATTTTGAGTTGTTCGTGAAAAATGAGAATCTTTCCATCATTCCAAATGAGTTGAGTGGCACGCGTTACTTTTTCCAAGAGTGGCCATTGAAGTTGGAGTAAAGCGGAAGCAACCTTAGAAGAGAGTTGCCTTTGAGTCACGAGTCGTTGCCATTGAATTTGTTCAGAGGCTGCCACAACAATGACGTGATCAAAATACCCTTCGAGACTATTTTCGTAGAGCAGTGGAAGTTCGGCGAGGAAAAGAGGCTGCGCTTTTCCTTTGGCTTGTTGTGCTTGGGGTAGCCATTGACGTCTTAATCGAGGATGAAGGATTTCTTCGAGTTTTTTTTTGTTGTGAGGATTTTCAATAAGATAAGCACGCAAACATACTCGATTTGCTTTTTTTTGGCCATCATAAATAGCGGGACCAAATGTAGTGATCATTTCTTGAGCCACTTCTGGATCGTAATCTAAGAGATGTGAGACTTCTAGGTCAGCGTCAAACGCGCTAACATTCAAGTGCTCGGCTAAAAATTTTGTGGCTACTGACTTTCCAGTAGCGATGCCACCTGTGATTGCAATGCTGGGCATAGGAAGATGTTCGAGTTAATTTTCTCTCAGTTTTTTCTAATAAATTAAGATGATAGATGGTGGAGAGGAGCCCCATCTTTATTTAAAATTCTAGGCGTCACAAAAATAATGAGATTTTTTTTAAGTTTCTTATCCGTTTGGGATCGAAAGAGCCTTCCCGCTAGAGGGATATCGCCTAAAAGAGGAATTTTATCTTCAAATTTTTGAATATCTTCCCGAATAAGTCCTCCTAGGACAACAGTCTGACCGTCCCAGACGGTCACAGATGTATTGACCTCTCGGACTGTGAAAACAGGTTGATTGATCGTGTTTGTTGTTAATGTAGAAGAAAAAGGAGTAACACTAGCGTTTGTTGCTGAAAAATTATAGCCGACCGTATTAATCGGACTTCCATAGTTAATAAATCCGTCAAAATCGGTAAGTTGAGGATGTAGCTCTAACTCGATCGTGTATCCGTCAGATCCTATGGTTGGTTTTGCTTCCAGGATCACTCCAAGATTTTTTGTCGTCCAAGAATTAGGAAATGCTGGGGCAATCGTAGGAGGTGCCTCATGCAAGATATGTCCTCCGCTGTTGGTTGTCGATTGTGGAATTTGTGGTGGGGTATACTCTGTTGGATAAATAAATTCATCAACGATCTTCACTGTAGCTTTGACTCCATCTTTGGTCGTGACATGAGGAGCAGCCATTAAGTTGACTCCCTTTTTTTGATAAAGTGCTCGGAGTGTTGCCTGAAATTGAGCCTCATTATAAACTCCCGAAATACTAAATCCTCCTGGTATAGAGTGTGATGTCTCTGTAGAACCAGAGCCATGATCGATGGCGGCATCAATGGAATTTTCTTGGATGGAATTATTTCCAGACTGCAAATCACTTGTAGGGCAGATCCCTCCAACAGGAGCAGAAGAATCAGGTGTGTTGATGAGATTACTGTTTCCTCTGCCCCTCATATAAATACCACTATTGCCAAGTTGCAAACCTCCAAATAGCCAATGAAGTCCTAGCTGTTCGATTTGATCTTGATTTACTTCAATGAATTTTGTTTCAATCGAAATCTGAGAAGGCTCGTCATGCTGACACGCAGCTAATAAAATATCCACAAGCTCTATATTTTCTTTGGTATTACGGACAATCAATTTATGAGCACGTTGTAGATAATTAGCAAATGATCCTTCAGGAAAGGTTACTCCTTCCTGTTCTAAATAGTTTTTTGCAGAGCAAGGAAAAAGATTTTCTTTCTTATCGTCTTCATATTTTTTGGGAATAAAGTTTGTTTTCACTAAATATTCTTTAGTAATAAAATCATTTCTATCTGCTGACTCTGGTAAGAGCACAACAGCATAAGGATCAATACGCATCGTAAGTCCTGCCTGCTTTGCGATATATTCTAAGGTAATATAAACTGGAACATCATGAAGGTGTAAGAAAATATGAGGTTCTGATGGCGTTTCTGATGCTTCAACAGAGTTGGCGATTGTTTTCTCTTCATTGGGAGGTAGATTTAAGACAATATTAATCCCCTTGTTATCAGTATCAAAAGCACAACTTTGTTGTCTTAAATAATCAATTGCTTCACTAATAGTAGCATTTTCTAAATTGATTATTGGAATAATAAGGGAGTTAAGTTTTGTGATAAGTGTTTCACTGGCACTATCAGTTTCATCTTCTTTTTTATCAAATTTTTGAACGTTATTGTCGTTTTTTTCTATATTAGGGGGCTCCCATGTTGCATCAACATCTTGCAATAACGAAGTGCGTGCCTCTTCGTAATCCTCTTGATGCATTTGTTCATTAATCTTCTTTATCTTTTCTATGTTAAGAAGCGCTTTTTTATTATTTGGGTTTATTGCTAATATTTTTTTGTAATATTGTAAAGCAAGTTCATGGTTGTTTTTTTGTTCTGCTTTGTTTGCTTCTTTCCATAATAATACGATTGATGAATGTGTGTCAGCATTATTTTGTTCTTGGGCAAATAAAGTTATTCCTAAAAAAGATAATATACTTAGAGAAATGGTCGAAATTTTATTAATATAGGAAAAAATGTTAGGAGTATGCATAAGGAAATTATACTTTTTAATGGTTCTTTTTTCCTGAAGAATCCAAAAGACGTACTGTTACGAAAATTAATAAATTGCGTTTGATCTTCTGTTCGTAAGAAGAACGAAAGAGGGCGCCTGCAAGAGGAATGTTCCCAATAATAGGGATTCTCTCTTCAACTTTTTTAATGTCTTCGCGCATAAGGCCACCTAAAACGACGGTCTGACCATCACGTAACACTACTTGGGTATCGACTTCACGCACACTAAAAACAGGTTGATTAATGGTGTTTTGTGTTAAGAGAACGTGTGCTGTTGAGGTGATTATATTTGTCTGCCCACCTAAAAAAATAGGTGCTTGAGAGAAAATAGGACTCCCATAGTTAACGAATCCTTGGAACTCGACAATTTGAGGAGAAAGACTTAGGTCAACACTGTTATCATCACCATTAATAATAGGCTCTACTTCTAACTGAACTCCAACATTACGTTTTTTAAAAGAAGAAGGTGTTGTTGGAATTGCAGGATTGACACTGGTCCCTTGATTTTGAGGTACCTGAGGTGGAGAATAATCTGCTGGATAAGGAAATTCTCGAGCAATTCTGATAATCGCTTTTCTGCCACTAGAAACAGTGATTTTTGGTGCAGAAAGAAGATCAACTCCTTTATGCTGATTTATTGCTCTAAGGACGACTTGAAATTGAGGATTTGTCAAAACTCCAGCAAGAGCAAGTGTTCCTGTTGCAGCTCCTGCTGGATTTCCAAATAATAATGTCTCTAATGCATGAGCACTAATACTCACTTTCCCTGTCTGAACTCCTGAATTTATGGAAATGTTTTCTAACGATTTATCAGTAAAAATAGTCGAAATACTCTGATTTTGATTTGAATATCCTATTTGTTGATAAGTTTTATTATTAGTATTCGTATTTGAATTACAACCAAGTTGAAATGCACCTAAAAGCCAATTAACGCCGTGCTCATTAAGATTATTTTGTTTCACTTCGAGAAATCGTGCTTCGATTTCTACTTGCTTTAAAGGGGTTGAAAAAGAGTTTTCTAGTAAAGAGGTTATTAGATCAAGATTGGTAGGGCTGTTTTTTACAACGAGAATATTTTTCGAAGAAAGATAATGAGCTGTTGCTCCTAAAGGAAAAGTAATTCCTTGGGAAAGTAAAATGTCTTTTATGTTGGGCGTTTCTATTGTTGTTGGAATATTTTTGTTATTATCAAAATGACTAGAAGTTGGAAAAAGTGTAAATTGAGAAATAAAGTGAGAAGGGACTTTATATTCTTTGGTCATTAACCGATCAGATGATTCATTTTCAGGAATAATGGCTATTGCATAGGGCTCTATTCGTATTTGTAGGTGAGCCTGTTGAGTTACGTATTTAAGAACCTCCTCTAATGGAGTATTATTAAGTGAAAGTGTAATTTTAGGTTTTGGTGTGAGTTTGTTCAAATCTAATGCTAATACAATATTGACTCCTTTTTTATTGGAATCAGTTTCTTCTGTGTCGAATAACAAAGCCATGTTTTTAATCTCTTCTAGTGCTGATTGAAGTGGTGTTTCAATAAACTCAATTTGTGGTATTCTTATGTTGTGAATTTTCTTAAGGAGAGCTTGATTTTTAGTTATCGCAGCAGATATATTGTTGGCTTTAGATTGAGAAGTAGTTCGATAAATTGGAATGGGAAGCTTCCATGATTGATCTACACTATCAATCATTTTATTTTGCTCTTCATAGGCATTAAGGGAGATTTGTTTGTTGTCTTCTTGCTTAATAATTTCTAATCCAAGCTGAGCTGCATCGTTATTCGGATCGAGTTGAAGCGCTTCTCTAAATTTACTCTTAGCCATATCCCATTTTCCTTGTTGGTAAAAGTCAATGCCTGCACATAGAAGACGTTCTATATCATCTAATATTTCAGGATTGGAATTACTCTTTACTTTTAATTTAATAGTGGGAAAGTTCTTGACTAAAAAATTTTTTGGAGGATAATTAAAATAATAATTTTTATCAGTAATAAAAGATATAATTTTTTTTGCATCATAGTATTGCGATAAAGAAATATATTCTAGAATAAGAAGAACAGCACTTTGATTTAAGGAGTATAATGCTTCTTGGTGGAGGGGTATTGATTTTAGTTTTGGCTTTTCTAGAGCATCCAGAACATCTTTATAAGCTCTAAAAGCTAAGAGATATTTTTTATTAAGAAGCTCTTTTTTTCCCAAGCTCATTTTTTCTTCTGCATAATTTCTTCGTGCATTCAATATTATCTGTTCTCTTGCTTGTTGATTCACTTCTTCTGTATTGCTGATAGGTAGCGCTAGTGTATTATAAAAAAGAAAAGAAAATATTATGATATTTCTTATTTTAGAATTAGTAGATAGTAAATAATTCACAGCAAGAAGAGGATTATTGAATTTTTAAAATACTCTAGTCCGAAAAAGGGATGTAATAATAGTGCCCCTTTCTCTCAAGAGTCACTTCTCTGCTGTTTAGCTTTATAAGTTGATAGACTTCGGTCTCTTTTTTTGTACCATTTTCTTTTTCTACTCGAGTGGGTAACGCTTCTAGTTCAAAGCAAGAACCAGATCTAACATAGATTTTTTGAGGCGGAGATTGTAAGTGGTATTCAAAAGAGATGCCATCAATGATAGAAACTAATGTAGGCTGAGGATGGAGTGTGCTTTTTTTAACTAGGATCCAGTATTCATCAGTGTTAATATTTTTGAGTGTTAACTCACTGGTATCGTAATAAGTTTCTTTATAAACAGTCTGTTTATTCTCATAATAGCAAACAGCTAATGGTAGTTCTGCAATTTTTTCTTCTAATTTAAGATGCCTTATCTTAATACTTAGAATACTTTTTCTTTGAGTGTTTCTATCAGGAATTGGAGTTTGAGGTTGTATTCTAAAATATTTCTCTGAGTTAAAAGTATCAACTCCCATAAAATCTAAATAATAGTTATTTTTATGAAGAAAATTCTTCTTACACTTTAATTTTGTCCAAAGTAATGGATGCGATTTTGGATTGTTTGGGTCTGAAGATTGACTTCCTGGACTATTGTAAGGATCACTTCCTTGCCACTCTTCTAAATTCGTGAAGCCATCACCGTCTGAATCTTCATTAAGAATGTTAGGGTTAGAATAATCGAGATTATTATCGATTAGCCACTGATTTGGAACTGGATTACAAATCGATGTTTTTTCTTCTAAAAGATCATGTAACGCTTTATTTTTACTAAAATAGTTTCTTGAAGAGAATAGTACTAAATCACTTTTTTCTCTTTTCCAAGAATGTTCTTGCAGTAGTCGATCTATCTTTTCTTGAAGAAAGATTACTCTATTTTTAAAACTCGTTTTCCAAGGCTTTTTATTATCTACTCTTTCTAAAAAAAGTGACTTATTGAAAACGGTTTTTTGAATTATTAGTAGTAATGAAATAGTAAGGTTGATGCTAGCTACAATAAGTAAGTAATATTGCCAGCTCCTTTTTTTCATAAGTCAAAATCTAAAAAGACTATTTTCATTACAATATTTAATTTTTCACGCCCTAGAACTATCTTAATAGAATCTTTCTTATTTTCTAAACAATGTGGCGGTCCATTTTTATTACTATTTTCTAAAATAATTTTTTCTATCACGAAATAGTAAGTGCTATTTGTAATTTCATTAAAAAACTTCTGAAAAGAGGTTTCATTTGTTTTAATTGCTAGTGTTAGACATCCGAGCTGCTTGACTTTTATTAACTCCAAATTTCTTATTTTATTTTCAAATGAAAATTGAAGGAGATTGCAATGGCTATAGTTGCAAAGATGATCAACAATCCAAAAGAGTAAAAATTCCTGTTTGCTACGGTTAGCGATTTCTTTTTCAGTAGAAGGCATTGCTTCATTTTCAGAAAAGCCTAAGCAAAATGAAGGAGGAAGTGTTATAGCTTGATTTTCTGCCTTCTCCTGAAGGTAGAGAATGTCTCTTTGTAATTGCTCGTGGAATTGTTCTGGAGTCCGCGAAACCTGTTCACTAGGTAAGATGATCTTATAGTGTCTCAACTCGTGTGAAAGATTCTCAACACAACGGAGATCGTTTGCTTGAGCAGTTTGTAGTTCTTGAAGATCTCGTTGACTCAGGGTGTTCTTCAGACTCTCTACTTTTTTTTGAAGCACTATGTAATCTTCCTGTGCATGGTAAAAATTGAGAGCTATTTTGGTCGTCCAGCAAATTAGTAGGACCAGCAAAATTATACCGATTTTTATCGGATCAACTATTTGGTAACCAACTATCTTAGATCGAGGAGAACACAAAGCCTGAAGCATCGAATGGGACTAACATACGAGGCGGCTCTTTACAAACAAAATCGTGAAATTTCACTCTTTTTTATTGTTCTTACTCTTGCACATCAGTGCTGCTGATCTCGGTGTTCACAAACTACTTTTATTAGGTTTTCAGCTTTTCAGCGACTCCTCTTGTAATCATGTGCCCTAATATGGAAACTAGGGTCACAAGTGGCTCTAGCACGCAGGATATTAGTGGTGCTGCTCTATCTAATGTCGTTCTATTAGCATTAGAATAACCAAGATTGCTCTCAATAAGTCTTTGCATTTTTTCGGCCGTTGCAAATTCAGCGTGAGCCTCTTTCAACGCAGTTTCGGTTTTTGCTTTTTGCTCTTCATTACTGGGTTAGCTTGCTGTAATCTGTTTTCAGAAGAGAAATCCACTTTGTTTAGTGAGGTGGTATGCTGAATCGCTTGATCAATCTTCCGAGAAGCAACTCGTTGAGCTTTTATTCTACTTTGAATGACCTTATCGATGAGCGTCTTGTTTGTCTCAAAATCGCTGTGATGAAATCCCGTTTTGAAGTCCACTAACGCCTAGTTCGCTTCATACTGATGGGATGAGATCTTCCATCGCCATGGAGTATTATCTTTTGCGGTGACTTGCCCTGTGTTCTCTTGCCAACGGCTAGAGAAATCATTACTAGAAGAAGATGGGTGTACTTGTGCGACAGAAGAATGTGGTATCACTTCCTGGTAAGAAGTCTGAATATGATCTACGAGTGGCTGATGAGGAGTGCTCGGGATTTGAGCGGTGCTCATGATAATTGATGAGGTTTTTTAGGGTGCAGTATTGAGGTTATAGAGTAAAAATCAGTGGATTGCGTAATGTCAATCGCATCTTAAAAGGGTAGGCATAAGCAGTTCCATCCGCGGAGGAGCAAAACAGTAGGATTTCTTCTTGGTCTTGGATCGAAAAAAATGCTGATTTTTTAAGATTCGCGATAAAATCATGTACGACGGCAGCCTGACGCGGATTTTCTAAGTAGAGTCCTTCAATAGCCAGTGCCGTCACAGAGAAATTTCTTTCGTCGTTTTTCTCATCAGTAATGGGCGATAGTTTTGTAATCCAGAGATAGCGGGTAGGAAGAGCATTTTGGAGTTCTTGAATGAGTTGAGGCCAATGTGCGCGTGCTTCGATGAGATGATAGAGGGTTTCTTTTGTTTCTTCGATTTTTTGAAAATGAGCTAGTTCCTTATCTGATTCTGCTAATCGCTTTTGTTCTCGGCCCAAAAATGCACATGCTTGTGACGTAGCAGTAATGAAACGATGCGTCTCATAGTGTAAATAGAGCGACCACACTAAGAGCGTACAGGCTAATAATACGATAGCGCAAAGCAGGTACGGTCGCTGCTCTTTTGCATGTTTTTTAATACGCAAGGAGGGTGGGCGTAAGTCCAAGGCAGGCTCTTTTTGAAAAAGAGTCGTTGCTCCAACGAGGTAGCTCCAAGAAAAATGACAGTCATTTTCTAAAAATTCCGAAGCTGCAGGTCCAAGAGAGATTTTTTCTTTTAGTAATGTATCCAAGTCGCAAGTCGGAATTTTTAATCTCTCTTGAAGAAAAGGGAGGAGGTGATGTTTATCGGCACTTCTTCCACTCACAAAGATTTTTTCGGGAATCCATCGCTCTGATGTTGCGTGTTCTAAAATTTGCAAAAGATCGGTGCTTATTTTTTCTCGTGATGACCGGTTTACCTTTTCTCCACCTTGTTGAAGAGAAGCCAGTGTGTAGCTTGAAAGTATTGTATTGGGTTTGATCAAGATCACATTCGTGAAAGAAGCATGAGCCTCCAGGATCAAGCTGGCCTCTTTGCTTTGATCAATGAGCCGAAGAGCCTCACAAATACTAGCTGGAGCTGCTGAGATGGTTGCAATAGTTAACCCGGATATTTCTGTTTTAGAAATGATCTCTAAGAGTGGCTCGAGGAAATTGTTCTTGGTTGCACTATAGGCAACGTTGATTTGTTCTCGTTCAACAGAAGGAAAAATTTGAAAACTCCAAATCAACTCTTCAAGAGGTAAGGGGAAAATATGTTTCGCTTCCAATGCCACCAAGCGAGGAATGGCATCTTTGAGACCAGAAGGAATTTCAAGTTTTACTGTTCTTAAAAAAACTCTGTTCGCGGGGAGGAGGCAGTGAAGACTTGCCTGATGTACTTCCCAAGAGCGAAGTGTTGCTTGCAGTGGATGGAGCTCTTCAACGAGATGGCATTTATTTTTTTTTTGAGTGCGGTGATGTGTCGCTCCTCGTTCTAAAATATACTGTCCATCTTTGTCTCTAGAAA
Organism: Chthoniobacterales bacterium; assembly: GCA_049314455.1. Taxonomy (GTDB): domain Bacteria; phylum Verrucomicrobiota; class Verrucomicrobiia; order Chthoniobacterales; family UBA6821; genus CAIWMF01. Next base: position 20,121 of record JBMOFC010000024.1, read on the forward strand.
ATTGAGCAAGAGAAAAAAAATCAGCTTCCCAATGAAGAACGAGTTGTCTCGTCACAAAAAGCTAGCAGTTAGTTGCCACCTAAACTTTCGATCGAAAATAATCGATTGTCTTTTTGATGCCATCTTCAAAATCAACTTTTGGCTCCCATTTTAAAATGGATTTTGCACGTGTGATGTCAGGCTGACGTACTTTAGGGTCATCAACGGGGAGTGGCCTAAATTCAAGCTTAGAGGTTGCTTGGATCAATTTCAAAATCTCTTCCCCAAATTCTTTGATCGTCATTTCACGAGGGTTGCCGATATTGACTGGCTGATGATAGTTACTCATCATGAGGCGATAAATACCATCGATGAGATCAGAGACATAACAAAAGCTGCGTGTCTGGCTACCATCTCCAAAAATGGTCAGTGGCTGATTGGTGAGTGCCTGCCCAATGAAGGCAGGGACAACCCGTCCGTCACGCAAGCGCATGCGCGGGCCGTAGGTATTGAAGATGCGAACGATTTTTGTGTCCATGCCATGGAACGTGTGATAGGCCATGGTCATGGCTTCAGCAAAGCGTTTGGCTTCATCATAGACGCCACGTGGACCAACGGGATTCACATTTCCCCAATAATCTTCTGTCTGGGGATGAATGAGTGGATCACCATAAGTTTCCGAAGTCGATGCCAAGAGGAAAGCAGCCTTTTTTTCACGTGCGAGGCCAAGCGCATTGTGCGTTCCAAGAGAGCCAACTTTCAAGGTGGGGATAGGAAGTTCAAGATAGTCGATGGGACTTGCTGGGCTTGCAAAGTGCCACACATAATCGACATGACCTGGGACAAAAATATACTCAGTGACATCTTGGCGAATAAATTTAAAACGATCGTTGCCTGCCAAATGTTCGATGTTCAGCGGACTTCCCGTGATGAAGTTATCAATCACAATCACGTGGTGCCCTTCTGCAAGAAGCCGATCCGTCAGATGAGAACCAAGGAAGCCAGCGCCACCAGTAACAACGCTAACAGGATGAGAAGATTGTTGAGTCATAAATTTTTTGAGTACAGAAAAAAGGATCTTACTGGAATCATCTCAATAAGCCAGTCTGAATATTATTGCTTTTGCGAAAAAAAAAACTAATTGTAAAATTTTAATCTCAAAATTTCCAAAAGTCCTTTTTGTCATTCGCGTTCAACCTGAATTTTTTATGAATATTTCAGAAAATATTCCTGCTGTTTCAACAAATCAGGATACTATTATTGATTCTGCCAGGAGTCATGTTCCACAACACAGCACTACAGGTTCGATAGAATCAGTTACCCCAATTCAAGGCGCACATCAAGGGATCTATCATGAAAAAATTGGTACTCCTGGAGTTACGAGTGACACCTCCTCTATTTTAAATCATACGATTGCTGATGCGAGCGAAGTTACTAAAAGCTCTCCTGTTGACTTGCGGCCTGAAGTGAAAATCACCGGCAAAGATGTTCTCGAGGCCCTCGAATACGTTACTGGTCAGCTTGCTCCTTTTTTTCAGAAGATTGATGAGGATAACGCTTCGAAGATTTTTGTTTTCGGTAAAGACACACAAGACAAAAAGTCGATCGAGCTTCATGATAATACGATCTCCTCTGATGCTGGCGATATGGTTGTGGAAGCATCTCACGAAGAAGCAAAGGAGTTTTTTGTGAATCACCTTACCGTGCTTTATGGAAAGGTCGTTATTGATTGTTTCTACCCGCAAGAACAAAGAAAAGAGCCGCTCACTTTGGGTCAGGCGCACTTACTTCGTGGACAGCTCAATGAATTTCAAAAATCGATGGAATCTTCCTGCCAAGGGGATCCCAGTAAGTATGATGCCTGCCTGCAGTCACACCTAGAAACCTTGCATCAGCTACAGAAGAGTGTGGCTACAACGTTCGGGAGTGATGCTGCATTGAAACTGCAGGTAGATTCGCTAACGGATTATTTATCCAAGCAGCTTGGTGTTTCTTCTGAGACAGTTCAAGCCTCCTTCGTAGCTGGAATGGCCATCTCGAGTGTTGCCGCGGTTGCTGCTACCGGTGGTCTCGGCCTTCCAGCCGCCTTACATGTCGCTTCTACTTCGGCCATCGGGGCACTTTCGCATGGGGTAGGAGCAGGGGGCCTTGCTGCTGGCATGATGGGTTCTGCTCATCTTGCTGGAACATCAGCAGTGGCTGCTCACACCACTACTGCTGCGGGAATTGGGCGTGCTGCTGCTGGTGTTGCTGCTGCCACCGTGGTTGGCGGTGGTATTGGTGCTGTTATAGCAGCACCTCTTTATAATCTTTACAGTGCTCTTGGACTCTTAACAGAATTTAGTGGTGATGAAACAAGGATGAATGCAGTGAGGAGGGATATGATTATTATAGGTGCTGGTCAAGGTGCGATAATAGCATTTGTAGCAGCCTTGATGAGTCCTGCTGCTCTTGGTGTTGGAATAGTAGCTCACCCTGCCACATGGGGACTTTATGGTGCTATTGGAAGTGCTCTTATGGGGAGTGCTGGTTATGGATACTTGGCCTCTGGTGAAAATCCGCAAGAGGCTGACGAGATAGAAGACCTGCATCCTAGGTTGCATTCTTTTTTACCCGGTTCTGAGACTCTTCCGCCTACTGTTCAAATAGCCTTAATCGCTACTATGGCAGGGGGTTTTGCAGGGGGGGTTATAGGAGCCTCCGCTTATGCTGTTGGAGGCCTTGCTAGTCTTGCAGGTCATATTGCTGCTGCAGCCGCTGCTGCGGTGTAGAGAAATGGTATTGTCTTGCTACTAGTTGCCTGGCTATTCTCACGACTTATTTCATGTTCATGAGAAGTTTTAAAGCAACGCTCTTACTAGGAAGCATCACCGCAGTGCTCCTTTTTCTAGCCGCTATGGAAGGATGGGTGGCGCCCCTAGGAGAGGCATGGAAAGGAGTATTGCATGTCACTCTTGGGCATGCAGGAACTTCAGAGATTGCTCCCAGCATGCAAGGAGTGATCGTTTTCTTGTTGGCCTTTGTGACGGTGTGGATCGGACTTGAGGTAAACACATACAAAGAACGGTTTCTTTTGGCGCTCTTTGCTGGAATATTGATCATTTCAGGAAGTCTGGTCTTAGCTCTGTATCATTTTTTTTGGAATCCCTTTCCTGCAGAATTGGCTCTTGGCCTGAGTTCTCTGATGGTACTTTTTTTTCTTAGGACGACTTTAGGATCTAGGCAACCAAGGCTGCGTAGTATTTTTGGTGGGCGTTTTCATCCCCAGTTCATCAGGAATTTAGTGGATGGAGCGATGTCGCTTCAGTTTTTAGGAGAATTAAAATACGGAAGTATTTTAGTGTGTGCCCTCAACAATCATGCAGAGTTGATGGAATTATTAACTCCAGAGGCCTACGTTGAAATGACGAATCTTTATTTGCAAGTAGCTACCAATTTTTTGGTCGATGTGGGTGGTTATCTCGAGGAGTGCTCGGGTGAGAGTATTCGCGTCCTCTTTGGTATACCACTTCCTTTGGAAGGAGCGATGAATCATGGTGCTAAAGCCGTGCGTGCCGCTCTTGATCTTGTGAAGCGTCTCGATGAACTCAATAGTCAGTGTGATGCGCGCTGGCAACAGCGTCTTGATTTTCGGATTGGGGTTCATTCTGGTGAAATGATTGCCGCTATTTATGGTGGCCCTCGTTTGAGTCAATATGGTGTTGCAGGTCCTGTGGTGGAATTTGCACGTTATTTGTGTACTGCATGTATCAATTATGGATGTCGCATTTTAGTTGGGCCCAACACCTATGAAATGGCAGAAAACAGTGCAGAGTTTCGTCCTATAGACTTGTTGAAACGCCAAGGAATCCGCCGTCATGTGGAACTCTATGAAGTCTTGGCTTCTAAAAATAGCCTTTCGATGGAACGAGAACGGAGTCGTGATTTATTTTGGCAAGGAGTCCTTTTCTTTCGATCTCAAGAATGGGATAAAGCCGTGGAGGCCTTTACGGCAGCACGTATTTTTGGTATTCCCGATGGGGCGCTCGATCTTTATTTAGAACGTATTGATCGGGCTCGAAGAGGAGAAGATTTGACAATAACTTCACTTTAAAACCCCCCCTGTGTCTTTTCTCGATTACCCTGAATCCTTCCGCGAATTGACGCGTCAATTACGTCGTCTTCCCAGTATCGGGCCGCGTGGGGCAGAGCGGATTGCTCTTTGGATGTTACGCTCTCCTCATGCTCATCCTGAGGCTTTAGCTGAGGCTATTAGCAAGGCTGCTGTGCGTTTGAAATCATGTGAACGCTGTGGTTTTTTTACAGAGCAAAAAATCTGTGCTCTCTGTGCTGATGAAGATCGTGCAGGCAAGGAGTTTTGTGTGGTGGAGCATGCCACCGATATTTTGCCGTTGGAGCGAACCGGAGCATTTCATGGACGCTATCACGCTCTGGGTGGCAAACTCTCACCGCTTGATGGCATCGGGCCCGAGCAGCTCCGTATCCCATCTTTGTTAGAGCGTCTTACGTTAGAGAGGCCTTCAGAAATTATTTTGGCACTCAGCGGTGATGTGGAGGGGGAAGCGACCACTCATTATTTAGCAGAACTCATTGTTCCTTTTGGGATTAAAATAACGCGTCTCGCTCAAGGGCTTTCTGCCGGAGGAGCTATCGAGCAAGCTGATGCAGTGACACTGCAAAGAGCGCTTATCAATCGAGGAGCTTATTCAGGCTAGCTTTCGTACCCGTTCCTGGGAACGGATCCCAGCCTTTAAACATCTGATCGTCTGGCTGTGGTGACTGTTACGTCAGGTGGTATATAGCCCTCGACTTCGACTTTTGTAGCTGGAGTTGCTTTTACGGGCCTTTTATTGGAGTGGCTTCTTGTGATTTTGATAGCTTGAGGAGGATCAGCTTGATGCGTTTGAGCACGAGGCAGGCTATCAAATTGAGAATAGTGAGGAGCTTTTTTTGCTTTGACGGTAGGACTATTGGCTCTAACAGGATATTCGTCCTGATAGTTACCCACAGGAGATTGATGATAGGCTCCTGGAAAGGAAGTATCATTGCCATAAGCTAAATCTTCCCAGTATCTAGCGCGCATCGTGCAATATTCTTCGTTAGCCTTGAGCTCTTGGATCTTTGTTTCTATCTCTTTTACTTTTTCGTGATACTGCGGTCCTCCTTCTCGAATCGTCTGTGCAAAACGAGTGTTAAAGTTAGCCTCTCTTTTGTAGTCAGCTGCCTTTGTCTCATAGTAAGCAGCTTTTTCCAAACGCTGGTTTTTGAGTTTCTCAAATCGCTTAGAGGCTCTACTCTGAGCGGTGTTTGTTGAATGAGGTGTGTGAGGAGTCGGGATGCTCAGTTCTTCATGAGAAAGAGGTTGAACAGCTGTTATTGATTCAGCGGTATCGTTCTGAGGAACTGCTTCTTCAGCGAGGATTTGGTGAAAACGAGCTCTTGATAGTAGCGCTTTTACTCTTGGATTTAAGGATGCAGGATCACTTTCGGGGTCATGTTGCTGGTACAACCTGGATGCTTCTTGTAAAGAACGATGTGCGATATAGAGGTGCTCTATAGGATTGCTGTGAAAAAAATGAGGAGGATGGAGCCTATTCTCTTCTGTTTCTTCTTGGGGAAGATCGATAGGATGAGTTCCAGAGGATGCATTTGGTGGGATCGTATGACTCATTGGTTTTGTGGTTTTGAGACTTACAGTCAAAGTAATTTAACTATATTAGCTTGTCTTAGCTTGTGAGAGCTGGCGTTCTGCCTCCTCCCAGAAATCAGTGAACTGGTTGAACCCGAGAGCAAGTTTAGCACGGCCTTGTTGATAGGCTGCGCCCTTTTCTATTTTCTGCCAGGAGAAAGGCTCTATGGAGGTTATGGCGTTACGTACCTCCTGAATTCCTTCTTGGAGGGTGTGAGAAAAGAGGTCTATTTTTTGAGCCAAGTCAGGATTACTGCGTTGCAGTTTGTTTTTCATCGGCTCTAAGGAAGCTATTGTCTTTATTGCTTTCTTAAAATCAGCTTCGATTTCTAGAAGCGAAGGAGCTTGCTGATCAGAGGTAGCTCCTACTGTTTGTGGAGAGGAAGCTTCTGCTTTTTCTATGTCTAAAAATATCTGCTGAATTTTTTCCTTTGATTCAGCGGATAAGAAGGATGATTCAGGTTTTTGTTGAGATGTATTCATGGTGAGAGAGGAGTAGAAAAATGGAAAGAGAGGGCGATGAATACGTTTGATGATGTTATTATATTATAAAGGCTGATTATAACTATTGAACATTCATTACTCGATCGGTTACTGTTTCTCTTAATCCTCTCCATTTGCTTTAACAGCATCATTGAAAAAACTTATACAACCCTTTACAAGATCAGTTACAACTACTGGGATAATAAAAGCAGCTGTAGCAACTAGCTTAGCAGCGGCTGTGGGGGCAACATAAAGAAAAGATTTTGCTAATGCTCTGCCTTGGGACCCATTATTAAAATCACTCCGAACATCGTTCATGGCATCTAAAATAGGTGTTCCAAACAAAAACTTTTGTTCTGGTTTGTCGGGAGCTTGACCCTCAGTCTCCATATCGTTTGAATGACTATTTTTATAGGGTTGCACAGTACGTTTGGTTTGTCCAATCCAATCAGGACGGTTCATATAGTTAGCAGCTCTTGTAGCTCCGCTAAAGAGCATCGAGCCAAACGAACTAACGCGAGAGCGAATAGCATATGCTACTCTGCTAGGGACGCCAGTGGCCATAGAGTCTGACAGGCGGTTATCATTATTGCTAGTTGATAAATCAATGGTGCGAAAACTAGCATTAGAAGAATCAGAAGAACTTCTTGCGCTATTAGTACTAATTGTATGCGTCATAACAATAAATGGTTTTTAGATTTTTGACGGAAATAACGCCGTTTACTTTTTAGGTCAAACAACTATCCTGTACATACGCTGGTTTTTTTTCTAAAAAAGTCAATAGAGAATAACGTATGAAATGTTATGCTTTTCTCGAATAAATGGTAGGAAATTTACCTGGTTCTTTTTGGTGCTCGCGTCCTCCTCGCTTCTGTTACCTCGGTAGCAGTGGACTCTGAAACGTCATTCTCGCTAAGGCGGGAGCCATTTAGCCCCAAAAACTTCTGAAATTGATCCAACAAAGTTATAACGCCGTGACCGATTCTGCCCCACATGCCTCTCAAATCTTTTTTTAATGCTTCTTCTCGTTTGTGGATCCTCGGGGGATTGATTATCTCAGTAACTCTTTTCCGATTCTGGTATACGAAACAATTAGAATTAACCGGAGATGAAGCCTACTACTGGTATTGCTCGCGTCATTTGGACTGGAGTTTCTTTGATAAAGGACCAGGGGCTGCAGTGACGATATTTTTTGGAACACATCTTTTTGGAGATACGGTTTTTGGGGTTCGTTTTTTTGCAGTCTTGCTTTCGCTGGCAACGGGCCTTGGGCTTTTTGTTCTAGCCAAAATACTCTACAATGAAAAAGTGGCATTTTGGACATTAATGGTCGTTCTCTTGATCCCGCTCTACGCGGTGGGAAGTATTTTGATGACCATTGATCCTCTCAGTATTTTCTTTTGGACTTGTGGTGCCATTTGTTTTTGGAAAGCCGTCAATGTGTATTCTGGATTAACAATAAGTTCAGGAATTTTTTGGTGGGTTCTTGCAGGAGTTTCCGTCGGATTGGGGATGTTGGCCAAGTATACGAACTTGGTAGAGCTTTTGTGTTTTGCTCTTTTTTGTTTTTGGAGTCCCAAGCAGCGTCTTCAATTGAGACGCTTTCCCTTTTACCTCATGGTGGCTGTGGCATTTGCTTTTTCCTTGCCAATGATTATTTGGAATTATCAGCATCACTGGATAGGAGTGATGCATTTATTGCAACGTGGCGATCTCAATAAATCATGGCATGTTACGCCCAGTGAATTACTTGTTTTTATAGGAGCGCAGGCAGGTGTTATTTCGCCATTGATTTTCCTCGGGGTGATGTTTGCTGTTTTATGGCCTCAGTGCGCAGCAGGAAAGCGGGAGCAAACACAGTTTCTTCAATCACTTTTTCTTCCTCTTTTTGGCTTTTATTCTTTTTTAAGTTTGAACAAGGCAGCAGAGCCGAATTGGCCAGCTCCTTGTTATGTAGCCGGTATTATTTTGCTTGTGGGCAATTGGGAATCTTTGAAAAAAAGAGTGCCTTGGGTACGCAAACTGGTTCTTCTAGCATTTCTGATTGCAGCTCTTGAAACAATTTTACTTCACAATACGTTTTGGCTGCATCTTCCCGTTCCTGCTGCTTGGGAAGAGACTTCAGGGGATTGGACTCAGAAAGTTATCAAGGTTTACCATGACCTTGGTGCTGTCGATCCACTCGATCGAGCTCGTGGGGCACAGTCGATTGCAAACCATGCTGAAGCTGTAGCACAAGAGCAGGGGACTATTTTCTTCATCTCCGATAATTATCAAACCGCAAGTCTCTTGTCTTTTTATTTGAAAGATCATCCTGATACGTACGAACCTGCTTTTGATCATGTCAAAGATCAGTTTTCACTCTGGCCTAGTTATCGAGATCAATTTCCTGTTGGTAGCAAAGCGCTTTTCATCTACCTCTGGCGCTATCCTCCTCGAGAAATTTTAAATGATTTTTCAACTGTTGAAACCATTGAAGAAGCCTATTCTACAACGGGAAAGCGGCCTCTCAAAAAATATTACTATTCGACTTGCGAAGGATTGAAGGTGCGTTAACCCAACGATGCTATGAAAATTACTTACTACGGTCATTCTTGTTTCCAAGTTGAAGTTGTTGGCAAGCGACTGTTATTTGATCCTTTTATCACGCCTAATCCACTGGCATCGCAGATCGATATCACAACTTTGAAGCCTGACTATATTTTGATCTCACATGGACATATTGATCATGTTGCCGATGTGGAGAGTATCGCCAAGGCTTCTGGTGCAACACTCATTGGTTGTTTTGAAGTGATGGAGTGGTTTTCTAAAAAGGGTATTCAAAAAAAACAGGCAATGAACATAGGAGGATCTATTCATGTTGAATTTGGATCTGTCACATTTACTAGCGCACTGCATTCCAGCTCGATGCCTGATGGCTCCTATGGTGGCCAGCCTGGTGGTTTCTTAGTGAAAACGAAGGAAGGAAACTTTTACTATTCTGGTGACACAGGTCTTATGCACGATATGAAACTCATTGCATCTGCAGCCCCATTAAAATTTGCGGCGCTCTGCATTGGCGATTGTTTTACGATGGGGGTGGAAGACGCCATCACTGCTGCAAAGTGGGTTGGGTGTCAGGAAATTTTAGGATTGCATTACAATACATTTCCACCGATTCAGATTGATACTGTAGCAGCGAAGAAAGCTTTTGAACACGCAGGCCTCCATCTTCATTTGCTTTCTGTAGGTTCATCCTGGGAGGCATCTTTTTTTTCAGAAAGGAGTTGACTCTTTTCCAACTCTAGTCGAGTCTCTGAAGGGAAATAACGAGAAACTGTCTCGCGAATACCTTGAACAATCCAAGTTCATTCATCAGCATACTTTAAGATTTATCAGAAGCTGTATGAGTTGTTTTCTTTTTATGAGCTCTTTTTTTGGGCGAAGTTTTTAAGCTTCTTTGTTAGACCAGTCCTATAGTTTTTTCTTACTCAAGCCACTCTTATGGCGATCAAGCGATCAAGTTGAGTTTGTAAAAAAATGTGAACAGAAATTCATTATTTCACGTTATTATTTCACGTTTTAGTCATTAGTTTCTATACCTTTTTCGAATGAATTTTAGG
>JBMOFC010000025.1:0-29742 GCA_049314455.1 Chthoniobacterales bacterium
GAAGCTCACCTCGCCCTTGCTGAGCTGCCTAACGGCAGTCTGCCCGACCAACTCCTGTCGGGGTCGTGTTCTGACAATGCACCCAACTACAGAATGTTTTAAAACGCTTTAAGGTCTTGTTTCCTATCTTCCTATCTGTTCCTTTGAACAGATATAAAAGCTTCTATTCAGAAAATGGATATATAGCGTATTAAATTGAAAAGGGCACGCCATAAGCTTGCTCTTTTTCCTTAGGACTGGGTTTTCAAATCTTGCGTTATCTTCAGATAGCGCTCGGTCTTCGGTCTTACTCTTTCTAAAAACTCCTGCATTCTTCCATTTAATTTCAAAGTAATTTGACTATAACCTGCGTATCTTTTCTGCAACCTCTCGAGGAGCGAGGTCTGCAAGGCTGTCTGAGGGGCTTTTGAGGAAATGAGCTTTTTTGGAGTAAGGAGCCCAAATATGAGGATCGACATCTCCAAAAAGAGTGAGGGTTGGAATATCGAGTCCAGCAGCCACGTGCATGGCTCCTCCATCAGGGCCAACGATAAAATCGCATCCTGAAAGTGCCACCATGAGCTGACGTAGATCGGTAGTGGGTTGTGCCAAGAGTACATCAGGAAATGCGGCACTCAAGGCTACTGCTAGGTCATCATCCCCTGGATGCTGTGGTGACGAAGCCTTTCCTGGCGACCAAAGGAGACGGATGCGCGTGTGAGGAAGCATCATCGAAATAAATTCTTTCCACGCTGTAAGAGACCATTGTTGGTTAGGACGACGTGCAGAGAGTTGAATGCCTAGCACCGGTTTTTCTTGTCCCCCTGGAATATGGCTGCGCTCGGCAAGAGCCGCCTTTTTTTCTTCCGGACTGAGAGTCAGGGATATGGCTTCTGGCGTTGGACTGTTAATGCCAAGGGCCTGCCCATAGGTTAACACTTGCAACACATGTGACTTGTTATGATCGATAGTGACGGGATGATAACTCTTAGGAAGTCTTGATCGCAAGGGGCGATCAGGCATCGCGCCATAGATCGCGTGTTTGGGATGAATAAAGAGAGCGAGCGAAGTGGTCCTTTCGTTAAACACAGGAACCGCGATAATGATGACATCGTACTGTTGGAGACGAAGTCGCAAGAGGAGAACAATTTTTTCAATCCATGCTGTTATCTTGGGAAGGAAACCATGAAGATGTTTTGCCTTGCGATACGACCAAAGGTGGGAAAGCCGAGGATCGTACTTCAAGATTTCCACATTGTAAGAATTTCCTAAAAGGTCGATGGTGGCTTCAGGATAGGTTTCTCGTAAGAGTTGAATCAACGGTGTTGTGCAGACAAGATCCCCAATATTGTCATTGCGAATGAGGAGGAGTTTCATGGTAACTGAATCTGCAGAAGAAACAAAAAAGAGCTTTCTGGAATGATGCACTCCAAAAAGCTCTTAATGTGTTGTTGTTTTTAAATGAGAGTGGTTCTTACCTAATTCTGTGCTTCGGTTTTACTGACAACAGACTCATCATTAGTGGGGACAGCAGAGTCCTGATAAGTAAATCTTTTAATCTGGGTCACTTGGTCGGCATCAGGCTTTAAAACTTGTGGCGAATAAAAATAGCTGCCGCGCTGTTTGTAAGAATCGGGCAAACGTTTTGCCCAAGCTAAACGTTCTTCTTGCGAAGCGTTATCAAGCAAGACAACTTTTTTTGGTGTTCCAACAGGAAGCTCTGAATCATTTTCTACCTTTGAAATAGAAAGTCCCCAACGACCAATAAAGTCATTAATAGATTTGTCAGAGGAGCTATAATGATAGCCGATGAAATGATAAGGTTTACGACTGCTTGCATCAAAGTAGAGGTTCGGATCATCAGAATCAAAAAAATCAACTCCGTAAACGCCTGTGACAAGCTCATCAACTTGATCCCATAAAGATTGAGTCTCTTTAAGCCAACCTTCCGGAGAATATATTCTAGATCCTGTTTTGTAGAGTGTCGCATTTGGATATTCTTTTTCTAATTCCGAAGCCTTATCCAAGTAAGAAGAATCAAGGTGTCCTGCGATCTTATTATTGATATAGTCAGAGAGCTCTTGCCTGGTCGGATTAATCTTTTGTCCTTGTGCAAGACAGGGGTGAGATGAAAGTACTCCTAAAAAAAGAAAGGCCGCCAAAGTGAGGCTTTTGATTATTTTTTTCATGATTATTATAAGTTATTTTATATAGTTTTATTTTGAGATGTGTTCATCTCAAGCACTTATCAAAGCATTTTTTCTTTTAGACTCAAGGTTTTTCAATTTTCCTTTAGCAAAAAAGAAAAAAGCATAAGATTCTTCTCACTTCAATATTACTTCCCATTTTCTCCATGCCCATTTTACCTACTGAAGGACGTCATGTTCTCCATCTTTTTTTGAGAGTCGATTACTCTGTTTGGAATTATTTTAATGAGGAAGAACAGTCCGAGCGACTCGATGGTTTAAAAAAAGTGATCGCCGGCACCAAAGCACTTCCCGAAACGCAGCTCCTGAGTTTTAGCATGGTGACTCCTAAAGCTGATCTCGGCTTTATGCTGATCACACCGGATCTCGAGGAGCTCGATCGAGTCGCCAAAAAATTAGAGCACTCCTTGGGTTATGGGGTTCTCGTTCCTACCTTTTCCTGGCTTTCGATGACCGAGCGAAGTGAGTATGGGATGAGTGATGAAGAATATGCGGCAAAACTCAAAGAAGAAGAAGGAATAACCCCAACACTTCCCGTCTTTGAAGAAAAAATGCAGGCCTTTCACGATCGTATCTCCAAGTATGTCCAGGAGCGCCTTTACCCGGAGCTTCCTGCTGCCGAAGAGTGGCCGGTCTTTTGTTTTTATCCGATGTCCAAGCGTCGTAATCCAGATCAAAATTGGTATGCTCTGCCGCTGGAAGAACGCAAAAAATTGATGCAAGGACATGCGTTAGTCGGTCGTCGCTATGCCGGCCGCGTACGGCAGTTCATTACTGGCTCCACGGGACTCGATGATCAAGAATGGGGCGTTTCGCTTTTTGCAAAAACAACTAGTTCCATCAAAGAAATCGTTTATGAAATGCGCTTTGATGAAGTGAGTGTCAAGTATGCCGATTTTGGAGAGTTTTTTATTGGGATTCAGATGGAGCTGGAGGGACTTGTAGAGCGGTTGAAGGTATCCGTTTAAAGTATAGTGTGTTAAATCGATAAAGGCACGCTATAAGCTGGCTCTTTTTCCTTATGATTACGCTCTCAGATCTTACGTTATCTTCAGATAGCGCCTCAATCTTCGGCCTTGTCCTAAGAAAAAATTTCAGCGCTTCTAGTGCGCCCTTTTCAATTTAAAACACTATAACGGATAGGAAGATAATAGATGGTAGATAGAAGACGGGGTTCTGGTCTGCTGACATAGATAAATAGAAGGATTGTTCTTGGAAGAGGTCTTTGATCCCATCTTTCATCTTCAAACTTCTATTTTCTTACCCATTCCTGTGAACGAGTACGGTTGGAGTTATCGTACCCGTGAACAAGTATGTCCTCGAAACATGCTCCAGACATAGCGAATTGACTCTTCCAGCCAGTCGCGCCAAGGCATGAGCTCTTGACCAGCGAGCTCACTTTTTGCGCTTTGAATTTTCTGCTCCCAAAAAGGCATGGTGAGCATCGAAAGATTTTTTTTCTTTTCCTCGAGTTGTTGCAGGTTCTGTTGGAGAAAATCTAAAGTGATTTCTTCGATGTGATTCACGAATAAAATTGGCAACTCCTCGAAAGGCATCATAGCTTGTGATCTTAAAACTATGGGATAAGAACCTGCCGTCAGTGTTTCCCATAGACGATGCGTATCGACTCCATTGCCAGGTGGGCAGAGGATAAAATGGTGACGTGTGAGCTGTGTTAAAAAAAAATCATGAGAGGTAGAAACACTAGGAGGCTGAAATGTGATCCATGATTCGTGTTCGGAGCGCTGCTTAAAATAATCATAAATTTTTTGACGAACACGACGATTAGTTTCAGGGCGAAAAGCCACCAAGAGCCAGTGATCTTTTGACGTTGCTTTTTGTTGAGCAGCCAAGAATTCGGAACTTTTCAAGGTGACCGGATCGTCTGGCGATCCTAATCCCAGTGGAATGGCAGAAACTCTTGGATGTGGATGAGTGACATTGGTGGAAAACCAATGGAGGACGTTTTTTGGGAGAAACTTCTGTCGAAAAGCGTCGCAGGGAAAATCTCCTTCACCGGTCACGAGAACGATTTGCTTTCGTGTGAGGCGCAGCTGTTCAAAGAGCGACAAGACAGCATCAATTTTACAAAAAACAATGGAGCCTGCCTTGAAATGAGGATTGGGAACAGGGTGTGCATTATTCCAAAAAGTGTGGTCGCAGAACTCTTGAAAAAGATCACCTCGCACGATGAAGTCTTTCCAAAATGGGGTTGAGTTAAGGTTTCTATCGTCTGCGATTAACATGGTCATCAAATGGCAAATGGGGTCAGGCAAACAAATGGGGTCAGGCTAAGAATATTGACAAAATGTGTTATGTTGAGCGTTTCTTTTTCTATTGATGTAATTTTGTCAATATTCTTAGCCTGACCCCATTTGTTTGCCATTTGTTATAAACGTGTTTTGATTTTCTGGAGTGCATCACGAATGCCCCAGACGTGTCCTAAAAATGGGATGACTGGCGGCATAGGAATCGTGCTAAGTCCATGACGACGTGCCCAGCGATTGTAAGCGTTAAAATTGGATTGGTAGTAACGATTTGATTCTTCCGTGGAGGCGGAAGAAAGGGGATGAGAAAGATGATCGATGTAGCCAGTAAGATTTTCATAGGCTCCTAAATGCTGCATGAGACGAGGAATCCACCAGTCGACGTAGGAGGCTCCTAAAAAGAGTTTTGGGATATTTTTGGAAAGAATCGTGTCCCAAATAGAAACCGGAATGTAAAGCATGTCGACACCATGACAGATTTCTCCAGAAGGAATTTCGCGTCGGTAGAATCCATAGACTTGGTCGGGGTTGGGCACTTCAAAAGGATTGCGTGTTAAGGTGACATCGGAGTTACACCAGACAAAGGCTTTTCCCGTTGCACTCTTTCTTGCCTGGGAGAGGAGATGGCCGATAGGGACTAATTTCTTTCCTGCAGGGTAAGGAAGTGGATCAATAGAAAAAAGAGCCATGCTTTTTTAAAGCTGCTCCTGAGCCTTGCACAGGCGTTCTGAAGCGGGATCAATTTTCAAAAAGACGATTGGGAAATTCATGTGAGACAGCTATATTACCAGTAACAGCCATTTTCATTTTTTTCCCATCCAAGTGGCTGTTCTTCGAGCAACGGGCGACACCAAGCCGGTGTGATGAGGTGTTTAAATTGAGGATTGTTGAGCCAGCGTGTTCCGGCGATACCAAAAAGTAATTGAGCAGCGCCCCCAAGATGAATGCCGATTTTTCCAATGCTTTTCACAAATGCGCCGAGTGGTAACCCATAGGCTCCACAGCCGATGATGGCCACGTCAAAGGATTCTCGGGTAATTTTTTGTTCTAACGATTTCAAGGTTTCTGTCCAAGACGCATATTCTTTAGGATTGTCTGTGATGGTTTGTGGCGCTTGTATCACTTTCAATTCAAATTCAGGAAGCACTTTTGGATTAGCAAAGAGCTCCTGACGAACGCTGGCATATTGTTTTTGGATTGATGCTGCGAAGGGATGTACCACGAGAACAGTGAGTCCTTGAAGATGGAAGGACCAGGGCTCTTCCGAAAAATAAGGTTCCAAGGAACCCAGGTCAACAGTGGCTGCATGAGGTGCATATTTTTTGAGGAGCCATCCTTCTAACGGAAATTGAAGTAAGCCCAACATATCAGCAGCGCTTGCAGCGCGTAGGTAGGAATCTGAAAAGAAACGCAGCTCTTTTTCTGTAGGCGGAAAGACTCCTGAATGAAAATGTAATTTTTCTCGTAATGTCGCAGGAGTTTTTCCATGACTTAATAATTGTCCAATCGTGTATCCCTCGGTCCATCCCATGCGGCCTACAAGGTAGGGTCTTCTATTGGCAATAGCTGCTCCAATGATTCGATTGGATTGCAACGGCGAAAGAGAAGGAAAGGCAATAATTTTTCCTCTGCGTTGCACGAGCACGTCGTTCCATTTATTGATGAATTTGTTAAGCATAAATTGTAACTACCAACATCATTTTATTTCGAAGAAATGAAATGACGCTGGTAGTGTTTAGGAGTTTAAAAGTTTAGGGGTTTAGGACGAAGCAGAAATAGAACGTGAGGTTAAAAAATGGTAACAGCTCAGGCATCTAAAAAAAGCAAGCTATCTCAATGTGTTATTATCATCTATTTCCAGGTTTAGGGGTTGAGAAGTTTAAGGGATGTCGTGAAGCTGCTACGCAGCTTGCTTGAATAAAGGCTTCTCAAGATCGCGTTGCATATTGTGTTCATGATTTCAAGAATTTCCCCTAAACTCCTAACTCCCTAAACCGTATCGATCAACGTCCCGTTCATAGATACGCATCATTTTTACCTAGCCATCCACTTTTTTTCTGGATGACGATATTCAAAGATTTTTGCAGGTCCAATTCCGAGGGTGTGATTCCAAAGCGGGCTTCGTAGCAAGGGATTGCAGCGTGTCTCCCAATAACGCGTTAGTTTTTCACGAAAGGTGGCTTTTCGCACGAGGCTTTTCGCTTCTTGGTAGTAGGCAGAACTATTTTCGCTGAGCTGTCCAGCATGGACACGAAAGGCTCCCAGGAGTGAGCGAATGGAGTGGAGCTCTGTTTGTTTGGCGAGCTCAGTCCATAAAAAATAATCACCTGCCAATGTGAAAGAACGCAGTTTTTTAAAATCAATGAGGCTATTCATTTTCTGTGACCAAAAAGTCGATTCTTGCTGGATGTTCTGAGGATAAGAGGGATCAATGTAATATCCATTTTCAATAAACTGACGACGGTAGCGTGGCGGTTGTCCCGCATTGGTAATCTGGAGACGATCATTAATAATGGTGGAGTAACCAGTGACCCACTCTACGTCCGGATGTTGAAAAACTTCCTCTAAGATTTCAAAAGCATGTGGAAATAAAATATCTCCGGCATTGAGATACCCGACAATATCTCCTGTTGCCTTTTGGAGGCCTTTAGCAAGGGCATCATACATGCCGCGATCAGGTTCGCTGAAAAATTGAACTCCGTATTTTAAATAGGGTTCTACGACAGCAGCAGTTGCATCGGAAGAGGCTCCATCGATGATAAGGTGTTGTAATTGAACAGAGCCATTCTTGAGCGAAGACTGATTTAAAATAGATTCCAGTGTTTCTGGAATCAGATGGACGCTGTTACGACAGGGGGTAACTATGGTAACTGTCAATGGTCTGTTGTTTTCAAGAGATGAGTGCATCAGCAATTAGATATTTTTCCAAAAAACTTTCAAAAAACTTTTCCGAATCATCATCTTTACAAAAGCAATCGACTTACAAAGAAACTGATGAGGGAAGGAACGCTCAAAATGATTCAGCTTTGATTCAAGATTACGGATCTGAGCATCAAGATGATAAAAAGTTGGCATGCCGATAAGAAAGGAGTTCTTCCAATCATTGATTTCACGATCTTTATTAGGATGAAAATTTTTTGGTCGTCCCTGCATGATTTTTTCGATAACAGTTCGTTCTTCAAGAGTTAAATCGAAAGGGTCTGAAATATTTTTAAGCTCTGGGATATCACGCCGCATCCACTCTCTCCAATCAGCAGTAACAGCAACTCCATCCTTGAAGTGTTTAAAACGATATTTTTTTGGAGGAAACTTGGCTTGTTGAATAGCTTGCTCTTGCGCGTAAGAATCACATAACTCTAAAAAAAGATCTCCCATCCCATTTGCTAATGGGGTTCCCTTTTTAAGATCTTTTTCGTGAAGACAAGCAAAGTGGAAGCAAACCAAGGGACGATCGTCCACAAAGTACACTCCATTCTTTTTTTTCACCTTTCTCTGAAGAAAATTCCAAATAGCAACATTGTATCCTGGATGTTGGAGAACACTTAAATGACGCACTAATCCAACCGCATCATTGAGATAAAATTGATCACCATAAATAGCAATCATTGTTTCAATCAAAAAATTATAGTGCACTTTCTCCCACCAGTAATTTAAAAAATCGATACCCAAGCGACTTGCTCCAACATATCCTGCATTAAAAACTCCCGTGAGCCTGATGTGTGCATGTGAGAGATAGGAAGGAAGAAAGGAATAATTTTCAATAGGATGGAGGTTATGAGGAGTGAGTGAAAGAGGTGCGTCGTCAAGGGCCTTCCATCCTTCTTCAAGCGGCTGAAATAATTTTATGTCACAATCAAGGTAGATAGCTTTTTCATAATGAGATAATACATAAAGCAAGGCTCGAGGCTTCAATGCACAACAGGCAGCGAATCCATTATATTGAAAAACAAAACGCTCCCACTCCTCAGGATTTAAAATTTTAGCGTCTAAAACCTGAAAGCCACAGGTTTTATAATCCGGGTCGCGGTCATCATAATCGATCACGAAAACGATAAAGTTAGATTCTCTTTCAAACTCTTGGAGCGAGTTTCCTAATACGGTGGCTTCCCAAAAGTAGTCGCTCGTAACAATAGAAATAATGGCTCTACTTTTTTTCATTTTTAATATTTTTAAAAGCCCAGATAGGATCTTGAATCCATGGAAAGTAGTTGGAGATGAAAATTTCTGGATCGGAGGAATGTATCATTTCTTTCCATGCGTCTGTAGCGCCTCGGTAGCCGTAGTATGATTCTTTAAAGCGCAGTTGCTCTTCGGTCGTATAGGCCAAGTGCTCAAAGACAAGTCCCATTTTCCAAGTTTCCTCTTGCGTGAAGGGATGGAGGTTTAGGACGTTTTCAAAATGACCTGGTCTAACTTCCCGCATCAAGCACGGAGGCTCATGCGTTTTCCAAAAATCGCCTTTCTTGTAATTCCAAACACGGCGCCATTCTTGGGAAGGGTTATTTCCATAAAATCCGATGTTCTCTAAAATGTGATCTGGGGTAACAAAAAAGCGGCAGTAAAAAAGAGCTCCTGTGCGTGTAGGATTTTGAGCAAACTGAGTGACAAGCGTCATAATCTGAGCAGCATTCCAGATTTCATCCACATCGATTTCCCACAAAAGAGCTTGTTCAGGAAGATAACTCAGGGGCGCCGAGATCATTTCTAGTTTTCCCTTCCAAAAATCATTTTTGCGATAGAGGCTGATTTTTTCCGGATGCTTTTGCGCGATAGAGTCGAGATATTCTGTGGTGCCATCATTGCTAAGTGGTGAGATATTCTCAGGTAAGTGGCCTCCATTTTTTAAACTCCAAGAAGTATCCCTCTCCAATAGTGCTGCGCCTTCAATAATATGCCAATGCCACTCACACGAGAGTTGCTCAAAGACGTCTAGGTGTTGTTTGATAAAAGGGATTCCATTGTGGACGATCGTGACGAAATGAACGGTAAGGTGTTGCGCGGTTTTAATTCCAGGAGATGCCAACGAATCGTTGCGCAAAAGCTTGGGAACATGCTGCAGTAAAAAATGTTTACCGTGATCCTTAACTCCAGCGACTTCATCATCCGAAAACCACTGGTTTCGAGCTGGGATCCGGTCACGGATCGTTTCATGAGCTCCTTCTTTGTAAAGAGATTCTGCGAGCTTGAGGTCAATCTCCGGCAAAGCATGCGCTAACGGAGTGATTTTTTTGCCAGCACGCGACTCGTGAATCACCTTGCTGAAAATCGCAAAATGCTGCTCCACGATACGCTTGGTAGAAAAAAGTTGGCGCCGCTCTTTTCCGCGAGTAGACAAGGTGGTGCGGAGGGCGGCATCATTCCAAAGCAACCAGATTTTTTCTGTCATGTCGGAGAGATCAAATGGATTGCAATAGAGAGCAGCTTCCCCTCCTAGCTCGGGCAGGCTCGTCACTCCTGAGCAGAGAATGGGCAGATCTGTTTTAAAGGCCTCAACCATCGGCAATCCATAACCTTCGAAGAGACTCGGAAAAACCAGAAAGCGTGCCTGTTTGTAAAGCCACAAAACCTCTTCACGGGAAATTTTTCCAAGATCCACAAAACAGCCTGAGATGCCACTCTCTTTGGCGAGTGCAACTAAATCGACTCTGCCTGGAACGCGTGTCCCGGTACAGATAAGACGGCCTTTCCAGCCTTTTTTGATGAGGTTTTCAAGGGCAAGAAAAAGACGGCGATGATTTTTATGAGCATAGTTATCGGCAGGATAGTAGATAAAAGGAGTTTCACAATCGTGAAGGTTGGAGGGTGGCATCGCTCGGTGAGGCAAGTCTGCGACGGGAAGAGGAACCACGGAGATCCGATTTTCGGGAATCTGTAAGCAGGCAACCATTGATTTTTTACTAAACTCTGAGGGAACCAAGATGTGATCTGCAAAGGCACGGGCATTGCGGTAAGCATTCCTACGAAAGCAGAGACTTTTGAGCGAAAAAAATTCTGGAAAAAAATAATCTTGGATATCTGCAAAGTGAAACGCAAAGGGATGAGGTGGAGGAATCGGTGTCACCAAACCAAATGGAGAATAGAGCAGGTCGAATTTTCCTTCTAGCGCGCACAAATCTTTTTCTTTGTAGAGGCAATGGTGCTTCAGGCGGGCCCACAGTGGGAATTTTCTCACTTCATGAAAGTTCGTAAGGGTGCAGTAGAGTGAGAGCGGATTCCAAGGGATGTAACGAGCCCATCCACGAATAAGCGAGGTAGCATAGTTACCAACGCCACCTACCAAGGCCCCACATCCTTCCATGTTAATGGCTATGGTATAGCTGGGTTCACCACGCAATCGGCGCCACAAAGAGGAACCTATTAAAAAAGGAACGCGTCGGCAATATGCTAGAAACGATAGGAGAGACTGCATCGTGGTCACAAAACTTATTTCAAAACAGCTGAAATAATATTTCCTAATACCCTCAGTGGTTTGGTGATCTTCCAGGAAAGACTGTTATAAAGGCTATTTAGGTGCGCTTCGCGTTTTTTAATCGTTTCTTCCAGTTCGTGAGTTCGACCTTTAGCCAGCTTCGTTGCCACTTTGTAACACTCCAGATGAGCCTGCGAAGGATTCGGAATGGTTTTTATTTCTTCTTCGATCACATCAAAATCGAACAATTGAAGAAGAGGTGGAAAGTCTTTTAAGCAGCAGCACTTTAAAAATTTCACTCTCATGAGCCAAAAATACTTATGGAAGGCGATATCATTTCCCTGTTTGCTCCTTTTGTAGGTGATACTATTTTCGTGAATGCGATACAAAACAGTCTCATCAGGAACGTAGAGTTTTCTCCCTAAGTGCAGAGCTGATGTGAGGAGTAAGGCGTAATCAGCATTATTAAATTGCCACAGACTATTCTTAACAATTTTTTCTAATCCGAGTGAGGTGGCATGATTTCTTTTAACAGAGAGCGTTGAGGTCGTATTACCCATATAATACCAAGGGTAAAAGTAGGCTAATACTGCACTACAACCGCATTCGTAAGGCTCTGCTATATTTTTTACGGGCCCAATAAGGTTGCGTGTATTTTCTTTTTGCTCCTCAATCTGGGACTCTGACAATGACGATGGGTTGATCAGATCGCTACGTGAGTAGATAAAATCGATATGAGGATGCTTTCTCCAATATTTTTCCATCGACTCCAAATGATTCGGTTTATAAGCATCATCACCATCTAGCAAAAAGAGAACATCACCAGATGAAGCAAAAATTCCGGTCGCTACGGCTGAGATTTGTCCTCCATTTTTTTGGTAGACCGGCTTGATCACAGCAAATTGAGCCGCATATTCCTCGATGATGGTTCGTGAAGCATCGGTGCTCCCATCATCGACAACAATAATTTCATCGGCTGGTCGTGATTGATGGAGGAGGCTTTCAAGGCACTCTCGGAGATAAGGCTCGTTGTTGTAATTATTGATGAGTACAGAAAATTTCATGTGCTTGTTGTCACTACGCTGTTGGTGTTCTTTTTTCCTAAAAACTTAGATCGGCAACCTTCAAGTCATTCCAGCAGAGTGGAATGTCTTTAGTGAAAATAATCCCCTGCGGTATGTCATGTAAAAAACTAGCCCACATACTAAAGGTGCTCAGTGTGGAAATGATAGTGTTACTTTGTTGCAACAATGCTTGATCGACGCCGATGGATTGAGGTCCAAAAAAATGAAAGGGCAATCCTTCAAAGGCATCGAGTCGGATAGCTGCTTCGGTGATCAGCATGAAATGGAGAGGTCGACGCTGATTCTCATACGTGAGCAGTAGGTTTCTCATAGAAGCCGCATAAACCTCCTCTTCAAAATAGTACGCCCCATTATTCCACGTTTTGTAATCTCCTTGTCGAATATGAACGGCGACAAGAAGAATGTTGGTGGATCTCGGTGTGATCGTAGCAATCAGTTTTTTTGCTGTGCAAAGATATTTTTTACGGAGGAGAAAAAGCTCGGAGAGTTTATATTTGATAGGAGCTTTAGAATTTTTTTTTATAGCAGTCTCATGCATCTGCACAAAAAAGCTATTTTTTGTGAGCAGTAAGATTGCTCGAGAAGACGCTCTAATTTCTTGTTGGAGTTCTGAGGAAGGGAAAAACTCTCCTTCCACACGCGCAGCAGTAGCATGAGACAGCGTCACATATTTGGAACGGGAAAGATAGCGTTCCAGCTTTTTTAAACGATGATCATTGAGAAAACTGAGCGCTCGAAAGAACAAAGACGCGGCAAAATTTTTAGGAGCAAAAAGGTAGCTGTACTGAAAGAGCGAGAGATCGATGAGCCAAGCTCCCTCTTGCTCTGCTACCGAAAAAAGTCGAGCAAACCGACCCAAGCGGTTTCCAAAGTCTCCATATTTTTCGGTAACGATAAGAAGTTTTATTTTTTTAAACCTTTCCATTTTAAGGTTAAGACTCATCGATTACAGATCGCTGATGTTTTCCATCTTAGAGGAAATCATAAATTCTCGCTCATTGATTTTGAATCTACTGATCAGGCCATTTTGGTAGACAATCCATGATTCAAGAGCCCCTGCTCTCATCAACAAACTGAGATTGTGCTGAGCTTCTTCTTCCGTTTTATCTTTGGAAATAACATTGATGGCTATGTCGGGAGCCCCATTCCAAGAAGGTTCCGTTCGCATGGTTTTCAGACGACTTTCGGAAACCCAAGCCAGGTCGACCACAATCACTCCTTCAGGCGTTTCTATGGGCACATTAAAAACTAATTTTCCGTGTGGTAGTTCTTGTAAGAGTTTTTTTGCTAAGGCTCCTACTTGTAGCCCAACGCGGCTTTCAGGAATACCAGGGATAAAGTTTTCGGAATGCGCAAGATGGAGGGAATTGGAATAATATTCTGTAGCTTCTTTGGCAGTTCCATGAGCCACAAGACGTCCTTCGCGTAGAACAACACCATGGGTACAGAGTTCGAGCACGCTTTGTGCAGAATGACTGACAAAAAGAACGGTGACGCCCGAGTTTCTAATTTCGGTAATGCGATTGAGGCACTTTTCTTGGAACTTGGCATCCCCCACCGCGAGCACCTCGTCTAAAATTAAAATCTCAGGCTCCAAGTGAGCTGCTACTGCAAAAGCCAGTCGGACACGCATTCCGCTCGAATAGCGCTTCACCGGGGTGTCCATAAAATTAGCAATTTCTGCAAATTCGACGATACGGTTATAGCGATCATCAATTTCACGTTGCTTGAGTCCTAAAATACTTCCATTGAGATAGACATTTTCGCGGCCGGTCATTTCGTAGTTAAAGCCAGTACCTACTTCCAGCAAGCTCGCAATACGTCCGTGGATCAAGACTCTTCCTTCCGTAGGTGCTGTAATACGGGACAAAATCTTTAACAAAGTCGATTTGCCAGATCCGTTTCTTCCCATAATTCCAACGACATCCCCACGTCGAATTTCCAAATTGATATCTTGAAGAGCCCAAAAGTCATATGGCGTTGGCATCCGATCGGTTTTTTCTTCAAAGACAGAAGCGTGAGGATCATGACGACCTAATTTACGCGCAAGCCAGCTTTCAATTTGATCGACCAACATCTGGCGATTGATCACGCCCAGGCGATATTTTTTCGCTACGTTTTCTATTTTAATTACTACATCGTTCATTGAAGTAATGAGTGTATCAGAGGATATCGACGCATAGTCGCTCGGTACGATTGAATAAAACAATGCCGACAAGAACAGCAATGGCACTGACCAGACAACTCATAAGAACTTGGAAGAAGGTCACTGTTCCTTGTCCCATAAAGGCGAAGCGAAAGCCCTCAATCACTGAGACCATCGGATTCAACATGTAGATCGTACGAATAGGGCCTGGCGGAACAATGCTCAGAGGATACGCAATACAGCTACCATACATCCAAAGCTGGATAAAAAATCCAAGGAGAACCTGAAGATCACGAAAACGGGTGGTGATTGCAGAGACAAAACAGCCAACGCCGAGCCCTAGTGCTCCCATCTGTAGTAATAAAATAGGGAGGACAATAATCCGCCATCCCATGGCAATGGGAGCCCCATGCCATGCATACCAAACATAAAATCCGAGGAATAAAGTCAGCTGCATGGTAAATCCTACAAGATTGACGACCAATTGAGAAATTGGGACCACCAGGCGTGGAAAGTAGACTTTATCAAACAGAGAAGCGTTCGTGGTAAAGGTATTGGCTGTTCCTGTGACACAGTCTGAAAAATAGCTCCAACAGACAATCCCAGACATATAGAAAAGGACGGGGGGAATAGCCCCTGTAGAAATTTTTGCAATCCTCGAGAAAACCAAGGTAAACATTAAGCTGGTGAACAGTGGTTGCAAAATATACCAAAGCGATCCCAAAAAAGTCTGTTTATACCGTGAGACATAATCACGATGAACCATCCTCATCATGAGCTCTCGGTAGTCCCAGATTTCTTTCCATGGAATATGAAAAAGACTGACGCGAGGCTCGATGACTGTGGTCCATGCAGGGGGAGCATGAGATGAAGTGCGAGAAGAAATCAAAATATGTTTTAAAAAAAGATAAAAAGAGCATTTACCCTATCACTGGAAAACTGTTGTGAAAAGCAGAACCTGTCTGGCAGCTAACTACTTCTAATGCCATGGCTCTGGCCAGCATCATCCATTGATTCATAACGAGTAACTACCAACGTCACCAAAAACGTTGGTAGTATAAGATGGAAGATGGAAGATAGAATTTAGCCCGGATATTTCATGCCGATCTACTGCGGAGACCGGGAGGACTGATGGATGCTGCGTTAGACTCATATTTTGACTTGGGAAGTATGTAAACATACAGAACGGCATCAAAATGCTCGCCTGCCTTATCCCATAAGCCTTCGCGGCCTCCTCGTCACGATCTGTATGAAATATCCGTGCTAGGTCTTCGGCAAATAATGAAATTATTTTTACCTGCGCAAGCAGGTCTCGACTTCTATCTTCTATTTTCTTGTTACCAACGGAACGTCGGTAGCTACCATAATGATCATAAAAAGTCATTGAGAAGTTATAAGAAGGCTTCTACGTTTCTCAAATTCTCTTTTCTGTATGAGGTCTTCTCTATTACCACGTTTACGAAGCATGTTAGCTTCAACTGCAAAATTTTTGCTGGTTTTTATTGTGACTCCACTCACTGCAAGATTACAGCAGTACGATATCACGGGTGAACGAGGAAAATTTTTTTATCCTGCTTTTCGAAGCTCCATTCGCTTTTTAAGTTGGTTTTGTCAAGGTCTCATCACGTTAGCTTATCCTGCGATGGGTTATAATCCGATAGAATCACGACGCGAGCAGTTGGCTTCAAAATGGGCTTCTGAGCGCACACGTGTTTCTTCATTACAATTAGAAGAAGAAGCCAAAAAATATATTGCTCATATTCACAAGGATCTATTTGCAGCACGGATAGCTAGGTCAACAACAGAATCTTTTTTAGAACAACCGCGCTTTACGATACTCATCTGTTTTCATCATCATTTGGACTATTTTAAAAACTGTTTAGATTCTATTAAAGATGCCTGCAGTCATAACCCAACAATCTATGTTGAAATCCTCATTATCAATGATGATCCCTCCATTAGCTCCGCATTATTGATGTCTCAAGCATCGGCATTGCTTCAGGAAAAAATCACACTTCACTCTCACGAAAAAAATCTTGGAATTTGTCGTAGCGCCAACCAAGCCATTGAGTGCGCAAAAGGAGAGTGGATCTTGCATCTTGATTGCGATGATCGCCTAACTTCCGATGTTTTTTCCATCCTGGAGCGAAGGATTCAGGAATATCCTCATGTGCGCTATATTAGCTCTCGAGCTGTTGATATTGACGGAGAGGGAAATGTTTTATCGTGGAGACTCCGATCAGAAAGTCCAGAGGATCTCATTAATAATAATGTAGCGAGTCATCTTAAAATTATTAGAAAAGATCTACATCGTGATTTAGGTTTGTTTAATCCTATTTTTGAAGGCTGCCAAGATTATGAATTTGCTCTTAGAACAGCTATCCATGAGCCTCTCTGCTTTATTCCTGATTATCTCTACCAATATCGATGGCATGATAAAAGTCAAACAGTGAGCCATAACAAACGACAAAATTTCACGGCAAATCGTATTCGCCAAACCTACTTGCTTGCTCTCTATTGGATCAACCATGGAATCTCAAATATTCAATGGAATATCACAGGGCCAAGTGCTTCTGCTTGGGCAGAGCATTTTTCCGCACTTCAGAATCAACCTGGACAAGATAATTACGTGGTGACGGTAGAGGCAACAACTCCTTATCAAGAGAATCGATGGAAGCTCTTATTAGTTCAAATAGCCACGATTATGATCGATCGTCATCGAGAGCAGAACTTGGAGCGGACTATTTTGGTAACTGTGTAGGCTGAAAGTATCCGTTCACAGGAACAGATAGGAAGATAGGAGATGGTATAGTGTGTTACATCGATAAAGGCACGCTATAAGCTGGATCTTTTTCCTTATGACTATGTTCTCAGATCTTACGTTATCTTAAGATAGCGCTCGCTCTTCGGCCTTGTTATCAAGAAAAATTTCATCGTCTTATCGCGCCCTTCTCTCTTTAAAAGACTATATTTGGGAAGAGCGCACTTGTTTTATCGGGTAAGTTGTAACGTGATCATAAAAACGCTCGCTACCTCCTGACATCCTGACACATTTTGGATATACGTAACTTATTTCCCTAGGTTGGCGCCATTGTGTGAACGGATACGCCTACAGCCTATTCATGATGAAACTGCAGTTCGTACAAATTACGATAGATTTCCGAGGAGGTGAGTAATTCTCGATGTGTGCCGGTGGCCACGATGCGCCCTTGATTCATGACCACAATACAGTCACTCCCTAGGACCGTGGAAAGACGATGGGCAATCGCGATGACAGTACGGCCCTCTTCTAAACGTTCCAAGGCCACTTGAATCATCCGCTCCGATTCAGAATCGAGTGCAGAAGTTGCTTCGTCCAAGAGCAAGATGGGAGCCCCTTTGAGCAAGGCACGCGCAATGGCGAGACGCTGCTGTTGGCCGCCGGAGAGTAGGCAGCCTTTATCTCCAACCATGGTCTCATAACCTTTGGGTTGAGCTAAAATGAAGTCATGCGCAAAAGCTTGACGAGCGGCTTCTTCAATTTCGGCACGGGTTGCATCAAGACGTCCGAAGCGAATATTTTCATAAATCGTATCATGAAAAAGAAAACTCTCCTGGGTCACAATGCCAATCTGCTCTCGGAGCGAGTGAAGTTGAAGATCACGCACATCGTTCCCATCAATAAAAATCCCTCCCTCCTGGGGATCATAAAAACGAAGGAGTAATGCTAGGATGGTGCTCTTACCGGCACCACTAGCGCCAACGAGAGCTACTTTTTGACCTGGCTCAATAATGAGATTCACATCCACAAGTGCAGGAGAGGCATTTTTTACATCATAGTGGAAGGTGAGCTCCTTGAGTGCAATATGACCGGTACAGGTGACGAGAGGTTGTGCATCACTTTTGTCATTGATGGTAGGCCGAGTCGCGAGAAGTTCAAAAATGCTGGTCGAAGCACTCAAGCATTTTTGTAACGTCAAATGAATTCGGCTAACTTTTTTGACTGGCTCGTAGAGTAAAAACATTCCCGTCATGAGCGCCAAAAATTTTCCTAATGAAAGATGTCCAAAATAAACATAAAAAAGAGCTAGCGAGACTCCAAAGGCGGAAACGGTTTCGATCATTGGTTGCACAATGGCCGCGCTTTTCTGGCCATTAAGACTCGATAAAAATTGCAAATCACTTGATTTATCGAACAAGGCGAGTTGAAATTTTTCGCGCGCAAAGGATTTGATCACACGAATGCCGGCGAAGGATTCTTGTAAAATAACAGCCATAATACCAGCTTCGTTCTCTTCGGCTTTGCCGGCTTTACGGACCTTACGGCCGTAGACGATGATGGGCACCAGGCAAATTGGAAAAAGAAAAAGAGTCACGAAACTAAATTTCCAATCGATGCGCATCACCACGACCACCATGGCCAGCACCGTGAGCGGTTCTTTGATGAGATCGCCAACAATACCGACAAGGGCTTCTTGAGCTACCCGCGTGTCGTTGAGTACGCGTGATAAAAGTCGTCCCGACTGGGAACGATTGAAGAAATCGAGGGATTGCTCCATAAGATGACCAAAAACCTTTCGGCGAATATCACGGAGTACTTTTAAACTGACCCATGTCAGGCAGTAGGTATTGGCATAGGAAAGGAGACTCCGCACCAACATAATGACAGGCACCAGCAAACAGATCCAAAGGACTTTTTCAATACCAGGACCTTCATTAGTCAGCGCTCCACTCATGAGTTGGGATTGCGATAGGCCTCCTTTAAAAACAGATCCTCCCACTTTTTGAATGACCAAGGGTAAGCAGCTATTAACTCCGGCAAAGCCGACTCCCGCCAGAAGTCCTAAGATGAGCCGCAAACGATAAGGCCGAAGAAAAACAGAGAGGTCTCGGTAAGGCTTCCAAACGGCTAAAATAAGTTCTAGGAAAGTGAGTTTTTTAGGATTCTTGGACTTCGGCGGCATGAGAAAGCAAAAGACTATAGACTAAAGGTAAAAGGCTAAAGGAAATTCATCCAAGAAACGCGCAATAGCCAGAGCAGAGCTCCTAGTGCCAAATAAGGTCCAAAAGGAAGGGTGCGTCCCAGGCGCCCACGCGTTGCAAGTAAGAGGCTACAGCCCGTTATTGCACCAAGAATCGATCCTCCAAAAAGCGAAAAGAGCGCTCCTTTGATCCCAAGAAAAGCTGCGATGCACGCGAGAAATTTGACATCTCCAAATCCCATCGCTTCTCGTGGAAACGTAATCTGCGTGATCATACCATGGAGGGGAAGCGCCTCTTCCAGTTTCCACGAATGTTCTGAAAGATGAACTTCTGTAGGTGTGATGATAAGTGTTTTTTCACTATATTTTTTGTCTGCAATTTCAAGAGAGGCTACTTTTGCCACAAGACGATCAGAAGCGCGTGAAAAGAGTTCTTCCAAAGGGAAGGTCTCTTCTCCGAGTTGAAGGGAAAAATGAGCATCTCGTTTGAGCAGCTCCAAGCTTTGAGGATCATGAAAGCGAACTCTCTTTTTCCCAAAAACTTTTTTCCCCACTTCTAAAATTGTCCATAGAATCAGATAGGCACCTGCGGCACTTGCACAAGAATAAGCAAGCGCTACGAGATGGGAATCGACGCCCATGAGCTGTGGCAGAAAAAAAGAGGACCCGAGGCCTAGGACAATTCCTCCCAGGGTAATTTCATCCGGGATGAGCAGATGCTCTAGATCGATAAAAGTGGCTGTGATTAAAAGCGCCACAAAGATCCAGGCAGCCACGGCCAGGGGAAAACCCAACTGAAGATAACAAAGCCAAAAAAGAAAAGCCGTTATGACCTCCACGAGTGGGTAGCGCCTGGAAATAGGAGCATGGCACCCAGCGCAACGGCCTTTTAACAAGAGCCAGCTGACGATCGGCAGATTCTCAAACCAAGGAAGAGAACGTTCACACTTCGGACAAAAAGAACGCTTGGGGTCACTCAAGGAAAGATTTCTAGGAAGGCGATAAATCAGGCAATTGAGAAAAGAGCCAATGATGGTACCCAGAAAAAAAGCAAGGAGGGAAAGCGTGGGCGTGTTCATGAAAAGTAAATAGTTATTTTTGTATGACACCTATTCCAGCTGCAGAAAAATAATGGGTAATGAGTAGAGAAACAGGAGATGGTAGATGGAAGATTGAAGATAGGATTGAGGCCTTCGGCAAATGATAAAAATTTTACCTGCGCACGCAGGTCTCGACTTCCATCTTCTATCTGCTAACTGCTATCTTCTTGCTACCAACGAGACATTGGTATTTTACTCTCTTCAAAAAATCATTTTCCCGAACCCTTATCATAAGATTTCCCCATGACCTTACACGATACTCAAAGTCAAACAGACGATCGACAACTTGCCATCGATCGTGTTGGGGTCAAGAATATACGCTATCCTATTGAAATTCGCGATCGTCCCCAAAAAAAAGGGGAGGAAGAGGCACTCAGCAGTCAAAGCACCGTGGCTCTTGTGCAACTGACCGTTGATTTGCCTCATCATTTTAAAGGGACGCACATGAGTCGTTTTGTGGAGGTGCTCAATTCACACGGCTCCGTACTTCATGTGCTTAATATTCGAGACATTTTAGAGCAACTCCTCTTGAAGCTCCATGCAGAGCAAGCACATGTCGATTTTGAATTTCCTTTCTTTTTAAAAAAAGCTGCTCCCATCACCAAGGCTAAGGCGCTGATTGACTACAACGTTCGCTTTAGCGCTACCTTAACAAAAAACAAAAAGCAGCCTCGCGGTATTTTCGATTTTGTCGTAACGGTAGTTGTTCCCGTGACCACGCTCTGTCCTTGTTCCAAAGCCATTAGCAAGTCAGGAGCCCATAACCAACGAGGACAGGTCACTTTTTCTGTACGTTGCGCTAAGACGATGTGGATCGAAGAAATGATTCGCTTGGTGGAGGATTCTGCAAGTTGCGAACTTTATACATTGTTAAAACGCCCTGATGAAAAATTCGTAACGGAGCGCGCCTATGAGAATCCCGTTTTTGTGGAAGACCTTGTTCGCAATGTTGCACTACGCGCCGAAGCCACTAAAAACATTCTCTGGTATCGTGTAGAAGCAGAAAATTTCGAATCTATCCACAATCATAACGCCTATGCGCTGATTGAAAAAAAGATATAGTCCATTCAGTGAGCTGGATAACAGATTGGTTTAACCCTCTTCAGAGCGTCCCGGAGGATCTGAAGAGGGGAACCTTCTTTTATAGAGAAACCATAGTGTATTTAAACACCATAGCTGGAGAAGTGAACGGATACCTTCGGACTAAGGAATAATATTCACGTGTATCTTCACCGGAAATTGATAAGGCTGCCCATCTCGATCTAATCTCACTTGAAGCTTTGTGTTACCCTCTTCATCCTGTACCTGGACATATCCAACTACCGAGAAGCGGAGCGTTTTTTGACCAATCCCCCGAGTATTGAACACATAAGTGGATTCGACCTTATCTCCTTCTCCATGAAACCCTAATTCACTTCTTGTCTTCTTTCCACTTGGATTAAACGATTGATAAAAACCATTTTCATAAAAGACGTCGTTACGATTAAAAACTAAAATCCGTTGGTCTGTTACTGCTACAGATTCGTCCAAGCTTGTTTTATCAAAGAGTACGTCCACAACATCAGTGTTGCTTGGAAAAATAGTTTTACCTGCGTCCTTAGCTTTCGCAGGCATTGGTATATCCGGGATGTAGTCTACAAAATGGATCTCAAGCTCTCCATCAGTGTGTACTGAAGTACTAATTTCATCTTGAGGGGGATAATATTTACAAATAGTGACTTTTTGAGAAGGACTATTTTGGATGCAGCTTGCCCTATATCCTAACGTTGCGATGCAATCGCTCTCATTATTAGCAAAGAGAAGGCTTGAGCTCAGTGAGATAAAAGAAAAACAGAGGAAAAAAAGAGTTTTTTTGTTCATTGGAAAAAAAATAGTGAAAATATGAAATCTGTAACAAATAAAAAGCTCACCCAGATTTTTTTCTAAACGAGCTCGTTATTTTTAGAAGATTGCTATCAGACTAAGGGGTAATTGTTACCGTGATTGTAAGAGGAGATAATACTTCTCCGGTTTTCGCTTGAGGAGTAAGATTGTTATCAAAGTGGTCTCTTGTTTAGCTGAGTATTAGAACAATCGACGTTAACATAAACACATTTACAATTTTGAATTAAGTATCCTGGGGAATGTGAGGCATCTTGGGCAACAAGTACTTTTGAGGGCACTAATAATACTGGAGCGCACAGGAGGGTTGTTATTTTTTTCATAGGTAGTTTATTGTAGTTATTTTTCCACGCTGCCATCAATGTAACAGCGCTTGCCGACATCATTAGACTAACTATTAAAAAAATCAATATTCTTGTTAAACTTTTTACTGCTGAGGGAGCAAACAGATTGCAACGATTTTTTAACAAGTTATTCTCACTGTTTCATGACTAAGCCTCAAAAAAGCTCTTCTCCCTTTTCCGTTTCCTATCGCAAAGCACTTGCACACTATCTCAACCTCATCATCCCAAAAGAAGCCTCTCTCTTAGAAATAGGATGCGGCTCTGGGGTTTTATTGAACATGCTGCATGGGAGGAGAAAAATGGGTGTTGATGCTCATGAGGAGTTGATGATTCAAGCAACGTTGAATAGAGGTATTCAGAACACAGAGACCACATTTTTTCATGCACATGGAGAGGAATTTGCGCCCTCCTCCTCTCCTGACTATGTCGTTCTTTCTGATGTGCTCAATCACACGGAAGATGTTCAAGCACTCTTAGAAAAGATTCACTCTTATGCACAACCCTCAACCCGCCTCGTCATTAATTGTTACAATACTCTCTGGCGTCCCCTCCTGGCCTTGGCCACATGGCTTGGCATCAGAGCTCCACAATCGCCTGGCAATTGGCTTTCGCGGCATGATCTCAACAATCTTTTGGAGCTCTCAGGATGGGAAATCATACGGCATGAAGCGCGCATCCTTTGTCCTATCGAAATTCCACTCCTTTCTTCTTTTTTAAATCGCTGGGTGGCACCTCTTCTTCCCTGGTGTTGCCTAACATTGATTTTGATTGCTCGTCCACATTCCGCTCTTTCAAAGAATTCCAAAAGCGTCTCTATCATTATCCCTGCACGTAATGAATCCGGAAATATCGCTGCTGCGATTACACGCACGCCCATGATGGGAAGCTGGATGGAATTTATTTTTGTGGAAGGAAACTCGACCGATGACACCTGGGAGGCGATTCAAAGAATTCAGCAAGCACATCCCGAAATCCGGATTAAAATTGCACAGCAGCCAGGTCGTGGAAAAGGAGATGCCGTGCGCACAGGATATGCCATGGCCGAGGGTGATATCCTGATGATTCTGGATGCTGATTTGACTATGCCTCCCGAGGATCTGCCAAAGTTTTATCATGCCGTGGCACGTGGCACTGCTGAATTTGCCAATGGAAGTCGCCTCGTCTACCCGATGGAAAAAAAAGCGATGCAATTCCTCAATCTCTGCGCTAATAAATTTTTTGGAATTGCCTTTTCTTGGCTACTCGGACAGCACGTCAAAGACACCCTCTGCGGCACAAAAGTCCTGACTAGAGAAAACTATTTAAAAATTGCAGCTAATCGATCCTATTTTGGAAATTTTGATCCCTTTGGTGACTTCGATCTCCTCTTTGGAGCCAGCAAACTCAATCTCAACATTCGTGATATTCCCGTTCGTTATCGCGAGAGAACCTACGGGTCAACCAACATTAGCCGCTGGAGCCACGGGGTTTTGCTACTCCGTATGATGCTCTTTGCCGCGAAGAAGTTGAAATTTGTGTAGCTGTCATATCAAATGGGGTCAGTCATATCAAATGGGGTCAGGCTAAGAATATTGACAAAATCACATCAACAGAAAAAGAAGCGCTCAACATAAAATATTTTGTCAATATTCTTAGCCTGACCCCAGTTGTGACCCCATTTGATATTAGCATGATCCCTAAACAGGTGCGTTTTTTGCTGCTTCAACTTGCAACTTCAACTTGCAACTTCAACTGTACCCGTTCTTGTGAACGGGTACATTCTAAAACGTATACTCCACGCCTCCATAAAGCGATGCCCCATCACCTGGAAAAAATTGGGCGAGGTAAGCGTGAGGTGCTTGGGCATTGGCAATGATGCCAGTGGTGGCTGCATAGGTGGTATTGGCAATGTTCATGGCTTCGAGGTAAAAAGAGAGTCCTTTTTTGGGGCGATAACCTATTTTAAACCCTAAAATTGCATAAGGTTGTGTGTAGAGTGTTGCTGCAGCATCAACATTGTAGCCGACAGGAACCCATTCTACATTGGGGCCAGCATAAAATCCTCGTGGGTGCTCATAGAGCAGTTCGGCTCGGTAGTAGAGCAGTGGAATACCAGGCAACTGGTTGTTTCCATACTGAGGATCATTAGCAAAATGAAAATCATTAAAAAGGCCCACCTGTTTGAGATAGAGACGATCTTTACCGTTTTCAGGAAAATCGAATTCCTTTTTTTTGCCTAACGCTGCAGTCGTTGTTGTAGGATGGCAAAAAAGCGCATCACAGAGTGTGACATCGAATCCAAGTTCAACGCCTTGATGGATTGTTTGGCCTGCGTTGGTATTAAGGACAGAAGGACCTGTGGGGGTAGTCACGCTATAAGGAAAGATTTCGTTTTCGACCCAAGAGTAGTAATAAGCCAGATCCCAGCGATAACGCCCAGCACGTCCACGGGTGCCAGTTTCCAGTGTGGTGGCGGTGGTGGCTTTCAGCGGCATGATTCCTTGATAGCTCGGATTCACAAGCTCCGCAAAAGAAGGGGGTGAAAAACTACGGCTGACATTTCCAAAAAGCTGTGCTTCTGGTGTCACGTCGTAGAGTAATCCCCATTGAGGCGAATATCCCCAATAGGTTTGTGTGCCACTGTTATCAATGTTGGTGGGCTGATTCCAGAGGCTCGTATTTTGTCGCACTGCATAGGTCACCGCAGTTCCGGCTACCGTCGAGAGCTTCTTCGTGAGATAAAACTGATCTTGGACAAAAAAATTGAGGTTCGAGGCAAGCTCTTCATCATGGTCTATTTGTTTTCCCGCATTTCCATTGTTGTTGAGGTAGACCGGCTCATCAGTGAGGCCCCAGCTAGGATTCAAGCCGAGGGTGAGTTTATTTTGATGCTCCAAAATTTCATGTTCATTTTTCCATTGAAGCATGAATCCTAAATCATCATTCACATCTTGGAGAAAGAGTGCCATGGCATGATGTGTAAAGTTGACATGATTCCAATAAACTTGAGCCTCGGCTTTATTCTCGCCCTCTTGCCAGGTCGTCTTGTCGGCTACACGGAGAAAATCATAATCTTTTTGCCAGTTGTTCCTGCTATTGGTCGGGTTTGCTTGTTTGGGATTGCTTTCCATTTGAGAGAGTGTCAGGCCTCCTGGCATTTGAGAGAGTGTCTGGACGTAGGTAAAATAGAGCCGTGTTTCCAAATGCTCTGAAATTTTATCTCCGACATTAGAAAAAAGGCGCATATTCGACTGATTGCTATGATCACGATAACCATCTGTGAAGCCAGTACTGATGCTCGAATAGTAATCGTATTTTCCTAGAACACATCCTGAACTGACTTGTCCTTTGAACGTATTGAAACTTCCATATTCAAAACGTGCCGTCAGTGGTGGCGTATCATATCCGGTAAAGGAGACAAAATTAATCGCACCTCCCAAATTCGTAGAGCCATACTCGAGGGAGTTGGCACCGCGATAAACCTCCATGTAACGCGTGGCAAGAGGCTCGATGGATTGCATATTAAAAGTCCCATCGGCAAAATTAATGGGCATTCCATCTTGAAGCAGTTGAATGCCACGTCCTCCACACATCCCTCGTTGGATTCCAGAGCCACGAATAGAAATACGCGATTCTTCTTGGCCAAAACGTGGCTGCACATAAACGCCAGGGGCCCATTGCAACGCATCTTTGAGCGTAGAGTAGCGACCCGTCTTATAAGAGTCGGCGTTGATCACCTCAACCGCTCCGACACGCTGTGAAAGCTCTTGCTGCTTACGTGTAAATTCTTGAACAGTTAACGAGGCGTTGGATTTTCCCGAAACAAGCACTTCGGGAAGGAGTAGTGGAGAGTCATTGAAGAATGTGGGACTGGCAAGGGTGGTGCTGAGATAAGTACAAAAAAAGAGAAAATATTTTTTCATGGGGGATAACACTCAACATGGTGTTGGTTGTTAGTAGAAGATGAGTAAAAACCTGCTGTAACAGGCGCTCCATTCTTGGATTAGAACGAGCTAAAAAATCAGACGAGTGCATCAACGAAAATAGAAGACTTGTCACAATGGGGGCTACGTGGGGCCCAATACATGTCCATTTTTACGTGCTACTCGTTACTAGCTTTGACGCTACTTTGCACGTGAGATAGCTTTTCAACAATCCAGGGCAGTTCGAAATTACCGCTTCAGCTTTTGACTTAAACAGATCTCATTTTCCCCTGAACAATTGAGATGTTAGAACGCGGATAAGGCGTCGGGGGCTCTTGAATCATACTTTTATAATCCAAGGCGGTTATGGGAGGATACGGATTTTTTGTTGAGAATAAAAAACAAGCAGTATCAGCAGTCGCCAGTAGGGACGCTTTGAGCGATTTTTCCGCATTCGAAATGCCTGAAGTTTTTTGCTCTTTCTGTTTTTCTTCAGCAATTTTTTTGCACAACGAGCAGCGATATTTTCCGCTGAAGGTTTTTTGAAGTGCGCTGGTTAAGGTCTCCGTCTTGGAATATTCTTGAACCATCCCAGTCCAAGCAACTCCTTGAAGAACCAAGAGTGGTCCTCCAGCAATGGCAAAGAGCGCCAAGGCAATTGATAAAAATGAGAAGAACCTAAACTGCTTTACTGCTGTTGGCATGTCGAAAAAGTGAAACACTGAAACGTAATATTAGTACCGACAGTCCAAATCGCTTTGCGATCAGTTTAAGGGGCCAGTTGAAGCAGTGAATACGAGGATTGTTTTTTCTGCTTCAACTTCAACTTGTAACTTCAACATGGCGCGTAGCGCCATTTGGAGCGGGTGAAGGGATTCGAACCCTCGACATCAACCTTGGCAAGGTTGCACTCTACCAACTGAGTTACACCCGCTATTTTCTAAACAATCTGGTAATTGTTCACATTCTAAGGGCGTCTGTCAATTTGTATCCGTTCCTAGGCACGGATAAGGTTGTAGGCTATAGGCTGGAGAGAAATGCACTTTTTTATTTTCTCGGTTTTGTGAACAGGTCAGTTTTTTAATTTCGGAACTCGGTATACTAAATGCGGATAGATTTGCTCAGCACGATATCCTTGGGCTGGTAGTAGCTCTTCTACTGCTTGCATGGCCCCGATACAACTAGCAGTCAAGGGATCATCAAAAATAAGATAGCCTCCTGCAGGATCCATATGGGGTGTTAACGCGCTGATGGAATAATGCACCGAGGGGTAAATATCACAATCCACATGAGCTAAGGCTACGGAGGAGATCTTAGAAAGAAGCTTGGGAACGGTTTTTTGAAAGAGTCCCTTGAGAGGAACTAAATTTGTTAATTTATTTTTACGGATTAATGCTTTTAACCTTCTTAGATGAGCATCGTGAAAATCATTTTTCTGATGCAGGTCTACCTCATTTTCTGAAACAGGCATCCCCTCAAATGTATCGAGAGCATAGATCGTTTTGGTGAGACCAAGATCACGTGCCACTTGGGCCATGAAGAGAGCTGATCCTCCTCGATAGCTCCCGAGTTCTACAATATCCCCAGTGGTTTCTTTCAATCCATATTTCAGGATCAAAAAAATATTTTTTAAACGCGTTATGCCTACCACAGTATGGGGTGCTGCTAATTCAACAGCATGTTGATAAATAGGGTCTTCTTCGAGAACCGCAGTCAGTTCGTTGCTATCAATTCCT
The DNA here is from genome assembly GCA_049314455.1 of Chthoniobacterales bacterium. Lineage (GTDB taxonomy): Bacteria > Verrucomicrobiota > Verrucomicrobiia > Chthoniobacterales > UBA6821 > CAIWMF01. The sequence continues at coordinate 28,018 of JBMOFC010000025.1, forward strand.
ATGCCACGTGCGCAGCCAGCAGTGATATTACGACCCTGAACCACAAAAGCAGTGCTATTGTGCAACGTAACGAACATCTGATTTAGAAATTCGGAGTTGTCCGGAGTCATGAGGCAATCGGGTGAGGAATTTTTAGAGGAGGAAATCGATAAACAAGATGAGGAAAATTTTGCTCGGCATGAACTTTTTCTTCCTCCATAAATTCCTCGGCTGCTTGAAAAGCTGCGAAAGATTGAGGCCTCAGAGAATCCTTGAAAATGAAGTATCCTCCTAAAGGATGCATGGCTCTCTTCAACAGAGAAAGCGGATTTTTTAATGAAATGTAAGAATCACAATCAAGATGCGCAAGGATGATCAATTTTGCCTGTTTGAGAATATGAGGAGCCTTATCCAAAAATGATCCTTCGACGAAAACAAGATTCATAAGTCCAGCACGTTCCCGGTGTTCTTCCAGATGCGAAATCTCCTGAAAAACATCGAATGAATAAACAGTTCCTCGAAAACCAAACGCGCGTGCTACATAAGCAATAAATAGAGCAGAAAGGCCATTGCTTCCTGTATCAATGATATCTCCCTGGAGATCTTTGATTCCATATTTCAGGATGAGAAAGAGATTCATCAATGAATAACCATGCAAATACTTTAGGTTCTCTATCAGGGCAAGAGCTTCTTGATAGAGGGGGTCGTTTTGCACCACATCAATCAAGGTTCCAAATTGTAATCCCCATCCACGTGCGTAGCCCGCAACAATATTGCGTCCTGCGACTAGGGAGGATGCTCTGTTTCGATGAGCACGCGCCATGGCTTGCTCAAGTTTTTTCCCATGCAACTGTGTCATGGAATTCACCCGTTCAAAATGGGAAAGGAGTTTTTTCATCGATTTTTTCTGAAGTTGAAATAGGGAGTTTGAGGAATGGTTTGCGGCTTCAAATTCAACGCGTCACTTCAGTTCATCTCTATTTTTTTGGAAAAATAGAGATGATGTCCAAATCCATTGTGGGCGATAGAGCTCATAAGCGAAAATATTGCATAACAAAACCGCGGAGAAAAAGAGGGCTCCTGGTTCCGCATGGACACTAGCTAGCATGCCCAATTGCCCTACCGCAGCAATAATGGAAAGCAAGAAAATATCGATCATTGCCCAACTGCCTATCTTGATCATGATGCGATAGAGACGACTTCGTTCCTCTTGATAGGTAGAAGTTCCATGAAACCACAACATCCAGCACATGATGGTAAGCTTTAAAAAAGGGACAACGATGCTTGCCAAAAAAATAATCAGTCCAACTGGCCACAACCCTGACTGAACCATCTCTCGGACTCCTCCCATCACCGTAAGCGGACTCACATCACCATTGATGGTCATTGTCATCACAGGAACTACATTGGAAGGAATATAAAAAATGATTCCTGTTAAGATCAATACTTTCACTAGTGTGAGTCGTTCTGGAGAAGACAGCATTATGTGTAATTACTGGAGGAGTCTTAAGAAAATGAGGAGGCCTATTTAGCAATCATTATCTATTTCCAGGTTTAGGGATTGAGTCGCTGCTAACGCAGCTGTTGAGGGGAAAATTCTTTACACGATACGCGAAGCGAGTTCATAAGTCTTCATTCATGCAAGCTGCGTAGCAGCTTCTCGGATGTCCCCTCAACCTGGAGATGGGCAGCTATATACCTTTTGCGGATGATTTTTAGGAATTTTATACGCAGGAGTTATTGTCT
>JBMOFC010000026.1:0-29414 GCA_049314455.1 Chthoniobacterales bacterium
GCATTTTAAAAAATTCTGTAGCCGCGCCTTGTGGTGTCACTCCGAACGTCATCCCTGCGAAGGCGGGGATCGCATCCTCGAGTATCGCTGGCTACACTGCGGGTCTGCGCTCCTCGTTTGACTCGCTTTGCGAAGCTCACCTCGCCCTTGCTGGGCTGCCTAACAGCAGTCTGCCCGACCGACTCCCGTCGGGTCGTGTTCTGACAATGCACTCAACTACAGAATTTTTTAAAATGCTCTAGTATTGTTGATGACTGTATCGAGTGTTGGATGTAATTGCGCTAATTCTATAAAACAATTCGAAACAGATTCTCTAGAAACGACATCGATGAGAATCATTTCCATGCCAGGATAGCGGGAGATGACTTCTTTCAATTTCTTTTGAGAACGTACTCCGATGATCACTTTGGCACATCGAGCGTGTGAAAGGCCTTTGCGAGTCCCATCCCGATACCTGAACCACCTCCGGTCATGAAAATGGTACGATTGGCCTCTCCATTTTTTATTTTCATTCGCATTTTTAGATCATAAAATTAAACCTTTATGAATCAAAAATCAATTCATCCTGCTCAAGCTCCAAAGCCGATTGGACCTTATTCCGTCGCAATGCAGGCCGGCAATACCGTTTATCTTTCTGGTCAAATTGGACTTGATCCCAAAACGATGCAACTTGTTGATGGGATCGAACAGCAGACGCACCAAGCTTTTCAAAATATGCAGGTTGTTCTTGCTGCTGTAGGAGCAAATTTTAAAAATGTCGTAAAAGTGAGCATCTTTATTACCGATATGAACACTTTTCCAATGGTGAATAAAATCATGTCCGAATACTTTTCAGAGCCTTATCCAGCTCGTAGCACGGTTGGGGTGAAAGAACTGCCGAAAGGTGCGCTAGTGGAAATTGAGGGGATTGTACAGGTGTAGTTTTGTGCCCGTTCAAAACGGGCACAGTTGGAGTTGAAAGTTGAAGTTGAAGCAGCAAGGAAACGTATCTATTAAGAAAAAGAGTGCCGAAAGTCTGCTCTTTTTGTGTTCGTTACGTTTCTCTTGTGGTTGTTTTTCATCTTCACTTGCACCTATGAACGGCTATGTAGTTTTTAAAGAGAGTCTCGGCTCACATATCTTGAAACAAAGGTGCTTCGAAATTGGCTGAACGTGCCCTCAATAATGCTCTGACGCGTGCGGCGCATGAGGTTGAGATAAAAATGAAGATTATGAAGTGAGATGAGACGCAATCCTAAGATTTCTTCTGCCTTTACAAGATGGCGTAGATAAGCTCGAGTGAATTTCTGACAAGCAGGGCAGCTGCATTCCTCTTCGATAGGAGCAGTGTCACGAGCATAAGGAGCATTTTTTAGATTAATGGTTCCTCGCTCTGTAAAAGCAGTTCCATTACGTGCGAGGCGTGTTGGCAAGACACAATCAAACATATCGATGCCACGTGCCACCATCTCGACCATTTGAGGTGGAGTTCCTAGTCCCATGGCATAGCGGGGTTTATTTTCAGGAAGGTAAGGAATGCTAGCATCGATTGCTTGCATCATCTCAGGTTCTGGTTCTCCCACACTCACTCCACCGACGGCATAGCCATCAAAGCCAATGTCAACCAGGGCTTCCGCAGAATGTTTTCGAAGATCATTATGAGAGCCACCTTGGACAATTCCGAAAACAAGAGGTAATGCTCCTTGCTGTGGAAGTTCAGACTGGGAGCTCCACCATTCTTGACAGCGCTTTGCCCAACGTAACGTGCGTTCCAAGCTCGTTAACATCTCTTCATGAGAGCAGGGGTAGGGAGGGCATTCGTCAAAAGCCATGACAATGTCAGATCCCAAGTCGTATTGAATTTGCATCGAGACCTCAGGCGAGATGAACGTGGGAGAGCCATCGAGGTGGTTTTGAAAACGAACCCCTTCTTCGGTAATTTTCCGCAACCGAGCTAAGGAAAAAACTTGAAAGCCACCACTATCAGTGAGGATCGAACGATTCCATTGCATGAATTGGTGCAAGCCGCCGAGGTCTTTAATGAGAGCTTCACCAGGACGAACGTGAAGGTGATAGGTATTTCCCAGAATAATAGAGGCGCCTAGTGCATAGAGTTCATCAGGAGAAACAGCTTTGACCGTTGCCTGTGTTCCTACCGGCATAAAAATGGGCGTTTCAATAAGGCCTCTTCGTGTTTGAAGAATCCCAGCGCGAGCACCGCTGGTTGGGTCTTTGGCAATAAGGCTGTAGGGGGAGTCTTGAAGACTGGAGGACATAAAGGGCTGGAGGCTGGAGGACATAAAGGGCTGGAGGCTGGAGGCTGGAGGCTGGAGGCTGGAGGCTGGAGGCTGGAGGCTGGATTTAAGAGTGTTCTTTCTTAAAGAAATCAAGTGAAAAAACGATCAAACGAAAATAATGAAGTAGAGTAAAAATTGATTTCTAATTTTATTCTCTCCAGCCTCCAGCCTCCAGCCTCCAGCCTTTTTTCCAAACAGTTTTTCCACCTACAATAGTCCTAACAGCACGTCCTTGGAAGTGATGTCCATGGAATGGAGTGTTGCGGGAAAGCGAGGCAGAAGTTTTCCGATCATAAGTCCAGTAGCAGCTAGGATCAATGAGGGTGATGTCAGCAGGAGCTCCTGGAGAAAGGGTTCCACGGTCTATTTTTAGCAATCTTGCAGGGTTTATGGTGAGCATTGCCAGGAGCTGTGAGAAGGAGAGGATTTTCTTATCATGCACAAGCGTTGTTAAAAAAACAGCCAGTTCCGTTTCTAGTCCCAACATGCCAAAAGGAGCTTGATCGATGGGAAGCTTTTTTTCGTCGGGTGCATGAGGAGCATGATCACTTGCCAAAATGGTGATCGTCCCATCAGCAATGCCAGCGATAATGGCCTCGATATCCTTTTGAGTACGAAGTGGGGGATTGACTTTGAAATTGGTATCACCATTTTTTAAATTTTCATCGGTGAAGGTAATATGATGAGGGGAGACTTCTCCACTAATAGAAATGCCACGAGCGCGTGCTTCGCGAAGAAGATGAATGCTTTTTCCGGAGCTGATATGTTGGCAATGGATAGAATGATGAGCCTCTTCTGCTAACAGAATATTACGAGCAATAATGACTTCCTCAGCAAGGCGTGGCCAGCCAGGAAGGTCAAGGTGTCTACTCCATTCACCTTCATGCATCACGCTCTGAGCTGTTAGTGTTCTTTCTTGGCAATGATCCATGATGGGGATGCCCAATTTTTTTGCGCGTAACACTGCCTGTCGCATGATGGCGAGATCTTGGACGCAGTGACCATCATCAGTGAAGGCTACAGCGCCACCTGCAGCAAGTTCTTCAAGATCGGTTACTTCATGCCCTCTTAGGCCAAGTGTCAAGGCAGCTGTCCTCAAAACATGGATGCATGCGGTGGATTCAATTTTTTCTTGGACCCAAGCAAGCGTTTCTTGTGTATCAATAGGAGGGTTTGTGTTCGGCATGCAGACGATGGTGGTAAATCCCCCAGCTGCTGCTGCCTGAGTGCCTGTGGCAATGGTTTCTTTATGCGACTGACCAGGTTCCCGTAGATGAACATGAATATCTATGAGACCGGGTGCCACGATGAGCCCAGTAGCATCGATGACTTCAGCTTCTGGGGCACGGTTCACTGAAATTCGACCATCATAGACAAAAAGATCATGAGTGGCATCAACACCATTGGCTGGATCGATAATACGACCTCCTTTGATATGAAGATTACTCATGGTTGGGGATGGTGGTCGGAGCACTTGCATACAGACTCTTTTTCCACTCTATTCGATGGTTGCTGACCCAATCTACAAGGGCTTCTTCACTACCGATGTCATAACCACGTTTTTCGCTTTCAAGCCATTTATGACGCAAAATTTCATCACATTCGAGAAGGAATAATTGGTAAGGAGAAATCTGATTCATTCAAAATTTCATAACAGCTCAGGTATCTAAAAAAAGCAAGCTATCTCAATTTTTTATTATCGTTTATTTCCAGGTTTAGGGGATGTCGTGAAGCTGCTACGCAGCTTGTTTGAATACATGCTTCTGAAGATCGCTTTGCATATTGTGTTCATGATTTCAAGAATTTTCCCCTCAACTCCTCAACCCCTAAACAAGGAACTCGGTAATGATTACTGAGTAAGTTATCTTATTTTCCTAAGACTCCTGAGTAGTTACAAAATTTCTTTCAATGTTTCAGGACTTCAACAGAGCTTAGCCCAGCCACTTCATGGTGATCCTAACGTGGTTTTGCGAAAACCTGATAGATATAGCGTTAGACGCGAACCTCTCCTCGAGCGGTATGAAACATACAGCCATCGTCGAAGATCGTTGCTTTCTTTTTCTGTATCAGGATTCGCAGCGCCTCACTACGAATCAGCATGAAATATTTTGGTTGATTCTAAGTTCAGTTTTTTACCACTCTAGCGAGGCTGCTTTTTGATACTCAGTAACTTTACGTTCAAAGAAATTTTGTTCTTTAGAAAGATCAGTGACTTCACTCATCCACGGGAAGGGATTTTTACTTCCATACTCCAAAGGCATATTGAGACGGTCAAAACGACGATCAGCTATATATTGAACATAGTCACGGAAGAGTGTCGCATTAAGACCTAGAATACCACGGGGCATGCAATCCTCAGCATAGGCAACTTCAAGCTCGACAGCTTTTTTGATCATCGTGCGCACTTCTTTCTCTAACTCCGGAGTCCAGGCCGATGGATTTTCGTCACGAATCCCATTAATAAGATCAATTCCAAAATTCAGATGAATCGATTCATCACGCATGATGTATTCAAACTGTTGACCAATGCCGATCATTTTATTCTGACGTTTAAAACTCAGAAGCATTACGAAACCGCTATAGAAAAAGATCCCTTCCATGATCACATAAAATCCGACAAGATTTTTGAGAAATGTTTGCAATCCTTCTTTGGTATCCGTAGAAAAGCCATCCTCCATAATGGCAGAAGTGAGTGTCATTTCAAAAGCATCCTTATCATGGATTGAATTGACTTCATGATACATGTTAAAAACCTCACGTTGATCTAGGGAAAGGCTTTCGACGATGTATTGGAATGTGTGGGTGTGAATGGCTTCCTCAAAAGCTTGGCGAAGTAGGTATTGACGAGCTTCTGGATTGGTGATGTGTTTGAAAATAGCCAAGACAATGTTATTTCCTACGAGGCTTTCTGCGGTGCTAAAAAATCCAAGATTACGCATGATGACATGACGTTCTTCAGTAGTAAGACGATTGGACTTCCAAAGTTCAATATCGGTTTGCATGGGAACTTCATTCGGCATCCAATGATTGGCACAACCTTTGATGTAATATTCCCAAGCCCATTGATACTTGAGAGGCATGAGTTGATTCACATCAACTTGTTTACAATTCACAAGACGCTTTTCCTCGGGGTTAATCCTCTTGGAAAGATCATGAGCGGCAGGACGAGTAGTAGAGGCGTTGCAACAAGACATAGTATTAAGTTGGGTTGTTTTAGTCTAAAAAACACATTATATTGTAATCTCGGGTGACTGCAATAAAATTTTAATTTATGTTGAAATAAAAAGATATTCTTCTTTTTAATGTTGACAGTTGGAATATCAATGCGGAGGATTTTTTTTTAGGTTTCTTTACGTGATTTCACTAAAAAAACTCAGAAAAACCAAAAACCATGATGCCGCACACTTTTTCGAAAGCTTGTCTCCTGCTGGCATTTTTTTTGAACGTTTTTTATTGCTCTGACGAGAGCAAAGCGTACTTCAGGCATCACACACGATGGAAGCCCCTATTTTTGGGTCTTCGTATTTAGCAAAATTCCTTGTGATGAAAAAACCAATCTTTTTTTTCTTAGTCGCTTTTTTTCTTAATATAATGGCTTTAATGGGTCAGGCCACCGGTCTTGTGGTAGGAAACGAGTCATCAGGTGATATTGTATCTATTACTGATAATCAGACTTATGCCAATGTTACTATTGGATATGGTAGTGGTTCAGATAATAATACGCTGAATGTTGCTAATAATTCTACTAGCAGCGTAACACTTACTGTAGATACAAATCTTTATGTTTGTGAAGATGGATCAGAGAACAGCTTATACGTTTCAGATTCAGCTAGTATTCAAATTTATGGATCTTCTTATCTTGGATATAATTCTGACTCATCCTATGGAACTATTAATCTTACAGGAAACTCGTTTTTTAACATAAACAATGATGGTACTAACTATATTGGTTATAGTGGTGCGAATAATACATTTTCACTCAACTCCTCCACTCAATCTTGTGGAGTTACTATTATTGGCTTAAATTCAAGCTCTTCAAATAATCAGCTAATTATTGAAAGCAGCTCTCAATTTAGACAAAATGATAATTTTTATGTTGGCGGAACTTCGACAGTTGTTGGTGGAGCAGGAAATATTATAACAGTAAACAACGAATCTCTTCTTAGTAATAATGGGGCAATGTATATCCAAAGTGGAAAAAACCAATTAAATATTTTAAATAATAGTACAAATCTTAACAACAATGATTTTCACATTTACTATGGATCGGGTAATGTAATAACAGTTTCTAATAATTCTAGATTACAAAACAGTAATTCTTATATTGGAGGAACAAATAATGGTTCTCTTCCAAATATATCTACAAATAATACTATTCAGATACTATCTAATTCAACTTGGTCAAATAATGGATCGATTTATGTTACTACTTCTGGAAATACAATTCAGGCTTTAGTTAGTTCTGTTATATGGAATAATGGTTCTTTTTATATTGGTGGCACTAATTATAATGATAGTAATTCTATGAATTCGAATAATACTGTTAAAATATCCTCAAATTCGTTGATAACTAATAATGGCGAAGTATTTATATTATCATCAGGAAGTCAATATAGTATTCTAAATTATAGTACAAATACTATTAACACCAATGATTTTCACATTTACTATGGATCTAGTAATGTTGTAACAATTTCTAATAATTCCTTAATGCAAGATAATCTTTTATTTGTTGGTGGTACTAATAATACGAATTTAGGGACCACTTTTACATCTTCGAATAATATTATTAATATATTTAATTACTCTAGCTGGTCAAATGATTATAGTTCTCAACCAGGTACTAAAGGCACCAATACAGTTGCTTCTTCTGGCAATCAAATTAATGTTTCTAATAATAGTATATTTTTTAACCAAGATGATTTTTGTCTGGGATGTTTTGGTTCTGATAATACAATCACTATTTCTGCTGGAAGTCAGTTGAATTGTGCTGCAAATTTTTTTATTGGCACTAATAGTACCATTGGGAGCAATTCTGTTGTGACGACAAATAATACGGTTATTATTACAGGTTCTAGTTCTACATGGTCTAATGGATCAACAATATATGTTGGAAATTCAAACGGCTCTAGCGGAAATATTTATGTTACAAATGGAGGGCAAATTAATGCGCCAAGTATTATTGTCTACAATGGCAATATTTATGTTAGTGGTAATAATAATGCACTTGGAACGAATATGACTCTGACGTTGGGTACGAATGATACTTCAAATGCAAATTTAGTCCTCTCGAGTGCTGGCACAACTTCACTTAATCTTAACAATTTTTATAATGGGAATAGCTCTATTTATAATATTAATCCAAATAATGAGCAACAAATAATAATAGTCTCAAATCAATTTGGAAATGTATTTACAAATACTCTAACTGATATTTATCTCGTCAGTGGCGTATCTTTAGATAATAATATAGATCCAATAATTGTTTCAATTGATAACAAAATAAACACTAATTCTTTTAATACTAATATAAATGCAAATTTTTCTATTCCAAATATTACTGGAACTGGGATTAGTTTTGGTATAACTACTAACATCCTTTATTTAAATATTTTAAACAATGCAAATCTAACTATAAATAGTCAAAATATTAATGAAACAAATGATTTTTCGTTAGATAATTTGAACTATAATTCAGGAATATTTGCAGTTTCTGCCAATGGCAATGTTACAATATCGACTAATTTAACGGCTAGTAATTCTCAAATTAATGTAAATAATGGTGGTATTCTTTCTTTATCAAAATTAAGTGTTACTTCTTCAACTTCTTCAGTCAGTAGTACCAGTTTTATAATTTCTAATGGAGGTCAGATTAATTGTACAAATTCCTATTTTACAGCTAATACTAATTCTGAAAATCTAATGATTATAACAGGATTAGGATCTATATTTAGTAACCAAGAAAATATCTATATCGGATACGGAGGTTCTGGTATTACTGAGCTATTGTTAACAAACCAGGCTACACTTACTGCTCAAAATATGTTTGTTGGCTATAATTCAAGTAGTAATTTGGTTGTTGTGAGTAATGCCTCTTTATTAATTAGCAATGATATTATATTAGGTAGTAATGGAAGTTATAATTCAATAGATATGATAGACGTGGTTGCTAATCAATTTACTGCTAGCAATCTTTTTATAGGGTATTCTAGTGGTGATAGTTTTAATGCTTTTGTTCTTCAAAATTCTACTATAAATGTTACCGATGATCTTATTGTGGGAGGTGGGGGAAAAAGTAATAGTATGGTTATTTCTAATAGTTCTACATTAACAGTTTCTAGTAATGTTATTATTGGCTTTGGTAATACTAACAGCACTCTTAACGCTTATGGCAATTCATTAATTGTCAACGACTCTATATTAGACATAACTAACACTAGTATTACGAATACTAATGCGGTTTCTAATTATACTCTTATTGTAGGAGAAAATGGTTCTAGCAATCTACTGCTTATTTCTAATGCTGGAGCTGTTTTTAGCTCATTAGCAGCGATTGGATATAATTCAACAGCATCTAATAATGGTGCTATTGTGACAGGTACTAATTCTACCTGGATAAATACCAATGGATTTTATGTTGGATTTCAGGGTGGGAACAATAGTCTACTAATTAGTAATAACGCTTCTGTTCTTATTAAGAATGGCCCTAGCTCTCCTTATTCTTATGTGGGATTAACTTCTTCTAATAATAGTGTTATTATTACAGGAGTCGGTTCTATTTTTTCAAATCAAGGAGCACTTAATATAGGTTATTTTGGCAGTTATAATAGTATTGATATTGCTCGTGGAGGGACTCTTATCGATTCTAATGTTCTTAATGGTTTATCATATGCTGCTATTTTGGGAGCCAAGTTTAAAGCTGATCATAATTCTGTAACTATTGAAGCTAATAGCTCTTGGACTAATTATGGAGATCTCTACATTGGCTATTCTGGATCTTCTAATAGTGTTACTAATAATGGCGGCACTCTTGTTGCAAACAATATTTATGTTGGTATTTCATCAAATACTCTTGGCGTTCCAAATGGAATTAGTAATTCACTGGTAGTTAATGGAGGTACGGTTAACGCAGCGAATATTACAGTTGCTCCTAGATCTTCTTTTATCATTACTGGTGGTAGCTCTGTTAATATTTCTAATTGGTTAATTAATAATGGGTATATTTCTAATAATGGAACAATTATAACAGGCGAGTATACTAATTCTGGAATATACGTACACGGAGCGTTGGGTACTCTCACAATTACCAATTCTAGTACTTTTTATAATGCTGGAATAATAGTACTTGATCCTGGTGGAGGGACTATTTATGGACATGTGGTCGAGGGATCGAATGCTACTATTATTAATAATATTGTTGGCCCTTTTAGTGGTCAATATGGTCAGCTTCATGTTGCTAACCTTCCTTTAGAGATAGCTGGTAGTTTAAAGTTAAATTTTATCAACGGATATAATCCGCGTTATTGTGGGCACACATTAAAAATCTTGACGGCAGAAGATGGAATTATAGGAAAATTTGATACTGTCACTACTTCTGATTCAAAAATTCGACTGAAATCTTTTTTTACTAATAACCATACGGAGTTTGATATTCTTTTGACGCCATCAAGTTACACGCTAATGGCTCAGAATGCTAATCAAACGAATGTTGCTGTAGCACTCGATAGCTTTATTGCAGCAACCAATGGAGATCAGTTTGCCGTCTCGACAGACTTGGATCAACTTACTGCAGAGCAATATCCAGTGGCTTTTAATGCCATCATGCCACAACTCTACCAGTCGCTTTCCACAATCGCATTCAACATAGCAAATGCTAACGATATGGAGTTAATGCAACGTCTTTGGGTCTTACGAGCCATGGGATCTGGCTTCACACTGAATGGATTCCCAGAAAATATGCCATTTCTCCAAGAAGCAACCCCTCAAGAGGATCAAGAAATAAAAAATGATATCCTCATTCCTAGTCCTAATAAGCATTGGGGAGTTTTTGTCGATGGCAATGGTATTTTTGCTAATGCCAATAGCAGTAATATGCTTCCTTCCTATAATTCCGAAAGTGGTGGAGTCACGACAGGATTGAGTTACCAATGGAATGAGCATGTCATGACTGGCCTGTACAGTGGCTATCAAGGGGTCTATACAAAGTATAAAAACAATCCGCAAGGCACACTCATCAACAATGCGGTGCGCTTTGGGCTTTTTGGTAGTTACGGCGAGCGCGACGGCAAGGGTTTTTATCTGAACGGTCTAGCAGGAGGTGCTTACAATAACTACAATATGCAACGCAATATTTCCTTTAGCACGATTAACAGAACTGCAACCGGTATGCCGGGAGCAGGAGAGCTCGATACTATGTTGGCAACTGGTTATGACGTCAAGAGAGGTAATTTCACGTTTGGTCCCACCAGTAGTCTTCAATATCTCTACTTCGGGGCAAATTCCTTTAATGAAGGAGGGGCAGGTTCACTCAATCTCGATGTTCAAGGTTGGAACACAAGTAGCATGATCTATAGCTTAGGTTCACATGTGGCCTATACCTGGAAAGTGAGTAAAGATCTCATGATCGTTCCTAACATCAGCTTGAATTGGCAGCACCAGTTCATGCAAGATTCTTACGCGATTAATAGTACTCTCAATGGGTCTAGCCCAACCTTTGCCAATTACAGTGCAGCTCCACTGCGTGATACATTTTTTCCATCCGTAGGATTCACCGTGGGGCTTGGAAATAAGTGGGACACTTCTCTTTTCTACAGTGCCTCCGCAGGTAATCAAGACCTGATCAGTCAAAATATCTTCTGGAGTCTTGGGATGCGATTTTAACTCATGTATAGTGTGTTAAATCGATAAAGGCACGCTATAAGCTGGATCTTTTTCCTTATGACTACGTTTTCAGATCTTACGTTATCTTCAGATAGCGCCTCAATCTTCGGCCTTGTCCTAAGAAAAAATTTCAGCGCTTCTAGTGCGCCCTTTTCAATTTAAAACACTATATCCGTTCACAGCAACGGATAGGAAGATAGTAGATGGTAGATAGAAGATGGTGTTTTGGTCTGCTGTATTCGTTCACAGGAATGGGTATAAGAACAATGCGCAGTGAATATTCGTTGCTAACGTAGCCTCAGCTCCACTCGTCGTCATGCTCGCGAAAGTGGGGAGGTGAATTCACACTTGAAGTCCAACAATTGTTTAGAGAGGTTTTTCTCTTCTCCAGTCTTATGAACGAATACGGTTTGCTGACATAGATAAACAGAAGGATTACTCTTCGAGGAGAGCTTTGATCCTATCTTCCATCTTCAAAATTCTATATCTTCTTACCCGTTCCTGTGAACGTGTACTAGCTCATTAAACTCGCTTGAGTCCGACCCTCTGAGCGGCTGCTTCAACTAGCTCGGCAACCCGCTTTTTAAGACGATAAGCAAGAGTGAAAAAGGTAATTAAAATAACTCCGTAGAGTGCGATGTACCACGGAGTTCTCAAGGAGGCGGTTAAAAATTGATAAACAAGGGAACCTAAAATCAGAAGGTTCACTAGGATGGTTGTTGCCACCATGCGTATGGAGAGTGCCACCCGTGTAAGGCATTTTGGGCCGCCATGATATTCTGTGACGCTGCGCAAGCGGATACCCCACCAAAAGCTTCCATAAATTTGAATATCCCATTCTTTCCAGCCTGTATCCATCGAGTAGCTCCATCCTTCATCTTCGAGCGCTTGAATGATTTCTTTCAAAAGAATTTCACGGCCGAGGCCCTCTTCATTCCAAAAATTCAGCCGTGAATGGCCCCAAATATGACTTGGGCTAAAATCTTTTTCTTTCGCAGAGATTACCGACTCGGGAGTTCGCTTAAATTTAAGCCAGGTAACATAACGAGCCAAACCACGAACCAGTGGTTGGCTCAGTGCGAGGAAGGCTACTAAGAGGCGAGCTCGAATCGTGTCGAAACGAGGCTCGAGCTTGGCATGAATCATGTAGGAAAGGGAAATGAGCAAGGTTCCTCCTAGCATTAAAAAGGAAACAATAGCTAAGGAAGGGAACGGCCAGGAAAGGAGAAAAATAAAGAGTGTTAAGAGAACCCACTCAATACTACTCAAATAAGCGGCGATCTCAGATTGTGGGGAAGGATAGATACATTGAAAAAAACCTTCGCCAAAAACACCATGGTAAATGACCGGATGATTGATCAACCAGGTAAAGCGAGGTGCTCCATAAACTTGACCTTTCCATTTAGCGGTTCCTGTGGGTCCAAAAAAGATAAGGTGTTTAAAGCGCAAGAGCGATTCGGCTTCACCGTAACCCTCTTGCTGTTTTCGAAATGCTCTCAAGGTGAAGCGTCGATAGTGCCAGACAATGGCAGCAGGACTAAAGGCAATGACATAATTTTCTTGCTGGAGGCGCCAGCAAAAATCAACATCGTCTCCTGCTTTACGATACTCGGGATCAAATCCTCCAATACGATCAAAGGCCCAGCGGTGAAAAGCCATGTTGCATCCTGGAATATGCTCCGCGATCACATCGGTCAAAAGCACATGGCTCGGGCCTCCCGGAGCGGCTGCCACACAGGCCTGATGCCAATTTTCTGCAGGAGGGGAAATATTGGGGCCTCCTACGCCCGCGTAATCGCCCGAGAGGAGTGTTCCCACAAGATAGAAGAGCCAGTCAGGATCGGCCATACAATCAGAGTCGGTATACGCAAGAATCTCACCAGTTGCAGCTGCGGCTCCTACGTTCCGAGCAACGCTGAGTCCTTGGTTTGATTGATGAATGGCTTTGACCCACGGGTGAGCGGTCAAGATTTCTTTGGTGTTATCAGTCGATCCATCATCAACCACGATCACTTCATAATCAGGATAGTCAATTTTTTGAAGCGAGCATAAGCAAGCATTTAACGTTTGTCCTCCGTTATAGCTGCAGACAATGACGGAGACCTTAGGCTGCTGTGGGAGGCGTGCTTGATGCGTGATTGGTCCTTTGTTATCAAAAAAACGATGAACGACTTCGAGTGCTTTTTTAGGAGAACGATCGCGACGTACTAATCCAAAACTCCAGTCCAAAATTTCTTGGCCTCCACGATACCATTCATCCGTCCAAGCATAAATAAAAGTTCCTGCAAGTCCCCCTCGAATGACGGATTCTATGTGCCATCCGAGCATCTCTGCCTGCTCCTCTTCTGTATGTCGAATGGTATCGAGCCCGAACTCTCCCATAATAAGAGGTTTCTCTTCGGCTAAATTTTGAAGACGCGCCAGGTAACGCTCGAAATCATCACGGCGTTCTAAATAAACATTGAATGTTACAAAATCGACATTCTGTGGAAGAAGATATTCGGTTGGGGGAAAGCTAGCATACGAATAGAGAACATCAGGATCTTCACGACGCGCAATAGTGATAAGGTGCTCTACAAATTCTGTGACGCGTTTCGCTCCAAGCCAACGGACCATCGAGGAAGGAATTTCATTGCCGATGAGGTATCCAAAAATAACAGGGTTTCCTCGGTATTGACGTACCATTTTTACCACAACTTCTTGAACAGAGTTGCGCATTTTCCTGCTATTAAGAAATTCCACATGAACCGGCCAGGGAATGCAGAGGAGGATGCGGAGGCTATGCGCTTTACAAAGCTCCAAAAACCAAGGTGGAGGTGAGGTGTAGAGACGAATGACGTTGGCGCCACATTCTTTAATAGCCGCTAAGTCTTTTGCTGCCTGCTCAGCAGTTCCATACTCATTTCCTTCTGCATCAGGAGCAAGAGGACAGTAGGTAATTCCTTTGAGAAAAAACTTCTTATCTCCTTCAAAGAAAAATTTGGCTCGTACAACAATGCGGTTACTCATCGAAATCAGTTTAGGGTCTTAAAAGCTTCAAAGTTTAGGAGAAGCAAAAATAATGTCATGCATTATTAAGCAAAACTTCTGCAATCAACTCACTCGTCCGCTCTATTACTTCAGGCGTATGTGCGAGGCTAATAAATCCAGCCTCAAACTGTGATGGTGCAAAGTAAACGCCTCGATTCAAACATCCGTGAAAAAAGTGAGCGAACTCCTCGGTGCGACTTTTTTTGGCATCCTCTAGATTACGCACGGGAGCTTCGTTAAAATAGAGGCAGAACATAGAACCAATGCGATGGAAAGTGAATGGTTTATTGTCAATGAAAGAACGAACATTTTTTTCTAAGAGAGCTCCACGTTGCTCGAGTTGATTCCAACCATCAAGGCGCTCCATCTCTCGAAGCTGCGCAAGACCCGCCGCCATGGCGAGTGGATTTCCGGAAAGTGTTCCTGCTTGATAAACAGGCCCTGTTGGGGCGAGTTGATCCATGAGATCTGCACGTCCTCCAAAGGCACCGACAGGAAGTCCTCCACCAATCACTTTGCCAAGTGCCGTGAGATCAGGTCGGATGCCACAACGTTCTTGATAACCGCCGGGAGCAAGACGAAACCCAGTCATGACTTCATCAAAAATAAGAAGGGCTCCATGGTCTTTGCAAAGCGCTTGAAGTCCCTCTAAAAATCCTGGCTCTGGAAGGTAGAGACCAGCATTGGCAGGAACAGGTTCTACAATAATGCAGGCAATCTCGGAGCCTTGTTTTTGAAAAACACGCTCGACAGCAGTGAGATCATTGAAGGGAAGCGTGGTCGTCAAGGCGGCAAGAGCTGCTGGAACGCCCGCGCTATCAGGATGTCCAAAGGTGAGGGCACCACTCCCAGCTTTGACTAAGAGCGAATCGACATGACCATGATAACACCCTTCGAATTTAATGATCTGGTTGCGCCCCGTAGCGCCGCGTGCTAAGCGGATACATGACATAGTGGCCTCGGTCCCACTATTGACCATGCGGACTTTTTCAATGGAGGGAACCATACGGCAAATGGTTGTGGCCATTTCGACTTCTAAAGGATTGGGAATGCCAAAACTTAAACCGTGTGTTGCTCTTTCACGTACTGCTTCAATAACAACTTGTGGTGCATGACCTAAAATGGCGGGTCCCCAGGTGCCGACATAATCAATGAGCTCTTGATCGTCAACGGTGGTGATATGGCAACCATGAGCCGCTTTTACAAAAAAGGGAGCACCTCCTACTGCACGAAAAGCTCGAACGGGAGAATTGACACCACCTGGAATGTAGCGGAGCGACTCAGACCAGAGCTGAGAAGAAAGGCTGGAGGCTGGAGGCTGGAGGCTGGAAGAAGAAGTCATGCGCGATCAGGAGAGGGTTTTTTTAGTGCCTCTTTGTAGATTGGTTTGATCCAGTTAGGAAAATTTTCTGGATCTAGATAAGTTTTGACCACAACTCCATCGACCATACGAAAAAGTGGCTGGAGTTGTTTTGTCTTATGGCCTTCTTTGAAATCTTTTGAATTATCGACGAAGTAGGCTCGATCAACAATCTTAGCCACTTCAATCGCTAATTTAAGAGAGCGTTCATAGCGACTATAAATTTTTTCCTCAGGAACAGTATGTCCACCTTGTTCCACTCTCCATGCTACACGTAGCGTATTAATTTCTGGACTATCAGTTGCGACATAAACAAGGCGTATAAAAAAGCCTGCTTTTTTAGCACGTCTTATAAAATCCACTTTATCAGGCATAGAAAGCACTGTTTCAAAAAGTAGACCGCAACGTTCTTGGAGACACTCTTCTCGAATTTTATCTGCACGCTCGGCAGCTTTGCGAATAGAATGAACATTATTCCAATCGCCAAATTCTTGCTGGGCGATGGTATCGGGATTGACTTCTATGAGAGCATTCGTCCATTCCGGATATTTACTGCACAGAATCTTTGTTGCCGTAGTTTTTCCTGATCCATTAGGTCCGGCTATGACTATCAATAATGGCTTAATTGGAGCCATGAACAGAAAGAGGAATGGAAGATTTTGAAAGGTTTTTTAGGAAGTGAGCTTTAAACTGCTCAAAAGTTAGGCCTGATTTTCCAGGGCGAGCGCAAGACTCAGCGATGGATTGATTGATATCTTTAACAATCTGTTCAAATTCTTTTTCTTCTCTTTCTGGATCTTGAGTTTGTTGTTGCATCTCTTTTTTCATCATGGGGAAATAATTTACACCAGTTTAGAGGGGAGGTCAATTTCGTCAACTTATTGAAGCCTTAGAGCGTTTTAAAAAATTCTGTAGTTGGGTGCATTGTCAGGAACGAGAACACAGCTGGCCGCGAGGCCGCTGGGGAGACTTACCGAAGGTAAGCCCCGTTAGGGGTGAGCCGAGCGGGAGCGAGCGAATCAGCCGCAGACCCGCAGTGTAGCCAGCGATACTCGAGGACGCGATCCCAGCCTTCGCGGGGATGACGTTCGGAGTGACACCACAAGGCGCGGCTACAGAATTTTTTAAAATGCTCTAATAGACTTCTACCGGCGAGCGTTTACCATCCTCAGGACTTCTTTTTTTTGCTTCCTCTTCTCCAAGGGTATCAACGCGGAGCTGCCAGACCTGGTCGTCTAAGGCTTTAAAAGCAGCCAAGGAGAAGGGATCTGGTGGTGCCATACGTGCTTTGAAACGAGCGATATTGCGAAGTGCTCGCTGGAGTTGTTCTTGAGGGAAGGTGGCCAAGTGTTGCAAGGCTTCTTCCCCAAGTTCTGTGCGATGACAAATCATCAAGAGGTCATTTCCTGCTGTAAGTCCCAGCCGAAGCATTTCTCTAAAACTGTAGTTGTTGATAATGGCTCCCATATCGAGGTCATCGGTCATGATGAGGCCTTCGAATTTCATCTCCTCTCTCAATAATTTGGTAATGATATTTGGAGAGAGGGAAGCTGGAAGGCCTGAATCATCAAGTTCGGCGAAGGTTATGTGTCCAATCATCATGCTGTCAATAAGTGACGCGAAGTGTCGGAAGACTTTCAGTTCATGCGCCTCAAGCTCTGTGCGTGGGCGAGGGAGGGCTGAGAGGTCATAGTGAGGATCGCTTGGGGCGCAGGAGTAGCCGGGGAAATGTTTGCCGCAACTCAAAATTCCTGTGGCTTTCAAAGCCTCATTAAAAATCCCTGCGAGTTCGATGACTTGATCGGCACTTTTTCCATAGCAGCGGCCTCGTAAAGAATTATCGGCTTCTTCGTCGAAAGCGATATCGAGGACGGGACAAAGATCGAGATTGAATCCAAAAAGGCGTAGCAATTTTCCTGTGATCTCACCGTGACGACGAATGAGTTCACGATTTCCTGATTCACGTAGTTGACGTGCATTGGGCGGTTCATTGCCGAGGAGTTTTAATCGAGAGACACGCCCTCCTTCTTGGTCAATTGTAATGATTGGTTCTATGTTGCTATACTTGCGAAGAGTATCAATGAGCTCGCGGAGTTGCTCTGGAGTTTGAATATTGCGTCCAAAAAGAATAAAACCACCGGGCTGAACACGCTGGATGAAATTAATAAGAGCCTCATCAATAGTCGTTCCGGGAACACCTATGAGGAGAAGTTGACCAAGGGGTAAATTTTTCATAGTCTCACACGCTATAATTTAATCTCATCATGACGCAAGAACGCATTGGTCTTTTTGGAGGAACGTTTGATCCCGTTCATGTGGGACATCTTATTCTTGCTCAGGATGCTCTTGAAATTTTAAAATTGGATCGATTGCTCTTTTTGCCGGCAAGAATCTCACCCTATAAAATAGGATCTCCACCTCAAGCGTCTGCAGAGGATCGTTTGGCGATGCTTCAACTAGCCATGGAAGGAGAGTCACGCTTTGTGGTTGATCCTCGAGAGTTACACAGAGAAGGTCCTTCCTATGCCATTGAGACGGTGAGAGAGTTGCAGCAAGAGTTTCCGGGGGCAACTTTTTTTTATCTCGTCGGCGAAGATCATGCATCAATGCTCCATGGATGGAAAGAGAGCGAGGAATTAAAAGAAAAAGTGACTTTTGCTTTCTTTGTGAGGGGAAGTAGTGCACCTTGCCATGTTCCCTTATTATGGCGGCGGCTTGATATTTCCTCTACAGAAATTCGTGAGCGTTGTGCTCGAGGTGCTGCTGTTTCCTATTTTTTACCAACCCCTGTGTTTTATTATCTTGAAAAAAAATCCCTCTATCAACATTGATGCCTCTGAAAATGATTCTGAGCAGCAGCTGGCTTTTCTCTGTCTTGAGGCTGCTTCAGATAAAAAAGCGGAAGATCCAATCATTCTTGATTTGCGAGGCATCTCAACCTTTACAAACTATTTTGTCCTTCTTTCTGGAAATTCAGAGCCGCAACTCAAAGCAATCGCAGGTTCTATTCGAGAAAAAATACGTGAAACACATGGTCGCTCTCCATTCTCTGATGACTCCTACCCTGGAAGTCCTTGGATTGTCTTGGACTATGGTGCTGTTATCGTACACATTTTTCACACTAGAGTTAGAGAGCTCTATGGTCTTGAATCGCTTTGGGGAGATGCCAAGCAGCTTCGCTGCAGTTGAAGTTGAAGTGAAAAGTTAAAGCAGAATGATTTTATGCTCACATCTTTTCCATGATTCAGCAATTATCAGCGGCGATCATTCAAACGTTGCAACAGGCTTCTCAAACTGTGGCCACTGTAGAATCGTGCACAGGAGGGTTGCTTGCCCATTGTTTGACCAATGTTTCAGGAGCTTCTGCTGTTTTTGAACAAGGATTCATTACCTACTCGAATGCTTCAAAAATAAAATGGGTGGAGGTTCCTGCGCCTATATTGGAAAAGCATCCAGCCGTGAGCGAAGAAGTCGCAAGAGCTATGGCAGAAGGTGTGAGGAATGTGAGCGGGACAACGTTTGGCTTGGCAACCACAGGGTTTGCTGGCCCTACAGGAGGAACTGAAGAATATCCAGTGGGTACACTCTTTTTAGCGATTGCTCAGGAAAAAAAAGAGACACTTGTTTGGAAGGAGTTTTTTTCGGGAGAGGGGCGTATAGCTTTTAAAGAAAAAGCGGTAGAAGCACTTTTAAAAAGATTGCATGCGATTTTAAATCTCCCTGAGGATGATGTTCTCTCTTAGAACCTGTATTCAACATCGCTGAGACTCATGAAGAAAAAGCAGTCGAAGGCACTAGCTACTTTTTCAGCAGTTTAAGTTTAAGTAAATTTTCAGCTTCGCTAGCGCGTGCTGCTTCAACTTCAACTGGCAATTTGAACTGTCGCAATGCTTTTACTCGCAGTCCCAGCAGAGTATGAATACAAATTCTTAAAAATAAAAACCTATGTCCAATTTATTACTTTCTAACACGCCAGCTACAACTGCTCCTACTATCGCATTCTTTTGGAATTTTGCTAGCAAGTCAGAGAACAAGAATAAACTTATCGCTAGAGTGGCTCACAACGGTACATTAGGGATAGTGGAAACCACGAGAGTAAGACTGGAAGAAGGCTATGTTACTTTTACTAATAGAAACGGCGGGGAAGAAAATTCTGATCTACATGCCACGATTGTGGCGCATTTCAAGTCAGCTCTTTAACATAAATATCAATCTCAATATGGAGGCGATTTCATTACCTCTATTTTTCCTGAAACAGAAGAAAATAAGCCAAATAAGCAAGGATTGAGCTACCAGATTGTTTCGAAAGTCTACCAAGACGCCAAGATTGCTGAGAAAATATATGGGATGTCAGTCGATGAATTATATCAAAGGACTTTAGAGTGTGCTAATATGGCAAACAAGGCCTCTACTTCAGTTTTAAATGCACGTTCTCAAGGCAACTCAAAAGCAATAAGAGCAGCAGAAGTACTTCTCAAAGAAGCTCAAGAAGAATATAAAGTAGCACAAAAAATATGCGTCCGACTTTCTAAAATATCTGCTGCTAGTCCCGACGATGAAGACTTGAAAACATATTTGAAAGATGCTCGCGATAACTTGGCTGCCGCACATGCTGATCTGACAGATGTATCTCATCCTAGTACTACGTGGTCTAATACGTCTTCCACAAATAATAATTATCCTAGAACAGGTTTGACCATTTCTTCAGCTCGTGGAGGCACCAGCGGGCATGAATCCTTGAAAGGTCCTCCTGCCGTTGATGTGATGGGTCAGGAGAGTACAGAAAAAGACGGTAATACAAGTACAAGAAAAGGCAATCTTAAGGGCCCACCAGCAGATAATAATGATTCACTAGCGGATCATGTTGATTTTGAGAGTAATTTCAAAAAGGCACATGCTGAGGTTTTGCAACAGATAAAAGAGGAAGAAGATGCGCAAAAAGTATTCGAAGAGAGACGCAATGCGGCAGAGCAAGTAGCAATCGAAAAACAAGCAGCAAAGCAAAAGAAAGAAGAAGAAAAGCGGCAGCAAGAAATACAAAGGCAAAGTGGTAACATCCGATGGAAATTTTAACCCGGATTACCTGGATATTTCTGATCCTTTCTTTCTGAAAAAAATGATGCTCCTGTTAGTGATGCCTTCGTTGGTGCTGCTTTCTTAGCAAATGGTTTAAAAATAGGATTTTTAGGGAGAGTAGTAACTGTGCTCGAATCTTTAAGCCCTGGCATTTGTTCAAGTTCATTACTGAGAGATTTAAAATCAAAAACAGGGAGCGAATCGTATTGCTTTTTTGAGTTTGAAGATGACTGCTTCAAAGTTGAAGACTGCAAACCTGTAGATTCAGATTCGGCAGATCGTTTCTTTCTAGCAAGAGATTGTCCTGATGAAGAAGAATCGTTCGTTGATGATGTGAAAGAATTGGTTGATGAGGTAGATGATGGAATATTCATTTTTCAAGGTTTAGTTGAATCGCATGAGTTTGAATGAGCATTGCTAACTTTTATGACTGTGATGGCACGTGCAAGAGCTCTTGAAATGATGGAAAGTTTGCGAGTTGTTGGAAGAGAGGCTCACGTATTATTTGTTGCAATGCTGCTTGACCTCCGAGTTTCACAGCCTCACGAAGACTAAGAATAGCCTCCTCTTTTTTTCCTAAAACAACTTGATATTTGGCTTTGGTGAAAGGGACGTCCCACTGATCATGCTGAACGTTGGCTAATATTTCTGAGATGGTCAATGCCTTTGGAATATTATTTTGCATTGCATAAAAATTAATCGTATCACGCAAGAGTGTCGTATCTTGAGGGGTTGTCTTAATGGCGTTATCAATGAGTTGATCGACTTTTTTTTGATTGCCCACTGTTGCATAATCTTGAAGAAGTTTCGCAAAAAGCGGACGATTGTTCGGTTCTGTATCGAAGCGCTCCTGCAACAAGGGTATCTCTTTGCTAGCTTTAAAGCGCATTTCCGTAATCTCCTTCATTTTTTTCAATCCCTGACTATGGGGATCTAGTGGAAGTGATGAAACAATAAGTTCATAGGCCTCTTGAAAACGTTCCTGTGGAGAGAGGAGATTAACCATATTTTCCACTGTTTCTGTATTGCCTGGCCAAAGATCAAGCGCTTGTTTGTAAGCAAACTCAGCTTCTGGTTGCATATGGCGTGAAGCATAGATATTTCCTGTCGCATTGCGGAGCTTGGCAAAACAGTGTTGAGCAACTTCGTCATGTTCGAAACCTTTGGTGGCACGAAGACGTTTGATGTAATCAGTCCAGAATTGTTGATCGCGTGCAACAACATCCGCTGATAAGTTAGGAAGAGGATCATGGTTGATTTCGTAACAAAGTCCATGAGGGATAGCATAGGGATAGGTCCATGGCATTGGAAAACTCTCCTCTACAAAAAAATGATGCTGATCTCGATTACGAAGAAAAATCCACTCTGCAATAGCAGAATTGAGGATAGCAGGATTCGTTTGTAAATTAGCAGCCTCAGGACTTCCTTGAAGCTGTTGCAGAGAATTCTGATAGATGGCGACAATGTCTTCCGGATTTGGGAGTACTAGATTTACTTTTGGATAGGTATGATCACGTCCTAAAAAGCGTTCTATCCAATTAAAGGTTGAGGGTCGTTTTTCGGTATAGTGAGAGCGGATGTATTGATTGTAATATTTATCAGCCAATGCATTTTGAGTGATAATGTAGAGATCACGACGATCAAAATGTGAGTCGCGTTTGTAGCGAGGATCTTCAAAGCTCTCACCAAAGATCATGTAGGTTGGAATAAAGCGCCCTGGATCAGTTCCTCCAAAGAAAAAACTATCAGGCGGAAGGTCTGCTAACATATCATGGCCAAACATCCATCCAAACCAATGACCGCGCTGCGAACTCCGTGGCAGGCCAATACAGAAGGTATAAATAGCCATAATTCCAAATAAGAGGAGTAATACGTAGCGTATTTGTAGATTATGGTTCTCTAATTTTTTAAAGAGGAGAGCAGTACCATAGCTTGAGAGCAGCAATAAAAAACCATAGCAGAGACCCTGCCATGGTTTTTGCATATCCCAGGTGGGATTGTCATAGCCACTCGGTGCCATAATAGGTTCAAAAAATGCTGCTAGAAAAAATCCAATGACAAGAAGGGTAAACCAAATGCGCTTTTCTCGGGATTGCTGTCGTAAGAAGAACAAGGCTAGAAAAATAATCAGCAGAGGAAATGGAGAAATATTTTTAAAAAGAACACTCCAGAAACGTTTGAAAAAACCAAGAAATAGTTCAGTCGGAGATTCTGCTCCCTGTGCTCTTACAGCTGCTTGTTTTTTGGCTGGTGGAATGCCCATGGCTTTTCCAACAGTTGACTGGAGCTGATCAGCTAAGGTTCCCCAATATTGAGATCGATTGATGGCATAAAAAAATCCTTCGCGCGTGCTCGTGTAACTCCAGTTCATCGGAGGGTTTGTTTTCGAAGCAAGCGGCATATAAAGGTAGGGGAGGAGGCCCGCAACCACGACCACCACAAGCAGGAGGCCTTGTTTCCATTCAGTGAATTTTTTTCTAAAAAATAATAAAAGAAAAAATGCAGTGACTGTTGTGTAGAAAAAGCGAAGAGCTGCCTTCATGACCTCAGGCATCGAAGAGAGATAAGCAAAACCAACATAGAGGGCACTACCAATGAGAAGACTGTAGATCGTGTACTCTAAAAATAGAGTGCGATGTAATAAGAGAATGACCAAGAGTGGCAATACAGCCATGGCCAAGGTCATGTGATGATTACTCATCCCAAGCGAAAAACTAAAGACAATCCAGACAAAGGCATTGCGCCACAAGGGAGTGCGGATCCAGAGATAACACAGAGTTGTTAATGCCAGCATGAGTAAGACATGCAGGGAGTATGTTCCTTTGCCAATGGTGGCCTGAGACCAGACTGGTACGGCCCATGCAAATGTCAATGAGGTTGCAAATGCTAAAAACGTAGCTGCATGTCGCTGCATACCTAACCAACGTGCACTGCTGCGTGACAACAGGGCTACCAGTGCAACAGCTATCGAGGCACAAAGCCCAGAAAAGAGATTCAGTTTCCAGGAGCCATTTCCAAAAGGAATCAGTTTACTAAAAAGACCAGCTGTGATGGTCCAAAGTGGGTAGCCAGAAGGATGAGGAATACCACAATGCAAGGCAGCCGTGGCCATCTCTCCATCATCCCCTAAGCCTACATTGGGCATCACGGTAGACCAAAAGGTGATGAGCGCCACAAGAAAGCAGACAAGTGCCACAAGACGGTCGGGTTTTGAAAAGGAATCGAGCGGACGCACTCTCTCTAGAAACTCTATTTTTGCTACGTCCTCTTGTTTTTTTTCTTCCTTATTTCTCTGCTGACTTTTTAAGAGGAGATGCTTTTCAGTGGCATCTATTTTTTCTTTTTCTTTAGAAAAAAGAAAATGAAGAGATCGAGTGAATTGAAGCAACAAGGATTCCATGGTTTTATTTAACGATGGTTTTATGTTTTGGGAGTTCGATGGCAGCCGTTTTGGAATAACAATTTCCAAACCATAAAAAAAGCTTCCAGAACAATCGCCATCGACATTTTGGATGTTCCTTGAAAACGGTCTGTGAAAATAATAGGAATCTCGACACAGTGAAAGCCACGACGCCAAGCACGATGACTCATTTCAATTTGGAAACCATATCCATTAGATTGGACTGTTTCAATCTCGATGCTTTTTAATGTATTTCGATGCCAGCATTTAAATCCGCCAGTAGGATCGTGAATAGGCATTCCTGTGATTGCGTGGACATAATAAGAAGCTCCAACGCTCAGGATAAGACGGCGCAATGGCCAATTGATGACGCGAACACCATGAATATAGCGAGAACCAACAGAGAAATCGGCTTGCTTGTTTTTGACAGGAGCGATGAGTTCGGCCAGATCTTTGGGATTGTGTGAAAAATCGGCATCCATTTGAATGATGATTTCATAGTCTCGTTCCAGTGCCCACTGGAATCCCGCAATGTAGGCACGACCGAGTCCATTTTTTTGAGAACGACTCAATAAATGAATTCTACGATTTTTCAGAGATTGCTCTTGAACCCATTGGCCTGTTCCATCAGGGGAGCTGTCATCGATCACAAGAATATCAACGTTCTCTTCTAAAACTAATAAGGATTCAACAAGCTGAGGCAGATTATTGCGTTCATTATAGGTTGGGATCACCACAATGGCAGCCATCTCAAGTAAAGAGTAAAGGGTAAAGAGTAAAGAGTGGTTGATGCAATATTGGCATATGTAATTTACTAAGTTGTGAGTTTATTCGTGATTTTAAAAACTCTTTACTCTTTATCTTTTACTTTTTATAGCATCGACGGACGTCTCTTGTGCCACTCGGTCGCTTGTTCGTAAGCATGTCCAACACGGAAGAGCATTTTTTCTGCAAAGGAAGGTCCCAAGAGTTGAAGGCCCACAGGGAGTTCTTTTCCTTCTTTGCTAGCAAAGCCACAGGGAAGGCTCATGCCACAAATACCAGCTAAGTTAGCAGCAATGGTGAAAATATCAGCTAGGTACATTTTGAGTGGGTCACTCATTTTTTCACCACAACGAAAAGCTGGTTCAGGAGAGGTGGCAGAAACAATGAGGTCTACTTTTTTGAAGGCTTCTTCGAAATCACGCCGAATAAGCGTGCGGACTTTTTGAGCGCGGAGATAATAGGCATCGTAATAGCCACTCGTGAGCACATAGGTTCCAAGAATAATGCGACGTTTGACCTCAGCTCCGAATCCCTCTTCGCGTGTTTGTTCGTAGAGAGAGAGGAGATCTCTTGTGTTTTTAGAACGACGGCCATAGCGTACACCATCAAAGCGAGCTAGATTGGAAGATGCTTCCGCCGTCACAATGATGTAGTAAACAGAGACAGCATATTCTGTGTGAGGTAGTGAAATTTCTACTGGCTCCGCACCTAGTGAAATTAATTTTTTAATCGCTTCCTCGACGCGCGCACGCACCTCGGGTTCAATACCATCCACAAAATATTCTCGAGGAATACCGATGCGTACTCCTTTAAGACCACGACCGATATCTGACGTGAAATCTTCTTGCGGTAGCGGAAGTGACGTAGAATCATGAGGATCAACGCCAGCCAGTGCGTTTAAAAGAAGAGCACTATCTTCTACGGTATGTGTTAAAGGGCCAATTTGATCGAGTGAGGAGGCAAAAGCAATAAGACCATAGCGTGAAACACGACCGTAGGTTGGTTTCATTCCAACACAGCCACAGAGTGCAGCAGGTTGGCGGATAGAACCACCTGTATCCGATCCAAGTGTTGCCATGGCTATACCTGCAGCCACTGCTGCAGCCGAGCCACCGCTCGAACCACCAGGGATGCGACTTATATCCCAAGGATTGTAGGTTGGATGAAAAGCAGAAGTTTCTGTTGAAGAGCCCATGGCAAATTCATCCATATTCAAGCGCCCTAAAGGATAGGCTCCTGCTTCACGAAGATTTTTGATCACAGTGGCATCATAGGGAGCATGGTATCCCTCTAGAATACGTGAGGAAGAATGCGCAGGTGCTCCTTGGACCAGAATTGCATCTTTGATTCCAATAGGAATGCCACCCAGCGGCTTCGTGAGGTCGGCTTTCTGGGCCTCCAGACGTGCCTGTTCAAGATCCCAAGAAAGATAGGCCTTGATCTCCGGATTAATGGCGCTGATGCGTTGTTCTAACTCGGTGAGAAGCTCGAGTGGGGAAATTTTTTTTGAAACAAGAAGGCGTCGTGCTTCGGCAATCGAGAGAAAAGGGGGCATGGGAAGATGGAAGATGGAGGCTGGTTTTTTTAATGAAGCGAAATTTAAAGCAAGCTTATTCTAACACTTTTGGAACTACGAAGAGGCCGTTGGCTTGATGGGGAGCGTTTGCAAGAGCTTCTTTTTTAGAGAGGCTAGGTTGCGGTTCATCGTCGCGTACCACATCAAAAACAGAGATGGCATGTGCCATCGGTTCAATGCCCGTCAGATCGAGTTTATTAATCAAAGCAACATGTTCTAACACACGATCGAGTTGTTTGGCGAAGAGTTCACTCTCTTTCGAACTCAGTGTAATCCTGGCAAGGCGTGCCAAGTAGGGAACATCAAGGAGATGAGGAGTCTGAGAGGATAATGCCATATTTTTTAAAACAGAATCCAAAAGGCTCACAAAAAAATTCTTTTCTCACAAGTCTATTCACTGAGTTCAGATACATTTTTTAAAATTCTTTTTCTTTGGCGTCATTGCGACTGCTAACTAAGATGCCCCCTCATGTCATATCACTATTTCATTTCTGCATATGCTACGTCACAAGTCCTACATACATGGGAGGAGGCTTTCGAAACAGCCTACTTTCAAGCGCTAGCGGCTGATCCTCGGGTGAGGGGTATTGAAATTCCTTTTTCCAAAGATCGTGAGATTTATCCCATTGAGTGGCTCGCAAAAAATATTCCCAATCATTGGACGCTTCACCTTACTTCCTTGCCGGCTGTGATGGAGATGGCGAGTCGCATTCCTAAAGCCGGTTTGGCATCCACGAGTGAGCCCGATAGAAAGATTGCTATCGATCTCATCCAGAGAGTCCAAGTCTATACCGCAAAGCTGGAGCAGGCTTTCGGACGTCCTATGGTTCGTTCTATCAATCTTTATTCTGCGCCGCAAAATAGTGTTTCCTCTCATCAAGGTAGCAAAGAGGCTTTGAAACGTTCGCTTGCGGAAATCAAAAAAATGAATTGGAGCTCTCTCGCTCTGAATCTGGAACATTGTGACGCTTTCGTTCCTGATCATCCCGCTGATAAAGGATTTCTTGCGCTCGAAGAGGAAATAGAAGCGCTACAAGCTGTCGGTGACATTAGCCTCGTGCTCAATTGGGGTCGCTCTACGATTGAGAAGCATTCTACCCATGGTCCACTGGAGCATCTTGAGAAGGCATTACAACATAACTTGCTCCGAGGTTTTGTCTTTTCAGGATGCACGTCTGATCCTGAGAGCCCCTATGGAGCTTGGAAGGATCGCCATGCACCACCGCGTTCGCTTTGCCCAGAGAGCTTACTTAGAGAAGAAGAAATTGCAGCAGTTCTTAAACGTATCCAAGAGCAAAAACAGCATCCTGAATTTTATCTTGGTATTAAAGTTTCCAATCGATTTTCTCCATTCGACATCAAACGCTCCATTGCACTTAATCTAGAGACAATGGATCTTATCGATTAATTTTTCAGAAAAATGAACTCCCCCCTGAATCTGCAACCAGTGCGATCAAAAAAATTTACTAAAGCCTACGCTTGGGGAGTTGTGGGGATGCTTTGGTGTCTCTGTTTTTTAAACTATGCAGACCGTCAAGTTCTCTCCGCAGTTTTTCCTGTGTTCGAAAAACAATTTGCTCTTTCCAAATTTCAGTTAGGAATGATTGGTTCGATCTTCATGTGGGTCTATGCAGCTTCTTCCTTTTTTGCCGGTTATTTGACGGATCTTTTCAAAAGAAAATCACTTCTTCTCACTGGCTGTTTTTTCTGGAGTGTGGTGGCCATCGTTACAGGATGGTGTTCTTCTTTCTGGCAGTTTTTTACAGCTCGTGCTTTGGAAGGTTTAGGAGAATCGATCTATTTTCCAGCTTCCCAGTCGATGATTTCGGATGCTCATTCCGAGCAGAACCGCTCTAAGGCACTTGGGGTTCATCAATCGGGTGTTTATCTCGGAACGATTGCAGGAAGTTGGGTCGGTGCTTTTTTAGCACAACATTATGGTTGGTCTTATGGATTCTATCTTTTTGGAGGATTGGGTGTTATTCTTGCAGGAGTCTTTTTTTTCTTTTTAAGAGAGCCTGCAAGGACCTTAAGAGCTCGAAAAGGGGCTCAACAAGAAATGTGCATGCCTTTAGAGGGTCAGCTGGATGTTTTTGCCGAGGAGTCGAAAAATCCTGCACCATCGGTTGGAATCATCGAAGCACCTCTTGGAATGCATGAGGCATTGGGATACCTACTAAAAAAGCCAGTTGTTCTTTTGATCCTCCTCGCTTTTATCTGTGCTAATTTTGTAGCTGCTATTTTTCTCACTTGGCTGCCAACGTTTTTATTTGAAAAATTTCAAATGAAGTTGACCATGGCTGGCTTTTACTCGGTCATCTTTATTCAAATTGCAAGTGCCCTGACCGTTCCCTTGTTTGGAGTGCTCGCCGATAAATTATCACGCTTTACAAGCAACGGGCGCGTGCTCGTTCAAATTGGGAGTCTCTTAATCGGATCTATTACCATTGCGATCATTGGAAAAGCAACCACACTTCCTTTTCTTTTCACTTCTATGGTGTTGTTTGGAGCCTGCAAAGCCGGATATGACAATGGAATTTTTAGTGCTCTTTTTGATTATATTGAACCTCATGTAAGAGGGTCCGCAGTAGGACTTATGAACACCTTTGGCTGGGTGGGAGGCGCTCTGGGGCCACTTGTCGTAGGTGCTGTCGCCACCTATGGAGGTGAAAAAAGTTCCGCAATTGCCCGCATGAGTAGTACGATTGCAATAAGCTCGATTGCCTATATTTTGGGAGCAGCTCTTTTAGGAGCCGTTATTTTGATGAGAAAAGGCACCCCGTCAGAGAAGAGGTAAGATTGTAGCTTTAGGGCTAAGGGCTTCAGGTAAAATGAGGCCCTTGAGCAGCTATTGTCTCATTATATTCTTTCTGTATTCGTTCACAGGGCTGGAGGGGAAAAGCCTCCATGATGACTCTCACTCCGCCAGCGTCCTTCCCGCAAAGGTGGGAAGGTCGCAATCCATCGCTTTTCTTGTACATAGTTTTTTAGAGCATTTTAAAAAATTCTGTAGCCGCGCCTTGTGGTGTCACTCCGAACGTCATCCCCGCG
>JBMOFC010000027.1:0-24527 GCA_049314455.1 Chthoniobacterales bacterium
TGTCAATGAATTCATACGATTGTTGTTAGGATCTGAGAAATAGGCAGTCCTGAATTGGGGCTAAGTTAAGGCCGTTTTGGGATGATTTTCGATGCCGTAATTTCGATGAGGCAAAGGGCCCATTTCGTGATGGGACTTTGTTAAAAGGCGATAGTTTTTTGGGCAGCGTTTTTTGGCGCGTGGTTCGCTGCGATTAGAGCGTTTTAAAAAATATTGTAGTTGGGTGCAGTGTCAGAACACGACCCGACGGGAGTCGGTCGGGCAGACTGCCGTTAGGTAGCCCAGCAAGGGCGAGGTGAGCTTCGCAAAGCGAGTCAAACGAGGAGCGCAGACCCGCAGTGTAGCCAGCGATACTAGCATTGACCTACAATCCCACCTCTCTCGCCGATGGGCTTGGTTCGCAGCTTCAACGGCTCTATGGAGTCTATGCCTTAGCGCAATTTTTAGGTTGTTCCTACATTCACACCCCCATTCAAAAAATCTCCTATCAAGGTCTCCTCGCTCTTGAAAAAAATGAGGTCGACCCTCAATTGGTTCCTCGTTGCAATCAGCTCTTTCATATCCGCTCGGATCAAGAAATTCTTCCCTATGCCTTGATCTACCACTTTGATAAATTAAAAATGGATTTCTCTTTTTTTGCTGCTTTAAAAAAGAAACTCTCTGCCAGCTCTGATGTTGCCTTGCTCAAAATGGGCTGCCCCTATTTCTTTGTGAACTAATATCCTGAAATGCTTTATCATGTTCATGAGGTAACTCCTTTTGAGGCACCTCCTTCTTCTCTATTGAAAATAGTCATTCATGTGAGATGTGGAGATCTCCTGATTTCCCCTTATTATGTTTGTCTTCTTCCTAACATCTACTACATAAATCTCTCTCTACGAATTATTAAAGTACTCAAGAGGCTCGAAATTCCCTTCAGCTGTGAACTTCATACAGAGATTCCTTCACAAACTTTTGTTGTTACACCAGAACATCACTCCATGAGACATCGACTCGAAAAGCCAGTTATCATGAATCCTGAAAATCACCACATGGAAGAGTTTGACATAATCCCTAACTTAAAAAAATATATCAATTATGATCCTCTTGGATCCCTACGATTATTAGCAACTGCAGACCTTGTCATCATGAACCGCTTTTCATTTAGTTATTTGAGAGCGATGCTTAACAAAAAAGGGATCATTGTATACCATCCATTCTGGTGTGCTGCACCTTTAGAATGGCTTGATGCCACGCACAAACCCTCTTTTCACGACAGGCTCCTAGAAGCCTGTCTCCAATGGAAGAAGCAGAAAGAATCCCTATGGACAACTTGATCCTAAGTTACGACAACACATCTCGGATTCTGGATGGTGCAGGTTCTCAACTTCAACGTGTCTATGGGATTTATGCACTTTCTCGATTTTTAGGAATTTCTTACATTCATACATCTCTGCAGACAATTCCATATCAAGGTTTACTAAGCCTTGAAAAAAATAAATTAGATCCTGACCTTGTGACGCGCTACAACACGCTCTTAACCATTCCCTCAGATGGAGAGCTTCCCGAGCAAGCCAAAGTTCACCACGTTTTTAACATCACGGCTGATATCTCCTTTCTCTGGGCATTGAGGGAAGAATTAAAAAAGAAAAAGGAATATCTCTTGCTTAAAATCGATATGCCTTTTTCTTTAGTGAATCAACACCCTCAAATGATTCATTATGTTAAAGCAGTAAGCCCCTTTGAAAGGCCTTGTTCCTCCGTTTTCAAAATAGTCATTCATGTACGTCGTGGGGACCTCTTGATCTCCCCTGAAGGAAATCGAATGCTTCCTAATTCTTACTATATCAATCTAACGTTACACATTATTGAAGTTCTCAAACGGCTTCATATCCCATTTTCCTGTGAGCTGCACACGGAAACTCCTTCTCAAACTTTTGTGGTTACCTCAGAACATCATGGAATGCAGGCGATGAAGGAACGTGTTAAAAATCCAGTAACACTGAACGTAGAAGAGAGTTTTTTAGATACGTTTGACGTCATCCCTCATTTAAAAAAATGTAACAACCATGATCCCATAGAAGCACTCCACTCTTTTGCCACAGCTGATCTATTTATCATGAGTCGCTCTTCGTTTAGTTATTTGGGAGCGATGCTCAACAAAAAAGGAATTATAGTCTATCATCCTTTTTGGTTTGGAACGCCGTTAGAGTGGCTTGATGCAACCCACAAACCCTCCTTCCAGGAAAGGCTCGAGGAGGCTTGTAAAAAATGGAAGCGATCCTCTCACCTCTAGCCTCAATGCTGGTTGCTTTAGGTAAACAACATGTTGAATCGTTGAAATATTGAGGCGTTGAAAAGAGTCATTCTCTAGAACAAAGAGCCTGATTATGAAAAAAGATCTCTGAGTAGCTAGCATTGCCTCTAGCCTGGATATCACTGTAATAAAATGAGCAACAACAACAATAATCTTGATTCAGACCGTATTAATAATTTTGTTCTAACTTATGATAATGAGTCTTTAATCGTTGATGGTGCAGGCTCTCAACTCCATCGTATTTATTGTATTTATGCACTTTCGCGGTTTTTAGGAGTTTCTTATATCCATTCGCCGCTTAAAAAGCTTCCATACCAAGGCTTGCTAAATCTTGAAAAAAACGAACTAGATCCTAAGCTCACAGAGCGCTACAACCAGCTTTTTACAATCCCCTCAGATAGTGAAATTCTAGAGCACACAAAAGTTCATCATCTGTTTTGCTTGAAGGCTGATTTATCGCTTCTCTGCTCATTGAGAGAGCAACTAAAAAAGAGCAAGGAGGCACACCTATTCAAAATTGGTTGGCCACTTTATTTAGTGAATCAAAAACCCGGGATGCTTGATTGCATAAAGGATATTAGTCCTTTTGAAAGTTCCCCCTCCTCTCTTTTTAGGATAACAATCCATGTAAGACGCGGAGAACTTTTTGCAGTTGATTCTTATAGGATGTTACCAAACAGCTATTATATCAACATGGTACACAAGATCATCGAAGTACTTAATAAGCTCGGAATTCCTTTTGTTTGCGAGCTACATACAGAAATGCCTTCAAAAACTTTTGCCGTTACACCGTCCCATGATGGAATTGATCATAGAATCCAGCAACCTGTAATCATTACCAAAGAAATGAGTGAGATTACAGATTTTGATATTATCCCTAACTTACAAAAATGGATCAATCATGATCCCATCGAGACACTTCGTTCTTTTGCAACAGCTGATCTCTTGATCATAAGTCGTTCTTCTTTTAGTTATTTAGGAGCAATACTCAATAAAAGAGGGATTATTGTGTATCATCCTTTTTGGTGTGCGGCACCTTTAGAATGGCTTGATGCAACGCATGAGCCCTCTTTTCAGGAAAGGCTCCTAGAGGCTTGTAAAAAATGGAAGAATTTTAATCTTTCAACTCAGGAACACCTTGCTCTAAAAATCGCTCCAAAAATCCCGTATGATAATGACCTCGACAGAAATCAGCATCACGCATGATAGCTCGTTGAAGAGGAATCGTCGTCTTAATGCCTAAGATGAGGTATTCTCCCAAGGCACGATTCATTCTATTAATCGCTGCCTGACGCGTGGAGGCAGTGGCAATGATCTTCGCAATCATCGAATCATAGTGTGGAGGAATTGGATAACCGGCATAGGCATGTGAGTCGATACGAATCCCACGACCTCCGGGAGCATAGTAGGCCTCGATCAAACCAGGACTTGGTTGGAAATTTTTTCCCGGATCTTCAGCATTAATACGGCACTCTATGGAGTGAAGACGTGGCTTCGCATTGACGACATAGTCGGAGAGATGCTCTCCTGCGGCCACTTGAATCTGTTGCTTCACAAGATCGCAACCGTAGACCTCTTCGGTTACTGGATGCTCCACTTGAATTCGTGTGTTCATTTCCATGAAATAAAAGTTTCCCTTGTCATCGACAAGATACTCAATGGTTCCTGCATTGTAATATCCCACAGACTCACAGAGCTTCACGGAAGCCTCTCCCATCTTAGCGCGAAGCTCAGGACTCATCACAGGAGAAGGGCATTCTTCAATAATTTTTTGATTCCGTCGTTGAATAGAACAGTCACGCTCTCCTAAATGGACGACACGTCCATGGGTATCACCGAACATTTGAAATTCGATATGTCGAGGATTCTCGATGAATTTTTCAATATAAACAGCACCATTACCAAAGGCTTTTTCAGCCTCCATGCGTGCTTGATGAAAACCTTGAACAAGACTCCCATCATTATGGGCAATACGCATTCCCCGTCCTCCACCACCAGCAACGGCTTTAATCATCACTGGAAAACCGATATGGCGGGCAATTTTAAGCGCTTCTTTTTCTGACTCAACAAGACCGTCACTTCCAGGGGAAATCGGCACTCCTGCACGACGAGCAGCATCTCGAGCACTATTTTTATCTCCCATCATTTTGATGGCTGAGACAGGAGGTCCAATAAATTTAATATTGGAAGAGGCACAAATTTCCGCGAAATGAGCATTCTCCGCTAAGAATCCATATCCAGGATGAATGGCATCCACATCAGAAATCTCAGCGGCACTAAGAATCCGATCAATTTTTAAATAACTCTCACTGCTAGGTGCAGAGCCGATACAAACAGCTTCATCAGCGAGTTGCACATGAAGCGAATCAATATCTGGTTGTGAGTAGACAGCGACCGTCGCAATGCCAAGCTCCTTACAAGCACGAATAATACGAAGGGCAATTTCGCCACGATTGGCAATGAGAATTTTTTTAATCATGAGAAGCAGGCTAGAGGCTGGAGGGTTGTAAGATCGAAGACAAAAAAATTTTAGAGGATAATCCTTAAAACGTAACTACCAACGCAGTCAATATAGGGAAGAATTCACCACAAAGAACACAAAGCCGCTAAAGCGGCACACAAAAGAACACAGAGATAAAATTTTTTATAAAAAATTTTAAAGGGGAGAAAAGCTGGAACTCAAAACTTCTTGGAATTTTTTTATAAAAAAATTCTTTTTGTGTTCTTTGTGTCATCTATGTGTTCTTTGTGGTGAGTTCGTTTTGGAAAAAAATCGCTTGGTAGTTCCCTTAAACCTTCAACTGCCGATCAGCGTCTTATTTCACCCGAAAAAGGACTTCGCCAAATTGCACCGGCTTTCCATTGGCAGCAACGATTTCGACGACCGTGCCAGCAAGCTCGGCTTTGATTTCATTCATCACTTTCATGGCTTCAATGATACAGACGACTGATTCGGGATGAATCTCTTTGCCAACTTCCACAAAAGCGGGGGAGTCAGGTGAAGCCGCTGTATAGAAGGTGCCTACCATCGGAGATAAAATTTCTTTAAAATTGCTAGGAGTAGGGGCTGCCTCCTTTGGAGCAGGCATTGCGGCTGCAGCAGGAAGTGACGATAGTGATGGCGACGGAGAAGCTACTCCTTGAACGACAGTTCTACTACTGGCTCCCTCAGGAGTTTTCAGAGTGATCTTGAAGTCACCTTCCTCAATCTTGAAGACCGCAAGGTCATTCTTCTTCATGAGGTCAATGAGGGCACGTATTTCTTTAATTTCCACGTTGAGAGTAAGGGTTGGTATTGTCCGAGCACCTGTTCAGAGAGCGGGTACAGTTGAAGTTCAAAGTTGAATTTGAAACAACAAGGCAGTCGTTCAGAGAGTAGGTACTGAAGTAGATGACAATACAATGTATTCTACTTCAACTTCAACTCTTAACTTCAACTCTATCCGTTCACAGCAACGGATAAAGCTTTAGACTACAGACCACGGGCTGCAAGTAAAATGAGGCCTACGTCAACAAATTGCCTTTTTTGCTGCTTTAACTTCAACTCATAACTTCAACTTAACTCGAACACTGAGGTTACGCCGAATCGCGCGGGGAGAGTTTCATTAGTATCGTCGTCAAATAGACTGGCTCTGAGTGAATATTGCGATATTTCGTGATTTCTTTTCGTTCTAACACTTGAAAGCCGTAGCGCTCAAAAACGCGAGCTCCACGACGTGTTTCAAAAGTTACTACTTGGCCATAAACAGAGGTAACTCCAGCATCGCGCAAGTAGTCAAGATAGGCATTCATGAGTGAGCTGGAATTAGCGAGTCCTTGCGCTTCGGGCAAAATATTAAAATGAAAATGAGCACTACGTCGTGGAGCCGCAGGAACTTCTCGCCAAGAATTGCGCAAAATCCATCCAATAAAATCACGCGTTGCCTTGTTGTAACGAGGATAACTGCTCATTCCTCTGAGAAATAATTTGATGTTATTCAAAAAACTAAATTTTTGCTGGCGTAGTGGATGACACGATCCAAGAAGATATCCTTTAATCATTCCATGATGCTCGAGCACGAAGGAGGATTCAGGCTCTACATCGGTATAGTAACGCGTGAGATAGTCTGCAAAAAGTTCGCGATCTTCAAAAACAGGAGCAATATCACGACCTAAAAAACCGGTTTCGCAGCAAAGCTCACGCACGCGTGCACGATCACTTTTTTGATAGCGACGAATGAGAACACCTGGAGAGGGGGAGATGGGAAGCGATAACATTGCGATAAATGGAAAAGAGTTTTTTAAAAACGTGGCTCCAATCGTAATGACTTTTCATGAAGGCTGCAATCTCAACTCCTTTCTTATCGATCTGAAGTGAGAAAAAATGTTCTATGGCCTCGGTAAGAGCATGAGGCGTGTTTTCTTTAGCTCCATACGGAGCTGTGTGAAAAAGAATACGATCCATGGCAGTGCCCTGAATTGCAATCACGGGTGTCCCACACGCTTGGCTCTCCAAAGTAACAAGTCCAAATGTTTCATGAACTCCAGGATGCACAAAGAGATTAGCTGCACGATAAAAGTCAGCGAGCTCTATAGGGCTTTGACAATAAGGTTGCCAGGTAATAGCTCTGGTTTTTTCCTGCAACCGCTGCACGGAGCCTCGTACTGTTCCATCCCCCACCACGATGAGATGATACTTGCCAGGATGCGCCACGTGCAGTTGTAAAAAAGCTCCTAAGAGCGTACGTACATTTTTTTCAGGAGCAAGACGACCGACGTAGAGTAGCACTTTTTGATCCGCGCTGAGCCCTAATTGTTCGCGCAACGCCTTCCCCCTCGAAACATCAGGGTAGAAGCGGTTCGTATCAACCCCAAATTCCACGACCTCCGTATTCTTGACACCCCACCCTTGCAGCAAGGCAGCTAACTCAGGATTAGGGACCACGGTTTTTGCAAAGCGATTGTAAAGCGTGGTGACATAGCGATGGGAAATTTCCTCTGCAATTAAAACCGAAAGACCTCCCAAATATTGAGCCACCGGTCGGACCGTTGCTTCCGGAAAATGAGAATGGTAAAAACCAACCACGGGAATCCCAAGCCGACGCCCCGCAGCAATAGCTCTCCAAGCCACTTGGTAAGGATCCCCCGACTCAATGAGATCGGGTCTTTCTTGTTCTAAAATTTCTTCAATGAAGCTGACATTCAACAAAACACGGTACCGCGCTGTGCGTGAAATGAGCGGCGACTCAATCGTCCAAATAATATTCTCTCCCTCTTCACGCCGCTCCGTCTTCTCCCCGGGAACGATTAAAAGATGACGATCTCCATGCGCCGTGAGGTATGTTGTCTTCTCACTTAAATAACGCCTCACCCCGCCACCCACAGGAGAATAAAATTGAGTAAGATCGCAGAAGAGCATGGGAAGAGGCTGGAAGCAGGCTACAGGCTATAGACTTCGAGCTGGAGCTTGAAGAAAAATCAACAACACAATGACCAAGAAGTAGGATTCAAGTTTTTACTTCGGCCGCCATATACTGCGAGTAAGCCTCTATTTCTTCATGAGACAATCCAAATAAGTAATCGGAATAGCGGGGCTGTTTGTTTCCCCATATAAGGTCGGTTTTGTTATTCACCATCTGAATCGTGGCCCCAGCTAGAGTGAGAGCGAAAGCCATCCGTCGTTTTGCGGTATTTTCGAATCGGGTGAGTAATGCATCTAGCGAGGGTGGTATTTGATTACTGCCCTTAAACTGATCTCTAATTGTTGTATAAAGATTTTTTTGACCTGGCTTTGTCGGAGAATAGTTTTCAATAATTGCTATAATCTGATCATTAAGATCTTTCGTAATGTTGAGAGCTGCTATTTCTTTTTTTAAGTTTTCTGCTGATAAAAAATCTCTTCTGGGGACAAGAGTGGAAGCTGATTCTTTTGCTTTTGCGGTTTTGTCCAGCACTATCCCTTGCGTAACAGCTGGTTCATTCACATCTGCTATACCTCTGATGGCGCCTGTGAATCTATCAATTTTTTCTACATTGGTTTCTTCAGGCTTAGGTAGATTAAAATCAAATTTTTTGAACAAACGATCCTTTTCTGCTTCTACGTTACCATCAATCTCAGCAGCCAGCAGATCTGTCGCGACAACACTATCTTCCGTACGATCTTTGCCAGTTTTGCAATTATCAAGGGAAATTCTACCCATTTTGTAGTACAAGACCTTCAATCTCGCATTGAAAGCATGAGGATTCCCATAGTTCTCCCCATACATTCCCGTTTTGAAGTTGAATGGATGCTCTTCCATCTCCGAGATTTCCCTCATGAGCTCTTGAGCCACTTTAATCTTGAGCGCTAAATCAAGTGCTTTTTCTTGAAGCTTCCTTATTATTGACAAGTTTTGCTCATCATTAAAGTTTTTCAATTCCCCCATCCCATCCAATTTCCGTATTAGAGTATTATGATATATATCGCCGAAGGCATTGGATAGCTCTTGCTTTTGTGCATCGATATGAGATTTAAACTCCTCCTTGAGGCATCTCAGCACCTCCACGTTGGATTTATGATCATCGACTCCTATGACAGACATTAACTGCCTATCTCTAGGTTGCACTGGCGTATTGAACATGAGGATATTCGGTTTTACCCAGACGGTTTTTGTTTCATTGCCAATACGTACCGTCAGCTTAAAGGGGGTTTTTTGACAATTGGCCCACTTAATAAGACTCAACTGAGCACTGCGTAACGTTCCTTCAAAATCTGTACCACTCGAAAAAAAATTTGGAGAGAGCAGACTGTTAGAGAGCATCTTGAGGGTTATTGGATTTTCTTGTGAACCAAAGCCACTCTTTAGTGCTTCAGCTATTGTGCTATTCGCATCTCGTGCCTGAAGTTCAAAAACAGATTGCATGTTATCGATGAGACGTTGTTCTCCTGAATATGTAGCACAACGAACCGAAGCATAGATAACTGTCGTAGCATTCGAGGGCTCCTCTGTGCTCTTCACATTAGAAGAATTTACGTTGTTCACTCTAACCAACCTACTCTCCCAAGCATTCATCGAGTGCGAATCATCTCGTCTGCAGACCCCGGTTTTCCCATCATTCTTGGGAGTCGTGATGATTTGATAATCGTTTGACAAATCGGTATCTTTTTTTGAAAAGAAATCATTTATGGTGGTTATCCACTGAGGAGAAAAGGGCAACAGCTCTTTTTTTTCTTTCTTAGAAAGTTCTCTGTTCCCGATTTTGTTACTACTTTTGCTCTCTTCTACTGACTCCGTTTCTCCAGCAGCATGAAGGCGATCCTCACTATTCAATGAATCACTTTTTTTGTTTTTTCGAGTGCTGCAGTTGCTCCAAAAGTCCTGTTTAGCCTTTTTTAGTTTATCGAGCAATTCTGTTGCTCTTTTCATTACACTCGTGTGCAGTTTGTCAACCGACCCCTCCTTCTGCTCGATCCATTTCTCTCTATGAATGTAGGGTTGAGCACGATCACTCGGTCCATCTTGAGCAGGCTGGCTTCTCACTGTACTAAGAGAGTCTTCGGCATGGTTCAAAACTACTGTCGAAGCTTGAGACGATTGAAGAGAAATCGACGCTCGCCTAAGGTCGTCTACTTCTTTGTTGCCCTCTTTACATTCTTCGTCTTCTAGATCTTTTTCTGTAAACTCTGGACGGTCACCCAATTCATTAAACTTTTTGTCTGAAAAAAATTCATTGAGGTCATTGAGGCTTATTCCTGCTGTAAGATTCGTATTCATACTTTTTACTGCTTACTACTTTTATTACACAAGCGCCTCAGAATGATTGGCGATATCTGCGTTGGAACTCTGTGGATGGAACGGTTGCTCAGAATGATCTTCCACGGTCTCAACACGCTGTTTGAGAAATGCATTGGTCTCTCCTGTTACTAAAAGAGAACGCCACTTAGAGGCAACGCTGACAAGATTTCGAATTGCAGTCCCGCGGACCGCTGCTTCAATCATGACACCATCACGGCGATAAACAGGCAATTGACGTGCCACAATCACCGTGCCACTCTCACGATGCATGCTTAAGGTTGCCCCTTGAGTCTCCATCCAAAAGATATTGGCCTGGAGCATAGCCTCCACCAACTCCTTTCGATTTTCTCGATCTTGAAGAGAGAGCGTTGTAATAAATTCGTCGATCAAGATGATATTCCCTTCCTCCAACCAGGTGAGGGTTACTTGATTTTTTTCATCAAAACGAACCAGACATGTGTCATCCTCGTCATCAAAAACAAGATCTGCTAGATTCAGAAACCTTCCCAACGACTCCACGAGTGCCTCCGCTTGGTCTTGCAGTAGTTCATCCATAAAATTCATCGCTGATTCAAAAGCGCTTTGATTTTTAATTTAAAATTTTCTGTGACTACTCATGTCATTTTGTTTAACAGCATTAACCACAACGAACACATAGACAGCACAACGAGCACAAAAAGAATTTTCGATTCTCAACTTTTTTCTGTGGTCTTTGTTTCTCAACTTTAAAATTTTTTATAAAAATTTTATCTCTGTGTTTTCTTTGTGTGCCGCTTTAGCGGCTTTGTGTTCTTTGTGGTTAATTTTTCTCTACATTGGCTACGTTGATAGTTACGCCTGTTACCTATAGTCTGTACTACTCCTCCGCCAACCATCGTTCCGCCGAGATCGCTGCAGCGCACCCTTGACCCGCAGCGGTGATCGCCTGACGATAGATTTGATCAGCTACATCCCCTGCGGCAAAGACTCCTGGGACATTCATCTCAGTTCCATGGGTTGGCGTGAGGTATCCCTTGTTGTCAATGTCCAACTTCCCAGCAAAAGGCCCGGTATTGGCATCGTGCCCAATGGCGACGAAAACACATTTCACTTCGAGTTCACGTTTTTCACCAGAAACCAAATCTTGGAGCAAGATCGCACGCATTTTTTTTTCTTCATCAGCAAGATATTCCACGATAGCACTATTCCAAAGAGGTTTTATTTTAGGATGTGCGAGCGCTCGATCAGCCATGATTTTAGAAGCACGCAAGGTATCGCGGCGGTGGATTAAATAAACTTCGGAAGCAAAGCGTGTCAAGAAAAGCGCTTCTTCACACGCCGAGTCACCACCTCCTACCACGCAGACCGGAACATTTTTATAAAAAGCCCCATCGCAGGTGGCACATGAGGTGAGTCCATGACCGACGAGTTCTTTTTCTCCCGGAAGACCTAACCACCGCGCGGAAGCACCACTGGCGATGATCAGGGCCTTGGTCTCAAGCCAGTTTCCATCAACCTTGACACGGTTAACCCCATCACGATGTTCAAATTTCTCCACGCTACCATAAAGAAACCGGGCCCCAAAACGCTCTGCTTGCGTGTGCATTCGCATGATGAGCTCTGGTCCATCAATTCCTTCGGGAAATCCTGGAAAATTCTCTACCTCTGTGGTTGTTGTAAGCTGTCCTCCTGGTTGATTCCCTTCTAGCACGAGTGGGGAGAGATTTGACCGTGCAGCGTAGATGGCTGCTGTTAAGCCGGCGCAACCCGTGCCAATAATGATGATTTGTTCCATAAGAAAAAAAGAGTAGCCGCAAGCGGGCTAAAAACAAGAGATGAAACTAATGAAGAGCTCCGACTTCAATAGTTTTTTCTTTCTCTGATAATACCTGCTTTATGTGTTTTTTGAAGATGAATAGCATTCCTGCCATTACTGCAGGAAGGGCAAAAACTACCGCAATAGGAAACATCGTTTTTATTGAGATGAGCCCAATAGCTAATGAAACTGCGGTCCCAAGTACAACTTGAATCGTATTAAAGAGTGCAGAAGCCCTGCCTGCATTCTTAGAAAAAGGGGCTATAGCAAGGCCCGCTGCATTGGGCAAGGCGCACCCAACTGATAACAACATGATGAAAAGAAGCACAAAAATAAGCGGCAAAGAAATCCAATTCATCCATGTGACAGCGACAAACATAAGAGAACTCACGATCTGAAGAACAATCGCTAGGTTGAGTACTTGCAGCGTATGAAATCTCCGTAGGAGCAAAAGGCTGACCTGACTGCCGCTAATATAGCCTGCTGCGAGTGCCGTAAAA
Source organism: Chthoniobacterales bacterium (assembly GCA_049314455.1). GTDB lineage: Bacteria > Verrucomicrobiota > Verrucomicrobiia > Chthoniobacterales > UBA6821 > CAIWMF01. The sequence continues at coordinate 12,346 of JBMOFC010000027.1, forward strand.
ATAAATCCATAGCCATAGACACTGACTTTGAAAAAAGTAAACAAGAGTACAGGTGAAGCTGCAATAAAGCCAAAAAGAGAGGAAAAAGAAATTCCTCCAATCAAGACATACGTGGAAAATTGAGTTTGGCAAAGAACAGTCCAATAATCACGTGCAATAGAGCCTGGGGTTAATTGTACAGAAGCATCTCCTCCGTGACTCTCTGGAAGGATCAACGCAGCGAGTAGTATCATGAGACTGACAAGAAAGATCAAAATGATAAAAGACCCGTACCATCCGATATGAATCGCAACAAGACTCCCAAGGGTTGGAGCAAGCAATGGAGAAACACCCACAACAAGCATGAGAAGAGAAAAAACCCGAGCCCTTTCTTTTGCTTCAAACAAATCACGCACCATAGCCATGCTCGCGACAGTAGCAACACACCCACCGACTGCAGTCAAAAAACGCCACCCCATAATTTCAGAAAGGCTACGAGAAAAAATGCACCCAATTGAAGCAATGATGTAGAGTGCAAGACCAACATAGAGTGGCCTCTTACGGCCAAAGCGGTCTAAAAGCGGACCGTAAAACACCTGACCAACACCAATACCAATAAGATAACTTGAAACGGTGAACGATAAATTTGCTGTTGTCGTTTGCAGGGCATGCGCCATCTGCTGAAATGCAGGCAAATACATGTCCATCGAAAGAGGATTGATGGCACTTAAAAAACCAAGCACCACAATAATCCAGCGACGTTGTTGGGGGGATAATACGATATCGTTCAAGAAAAAAGAGCCCTCTTTAGGAATAAACTTCCATTTTATCGTCAACATTTTTTCTTCCCACACAAAAAAGAAATAAGGCCAAAAATGAGGCAATCATCATCACCAGTGGCATCGCTACCAAATAATGCCCCCCTAATATGCCAACAATCATGGATGAAAGTGTTCCAAGAAACATTTGAGCAAAACTGATCAAGGCCGACGCACGACCTGTATTACGTCCAAATGGGGTAATGGCTAGGACGTTAGAATTAGAAAAAGTGATGCTCACCGAAGCCATTAGAAAAAATAGGAAGCTGGATGCCATGATGAGTGAGCATCGCTCAATAAGAAAAAGGATTAAAAACAGTAAGGACGCTGTGGCCTGAAAAAATAAGGCTCCTCGTAAAATAGTGCTGCTACTAAAAGATGTTAACAACCAAATATTAATCTGGCTGGCTGAAATAAAGCCGACAGCAATGAGTGTAAAAATAAAACTATAGACAGTCGTTGATACCTGAAAAAAATTGAGAAAAAGAAGTGGTGATCCAGAGACATAAACAAAAAGGGCCCCGAACGAACTCGCTCCGCAAAGTCCGTAAACATAAAAATGAGGTGTAATGGCAATTTTCTGATAGTCCCTTAAAATGTGAAGAGGATGTAACCTCACTGCTTGATCTGGCATGACCCCCGATGGTAAAAGATACCACGAACCAACAATCAGTAAAAAAGCGATCAGTGCTAGCGTCAAAAAGAGAAACCGCCATCCTACAAAAAGAGTAAGGAGATTACCTAAACTGGGAGCACAAAGAGGGGAAACGCCCATCACCAGGATCATGAGTGAAAAAATTTTGGGACGCTCCGAGGGTAGAAAGAAATCTCGTATCATCGCATAAGCAGCCACTCCTGCCACACACCCTCCCATACCAACAATAAAACGCCAAAAAATCATTTCTTGAAGGTTAGAACTCTTCATGCAGCCGAAAGAGGCTATTGCATAAATCAATAACCCAATACAAAGAGGTCTCTTTCGTCCAAAGCGATCTAAAAGAGGACCATAGAAGAGTTGTCCTAATGCAATTCCAATGAAGTCACTGGAAAGGGTGAAGGCTAGAGCTGCGGTGGTAGTCTTCAAGTCACGAGCAATCGCATCAAATGCAGGAAGATACATGTCTAATGTCAGTGGAGCTAAGGCTATTAAAAGACCTAATAAGACGATGATGAGTCGCCGATGACACATTGATAGAATCATCTCCAATCGTCAGGATGAATTTCAGCGGCAGCAGCCACTATTTTTTTATGAATAGCTTCGAGTTCCTTAACCGGCATATCTGGTGGAGGTGGTATAAAATGCCGCTGAGTTTTTCTCAAATACTGAAAGGAATAAATCCCGCTGCTATGCCCATCGCCCCAGAAAAATTGCAAGGCGTAGCCCCCCACGAATTCGTATTTTTTTAATATAAAACTTTCTGGTGTGTACGTTTTCTTTCCTAAAGCAGGCGTTTGTCCCATTACATCAGGCTCTCCAGCACAAAGAGCACAGGGACATGCTCTGCGTAACGCTTCCAGTAGGAGATACTGCTCTTCCCCATCCTGCCAAGCAATGGCTAGCTCATCATTGCCAACGGCTAGCGCCTTCGGCAGGCTAGAGGCTGGAGGCTGGAGGCTAGAGGACATAAGAACTTAAGAAGCGTGTTTCAAATTCGCAGAGGTCTGAAAACAGAAGCAAAAGATGTGGATCTGAGGAATATAGCGTATTAAATTGAAAAGGGCACGCCATAAGCTTGCTCTTTTTCCTTAGGACTGCGTTTTCAGATCTTGCGTTATCTTCAGATAGCGCTTCGATCTTCAGCCTTATCCTAAGAAAAAATTTCTGCGCTTCTCATGCGCCCTTTTCAATTTAAGGCGCTATAAATCTGTTTTTGAAATTCGCTGAAATGGATGCAGCGTCAGGAGTCGAGGTAAAGAGTAACCCTGCTTTAGCGGTTCGCTGAGACTAGTGAAGTACAAGGCGCGAGGAGCGCAAAGGGTGAGCGTATTGAAATACGTGAGGCCTTGAGCACCATAGCAACGCTGTAATTTACAGTCTCAGTAGAACTGATGAGGCAGGGGATTACTTGAATAGGAGAGGAACGATAAGAATCGCTACAATATTGACCACCTTAATCATAGGATTAATGGCAGGACCTGCAGTGTCTTTATAAGGATCACCGACAGTGTCACCTGTCACTGCTGCCGAGTGAGCAGAAGAGCCTTTGCCTCCATGATTACCTTCTTCGATATACTTTTTAGCATTGTCCCAAGCCCCACCACTCGAAGTCATCGAAATAGCTAAGAAAAGTCCAGTAACAATGGTTCCAACAAGCACTCCGCCAAGAGCCACTGCACCAAGCCATGGAATAAATCCCACAGCAATAACGGTTGCAACCGGGAGTAGTGCTGGGATAATCATCTCACGAAGTGCAGCCTTAGTCACAATATCAACACAATGGCCATATTCGGGAGTATCTTTACCTGTGAGGATCCCAGGGTGTAGTTTGAGTTGACGCCGCACTTCTAAAACAACCGCTCCAGCTGCTTTACCAACTGCATCGATACTAAAGGCAGAAAAGACAAAAGGAAGTAATCCTCCAATCAACAATCCGGCAATCACACGCGGGTCAGAAAGGGAGAAATTTAATGCTACTTGACCAATCATGTGGTTGTTGAGTTCTTCCACATACGATCCGAAAAGAACGAGCGCTGCCAAACCAGCAGAAGCGATGGCATAACCCTTAGTAACTGCTTTCATCGTGTTACCAACGGCATCGAGTTCATCGGTTATTTCACGTGCTGACTTAGGTGATTCACTCATGACCGCAATGCCACCAGCATTGTCAGTGATAGGACCAAAGGCATCTAGTGAGATCACAATACCAGAAAGAGAGAGCATGCTCATGACTGCCACGGCAACACCATAGAGACCTGCGAACTGGAAACTTCCTAAGATAGCAGCAATAATAAAGATAGCAGGAAGCACCGTAGCATGATTTCCTACAGCAATACCGGCAATAATATTAGTTCCATGACCTGTCTCCGAAGCTCGCGCAATGCGACGAACCGGTTCGTAATGCGTGGAAGTAAAGTAATTTGTGATGAGCACAATGACAGCGGTCATCACCAGCCCAATGAGTGCTGAAGCATAGAGGCCATTGGCAGTAATAATCTTCCCAGCTGCTTCCACGGCTGTTGGAAAAAGAGCTTGCGTTGCTGGATAAAAAAGAGCTGCCGAAAAAAGTACGTTTAACACAACAGCTGTGATGAGTGAAGCTCCTGGCTTTTTCTTGGAAACATTCACATAGAAGATTGCAAAAATAGAACCGATCACGGAAATCCCACCCAAAACAAAGGGATAAATCACAGCCGCTGGGGTTCCTTTGAGTAGCAGAAATCCGACAAAAATCGCCCCAATCAAACTGACCGCATAGGTTTCAAAAACATCGGCGGCCATTCCCGCACAGTCACCAACATTGTCACCGACATTATCAGCGATGGTAGCTGGATTACGTGGATCGTCTTCATCCAAATTCTGCTCGATTTTACCCACAAGATCAGCGCCTACGTCGGCAGCTTTGGTGTAAATACCACCGCCGAGACGGGCAAAGACACTAATTAAACTTGCACCAAGAGCTAAGCCAATGAGGCTGTTGACTGCTTCGGTTTCTCCTAGCAACTGACAAGCGACAAGAAAAAACCCACCAACAGAAAGAAGCGCAAGGCCTACCACGAGCAACCCTGTAACAGCACCTCCGCTAAAAGCCATTTTCATGGCAGAATGACGTGAAAGCAAAGCGCCAGCAGCCGTACGAAGATTAGCGATAACGGCAATTCGCATACCAACATACCCAGCAGCCAGAGAACAAAAGGCACCGATCACGAAACCGGCCGAGGTAGTTTGTCCTTTGAAATAAAAAAGAGCTGCAAAAATGACGATCGCAATGAGTGAGATCGCTGTGATTTGGCGATTGAGATAGGCCTTAGCCCCTTCTTGAATCGCAGCAGCGATAACACCCATTTTGCTAGTGCCAGCAGGTGCTTTAAGAATGGAACGAATGAGAACAAGCGCCACAAAGATGCCAAGTGATCCACTGATCATAGCAAGCGTAATACCGTTCTCGGAGAGTTGTGTGAGGTTAAACATAGAATTTTTTGTAAATAGCGGTGCACTGCTTTACACGAAGTTGCCAAAAGAAACAACTGATTATTTTGAAATCTTTCCAAATTTACAAATGATGCTTTTCGCTAAAAGCTCATTAATTTCTCGGTGACGAGGCACTGGTTGACTAACTCCAGTAATAGGATTTCGATACCAATCGTGATTTCCTCCATACCTTATTAAGATAGCGCCATCTTCTGTAATTTTTTGAATATAGCGCATTAAATTGAAAAGAGCGCATTAGAAGCGCAGAAATTTTTTCTCAGGATAATGCTGAAGATCGAAGCGCTATCTGAAGATAACGCAAGATCTGAAAACGCAGTCCTAAGGAAAAAGAGCAAGCTTGTGGCGTGACCTTTTCAGTTTAATACGCTATAAGATCTCTCTGTTTCATGCCAGCTCTAATTCGGCATGACGACGAGCATTAGGAATTTTTCCTGAGGAACGGTCATTAAAAAGATCTAAGAGATGCACCTTGAGATCTTCAAAGGAAGTCCCTTGTGTCATATCGTCAGGCCACTCATCGAGATAGCCGATCCAAAAATCATCTTCTTTCCAGTAATTAAATCCTGCTTTATTCATCGAGCAACGATACCAAAAAAAAAATTGCAAGAGTGGGTTGTCTTACACTTTTCGTTGTTGTCTTATTTTTTGAAGAAAAAAGGTTGCAATGCTCAACAGCATGACTCCCAAACACCCTTCGGCAAAAATGTCCCCATGCCTCGCATAAAAGGTGTGCGGCGGATTTTCTGGGAGGCTCCACTCCGCTACCATCATTCCTTCAAAAAAAGTGTTTCCATAACCATCGTGTAATTGGCGAGCAACACGTCCAAAGCGATCGATAAGGCACGTCACGCCAGTATTAGCGACACGAAGCATCGGAAGTTTTGTTTCTACGGAGCGAAAGAGGGCGTTGACCAGATGCTGCTTGGAAGCCGCTGAATGTCCAAACCAACCATCATTGGTCATGTTAATGAACCCCTGCGCTCCGAGTAGTGCAAATTGCCGCACAAGATTGCCTAATGTATCTTCAAAGCAGATCAGCGGAGCCACTTTGATTTCTTGATGCGAAAGTAAAAGCAGCTTAGGGCCTGGACCTGCGTCAAAATCACCTAAAATACGATCTCCAATAATCCACTGAAAAAGCGGAAAGCTTTTGCGAAACGGAATGTATTCGCCAAAAGGAAGCAAATGACTCTTAGCATAATATTGAATCTTGGGAATTCCTGGAAGCTCCTTGGTGTTAAGTAAAATCGCGGCATTATAATCTCTCTGCGGCTCTTCCTCATAATGGAGCGAGCCAATTAAAAAATCTGTCTCACTTTGCTCTAGGAGTTCTTCAAGGCGCAAAAAAGTTTTTTGATCATACAAGAGCGGTCGTGGTGTGGCGGCTTCCGGCCAAACAATGAGATCGGGATGTAGCGCAAGAGCGGCTCGTGATTCACGGCAATAGGTTTCCATAATGGATTCTTCAAAGGCGCGATCCCATTTATGATTCTGCGAAATATTTCCTTGGATAGCGGCCACACGAATCCTTTTCTGTGGCGGTACTGGAGCCAGCATTTCATGTAGTCCATAAGCCACGACCATGACGATAACTAAAAGCGTTACGAGCAAATCTCCATGAGGTCGCATGCGTAAGGGTGTTGTTATTTTTCTTTGTCGTATTTCATCAACAAACCGTCTACTTGCAATGGCCATGCTACATCCTGTCATGACACCCAAAAACGAGAGCCCGCTTACTCCTGTCACATCCGCTATTTGAATGAGAGAAATCACATGGTGGAATGCCACTCCAAAAGAATTCCAACCAAAGCCAGTGAAGAGAGTGCCACGAAGCCATTCTAAGCCACTCCACGAGGCAGCGGCTAAACAAGCAGTAAAGAAATTTTTGAGAGAAGAACTCTCTCCTTTCTCCAAAAAGCTTCGGAGTACTAACCCAACGAACATGCCCCAAACACCCTCATAAAGAGCTAAATAAAAAGGCAAGGTGACCAAGCCCTCCCAGGCCACGCACCTAACCCACTCAAGCGTGAGTAGAAAAAAAACGGAGCCTGAAAAAAAGCCAAGTAAAAAAGTGACTCCAAGACGCTTTCCAAAAGAAGCAGGAAGCGGTGAAAACAACAGCACTCCAGCAAGCGGCGCAACAGCCACAAAAGGAACCCATGCCAACCCCGGACGATCGTACGGAGGAAATGTGCAACTCATCGCAATCCCGGTGAGAAGCGCGAGAAGCCAGGGAAGGAATGTTTTCAGTTGGTATTTCGTAGTTCGTAGAATATTCAAAATAGTGCGGATGGTAGTTGCTCATCTCTTTCTAGAGATACGTAATAGTTCTTAAGTTCTCAGTAGATTTAGAGTGTCAATCAACTTGAAAAATAACCTTCACTTATTTTGGAAGCTATTTTGTTGGTATTTTCTCTCTGACGCCAGTACTGAGAAATAGAAACTGACAACTGATAACTGACAACTGCGTTGTTGATTTATTTAACAACGCCTACCGGAAGTGTCGTATCAATAGTCACAGAACAGCGTGTTCCAGGCATGAGGTCATCCTCTTGTTCTGAAGCTGTGATCTGATCGCCATCTCCACGATCGATGAGTTGCAGTCTTACGAGAAGAATAGGCCGCTTCCCCAACATAGTCTGATTCACCGAAACAACTTCTGCTTTACACGGAAATAAAAAGTTTTGTTGATGAAACGTAACCTTAGCACGTTGGTGCGGAAAAATTTTTTTTCCTAACCGTTGAGGATACAATGCGGCAATATCTCCCTTGCTACTGATCACCTGAGCTTCATGGGTTGAATAGACATGCTGCGAATAAACCCAAATAGTGAGACTCGCGGCGATCGTTCCAATGAGCATCATTGCTGCTACGAGCCATGTTCCATTTTTCCAAATTGTCACAACCTTCATAAAAAATATTGAGCGTAAAAAGCAATTATTGATTGAGGAGTTTAAAAAATAAGAAGATTCTTGAACATCTTTAATATGAAATTTTATTCACTCTTCTTTTTTCTAGCCCTTGTGATGACCACAATAACAGCACGCTGTAGCCCAGAAAAAACCAATACCGTGTCGCGTACAGAAATTGAGGAGATGACCGATTCAAACGCTCCACAAGAAAACAGCCCTTTCTTCATTGAACGTGAAGAAGCTCGTCAGGCAGCTGCAGAGGCTGCTGCCGACCCCATGTATAGAAGTTCACTGCTCACTCCACGTCATTCGATCCAAGAGCAGATGAAAAATTTTGCAAAACAATTTCTTACCATTGTAAAAATCACACCTGATAAAACGATCCTCGCACCACTGCAGATTATTGTAGAACCCTCTTCCTTCTCTGTTAGTGAAACTCCTGAACTTCATGTCTCTTTTAAAATAACCAATACTAAAAAAGAGATGGTCTTTCTTGATTTTCAAACCAATCAACGCATTGATATTTTAGTGAAAGAAAAAAATGGCACTGTCATCACTCGCTGGTCGGAAGATCGTTCTTTCGATCCCATCTCGGGTGTTGTGACTATCAACCCCAAAGAAAGTGTTGTTTATACAGAAAAAATTCCAACCACGCTCATGAAAGATGGCACAACGTATTCCATCCAAGTCTCTCTGGTGGGACATCCAGAGTATACCCTCACACAATCGATCACTCCTCAGGAGCCTGCTTTGGATTCTTCAGATCCGACACCTCAGGAGTAAAAAATTAATAAAAATAGTTGCCAAGTGCCACAGAGATCTCTAGTTCTTTTAGCCAATTCATCCAAACAATCACCATGTCTGAACTACCTATTGAAGAAAAAGTCCGTAATATTATCGTCGAGCAACTCGGCGTAACAGCAGAACAAGTCACTCTTGACGCTTCTTTTATCGAAGATCTTGGCGCTGATTCACTCGACACCGTTGAGCTTGTCATGGCCTTTGAAGAAGAATTTGGCGTTGAAGTTCCCGACGAAGATGCAGAAAAACTCCAAAAAGTTGGCGATGTCGTTAAATACATCGAAGAGCATAGCAAAGCATAGTTTTTTCTCTCCAAACGTATTTAGAAAATGCCGCGCCTTTACTGGTGCGGCATTTTTTGTTACCTATTGAGTGACTACCAATGTAGCCAATACAGAGAAAATTTAACCACAAAGAACACAAAGCTGCTAAAGCGGCACACAAAGAAAACACAGAAAAAAGCAGAGAATCAAAACTTATTAGAATTTTTTTATAAAAAAATTCTTTTATGCTCTTTGTGCCATCTATGTGTTCTTTGTGGTTAATTCTTTTTTGAAAAAATGACGTTGGTAGTTAGTCAATTGATCAGAACGGGCACACATCTAGCACCAACGCAAACAAGGCCATGCGTAGCGGAATGCCATTCTCCGCCTGACGGAAAATAGCGAGTGCCGGATGGTCGTCGAGATCTTGATCGATTTCACGCGCTCCTGGACGACTGTCACGAGGTAGTGGGTGCAAGATGGGAACCCATCTTGATCCCACATGCTTTTGATAAAGCCCTTTGTTCAAGGCGTAGCGACCACGATAACGCTCTGCTTCTTCTGCACTAGGAAACCGTTCCTCTTGAAGACGCGTCATATAAATCACCTCAGCCTTGCTGATCCCGTGAGCCAAATCATCACATTGCTTGATGGTATGGCCACGACTTGAGATTTGATCAAGGATCTCTTCTGGCATTTTCAAGGGCTCTGGCGCAACCAAGGTAAAATGGATCTTTTTAAAAAGAGAGAGTAGCTTGGCCAACGAATGCACCGTTCGACCATGCTTGAGATCTCCCACCATGGTGATCGAAAGCCCATCGATTTGATCAATGCCTCGGCCACACTCTTTCATGATTGTGTAGAGGTCGAGGAGCGCCTGGGTTGGATGCTCTCCCGGCCCATCCCCGCCGTTAATGACAGGAGTCGCAGTGGCCTCCGCGCAGCGCTTGACAGCACCTTCCTGCGGATGGCGCACCACAAGCACATCTGCATACCCTCCCATGACACGAGCTGTATCCTCGAGCGACTCTCCTTTGATCATCGAAGTTGACATGGGATCTGAAATATTAGTAACAGCCCCACCAAGACGATAAAAAGCCGTTTCAAAGCTCACACGGGAGCGCGTACTCGGCTCAAAAAAAAGATTTCCAAGCACAGCTCCCTCTAAAACACGCGTTACCTTTTTTCGTTGTGCATACACTTCCATGGCTGCAGCAACGGAAAAAATCTCAGCGATATCCGCTTTTTCGAATTGATCGATGGAAAGAATGTCAGCACCTTTGAAATTCATAGATGAAGGTCACTTCACAATGACTTCGAGTTTGTAATAATAGCTATCATTATCATTCCCAAAATAGACGGTTGACGAACCTGGAAAACCTGCATGAAAGTGAAAAACAGCACTTGCGGTATAAGAATCATAAAAATCAGAATCGTAACCGCAACAAGGCCGGCCTTCTATATTTTCATCGCTGACACTCTTGAACGTGATGCCTGATGAGTCATTAATGGGTTTACCGAAGATTGGATCATCCCAGTTGGAGGTTAGAGCATAAAGACGGATGGAACTTCGACTTTTCCCGGGAGGAAGAGACAGCCTGTTACCCGTACTATAATCCATATCATCCAAATCAGACTAGCTGTGATCCACAGTAATAGCAAGATCAGACCCAGTTTCTATTTGAATAGTTTCATTTACTGGTGGCCAGAGACACCAATTGATTTCTATCAGGTGAATATTTTTAAGATAGGTTTTTCTTGGCAATTCTTCAGCAGACTCTGCAAAACAAGCAGTCAAAATTATGGCCGCAACGATGAGTAAGAAGATTTTTTTATTCATAGTGATTGTAATATACCTTTTGCGGATGATTTTTAGGAATTTTATACGCAGGAGTTATTGCCTCTGGCAAGGCGTTCCGAGCGAGACGCTATGCGAACATAACGTAAGCGAGGACAACACAGCCAGAGGCAATAAGAACTAGTAGAAAATCCTAAAAATCATTCGTGAAATGTATATGTTGGGGTGATTAAAATATAAGAATTTTACGAAAGAGCAACTGAACGCTCATCACAATCTCATTTTTCTGTAACCTGTAGTCTGTAGCCTGCAGGCTGTCATCATGGACCATCTTGATCAACTTGAATCACAAAGCATCTACATCTTGCGCGAAGCTTACCATGCTTTCCCAAGGCTCTGCTTGCTTTGGAGTATGGGTAAAGACTCCAATGTTCTGCTTTGGTTGACCAAGAAAGCTTTTGCGGGCCACATTCCCTACCCGCTCCTTCATATTGATACGACCTATGAATTTCCTGAGATGCTCGAATTCCGGACCTGGGCGCAGCAGCATTATGGATTTGAATTGATCATCAAAGTTAATGAAGAGGCCCGCTCTGGAAGTGGTGCCTACACGAGCTCGATTGGATATGAAACACATGACCCAGTGACCGTCACCCATGAGCTCAAAACCGTAGCCTTACAGCAATTCATCGAGGAGCATTCTTTTGATGGACTCATCACTGGCATCAGGCGTGATGAAGATTCCACGCGCGCTAAGGAACGTTATTTTTCTCCACGTGATGTTAACTTCACGTGGGATTACAAAGATCAACCTCCTGAATTTTGGAATCAGTTTGTGAGAAAAACCAGCCCAGAAGGACATACTCGCATTCAACCTCTCCTCGACTGGACCGAAATCGATATTTGGCGCTACCTCGAACGTGAAAAAATTCCTATCCCGCAAATGTACTTTGCACGCGATGGTAAGCGCTACCGCTCCCTGGGCTGCTCTCCGATCACCAAGCCAATTGAGAGCCACGCTGCTACCATTCCACAAATCATCGAGGAACTGCTTCACACGCGCCACTCTGAACGGGCTGGACGTGCTCAAGATCATCACGAACGCAATGCCATGCAGAAGCTGCGAGCACGGGGGTTTTTATAAAAAACAATCATAACAAGGACCCCTTGATAAATTACTTTTTTCACCATACCACTCATAGCAGTTGAAGTAAAAAGTTGAAGTTGAAGCAGCATGAGGTTCAACCGACATCTAAAAAATTCTGCTTCAACTTTAGCTAGCCCAGATATTTCATGCTAATTCGTCGCGAGGCGCAGCAGAATTAGTATGAAATATTCGGGCTAGTACCTTAAACTGATGGGAATGAATTTAGGAATTCTATTAGACCCAGAACTTCAATTTATTATTTTTGGGGCTGTACCAGATAACTAGTTTAAATTTTTCGCAACCCATTGTCTGAG
>JBMOFC010000028.1:0-23595 GCA_049314455.1 Chthoniobacterales bacterium
CTCATGCTGTATTTGATATCACTTTATTGTGTTATCTGGTACAGCCCCTTATTTTCTACAAAGTGAATCAGATAGTTAACTAAATTGTATGATTGCCCTTTGCTGTCTGTATTAGCTTCTTGGGGATATGCTGTTTTAAAAAGTGACTCGATAAAGGTTACTGCATCCTTTTGAGCATCATTTCTATTCCAAAAACAAAAATCATGGTACCATTGATGTCTTTTAAGTTGGTAAGAATCCTTCCCTGTTTTCACGAGCCGTAACGTTCCAGTCTTTAAGAGTGTTTCCTGATCTGATAGTATCCACTTTTTGATCTCCTCGATTTTTTCTTTGGCACTACTTTGATTACCCGAGTAGATGATTTGTGAAGTCGTTGAGTTGGCAAACAACTCATGAGCCTCGGTTTCGACTTTTCCCGAAAGTGATGAGACAGGCATAAGGGTCAAAAAATGGTTACGCGAACTTGTGTTTGACGATACTTGTAAAATTTTCTCCGCAGTAAAAGAAAAATAAGTGCTCGCCGTTATCGCAGTTATCGATTGAGTTGAATAAAAAAATCAGATATTTATTACATACTATGTCTCAACTCTCTCTTTCTCACTTTTCAGAAAACCTTCCCGTGAGTGGAACGATCGCTATTACGCAAGCGGCTGCAGGATGTGGTATTGGCTTGCTCATTGCCGATAAAATGAGTCGTCGTGCTCGTCATCGGACCTCTCTTTTTCTTCTCGCGACTGGTGTCCTTATTGTGGTTCCCGTGATGGCTAGTTTTGTGAGTCGTATTCGTAATCGTCCTCATTCTAAGAGTCGTGCCCTGCGTCAACTCGAATCTATTCGTGGCGATGTCGGTTTTTCCGAAGAAGCCTCTTGTGTTTAAGAAACATCTTTCATGACACGCAAGGAGAGGGCGTTTTGGAAAAGCTGGCAACCGATAACACGTACTTCTCTTTGTTTTATTCTGCGAGGGGAAGAAATTTTGCTCATTCGCAAAAAGCGAGGGATCGGAGCCGGAAAAGTTAATGGTCCAGGAGGACATCTCGAGCCAGGAGAATCGGCAATGGAAGCCGCTATTCGCGAAGTTCAAGAAGAAGTCAAAGTGACTCCCTGTGGCCTCAAAAAAATGGGAGAGTTGTCATTTCAATTTGTAGATAAAAATTCCAGCCCACAGCATTGTGTTGTTTTTATAGCGCAAGGCTTCTTGGGTGAACCAGAAGAGACCGAAGAAGCTATTCCTTTCTGGAGTCATCACACACAGATTCCGTTTGACGAAATGTGGGCTGATGATCGGGATTGGATACCGGGGATGTTAGTAGAGGCTTCTAAGAACTTGTATTCAGACTTTACTGAGACTGCTAATAACAGCCTCGCGCCAGAAGTCGCTTCACGACAGTTTCAGTTATCAGTTGAAGCGGCATGCACTAGCGAAGCTGAAAATCCACTTAAACTTAAACTTTTACCTTCAACTGATGCGAAGCAGCTAGCGCCGTCGGCTCCATATCCTTCATCAGTCCTGAGCGATTTGAATGTAGGTTCTAAAAAGCCTGAGAGACAATTCGCTGGTTATTATTTTTTTGATCAAGATGAACTTTTATCTGGTCACTTGGAATGGAGTGAAAAAAGATAGGATCCATTTTTATGAAAGCCAAAAAACCTTCACTGTACATCAATCGTGGATTGAGTTGGCTTGAGTTTAATAAACGCGTTTTGGATCAAGCGTGGGATGCTGCCAATCCATTACTGGAACGTCTCAAGTTTCTGGGCATTTTTAGTTCTAATTTGGATGAATTTTTTGAAGTTCATATTGCCGCTTTGAAACAACAGGCTCAACGCTCTCAAGCGAAAGAGGGTCCAGATGGATTGATCCCTCAAGAGGAATTATCAGCATTATCTTCCAAAATACGCCGGCAGGTGATGGATCAATATCGCTGTTGGGATAAGGTGCTCCTTCCTGCACTGCAGCAAGAAAAAATTTATTTTTATGAATATTCTCAGGCTCCTTCTCACGAGCAGGAATATTTTTCAAAATATTTTCAGGAATTTATTTTTCCGATGCTGACTCCTTTGGCTGTCGATCCGTTGCATCCTTTTCCACAACTACTCAATCTTAGTTTGAATCTTCTGGTGGAGTTAGCAGAGGAGCATCTAGGGACAAGGCTTGTCGTGGTTCAGATTCCTCAAGTGTTACCCCGTTTCATTCCTTTTTCTCAGAACCTGTATCCAACGTTTACGGAGACGATGAATGCAAATGCTCGTCAGGCTGGATCGGCAAAGGAACATCATTTTGTTTTTTTAGAAAGCATCATCAAACACCATATTGGAGCTCTTTTTTATGGTTTAAAAATCAAAGGAGCTCATCTTTTTCGTCTCACCCGAAATAGTAACTTGACGGTTGAAGAAGAAGATTCTGAAAATTTATTGCATGCGATTGAAGAAGAATTACGGCACGTGCATTCCAACGCTCCTATTCGTCTTGAGGTGAATGAATTTTTTCCTCATGAACTCGCAGAGGAGTTGCTTGTTTTTTTAAATTTGCGTACGAGCGATCTTTATCGGCTTCCTGGAATTTTAAATTTCAAGCCAATCATCCCACTCTCGTTGGAGATCGATCGGCCTGATCTCCGTGAAGAACGCTTTCGTGCTAGGCGTGTTGTTTCTTTAAGCGACGAGACCGATATCTTTTGGCATCTCCGCAGAGGTGATATTCTTCTGCACCATCCGTATGATAGTTTTCAAACAGTGGTCGATTTTTTAGGATATGCTGCTGAAGATCCTCATACACTGGCTATCAAGCAGACACTTTATCGCACAAGCAGTGATTCTCCTCTCGTCTCGTCGCTGATTACGGCAGCGCGCCATGGAAAGCAAGTGACGGTGGTGATTGAGCTCAAAGCACGTTTTGATGAAGCTGCCAATATCAAGTGGGCACGCATGATGCGCAACGAAGGTATTAATGTGATCTATGGGCTTTCTGGTCTTAAGACGCATGCGAAAGCGATGCTCGTGATACGTCAAGAAGGGGAAAGAATTCGACGCTACGTTCATTTAGGTACTGGTAACTATCATCCTTCCACAGCGCGTCTTTATACCGATCTTGGACTCTTAACTGCGCGTGAGTCACTCACAGCAGATGTAGCAGCGATGTTTAACCTGCTCACAGGAGTTTCAAAATTTCCTCAACTCCAGGAACTCTCTCTTGCTCCTTACGCCTTAAAAGAAATGCTGCTTGGATTGATTGATCGTGAAATTGCTCATGCTCACGCAGGTCGGCCTGCTGGTCTCTTTATCAAAATGAATGCACTTGTTGAGGAGAGTATGATTAGTGAGCTCTATAGAGCTTCCCAAGCAGGTGTTACAATAAGGCTTTTGATTCGTGGTACCTGCTGTCTTCGTCCAGGTATTCCGGGGACGAGTGAGAATATTGAAGTCCGTAGTATTGTGGGACGTTTTTTGGAGCACAGTCGTATTCTTTATTTTGAAAATGGAGGAGAACATGAAATTTTTTTAAGCAGTGCAGATTGGATGCCCCGAAATTTGTTTCGTCGTGTCGAAACATGTTTTCCTTTGATCTCTCCGGGCGTCAAAGCTCATGTCAAAGAAATTGTAGAGTGGTTTTGGAAAGACAATGTCAAAGCACGTGTCATGGATCAAGATGGTCACTATCATTCCGTGCCATGTGTGAGGGAACGTTTCAATGTTCAAAATGCATTTTTGGAAGATGCTGAACATCGTCGAAAAACCATTCAGGAAAAGCAGAGGACAGATAACGAGTACAGGTTGAAGGGCAAAGAGTTCTGAAACCCAATTTGCTAACAGACTTCTTTCGAAACTCTACTGCTAATACGAATGACCGCGTTACTCCGAACGTCACAATGCGCGGCTAACCCGGATATTTCATACTCATTCTGGTACGGCTTGCGGGAGCTTGGGTGCATACGGCGTCAGTCTCGAATTGCTCCTCGGGCAATACAGCTGCCCGGGAGGGTGCTGGATAGACTTTCCGAAGAAAAGTCCCAAAGGGGCGAGTCGAGCTTCGCCAAGCGAGTCAATATGAAACATACAGCCACGTCATTCCCGCGAATGCAGGAACGTCGCAATCCATCGCCTTCCTGGTCTACATCAGGCTGCACCGCGCCTCACGACGAATCAGTATGAAATATCCGGGCTAAAGAATTTTTTGAAATGCACTAATCTTTACCCTTTACCCTTCATTCGCTACTCTCTACTTGTCTTCTAAGTCTTCTGCATTCCTTTTACTGCTGTGAATTTTTTTTCTTTTCCCAATCCCATTGTTGCTAGTGGCATCGTCTATGCTTTTCTCGAATCTACGTTCGAAGGAAAATTGGTTTTACTCGTACTTTTTGTGGGATCGATTTTTAGTTGGTCGGTCATGTTGACGAAGATCCGAGTATTGAACTTTGCCAAGAAGCAGTCAGCGGATTTTATGGAACTTTTCCGTCATGATCGGCAACCCTTGCAAATTTTTGAACAGGAAGTGAGTTTTGAGGGATCTCCTCTTTACCAAATCTATCAAGCAGGGTGTCACGAACTCTGCTTTCAACTTCTTGGATCGATCGAAGTAGATGAGACATTTCAAGCACGACTTGCGATGGCACCACGGATGAGTCCTTCACAAATGCGTTCGGTGACTGCTGCGATGGAGCGTGCGGTGGGAGAGTCCGCACTAGAACTAGAATCACAGATGATTATTCTTTCCACTGCGGTGAGTGGAGCTCCTTTTGTGGGGCTTTTGGGGACGGTTTGGGGTGTGATGGATGCTTTTGGTGGGATTGCTGCTGCAGGAACAGCAAATCTTGCAGCCATGGCTCCTGGGGTTTCCGGTGCTTTGATCACCACGGTAACAGGATTGCTTGTGGCTATTCCAGCCATGTTTGGTTACAATTTTTTAGTCACTACCGTGCGCTCCATGATTGTCTCTTGTGATAATTTTGCTGCAGAATTTGCGAGTGAGTTAGAGCATCGTTACGTTGCTTACGATACTCTTCAAAAATAAAGTTTCCTAAATCATGCGTCGTTTTTCTAGTAATGGAGCGTTACATACGCTTTCAGAATTAAATGTTACTCCGCTGTTGGACTTGGCTTTTGTCCTACTCATTATTTTTATGATTACAACGCCCTTGCTTGAAAACAGCATCGATCTCGTTGTTCCAAGCAGTTCGACAGCTCATCATGACGTCAATCCTTCTGAAGTGCAGATGATTTCAATCGACCGTGATCACATCATCAAAATCAACAAAGAAGTGGTTCCTCTTGATCAACTCCTAGGTCGTTTGCAGCAACTCAAAGCGGTTCAACCTTCACTTGCTATTGTGGTTCGTCCTCATCGTGATTTACCGATACAGCAGCTGATTTCCGTGATGGATGTTCTACAACAAGCAGGCATTACTAAAGTTGGCGTCATGACCCATCCCGAAGAAGGGGCAACTGTGATGCCTTCCACTTCCCCACAATGAAAAATATTCAGCCTGATTTTCGACGGGCACTGATTCTGGTCGCTTGCATTCATGGAGTCCTTATTTTAGGAATTATCACTTTTATGAGGCAACCAGTGAAGCGACCTCAAGAGCAGGTAACCTGGTTAGATACGAGCTCTTTTGGTTCTGGAGCTTCCTCTTCAGCACTTCCTGCCGCTCCGAATCAGATGCCTCCTGCTGTTGTAGAAGAAAAAAAAACCGAGGCAGAAGAAATCGAAAAAGAAACACAAGAGAAAAAAGAGGAGCCTGCCGTAGCGCCATCTCCAGTAGATCCACCTACGAAGTCTCACATAGTTCCAGAAGAAGAGAGCAAGCCTCCGCTTCCAGAAAACAATTCAGAGATACCACTCGCTGCTCCAACACCAACTTCAAAGCTGCTTCCGAAGCCGACACCAAAGCCCACTCCCAAGCCGGTACCGAAGCCAAGTCCAAAACCAATTTCCAAGCCGACTTCTCCATCAAAATCTGAGGAAGAGCCTCAACCAACTCCCAAATCAACCCCTAAACCAGCTCCCAAGGCGACTCCCAAAGTTTCTGACAAACATACTTCTCAAGAGAAAACTGCTGCTAAAAAACCTCCTGTTAAAAAAGAATCCTCTCTTCATGCCTCCAAAGAATCTTCTTCTCATGAAAAAAGTGAGACAAAAAGTAAAAGTGCGGAAAGTAAGACACAGGGCGATTCATCAGCAAAAGCCGCTTTTCTTAAAAATAAAAGTGGAAACGGCAACAGCTCCTCAAGCTCTCATGGAGAGGGGAGTGGTGCTGGTGTTGATAGTGGAGCCTTGGGTGCATATCACGAACTCATTCACGATCGCTTTTATAGCCAGTGGGAACAACCTACTACCATTCCTACGGAACATAAGCACGATTTTGTCTGCACGCTGCAATTGACTATTGAACCAGATGGAACAATCTCTCACTTTTCCCTCTCCAAGCCAAGTGGCAACCCGGTCATGGATGACTCTGTCTTAGCGGCTGCAGGGAAGGTTGCACACATTGCCCCCCTTCCTCGTGGTGTTGGTGCTGGTGGAGCCTATGTGGTCAATATTAATTTTGAGTTAGAGTAGGGTTGCCAGGTGCCCGTTCACAGGAATGGATACAGTTAAAGTTAAAAGTTGAAGCAGCATAAGACAATCAGTTGCAGGAGACCTCATTTTACCTGAAGCCCGTAGTCTGTAGTCTCTAGTTTTATCCGTATTAATAGATTTTTTATTTTTCCTTTCCAGAAAGAAAAATCTCTTCAATAGACTTTTCACCCTTGTCAATATCCTTTACTATTCCTACAAGTGGCTCTCCTACGTACTTATTCACTACTTGTGAGCCGTCTGATGCAGCTTGTGCTACGTTTCTTATAATTTTTTTGACGCCTCCAACAAATTGACTAGCGCTTTTAGACGCAAACTCGCTGGCCTTGGCTGCTGCTTGATCAATAGCATTGTCAATTCGGCTTTCAGAGTTTTTCTGTTCAGAAAATGTAGGATCATAAGGCTCTGGATTGCTAGAGGAATAACTTCTAGAACGACCACCTCTATCTCGAAGCACTAAATTTGGATTTGCGGTCTCGTTACTGTTGGCAATTCCAATGCTGGGAGGCTTAGTAGGCACCTCTTCGCCCTCATTCGTTTCACTATAATCAGAAAATTGAACAGCACGATTTGATCCTTTTGTAATTTTTCCACTATCATCATAGCTGGTAGTTGGCTTCAAAATGCTCTTCAGTACTGAAGCAGTGGGGACTTGTTCGATCGTTTCGGTAGAATGATTCTGACTGTTAGAACGGTCTATTGCTGTTATAGTTGTCGGAGATCCTTTTTGTGTCTGGTTAGAATCGATACGCGCAAACGAAACTGGAGTTTTGTTGGTGACATTCATATTTTATTGGTTTTTGGTTTGGCTAATCCGGATATTTCATACTGATCGCGACTTCTTCGTCACGATCAGTATGAAATATCCGGGTTTAAGAGAGATGAATACTCGAACTAAAACAAGAATAAGTGAGGGCCCCATCCTATCAGAAACAAGCAATCAACACTAGTGTATTTAGAGTGCCGCGTTGTCTCAAAAGCACATGACACCCGATGAGCTAGGAAAGAGGGAACCTTTTTTTAATTTTTTGCTGTTTCTTTTTTAGAAAAATGGCGCATGATGGACTAAAATCTCCGTTACTTTCTAGTATTTAAAAAATGCAACCGATCTCTGTCGCCTGTTTTGATCAAGATGTCTGGATTCGTGTTACAGGTCGTGGAAATTTTAAATGCAGCGTGGCTTTAAAACAGCTCGTGCAAGAGATGTCCGCAAAGGGATATTATCATTATGTGATTGATTTGAGGGAGTGTGAGCAGCTCGATTCCACTTTTATGGGGACTGTTACAGGAATTGCTCAACGTCTGCGTCAGTATCAAGAAGCGCATTTTAAGGTGGTCAACGTGAGTCAGAGTAATCAAGAACTCATGGAAAATCTAGGTCTTGATCAACTTTTTTCAATCCAACCTTTGTCAATGAAGGAAGAATTTCCTCCAGATTTAAACCCATGTTGTTTTACAGAATCATCGCTTTCTATTCCATCAGTAGAAGAAAAAGCAAAATTACAAGAAGTGATTTTTTCCGCACATGAAACCTTAATGAGCATTAATAAAGATAATGCGGAAAAGTTTAAAAATGTTTTCGAACTTTGTTCGCAGCAGTAGCCGAGACAAAGTCTGTCCCACAATAAATTGCTTTTCACTCAATCGCTCTTCAAGCTTGTTAGTATCTTGGTATAGAGGTCAAGTAACGGGTAAGGAGTAGCTGACGTAATGGAAAAAACCATTTTCCAAGCTCTTTTTTTAAAAAATGACATCCTATAACAATTTGCTTCTTAACAACTCACTCTGTTTCAATGTTACACTCTTTACCCTTCACTTATCCCGACCTCATACCACTATCGAATCAAGAACCTGCTATCTTCAAAAATTGGTAACCTTGGGTTTGTGTAGGCTTGTAGTTTATCATCGGGAATGCTGTTATTAGAGCATCCATGTTTTCCTCCTTCGGATTTTACCTCACAATCTTTTTTTTGTTAGTTATTTTGATCGTGCTTGCAATTATCCTGAGGGTTCAACGAAAGCGAGTGCGCCAATTAAAGAAGTCGCGTCTTGAGATTCAACAAGAGGAAGATAGGGTTTTTGATTTTTTACATGGATTGGGAGAGGCTTTTTCAGGTGGAGTTCATCCGCATGAGTTGCATCGTCTTATTGTAGAAGGAGCCGCACGCATTTTAGCGGCCGAAGGAGGTGCTCTTTACCTTGTTGATCGAGAGCAAGAAATGTTGGTTCCTGCTTTTTTGACCAATGAAACACCACCTTTGGTAGTGATTCCTGAATTTGTAACACAAGCTGTTTCCTCATTGTCTTCACGTTACGGTATGCCAAAAAAGTCATATGGGACTCTGAAAAATTTTTTGAAATTGCATACTGTTTCACGTCATGAAGGCTTGTTGGGAGAAGCGTGGGGCTGGAAGGAGTCACAGTTTTTCAATTGTGAGACATTACCTTCTTCCTTAATTGCACAAGGTCTCGATACAGTTTTTTTGGGACCACTCATTTATGGCGATACAACACTTGGTGTTTTGGCAGTCACGAATGGAGTTAATGCTTCTTTTTCTCAAGGAGGGCTGGAGCTTTTTTCTGCCATTGCAGAACAGTCCGCTTTTGCGCTTTACAGCCAAGCGGTCTACAAGGAGGCTGAAGAAAAGCGCCTATTAGATCACGATTTGGAAATTGCACGTGAAGTCCAAAAAATTCTTCTGCCTTCAGATCCCCCAACCGTTCCAGGCTATCAAATTAGTGGTATTAATATTCCAGCCAGAGCGTTGAGTGGAGACTATTTTGATTACCTGTCGGTGGATCAAGAGCACATTGGTATTGCCATTGCGGATGTTTCTGGAAAAGGCATTCCAGCTTCTCTTATCATGACCCTCTGTCGGAGTGCACTCCGTGGACACGCTGCTGAAGAGCGTTCACCTTCTTCTGTTCTCCATCGTGTCAATCGTCAGCTTTATTCTGATATGAAAGAAGACATGTTTATTAGCATGGCTTACGTCACCCTTAATTTTCAGAATAATCAGGCTCTTCTTGCAAGAGCGGGACACGACGCCCCACTTTTTTATCATGCTCGTGATCGTTCTATTGAACGTCTTAATCCAAAAGGAATGGCTGTTGGCATTGACAGCGGAAAAGTCTTCGATAGATTCTGCAATGACTTCTCTTTTCATTTTGAACAGGGAGATTGTCTTCTGCTCTACACGGATGGAGTGACTGAAGCGCTAAATCCTCATGGACTTGAGTTTGGCATTGAACGCCTCACACACTATCTTGCGGAAAGTGCTTTAGAAAGTTCCGAAAATCTTTTAAAACGACTGACGGAAAATATCCGGATTTTTGTCAATCATCAGCCTCAGCATGATGACATAACTCTTATTACCATTCGCAAACTGTGAAAAAAACATCGCATCATCATCATCCAGAACCTACTCCCATATCTACTGCTCCTGAAGTAGAAAAAGAGCAGAAAGAAGCCTCCTCAATAGCCTCTCTTCCTAAGCCTGAAGAAGAGATATCTACCCTCAAAAATCAGGTAGAGCAGTATCGTGACCAATCATTGCGTGCTGCCGCTGATTTAGAAAATTATCGTAAACGTATGCTTCGTGAGAAAGAGGAAATCGTTCGCTATGCCAATAGTTCACTTTTAGAAAAGCTACTTCCGATTATGGATAATTTTGAACTTGGCCTTAGTGCGGCACGCACTGCTGCAGAGAAAGATCCTCAAAGCCAGACGACGGAAATCATCAATGGTTTTTCTATGGTGCAGCGTCAACTCCATGATTTTCTCAAAGATCATGGGATGGAATCCATTGACGCAGTTGGACAGGTTTTTGATCCTAAACTCCATGAAGCTCTCGGTCACCACATTGATGATACTCTTCCTGAGGGGCAGGTGGTCAGTCAATTACGTCGCGGCTATCTTCTAGCAGGTCGATTGTTGAGGCCGGCTAGTGTCATCGTCAGCAAAGGGACCTCACAGAGTAATGGGTAACGAGTAGCGGTTCACGGGCTTGTCTTCGTGCAATGGCAAGACTAAAAGTTCCTAGTCATAACTCAAAATTTTGAGTGTTACAGACGCTGTGCGCTTCATTAATAGAAGGCAAAGCAAAAGCAATCTACTCAAACTATCAACCCCTCAACCTTTCAACTTTTTAACTTTTCAACTTTTTAAATGAGTAAACGTGATTATTACGAAATATTAGGGGTCGCTCGCACGGCCCAGCAAGAAGAGATCAAACGCGCTTATCGCAAGTTAGCAATCAAATATCATCCTGATA
Organism: Chthoniobacterales bacterium; assembly: GCA_049314455.1. Classification (GTDB taxonomy): domain Bacteria; phylum Verrucomicrobiota; class Verrucomicrobiia; order Chthoniobacterales; family UBA6821; genus CAIWMF01. The sequence continues at coordinate 10,852 of JBMOFC010000028.1, forward strand.
AAAATCCTGGTGATGCTGCTGCTGAAGCTTCTTTTAAAGAGCTTGCTGAGGCCTATGATGTGATTAGCAATCCTGATAAAAGAGCGGCTTACGATCGCTATGGACATGCTGCTTTTCAAGGTGGAGGAGGTCGTGGTGCAGCAGGTGGTTTTCATGATCCTTTTGATCTTTTCCGCGAGATGTTTGCTGGTCAAGCAGCTGGAGGAGGCATGGGGGGTGGAATTTTTGAACAGTTTTTTCAGGCAGGAAATGAGACTTCTTCACGAGATGGTAAAAAGCGTGGGTCTGATCTCCGCTATGATCTTCAAATTACCTTAGAAGAAGCTTTTTCGGGGTGTGAAAAAGAAATTGAAATTCAAAAACTCGATACTTGTAACAGCTGTAATGGCACTGGTGCTGCTCCAGGCGCTAAAATATCACGTTGCTCTCTCTGCCAAGGGCGAGGACAGGTGGTGATGTCTCGTGGATTTTTTCAGGTAGTACAAACCTGCCCCCAATGCCATGGCTCCGGTCAAGTTATTGATAAGCCATGTAAAACGTGTCGCGGAGAAGGGTGTGAAGAAAGGACATCCCGCATCAATCTTAAAATTCCTGCTGGCATTGATGAAGGGGCAAGGCTTCGCTCTTCAGGGGCTGGTGAAGCTGGCGTGAGGGGCGGAGGCAAAGGGGATCTCTATGTCATTATTCATCTCAAAAAGCATCCTGTTTTTGAGCGAGATGATATGGACCTGCATTGTCAGATTCCTATTCCCTTTTCTGTGGCTGCGTTAGGAGGAGAAGTCAAAGTTCCAACACTGTGTGGTCCGGTCGATTTAAAAATCGCTGCAGGAACACAAAGTGCTTCTACCTTTTGTGTGCGTGGTTCAGGAATGCCCTCGCTGCAAAATGCCCGCAAAGGAGATCTCTACGTGCGCGTAGAAGTCGAAGTGCCAACAAAACTCAATCCGGAGCAACGCCAGGCCTTGGAGAAATTTTCTCAACTCTGCGGAGAAGAAAACACGCCGCTACATCGTAGTTTTACGGAGCGGTTGAAGGACTTTTTGAGTTAGAGTGAATTTATCGTGCCGAGGAAGGAGAAGGCAACCCTGTGACGATGTCACCAGCAAGCACCTGATTTTCTAAAAACCAACCACGTCTTACTTCTAAAACATAAGCGATGTTGGAAGAACTGCTGGGAATAAGCTGCTCGTTGAATGGTTTGAGATCGTGAATCTCTATAATACGGCCGCTACTGTTGATGTAGGCGGCACTTAATGGGAGCGCCGTTCCCTTCATCCAAAAATGAACTTGTTTTGCTCTTGGAAAGACAAAAAGCATTCCTTGATTAAGTTCGAGAGAAGTGCAGTCCATGAGCCCCTTTTCTCTGGAGGGCTCATCCGTGGCGAGTTCCACATCAAGTACATGTCCTCCGATGGAGAGTGAGGTGTGAGCAGGTGGAGCTTGATGTAACGGTGCTGTTGTGACTTTGGAGGGTGCTGTTACAATGGTGGCATCAGCGTTAGCGAAGATCAGGAGAGCGATGGGCAATAGATAAAACAAGGAAATGAACAATTGGTTTACTTAGTAATTGTCTCTGCCTCAACTTCAACTTTTGACTTCAACTGCCGCTGCTTGCAGCGGCTCGCAGTGACAACGGCATATTCTCCATCGGAATCATATCCAGAGGAGCCGTGCTCATTTTTGTGAATCCAATAAAAGGGAAGTCGAGGCTGATAATCGCAAAAGTCATGATGCCTATGAGCATGGCAAGCAGCACGACCATCAATGCATGTGTCTGACCCGGAGAAGAGATCATGAGGAGGGTAATCGTAACTAATGTCGTGCCACCCAAAAGAAAAAGAATCCACAGAAGTGGTAGTAACCCAGTGCAGGAATCTTCAATGCGAAGCTCTCGGTACTTCCTTAATTTTTCTAATTTTTCCACACTCATCCGATAATAAATGCGTTCTTTTTCTGTGATGAGCGGATAGGAGAGATAGATCTTATAGAGTTGGCTGATAGTGGCATCTCCCAGGAGCGTATCTTTTCCTTTCTGTATAATCTTCCATTCATTTTCTAAGACAGCTTTTCGATAATTTTTGCAGAGTGTTTGAATGCTATCACGCGTTTGTGGAGCGAATGCCTCTGCGTTAAAATAGAGGCTTCGTAGCGCATTGCTTTCTTCATGGAGATTAAGAGATGTATCCTCGTATTCATGCCAGGTGGTAGCCACCATAAAGGCTCCTAAGATACCAAAGATCGTCCCTACAGGACCCAGAATAGCATGGGCGATGTCGTGATGAGGATTGCGCTTGTTTGGGGCAATTAATTTTCTAGCAAGAAAAATACCCGCGAGTGCAAGCGACGCAGGAAGAATAAGACAAATCCAAAAAAGACCAGGAAGCGTTGCTAGAGAATGTTCTAGATTCATCGTGGTAATGTTATTATGTTTTCCTAACGAGAAGACGTTCTTGAGCTAGCTTTTACTGCATCAGTGTGCTTCGCAGGCACCACAACAATATCAAATGCTGCGGAATTAATTGTATGAAGGGCAGGGTTTTTTTGATCAAAATTAACAGTGGTTCTTTCAAGGGAAGTGGGGCTAAAATTCCACAAATATTTCTGAGGAGCACCATATACAGGAAGCTTATCTTTGTCATTGGGAAAATGCTCGATAGAGGTTTGTTCTTTTTTTAACGTGCCATCGACATCTGATTCCAAATGCAGAACTCCTTCTTGAGAAAAGGATGAAAAATGCCAGCTACACCCAGTGCCTGAATTGATTTTAAGTTCAATCTCTAATGTTTCATCGAGTGCTACTTCGTGAGAGATGCTGTTAACAGAGTTTGCATCATCGATCGTTAAGACGATGATCTTTTTAGTGTTGCTCTGTTGCGCTAAGAGTAAAGAGGGGGCTAAAACGATGTTTCCAGAAGTTAGGAGTAAGAGGGAGAGCAGGAGTGATTTCATCAAAAGAATCTAAAATTGCAGCAAGAATGCTACAATACTAGATGCTTATTGCAATCGAGAAAAAAATTCCATTTCTTTTAACAAAAGTGTATCAAGAAAATTTAAAATTCTGAAAAACCAAAATTAAAAACCGAAATGATGGAACTTCCAATATCAGGATCTTCAGGATCTCGCTCTGAAGAATTGTCGTCCATCAATGAGAGCTCAACCTCCTCATCTCGGGCGCTTAGCCCTAAAAATGCTGGAGGAAGGACGACCAGAAGCACGCCTTTTAATGTTGACGATGTTACCTCTTGGCCGCCAGTTCCGGGCACTATAGTGTATTAAATCGATAAAGGCACGCTATAAGCTGGATCTTTTTCCTTATGACTACGTTCTCAGATCTTACGTTATCTTCAGATAGCACCTCAATCTTCGGCCTTGTCCTAAGAAAAAATTCCAGCGCTTCTAGTGCGCCCTTTTCAATTTAAAATACTATAAAATTTCAAGGGATGTAGGTTCCTCTCATTCGCCTCAAAAGGACGAACTAGTAAGCGAAACTTCTTGGAATAACTTTCAGGTTGTCACTCCCGAAGGGTTACAACCATCTGCTCCTATGATGGAAGACACCACAAGCATCACTCCAGTGGCAGAGCTCAAAACAGGAGTAAGGGCCAATTTAGATATTTTAAAAATACCAATACAAGTAGGTGTGCTACCACAACACTCTCATGAAGAAGTTAGCGTTAAGAAGAGTGAAATCCAAGAGGATACTCCAATCGCATATGCGTATCCGGTGGTAGATCTAGCAACTCATACAAACACAAGAAATGAGGATTGGCCGCACCGCTTAAAAAGAGGAGAAACGGTCATGAAAGGAAAGGAAATGAGCACTAACTCTGAGTATCAGAAGGAGTTAGTAATGGACAAAGAGCCTTCAGCCCCTCCTCTGCTGGGGACGGAAGAGGATGATACGTCTTTTTTAGAAGTCAAGCGAACTCACAGTCAGGAAGCTCGTGAAATAAGAAAGGCTGCATTAGAGAGTAAAAAACAAGCTGAGTTGCAAGCGAAACAACAGACTTTGAATGAGACCGTTGAAGCATGGGATGCTGAGCGCAACAAAGCCTATCAAGAAATAATCGATCTTTGTACACCGCAGGGAGAGAACGAACCCAATCCAGATCACGAAGCTATCCCTTACTATGAAAAAGCAGGACAACTTTTTAAAGAAGCCATTGCTTGTTTGAAGAGCGGTGAAACAACAAAAGCAGAGATTTTACACTTCCAAGGCCAATTCACTTTTGAGATGGGGCAACAAACTGAAAAGCCACAGTGCTTCCAAGTTAACTCCTCTATGCTGAATTTATTAGACTGGAGTAGACGTGCTGCAAGTTTTTGCGAGGGGGTTTTAGATCTGAAGTCCAATTTATTCAAAACTGAACAGACGCTACAATTTATTCAATCAGTTCGTGATCTCTATGTTTATCTCTCTGATTATAATAAGATTGCCCCTAAGGATAAGTTTTTCCATTATAATTCTTTCCCCGGAAACAAACCTCTTCAATATCTGGTGCTCGAAAAGAAGCCTTGTGAAAGAGCATATAAGGCAATTGTAGATTTTCATCGATATGAGCAACAGTTAGAAAAGGCAAAAAAACAAGAAGGGACAACGTGCACTATTTCATGATCATGTGGTTACAAAGTTCATGTCGGAAGTTTGCTCAAGGTGTTGCCGTAATGATTCGCAGATTGTGAAATCCTTTCTTTTCAAAGAGAGGCTTCATTGTTTCAACGCTTTTACTGGCTTTTTAAGATCAGGTTGTTTTATTTTTGACCCAAAAATAAATGAAGTTCAAGAGGCCTGAAGAAGTGCATTTTTTTTAAAAAAGGATTGCCTCTTGCTCCTTTTATCGTACACTCAGCGCTCCCGTTTTTACAAAATAGGGAGCCTCTTTTCACCGTTATTTTTTGAAATAAGTTAATGTCGAATTTTTTTCCACGCTGGTCCAATTTACTACCGATCAAGTTACTCGTCTGTTTGGCGGTTATCGGTGCTGGGCTAGTCGGTGGAATTTGGTATTATTTTACCCCAAAGTACACACGTGTTGGTTATCAACCAGATCAGCCAGTTCCTTTTTCGCACGCTATCCATGTCCAGCAGCTCGGGATGGATTGCCGTTACTGTCATAGCTTTGTCGAGGTGGCAAGCCATTCTAATATTCCTAACACGCAGACCTGTATTAACTGTCACGGTCAAGGAAAGGTCAAGTGGGATAGTCCTCGTTTGGCTCCAGTTCAAGAGAGTTGGAAGACCGGTCTTCCGATTCCTTGGGTAAGGATTCATAAGGTTCCTGACTATGCCTATTTTAATCATGCTGTCCATGTGAACCGTGGGGTGAGCTGCTACAGCTGCCACGGTGCTATCAATGAAATGTCGGTGGTCTACGAGGCCAAGCCGCTCAGTATGGCCTGGTGCTTGGAATGTCACCGTGCTCCAGAAAATTTCTTACGACCACCGAGCGAAATTTATAATATGGAGTGGCATCCTAAGTCTTTTGACCAGCAGCAAGAAATGGGGATGAAGTTTAAACAGGAGTGGCAGGTGAATCCACCGGTTACGTGCGGAGGCTGTCACAGGTAATTTTTAAAAGATGAAACGTATTTTTCAACATCCAGCACGCGACACGCAGCCGACTCTTTGGAGGAGTTCCGGTGAGCGTGAGAATAGTGCTGCTTTTAACGAAGGACTGAAGCGTGAGTTTCCGGTTGGTGCCGATCGTGCCGGAGAAAAGCATGAAACACAGGGTCTCTCACGTCGTGATTTTCTACGTTTAACTGGTGCTTCTGCTGCTCTAGCTGGGATGGGGTTAACTGCTTGCCGTCGTCCTGAGGCCCACTTGGTGCCTTTCACACGTTCTGCTGAATGGACAGTTCCTGGAAAATTTTTGTACTATGCGACTACGATGCCTGGTCCGATGGGAGCTACTCCGCTCATTGTCACAACCGCTGATGGTCGTCCGATCAAAATTGAAGGGAATCCGCTTCACCCTTTCAGTAATGGCTCTACGGATGCTTTTGCTCAGGCCTCCATTTTAGACCTCTACAATCCTTATCGCTCTAAAGAAATAACTTTAGATGGAAAAAAAGTCTCTGCTAAAGCACTCGAGGCCTTGATCGCTAAGGTACGCGAGAGTGCGCTCTTAACCCAAGGTGAGGGGATTGCTATTGTTTTAAATCAGGTCCACTCTCCAACACGCAATCGATTGCAGGAAACTTTAAGAAAAGAATTTCCGAAAATCATGTGGGTGGAATATGAACCGCTCTCTAACAATGCTGCTACGAAGGCTGCTGATTTGGTTCTTTTGAATCCAGTAGCCAACCCTGCGCTTCCAAGTGGCATTCGTCCTCGTTATTTTTTAGAAAAAGCAGATAGGATCGTAGCGCTGGATGCCGATTTTTTAAATCCGTCGGTAGCAGGTTTTGGAAGTGCTCAAGGATTTTACAAGCGTCGTAATCCGGAGCAAGAAATGAATCGACTTTATGTGGTCGAGAATCATTACAGTTTAACCGGAGGAATGGCTGATCATCGCCTGCGTCTCAAGGCAAGCCAGATTGGGACTTTCACTGCAGCTCTGGCAGCAGCTATTGCTCAAAAGACCAACAATAAGGAATTGCAGGCGTTAGCTTCCTCTTTCCTAAGTCAGCAAGAAAACCAACAGCAAACTCAGGAGTTTTTAAAAGAAGAAAAGATCCAGAAGTGGATCAACACTCTTGCGGATGATCTTGTTGGCTCCTTAGGTAAAAGTGTTGTTTTCGTGGGGACTGAGCAGCCGCTTTCAGTGCAATTATTGACGCTAGCTATTAACCAAGCCCTTGGTAATTTTGGAGCCACACTTCAAGGAATGGTAGCCCATCCTGGTCTTTCCGGCAACTCCATGACAGAGCTGGCTGCGGCTATCAAGGTGGGCTCGATTAAGACCCTGTTTCTTTTTGAGGTGAATCCGGTCTACACGGCTCCTTCTCAGCTCAGTGATGGAACAAACGTCAATTGGAAAGAATTGATCCAATCAGTGCCAGAAACAGTGCAGCTTTCCCTTTGTGAGGATGAGACGAGCAAAGCGTGTCATTGGCATGTTCCAGCCGCCCATTATTTAGAATATTGGGGCGATACGCGTAGCAATGATGGCACTCTCTGTGCGATTCAACCGATGATTCTTCCACTTTGGAAGGGACGTTCTGAGTTAGAACTGCTCCAGGCGCTCTTAGGAAAACCAGAACCGAAGGGTCCTGAATTAATCCAAGAAACTTTCCAGCAGCTTTCAAAAGATGCTTCTCCTGCTGCTTGGAATGCTTATTTACATCAAGGATTTTTAACTGGTAGCGCATGGCCTTTGATCAAGCCCTCTTGGAATTCTCCAATGGCGCAGCAAGCAGCGACCACCGCTCTGCGTGACGAGAAGTTTAGCGCTTCGAAAAACAACGAAGGCCAAAATAATTTTGAATTAGTCTTTCTTCCTAGCTCTAGCGTCTACGATGGTCGCTATAGTGGTAATTCTTGGCTCCAGGAGACGCCCGATTTTGTCACAAAGCTCACCTGGGATAATGCGCTCTTGATGAGTCCTGCAGATGCGAAACGCTTAGGGCTTACCAATGGTGATTATGTTCGCGTGAGTGATGGAACGCATATCGTGGACATCGCAATCTTGATCATTCCTGGTCATACTGATCGCTCAGTGAGTGCTGCTCTTGGCTATGGACGTGAAAACATTGGTCATATTGTCAATAACGTTGGCTTTAATGTTTATCCGTTGCGTACCACCGCCTCACCTCGTTACACCACCTCTGTTTCCATCACGCCGCTGACCGGTAAAAAATATGTTTTTGCGCAAACGCAAGAACATCACAGTATGGAGGGGCGTGATCTTGTTCGTGAAGGCACCGTAGAGCGCTACGAAGAGGATTCTACCTTTGCTCAGACAATGGGGATGGATGGTCACATTCCACCTGCTATCGGACTCTACACACGTCCTCCTTTCACGGCACAGGAGCAGTGGGGAATGTCGGTTGACCTCAATACCTGCATCGGTTGCAATGCCTGTTTGCTCGCCTGCCAAGCGGAAAATAACGTTCCTGTGGTTGGAAAAGACCAGGTGCGTCGTGGCCGTGATATGGCTTGGATTCGCATCGATCGGTGGTTTGCAAGTCCTGATGGTTCAGAGGAAAATCCAGAAATGTTGCCACAGGCCATCATGTGCCAGCAATGTGACAATGCTCCTTGTGAGACGGTTTGTCCGGTGAATGCTACCGTTCATAGCGAAGATGGGCTCAATCTAATGGCCTACAATCGTTGTATCGGGACGCGTTATTGTGCCAACAACTGTCCTTGGAAAGTGCGCCGCTTTAATTTCTTTGATTATAATCAACGCCCTCTTGATGAGCTTTACTACGGCCCACTCGCGCCGAAGGGGATGGCCGATAGTCTCAAGATGTCGAAGAATCCTAACGTTACCGTCCGCATGCGTGGTGTGATGGAAAAATGCACCTTCTGCTTGCAGCGGATCGAAGAAGCTAAAATTGGGCGTCTCGTTAAAGCAGGTGCGAGCGACTCTCACAAAACGCCAATTGCTCCTTTCAAAACCGCTTGCCAACAAGCCTGTCCTTCCGAATCGATTGTCTTTGGCAATATTGCCGATCCTACAAGTGAGGTTTCTAAACGCAAAGCAAGTCCTCGTGATTACACGATGCTCAAATATCTTAATACGAAACCACGTGTCACCTATCTTGCTCGTATTAAAAATCCGAATGCGGCGATGCCTGACGCTGATAGAGTTGGTATCGCTAACGGAGTTCCGCATCATGCAGGGCACGCTGAGCATGCCGATGTGGGGCCAACGCATTTTGACAAACATGGGGTGGCTACTCCAGAAGAATTGAAGTCAAAAGTTGACCTTGAAGCAAGAAGAACATCACCCAAAACTCTTTCCTAAGATCTAGAGAAAATTACTGATGGAACAACAAGCTGAACATAACTGTCAACTGACAACCGACAATCGACAACTGCCATCGCAGGGCGATAGCAATAGCCACACAGTGGCTCGTCCGCCTCTTGTGCTCAACAAACGGACGATGGCCTGGATCAGTAGCTACGTCAGTACTATTGTCGAATCAAAGACTCCTCGTTGGTGGTACATTTCCATCGCGATTACTTCACCGATTGCTTTACTCACCCCGCTTCTCCTCTGTTATCTTGTTTCCACGGGCGTTGGTGTTTGGGGAAATAATAGTCCCGTGGCTTGGGCGTGGGATATTACGAACTTCGTTTTTTGGATTGGTATTGGTCATGCGGGAACATTGATTTCTGCCATTCTCTTTTTGACACGCCAAAAATGGAGAACCTCGATTAATCGAGCGGCCGAAGCAATGACACTCTTTGCGGTGGTCTGTGCGGGACTCTATCCACTTTTCCACGTGGGACGTGTTTGGAAAGCCTACTTTTTAGCCCCAGTGCCTAATTCCAATGCCATCTGGCAAAATTTCCGCAGTCCTCTTTTGTGGGATGTTTTTGCAGTTTCAACCTATTTTACCGTTTCCGTTCTTTTCTGGTATACCGGTCTCATTCCTGATCTAGCCACGATTCGTGATCGATGTACGACTAAGGTCAAAAAATTCTGTTATGGAATTCTTGCTCTGGGTTGGCGAGGGGCTAATCGTCAATGGCGCCATTACGAAATGGCTTATCTCTTGTTGGCCGGTCTTTCTACACCACTGGTTCTTTCAGTGCATAGTGTCGTCTCTTTTGACTTCGCGACCTCTGTCATTCCTGGTTGGCACGCCACGATTTTCCCACCGTATTTTGTCGCAGGAGCTATCTTTGGTGGCTTTGCTATGGTGCTCACGATCATGATTCCTGCACGTGCTATTTACCCACAATTGCACGATATGATAACCCCTATGCATATCGATAAGATGTGTAAGGTGATTTTGCTCACAGGATCGATTGTCGGCTATGCCTATCTCATGGAGCTTTTCATGGCCTGGTATGGAGCGAATCCTTACGAGCGTGATGCCTTTTGGTACCGTGCTTTTGGTCCCTACTGGTGGGCTTATTGGAGCATGATGACTTGTAATGTTATTTCACCTCAAGTCTTCTGGTTTCCATGGTGTCGCAAGAATATTTTTGTCGTTTTCACAATCTGCATGTTTGTGAATGCCGGAATGTGGTTCGAGCGTTTTGTTATTATTGCAACGACACTCGCTCGTGATTTCCTTCCCTCTTCCTGGGGAATGTTTCACCCCACGTGGGTCGATATTTTCACCTTCATTGGTACCTTTGGTCTTTTTACGACTCTCTTCCTCCTCTTTGTCCGTTTCTTGCCAATGATCTGTATGTTTGAAGTCAAGGCGGTCTTGCCTGAAGCGAATCCGCATTATCATGATGATTCTGCAGAGCATCATCATGATAATGAGTTGTCAGTTGTCAGTTGTCAGTTGTTAGGAGGTTCAAGGTGACGCTTATTATGAAAAAGCATTACAAGGATCTTCTCGTCTGGCAGAAAGCTATTGAGCTAGCTCCAAATATTTATAAATTAATTCATAAATTACCCGAAGAGGAAACTTTTGCTTTGGGAATGCAGCTTCGACGAGCTGTTGTTTCGGTGGCTTCCAATGTAGCAGAAGGACAAGCACGAAAACATGTAAAAGAGTTTCTTCAGCATTTGAGAATTGCTAAAGGTAGTTTAGCAGAATTAGAAACACAGATTATTATTGCTGAAAAACTGAGTTATTTTACAAAAAAAGAAGTAGAGCAAGCTGAAATAGAAATTAATGAAGTATCAAAAATTCTTAATGCTCTTCTCAACAGTCTTTCTAAAACTGATAACACTCTCCAATGAATCAACGAGCTGAACATAACTGTCAAATGTCAACTGACAACCGACAACTATCATTGCAGTGCAATGATATCTACGCGCTTGGCATTGAGTTTGAAAATGCTCGTGATCTCTATCATGCCGCAGAAAAAGTTCGTGATGCTGGTTATAAAAAATGGGATACCTATTCTCCTTTTCCTATTCACGGTATGGATGAAGCCATGGGGCTTCAAAAATCGTGGCTGAGTGCCTTGGTCTTTATCGGTGGACTTACAGGTTTTACATTGGCTGTTTCCTTGGAGTTTGGAACGTCTTCCTTCCTTTACCCGCTCGTGGTTGCTGGAAAACCAACCAATCTTTTTACCATACCTGCCTTTTTCCCAATCATGTTTGAGCTGACTATTTTATTTTCTGCACTCACAGCAACTTTTGGGATGTTTGCCCTCAATGGTCTCCCTCGCTGGAATCATCCCAATTTTAATTGGGATCGCTTTAAGAAAGTCACCGAAGATAAATTTTTCATTATTATTGAAGCCAGTGATAAAAAATTCTCTCTTAAAGAAACGACTGCTTTTTTAAATTCACTTGGGGGAAATCATCTTACGGCGATTCATGAGGATGAAGAGAAAGACTGCAGGCTTTAGACTATAGCAAGAAAATTTTAATCGCCCATTTTCTTAAGAAAAAAATTTTGAAACTCACTCAAAACATTTGTAACACAAAACTTATGAATCATTATTCATTTTTAAAAATGAGTCTCTTCTCCATCTCTTTCCTACAGCCTACAGTCTACAGCCTATAGTTTTTTTATGCTCCGCTATTTTTTTATTGGATTTTCACTCTTGGTACTATTGCTTGTTTCGATGACCGGTTTGCGTGGTTGGAAATCAAAGCGTCCGCCAATAGAGTTATTTCCTGATATGGTACGTCAGGCAAAATATAAGCCACAGACAGAAAGTGATTTCTATGCTGATGATCGTTCAGCACGTCAGCATGTCGATGGAACGGTTCCTCTAGGTTATGCTCCTCCTCAGGGCAACAGCTCTTCCTCTCACGATGTCATGAGTGACCTTGGCCCGTATGAAAACATCCAATTTTCGGCCTCTCCCGATTATGTCGCAACGGGTCGTATGGGGAATCAATGGGGAACGGGAATTCCTTTTGAAGTCACTGCTGCTATTATGAAGCGTGGACGTGAACGTTATAACATCAGCTGCGCCGTCTGTCATGGTGCTACTGGCGTGGGAAATGGAATTGCCTCCAAATATGGCCTCAATGGAATTGCCAATCAGCAACAGCAACGGATTCGTGACATGGCTGATGGAGAAATTTTTAATACGATCACATGGGGAAAAAATACCATGATGGGTTATGGTTCAACCATCCAAGTTCCAGATCGTTGGGCTATTATTGCTTACTTACGTTCCTTACAGCGTTCTCAACATGCAACCCTCAGTGATGTTCCTGAGGAGGAGCAGAAAAACGCACAGGGATGGAAGTGATGAAGAAGAAAAGAAGTGCTATTTTGAAAATCTTACGAAGCACCAACGTAGCAAATAGAGAGAAAGATTAACCACAAAGAGCACAAAGCCGCTAAAGCGAAACACAAAAAACACAAAGATAAAAAATTTTAAAGTTAAAAAATAATAGCCATGGAAAAATTAAAACTCAAAAATTCTTTTTGTGCTCTTTATGCTATCTATGTGTTCGTTGTGGTTAATTCTATCTCACACTCTTCCTCTTACTAATACTCATTTATCCCTTTTATCTCTTCCATCCCTGTGAATAATTCTTCTGCATCAAAAAGTCCGGAATACTTCGATTACAAGCATGTCGGAGGGCGTTTTTTTGGACTGGTTTCTATTTCCCTCATTTCCTTGTTGGGGTCGATTGCTCTTGGAGCTTACAATCCTCGGCAATTTGCTTTTTCATGGCTTTTTTCGTTCGT